>PAQF01000048.1 GCA_002709695.1 Candidatus Poribacteria bacterium
ACACCGGCACGAATCTGTGTGGCCCCGTTAATTGATGTTTGCATTCCCTGTCTTTGCCGAAGCAGATCAAACGTTCGCTGGGCCATATCAATCTGGCCAAAACCTTCAGTGATTACCAAAGTAACCCCAATATCTTCTGAGCCAGTGATAGCTATTCCCAATTCGTAACCAAGCAGATCATGTAAATCCTTATCACTAATGCCACCACAGACAATCCCTTTAACGCCTTTCTCAATAGCTAATTGCATCGTCTCGAGGTTAACTATCGAACCACCAACAACAATTTTTCCTCGGTGAGAATCATCAATTAAATTTGGTGTCAACAAACTTGAAGCATTATCAACAACCACATCAAGGTCTCCAACCGCTTCTCCTCCTACTCCAAAGATCCCTTGAATATAAGTTCCATACGTTTCAACGACAACACCTTCTTCGGGAAGGACTTCAACAACTGTGCCATCAACATAACCTTTAACCACTACAGGTATTGACGATTCACGAATCAAAACCTGACCTGTGATCTGGCTAATACTCTCAATGCTACCGTCGGTTGGACATGGAGCCTGCGACTTAAATATACCGAACAAACCTTTTGTTTCTGCAACAATTTCATTTTGAGTAACCAAGTCACCCTCTTTCTTTAACATGTACTCGTTTATCTCGGCCACCTCAATACTCAACAAATTAGCAACGTTCAAAATTCGAACATTACCAGGCAAATCCGTTTTAGCAACTATATCTTCTGCTTGTACACGGTTACCTATTTCGGATACAACTTCTCCCACTAAAGGCAGACGACGAACACTACGTACTGTTGTGGCTGATGCTACTGAGAGTCCTGGGGTATAGGCATATGACATCGTTTTCCCTTCTACTGAATCAATGAATCAACCAATGATTCATCCAGCCTGTCAACTAACTTCAGAATTAAATCCAACGTTGCATGATAATCATCGATATGAATAATGGATACATGACTGTGAATGTATCGCGCGGGAACACCCAGTACGATTGAGGGAACACCTGCATGGCTTTTATGAATTGCGCCAGCATTCGTGCCCCCAGACTGACGAATGGCAATCTGATGCGGAATATTGTGCTCTTCCGCTATCTGGATAACAAAATCAGCCAACCGGGGATTGGCAATATGAGTAGGATCAAATAATCGAACTTGACATCCATTACCCAGCTTACCCTGAGTGGCATCATTATCAAAACCAGGAATATCGTCCGCCGGAGGACATTCTAAAACAATTGCCACATCGGGTTGAGTAGAATGCCCAATGGTAGTCGCTCCACGCAACCCAACTTCCTCCTGTACCGTGCCACAACCAATAACAATGTTAGGATGATTATCTAACTGTTCAAGAGTCTCAATAACCAAGGCAACTCCTACACGATTGTCAAAAGCTTTTGCCGAAAACAGTTTAGGATTCTTCAACGGTAGAAAAGGACCAACAGGTGCGATAGCACAACCAGGTTTTACGCCAAAATCTTCAACTGCCTGGCATCGATCTTCCGCCCCAATATCAATATAAAGATCCTGTAGATCTATTAACTGATCGCGCTTACCTTTACCCAACAGATGCGGAGGGGTAGCACCAATAATCCCTGGAACCTTACCATCTTTCGTTAAAATATTAACTCTTTGTGCCAATAGTGTATGAGACCACCATCCACCGATGGTAACAAATTTGACAAATCCAGAGGAGGTAATTCGCTGAACGATGAAACCAATCTCATCCATATGCGAATCGAGCAAAACACGAGGAGTCTCTGAACGACCCACTTTCACGCAAAAAGTACTACCAATTCGATCTTGGTCAATGTCCCCAACTTTCTCCAATCTGGATCGAAAGATTGATTTCACTTCCAATTCATGTCCGGAAACAGCATCCGCTTGGGTCAGATCTTTTAGGAGTTGGATAGATTTTTGGCTCACGAGGCTGTCAGTCCGTCTTTAGTTACAAAATCGGAAAATACGACTAGCAAAATATCGTTTTCAGATTATAGATTATCAACTGAGGACTGTCAACAATTATCGCCGGCAGATTATACTTAAAACAAGTAACACCTAAACTTAACTGTTGTTAGATCTGCTTATAGCCAAACCCAACAACCTAGGACAACCAAGGTAGAATTGTCAATAATCATAATTAGTGCTACAATTCTTCTGGCCATATCAGCAAAACCTTATCCTAATATTTTGCATTTTAAGATTGTGATAACAAATGAGATACTTCGTAGTTCCACTATTCTTACTGCTGGTGTTTAACCCGGTATCGTTTTCTAACAATTCCTCACAACAAATGGATGCAGCCCAAACGGATATTGAATCGTTTTGGCCTTATCACACCCCTTATAGGTCTCCTACACTAGTTGATGGCATCGGAAAGAGTTCGCTCTTAATTACCACTCAATCCCAAATAACCCAAAAATATTTCAACCAAGGACTTAGTCTATTACACTGTTTTTGGTGGTTTGAAGCCCTACGCGCTTTTAAGAAAGCAACAGAACACGATAAATCCTGTGCTATGGCTTATTGGGGAATTTATACAGCATTATCTCGCAGTAGACCTCTTATTACGAAAGATCAAAAAAACAAGATGCGAACGAATGCGATAAAGAAAGCAATTGAATTAAGCCCAAAGGCTAATCAATACGAACAACACTATATCCAGGCCGCATCTGCGCTAAATAAAAATGACCGAACAACATACGTCAGAGAAATGGAAACATTAATTGACCAATATCCAGACGACGTAGAAGCTAAACTACTTTATGCAGGTTACCTAGGTAGAACATCTGGCGGGTATGATGAGGAAAAACGTCCCAAAAAGGGTACAATTTATAGCCAATCGATTTTACGGAACATTCTAAATTCATACCCGAATCACCACGGTGCCCATCATTACTGGATTCATGGCTTAGAAGATATACACCCCGAAACAGCAATCAGCAATGCTGAAAAATTGGCTGAACTCGCCCCCAAGTCGGGCCATATCGTTCATATGCCCGGCCATATCTTCTTCAAAACAGGTGATTACCAAAAAGCTCACCAAAGCTTTATTGATTCTAACAAAACCGATTCAGACTATCTCAACCTACAAAATATCGAACCGATAGATAATTGGAATTATTGGCACAATCTACAGTTTATAGCCGCTAATT
This sequence comes from Candidatus Poribacteria bacterium, assembly GCA_002709695.1. Taxonomy (GTDB): domain Bacteria; phylum Poribacteria; class WGA-4E; order WGA-4E; family UBA9662; genus UBA9662. Next base: position 3,172 of record PAQF01000048.1, read on the forward strand.
GCGCTGAATCTGGACTTTACAAGGAAGGAATGAAATGGTGCCACATACTAGCAAAATTACCACTAAGTTCGGCAGAGAAGGAAAATATAAAAGAAAATCAAGTATCTGATTCACCTTGGTACTGGTATTTTGAACGCAAACTACTTTTTACTATACCAGATTTCAATCTGCGATTTGGTCTCTGGCAGGTCGTTGTGGACAGTTTAATTGAACTGCCTGAAAATATCAGCATAAAAGCAAAAGATTTGCAAAAACATCTTCTACTGTTCGCTAAAGCAATGATTGAAATAGATCAAGGAAATGTAAATTCAGCTAATCAACTAGCAATGGCCCTAGACGCTTCCCTTTGGCAATTCAGCCTTGACAAATCCAAATCTGGCAACCAACGTCTCTCGAATCACGAAATTAACCGACTGGCTACAGCATCCCTAGAATTACAAGGAAATGTCGCAAGTATAAAAGGTAACCATGAAAAAGCAATTGAGCTATTTGAAAATGCCATTGAGAAAGGAAAACAAACTTTTGTAGGTGACCCGCCCTTCTATCCACGTCCGGTGCAAGAAAGTATGGCCAAAGCATACTTACGAGTTCAAGATTGGGAAAATGCCCGAAAGGTCTACCACGACATTTTGACATTTCGCCCAAATAGCGGGTATGCACTATTCGGAATCGCCAAATCGTACGCATTAGCAGGTAAAAAGAGCGAAGCAATCCAAGCTTACAAGAAATTTCTTGTATCTTGGCAACATGCCGATCCAGACTTACACTATATTAAAACAGCAAAAACCTGGTTACAAATTAACCAAGAAGAAGACAACGATTTAGATATAAAAATCAAACAATAGCCCAAATTAAATGTTTATAGACACCACCAAAATCTCCAAACTCATTGACTTGATTACTCTTTCACCCTAGAATTCAGACGTTCAAGAAAATTTCCACAAATGAAATACTTGGAGCTAATACAAAGAGGATAGATTTGCAAAACAAGGGCCATGTGGTTTCTAACGTCAAACTAATTGAAGTAGAATCCACGAAACAACTAGAATCTATGATCACTGCAGTCAGTAGAGGCCTATCACAAACCCAGAAATCTTTACCATGCTGGTTATTCTATGATACAGTAGGTTCGGAACTATTTGAGAAAATTTGCCAGCTGCCCGAATACCACATCACAAGGACTGAAAAACAAATACTTCAAGCCAAGGCAGCTGAAATAATACAAGGTGTTTCTCAAGATATTTCTTTAGTTGAATTCGGAAGTGGAAACTCTGATAAAACACGTCTGCTAATCGATGCTATTCTTGAAAGACAAGCAACACTACACTATATTCCCATCGACATTTCATCCGAGTTCTTGCTACAATCTTCCATTCAGCTGTTGACGGAATACAATCGACTATCAGTCACTGCCATGGCAGCTGAGTATCAGGCCGCCATGCCGATTTTGGTAGAACAAAGTATTAGTCCTGCTTTAATCCTCTTTTTGGGTAGCAACATTAGTAACTTTGATTCAGGCGAAGCTTCAATCTTCCTTCAACAAGTAGGAAAACACATGTCCCCATCAGACAGATTACTTATCGGTGTCGATTTAGTCAAAGAAACTTCTATTATTGAAGCAGCTTACAACGACAGTTCCAAAGTAACGGAAACCTTTAATAAAAACCTACTGGTGCGGCTTAATCGCGAAATTGACGCTAATTTTGTTGTTGATCAGTTTGATCATTGGGCTCCATTTATCGAGTCGGAATCTAGAATCGAAATGCGGTTAGTTAGCCGTATTGACCAATCTGTGTTCATCCAGGAAACTGGAGAATCATACAATTTCAACAAAGATGAATATATTCATACGGAAAACAGCTATAAATATACAATTACACATTTCAACGAGATCAGTCAAGCAGCAGGGTTTGAAATCGAACAACAGTGGCAAGACGAAAAGAGGTGGTTCTCAGTTGTCATGTTACGTCTTCAGTTAAATCAGGAAAAATAAAATGATTCAATTAAAAAATGTCAGCAAAAACTACGGAAGCGTAGTCGCCCTTTGCCCCACTGATTTAAATATTGAGGAAGGGAAAGTTACTGCTTTGATTGGTCCCAGTGGATGTGGCAAATCAACTATATTAAGGCTGATTAACGGTCTGATTTCACCCACTCGAGGTATCGTTGAATTCGAAGGGCAGATCATTTCACCCCAAAACATTTTGGAAATCCGTAGACGTACAGGCTATGTCATTCAGGATGGAGGACTATTTCCACACTTGACTGCCAATCAGAATGTGTTACTTATGCCAAAGGAATTAAAAAAACCTCAAACAGAAACGCAGCAACGTTTGGAAGAATTATGCCAACTAACGGATTTCCCACCCAACTTACTGAATAATTTCCCCGGAGAGCTTTCCGGTGGACAGCGACAACGAGTCAGTCTCATGCGTGCGCTAATCCTCAACCCAGATGTTTTATTGCTGGATGAACCACTAGGCGCTTTAGACCCAATTGTTCGTTCTAGCCTCCAACAAGAGTTGAAGGACATCTTTCAGAGTCTGGGAAAAACAGTAATCTTAGTTACCCATGATCTTCATGAGGCAGCGTATCTCGGTGATGTTCTTGTGTTACTCAAATCGGGACAGATTATGCAACAAGGCACACTTGACCAACTGCAGAATCAACCAGCTGATACATTCGTAACCAAATTCATCACTAGCCAAAGGAGCTTGATCGAAATATGATTCTTTTCCTACGTCTCAAGTACATATTCGTATATTGTGTCAGTATTGTGCTGTTAATCAGTTCCATCAAAGCTCAAGAAATCACTATTGGATCGAAAAAATTTTCAGAATCAGTTGTACTGGGAGAAATCACTGCACATCTACTCCGACAGAACACAGTTAACGTTGAACATAAACAGCGTATGGGTGGAACTATCATCGTTTGGGAAGCTCTTAAAAATGGGGATATCGATCTCTACCCCGATTACACAGGTACTATCCGCCAAGCCATTCTAAAATCAGAAATTGATCTGACCTTTGAGCAAATGCAACAGAGATTAGCAACATATGGTGTGTCTATGACCGGGAAACTGGGATTCAATAACACCTACGCCATCGCTATGAAACAAGATAAAGCATCAAGTTTAGGAATTCAACGAATCAGTGACCTGAAAAATCATCCTTCTTTAACCGCTGGATTGACTCACGAGTTCCTTAACCGACAAGATGGCTGGAAAAGCCTATCCAAACACTACAACTTACAAATGGAAAACGTTAAGGGTATGGCTCATGAATTGGCTTATGTTGCTCTGAGAAATGACGACATTGATTTAATGGATGCCTATTCCACCGATGCAAAACTACTGGAATTTGAGCTAACAGTATTAATTGATGACTTGGAGTTCTTTCCCAAATACGATGCCGTTTTTCTTTATCGAAATGACATCAATCCCAAATCCATCACCATCATCAAGACACTGGAAAATACAATCGACGAAAAACTGATGATGCAACTGAACCAGAAAGCCGAAAAAGAAAAAGACTATACTGTCGCCGCTGCGCTCTATTTCAACCAAACAAAATCTACTCTGACAGAAAAGTCTAACCCAAACTCTATGCTAACACCCACGAGTGCAAGCTTTACAAACAAAGTCGCGAAATTCGCATTCCAGCATCTTAAACTGGTTCTACTAACCATGGTTTTTGCTGTGCTGATTGGTGTACCATTGGGAATCATTGCCAGCCAACCAGGAATATTCAGCCAATTAATTCTTGGGGTAACAGGAATCATCTACACCATACCCTCACTCTGCTTGTTCGCTTTGTTTATTCCATTTTTAGGCACATCAGAAAAAAATGCGATAACAGCATTAGTTCTTTATGCCCTATTGCCCATTGTTCACAACACTGCAACAGGATTACAGACTATCTCGATTCAATTGCGCGAATCTGCGGCAGCCATTGGACTCAAACCTAGTGCTCAGCTGACAAAGATCTTCCTGCCCATGGCATCTAGAACTATACTATCGGGCATTAAAACCAGCGGTATCATGACTGTTGCGTTGGGAACCATTGCAGCTTTCATTGGCGTTGGTGGTTTGGGGGAACCAATCTTAAGCGGTATCGACCTCAACGCACCCGAAATTTACATTTTACAGGGAGCTATACCAGTTGCTTTCCTAGCCCTACTCATTCATTTGCTCTTCGAATTATTAGATAGAGTAATTATCCCAAGGGGGCTACGCCAAAGTGATAGTAACACACAAGAAGAGCAAGGGATTATGACTTAAACGGTCTCTTTATTCAATTGTGCAGCATGAGCTGAAACCTTTTGCAGTAAACATTTCCAACTCTGTTTTTCCCTATCAGGGCTAACAATTTCCTTCCGTCGGTGGCACCATGCTTTAAGGCTCAAGTAGAATGACTGGTCTGTCTCTACACGATGAAGTAAATCAGCTAATGCTTGTGTATCACCTACTGGAAAGTATCCAGGATAGCCTTCACCTAAGAGACCAATTGAACCAGATATGCGTGATGAAATAACAGGGATAGAACAAGCTAAAGCTTCGGAAACCACGTTAGCACCTCCCTCCATATGAGAAGTCAAAACTAACAGACGGCTGCTAGCTAATAACCGCAACGTTTTCCAACGCGGCAATTCTCCCAACCAACTGTAGCGTGGGTTTGATTTGGTTTCAGCCAAGGCTTCTAATTCCATATCTGGACTCAGAGCTCCCCCCGCATGTAACACTTTAATTCGGGAAGAAGCAGGGAGCAACCGAACTGCATTAGCAGTTCGAAAGGGGTCCTTCACGGGACGCAAGTGCCCTATTACTCATATCTCAAAAATGCCCCTTTTAGGTTGAAACTGTCTTGGAGGCGGTGTAACTGATTGATATATCACCTCGACTTTATGATGCATGGATAATGGCAACTGGTTGACCCCTTCAGGCTGAAGCAGTACAAACATATCCGCCATATCCAAAGATAATTGTGCTGATTCATCCGAATGAATGTCACCATACAGGTCAGTACCAGTCAAAGCAAGAATCAACGGCAAATTAGCATGCCGCTGGCGGAAACGAACCATGGACTCATGGCTACGACGTGCATGTAGAGCAATCATCAAATCACACTTGAGTCTTTGATAACTTTGCTGGACGGTGACCTGATGCCCAAGCTGCCGCAAAATACGAGCCCATCGAAGCGCTGTAACACGATTACCTTTACGAGAGTAAGTGGGGGCGGGTGTCACCATACAGATTTTTTGGCTTCGTGTCGGTTTTTGATCTACAGTAGGATGAGACTTCATAATTTAATCAATTTTCAGGTAAAGATTAAATGTTTTGATTCCACCAAAGGGGTAACTCGTCCAATAAGACGTGCGTTTCCAACACCTCTGGAGTGTAACGCTTTCACAAGATCCTGACCAACAGATTCGCTGACAGCAGTCAACAACCCTCCACTGGTTTGGGGATCGACAAAAATCTCTTGGTGCCATGGAGGTAAAGTTTTTTCAAAACGGGTAAAATCCTGGATTAAGGCACGATTGGCAGCGTTTGCTCCCGTACTCACTCCTTTCTCGTACATATCCAGAGCTTGATTCATAATGGGAACTTCAGACATTTGAATTTCAAGTGTTACATCCGATCCTTTGGCCATTTCCAAGGCATGACCTGCCAACCCAAATCCTGTGATATCGGTTACTGCATGAGGTTCAAAATCCCCTATAACTTCGGCAGCATCTTTGTTGAGCGTGGTGATAATATTAATACATTCCTCCAAAGCTGATGGCGATACCCACTTCTTCAAGTTCGCATTAAAAATGACACCGCTACCAATAGGCTTTGTCAAAATCAAAACGTCTCCAGGCTTGGCACCGACGTTACGCCAATATTTGTCTGGATCGACAATCCCTGTGACAGCTAACCCAAACTTAGGCTCTTCATCATCAGTAGTATGTCCACCAGCCAAAACGGCTCCAGATTCAGTAATTTTGCTCAGCGCCCCTTCGACAATACCATGTAGTACTTCTGGTTCCAGCTTATCCGAAGGAAAACCAACCAAATTCAAACAGGTCAAGGGCTTCCCACCCATAGCATAAACATCACTGATAGAATTAGCAGCTCCAATTTGCCCATATACATAGGGATCATCAACTGGCGGTGTAATAAAATCAGCAGTGGTGACTATCGCTACTTCATCGCTGAGGCGATAGATCCCAGCATCATCACTGGTCTCAAAACCAACCAGTAGATTGTTATCAGACTTCTGAGGAAGCCTAGCCAAAAGTTCTCCCAGTCCGACCGGACTGACTTTAGCAGCTCAACCACAAGTTTTAGCCAAACTTGTCAGGGTATTTAAGTGATTAGTATCATTTGAAACCATAAGACATTACTCCAATTTTTTTTATTCTTTATTAGATTCAACAATCCAGAGAAATACGAAGATTATTCAACCGTAGCTCATCACAAAGCACAAGTGCGAAAACCAGCCAGAACATCACGTCGATCAGGAGGATAAAAATTACGCCATGTATTCCGCAACATTCGAGACCGAGTAACCCAACACCCTCCCCGCAAAACTTTTCGTGTTTCAAACCAAGGTTCTGAATATTCTTTGTAGGAATCAATTTCAAAGCCAGGGTAAGGTAAAAACACACTACTGGTCCATTCCCAGACATTACCTATCATTTGTCGACACCCGAAAGCACTATCACTATCAGGAAGCGCACTAGCATCAATGCAACCCATCGCCCGCCAATCCGTGTTGGCTCGGCTAAAATCAGGTGCTTCACTCCCCCAAGGTAACACTCGTTTAGATTGATCTAAATCTGCTGGATCAGTGGATGCTGCCATCTCCCATTCAGCTTCGGTTGGTAACCGACGTTTCGCCCAGCGGCAGTATGCATTTGCTTCATACCAATTAACATGAATAACCGGCAGATGAGGTTCCAGAGAATACCATTGGTCGAAATGACGACGCAACCAATCTCCATTTCCGTTTTTCTTCCAATAAACAGGATGAGCAGCATCTTCCGACTCCCGCCACTCCCAGCCTTCCGAACACCAAAACTCTCGACGATGGTAACCACCCTCCTCAACAAAAGCCATAAACTCGGTCTGCGTTACCACAGCGAGGGCGATAGAAAAAGGACGAACTGCAACCGAATGCGCCCATTTTTCATTATCGAAAACAAATAGTTGATCTGCATTATTCGCCCCCAACGTAAACGTGGTGCCAGGAACCAAAACATCACCTGATAAAGGTTCTTCCCCATTAGGAATCTGATGGTGAACATCCGAATTTAAAAACTGCGGGGGGGAATAAGCCAACGTCTGTCGAGTATAGGTAAAGGCTTCATTATGCATATCTTCATGGTGGACCGTATAACGAACAAAATAGCATAGTTCTGAACTTGGATCCTCACCTTCCAATTGTTCAATTACTCGATCTCGAACCTTCCGCAAATAATCGAGCGTTTGGTCACGTGAAGGAAGCGGTAAATGCCAACGAGTTTGATGCGCTATAGCTATTGAATCCCAAAGTTCATCCGCATCCTCCCTAATTGGTTTGTGCCGACACGACTCCCGCAAAGCCCACTTTTCCTGAAACCAAGCGACATGACCAATTTCCCACAACAAAGGATTTACAATCGATAAATAGGGACTCATAATCTGCTGGTCACTTAGATCAGCGATCAAGTCAAAGGTTCGTTGTCGAGCATCAATAACCCACTCGATTAATTCTTCAGCTGTTGGATTAGTATTATTAAACTGAGTCATCCGAAACCATCTTGAGGCAAAACTAATAGATTACACTATGCTATAACCAAGGAGCATGATTGTCAAGAACTTCAGATCAAACCCCCAATATCGCAAGTATATACCTTATGACGCAATCGACAGTTTAGTGGATATTTTCAAGCGCCTACGTACTACCTGAGAAATAGAATCAATTCCCATATTCAATATCGCCGTAAACAAAATTAGAAGCATCGCCTTATCAATCTGATCATCTGAAATAGCACTATGGATATAGAAACCCAAGGTATATATACCCAAAATCCCTAAGATAGCCGATTCCCGCATCATAACTTCCCATCGATAAAATAGAAAGGCTAGAAACTGACCGTATACACGCGGCAAAATCTCATAGAAGTAACGATCAATACGTTTAAAAGGGGCATCGATTCTCAGTTGAACCAAGTCAGCGTTGTTACTACTTAAAAAAGCTAAAATAGCACCATTATGCAACAGAATTGCCCAAACTGCTGGTAACATGGACGGCCCCCACAAAGTTAAAAAGATGTAAGCAAGAATATATTCAGGAGTGGTACGAACAATAATTAATAAATAATGCCAAATTCGGTTGGTAACTTTCCCTGCAAAGTGACGACAAGCAAACGGAAACACGAACAAAGAGAACAGCCCAGTACCTACGAGAACAATCTGTGTCAAGACAATCGTTTTCCATATACCTTCCCAAGCTTCGTCCAACCAAATGGCCTTTACCCATTCCAAAACAGGAATTAACACAAAAGAGACTGTATACGTACCATCATGAATACCCTGTCTACGCATCGGCCAAGGTAAAATCTCGTAAGTAAAGAAACGTGCAACATTTTCCCAAGAAAGCGAGATCTCTCTTGATAGTAAAGCAAAAGCCAAAACGACATAAACCGGTACCAAGCGGGGTTTTAACCAATATTTAAGAGAAGCAATCAAGAAATAAAAAACAATCAAAAGAGCTGCTACTTCCGAATACATCCCCTCCTTAAAAAAAGTTTCGAGATGATAACCTAAAGTAGGTAATCCGATAAAACCAAGAATAGCACTTGAGCGCAAAGCACATTCAAACCGATAGGCAGTATAGTGTTTGGTATCAGCATAAATAACTGGTAGAACACCATAGAAAAAACGGCTCAGGCGATGGGTATCTTTAGGAATACCTTCTAAAGGCTGCTGATCAGATTCTTGAATAATTTCGGCATAGACTTTAGCGAAAATCCCTGCATAGGGAATAGCAATCGCTAAAACGCCGCAAATGGAATTTAGTCCAACGATAGGAAGAAAGATAAAAGCCCAAAAAATTTCGTGGATGGCGCGAATAAAGGCACAAAACAATCGAACCGGCAAGAACTGAAAGAAAAAAGCTAATCCAATCCCTAATATAACGCCTAAAAAAGTACCACAAAGAGCAAAAATCGCTGTATTGAGCAACGAAGCTTTGAATTCCCAGATGACAGATAATTCAGGTGTGAAGACACCTTCCACCATTCGGCCCATCTCTAACCAGGGATGTTGGGTGGACACCTCTAAATCAGCTAACACAACAGCAATAAAGGCAATGCCAACGAAGGTGAGACTGGTTTTCAGCATAATGAACCAAGCGAATCCAGATTAAAAAGTAATAAAATCTAAGATTCCTATGACTGTTGATACAATTCCTTTAATATGACCGGCGTAACTTCTTCTGCGGATAAATCAAACTGAATTTCGCCATTATGCAAACCAATAATACGTTCCGCATATTTCAGAGCTAACTCTACAGCATGCAAAGACATCACTACCGTTTCAGCTACCTGATTTATTAATTCCAGTACAGCCCCAGCTTGATGCGGATCAATTGAGGATACAGGCTCATCTGCCAACAAGATGCTTTCTTGACGATAAATCGCACGGGCGACTGCCACACGCTGCATCTCACCACCAGAAAGTTCACCTACCCTAACAAATGATTTTTCCTTTATTCCTAACGAATCCAGAATAGGAAAAATCTCTTGCCGTACTTGCTCTCGAGGGTAAACCAAGTTAATCAGATTTTGAGAGGTAGTGTTCCGGTCAAGGCGACCGACATAAACATTATGAAACACGGACAATTGTGGAACCAAGGCGTAATGCTGATGGACAAATGCCGACTGCTCCGAAACTCTCTGGTAAAGCGTCCGAAGTAAAGTGGTTTTGCCTGCGCCACTTGGGCCAATCAACCCTACTTTCTCTCCCTGATTGATTTCCAAGGTAACATTTTTAAGAATGGTGGTGTCTTGATAAGAAATATTCTCTTTATCAAGACTAAATAAACAAGAGGGAGTATCCGAATCCATTCCATCATCAATATCTAAATTGTTTAAAAAAATAGCGGTGAGACATGCACCTCACCGCTAAAAAATCAGTTTCGGATAATTCCGACCTCAATAGCCGTATCTAAAACCGGTTTAAACATAGAATTATCCGCTGGAATAAACCGAGCCCTAGGGAAAGCATCCAAAATCGCTCGGTCCTGAAGATCAATCAATGCTTGTTGAACTTTTTTTATGAATCCTTCACCATAAGTTTCGTCCACATCACCACGAATCGTCCAGTTGTAATCTGGGTAAGCCGGTGTCCTCCAAATAACTTGTACCTTAGCAGGATCAACTCGTCCAGCATCAACTTCCTTTTTCCAAACCTTGAAGTTCATAGCACCCACTTCATAACTGCCAGATTGGACCAAAGCTAAAGTTTTAGAATGGTCACCGCTAAAGCCAACTCGTGAAAAAACATCACGCGGAGTTTGGCTAAAACTTTGGCGAATGAAGAGCTCAGGCATAAGACGACCAGAAGTTGAACCTTTGGAACCAAAGGTAAAAGTCCTCCCTTTTATTCCTTTTGGAAACTCCTCAGCAAAAGAAAGTCCTGTACTAACATTAGCAATAAAATAGCTCATAAAGTAGGGATCTTCTGCCCCCTGGGCAATTGCCACTGATCCAGGAACAGCAAGCCGAGCTTTAACACCTGATAACCCTCCAAACCAAGCCAACTGAACCTCATTGTTTTTGAAGGACTGGACGGAACCTGCGTAGTCTTTCACTGGAATATATTTCACTTCAATTCCCAGTTTTCCTGAAAGATAATCCGCTATTTTTCCAAATCGCTGTTGTAAACGAGCAGTATCTTGGTCAGGAATAGCCGTAAACTTGAACTCACCCAAGACCGGAAGAACCAACATAGAATTGAAAAGCAAAAACAATACTAACAATCTCATATAATTCGACAAAACTGCAAAACACATAAGTAAAACACTCCCTATCCTTATAACAGGAATCGCCCTGAAATCAGGGCATTTAGATTATACAGAAGTGCGATTATAATACATGTTTAAAACTATGTCAAACGAAACTGAGACAGGTTTTCTTGATCGAAAGCAATGCCATGCCCAGGTCTATCTGGAGGAGAGAAATAACCATCACTGAGAGTCAAAGTGTCGGAAAGAACTAGATCCAGCGAGGGAATATATTCAACAAACAAAGAATGCTCAACAGCTGCAGAAAGGTGAACATGAAGATCCATTAAAAAATGGGGAGAAACGGATAACCCGAAGCATTCAGCCATATGCGCTACCTTGATCCATTCCGTAATACCACCACACCTAACAGCATCCGGTTGTAGAATGTCAGCCGCACCTTGCGCAATATATTCCTGAAAAACAAATTTATTATAGATAGTTTCCCCAATAGCAATAGGAATAGTTGTTTTAGACCTCAACTCAACATGGCTAGTGACATCATCAGCTTCAATAGGTTCTTCGAACCAAAAGATATCATACTCTTCAATCCGTGACGCCAGTTGAATCGCTTCACGCGCATTCCACTTCATATTAGCATCAATCATTAAAAATGGTTCTTCACCGATTGCTCCTCGTACAACACTAATCCGCGAGATATCTTCATGCAAACTATCTCTGCCAACTTTGATTTTAATGCCTTTAAAACCTTGTTCAATAAATTCAACCGACTGTCGAACCAGTTCATCTTCTGTCAAATGTAACCAGCCACCATCAGTATTGTAAACTGGCACTTCAGATTTAGCCCCTCCCAACAATTGGTAAAGAGGCAAATTAGCACGCTTAGCTTTCAAATCCCAAAGAGCAATATCAATAGCAGCAATACCTAAACCTACAATACCTCCACGACCAACCCAATGAGTCTCCATCCACATGCGACGCCATATGCGGTCAATGTTGTTGGGATCCTCTTGCAAAACAATAGGAATCAAGTATTGATCAATAATTTGCTTGATAGCACGACCACCTTTTCCAATCGTATAAGAGAAACCAACACCAATCAATCCATCCTGATCCTCGATCTCAACCAAAGGGAACTCCATAGAATCAAAAGCCTGAATGGCATCTGTACGTCGCACTTGAGGAGGAATATCATAAAGCGAACTACGAACGTCTTTAGTTTTCAAAGTTAATCCTTATGACTTGGGATAGTTAGGAACTTCTTTGTAAAGTTTCCAGCTCTCGGAATAAATTTTCCACAACCCATCGGACGGATCAACCATAAATATTAAGGTCTTGGTACCAAAATCCTGATAAGCAGGGCGTGACCCTGAAGCGGGGGTCCCTTTAAATTCTTGCAGGAAACCAACATCGGCAACAGCATGATCACCGTTTATCTGCAAGTTAGAGATATAAACCTCGATTTTGCTATACGCTTTATTCACACGCTTCATACTTTCACGAAGTTGCGCTTTGGTAAGAATTTTTGGATATTCTCTACCATTTCGGACAGATACTCGAGTAATTGCCGCTTCTCCTGCATACTTGTCCATATATTGCTCCAGATCTTTCTGCTGCCATGCTCGTTGCCAATCACCAAGCACTTGGCTCAATTTCAACTTGGTATCTAATGGTGCTGAACCCGACATTGTCTTACCAGACGATGCCAGCTGAGAATTAACAGGTACGGCTTTGGCCTCACTTTGGTTCACTATGGCTCCAGAACCATCTGCTGACAAGATCTCTTGGGCTTCTTCTTCAACCGGAGTTATCACGGTCTCTTGATGCTCAACGTCTTCGTTAATCCGATCCGCAATTAACTTCCACTGTTTTCGTAGACCTTTCTTCTGAATAACCAAATCGCGATAGATGGTCATCTTCAGCTCATCCGCTTGGTACAATTTGACTGGAATTTGATTAATCCGCCTTCGATCTGAATGCCGAAAGTCTTTTCTAGGTGAGACGAGACGAACATCCGCATCTACTCTCCCTTGCCGTCTAACTAAATTTTCGGCCCGTTCATACTGAACTTTATTGCGTTTTAATGCCTCTTTATCCCAAAGCTGCCGGTACTTCTCCGGTTGTTTCGATTCAACAGCCTGTTTCCATCTAGCAACAAAATCCTTGACATCTTCTCCCGGATCAAGAAAACCCAGAATCAAGAAGGTCACCCCTAAAATTAGGATTGCCGAAACAAGTCCCACCATCGCATAGCTATAAGTCGCCGGCTGTTCTGGCCTCTTCCACGATTTGGTTTCCTCTTGCATCGAACCATCTCCTTGAGAACTTGTATCAGTATCGCGGTACTTCTTCGTAAATGCGCCAAATTTCACGATGAACCTCCCACTGATCCTTATCATCTTCACGCATCCAAACTTCTCGTTCCCAGACATCATAAGTAACTGGCTGGCTCGAACGGTTTGAAACTTTGTTAAAACGGTAAATACCAATCATATTGTCAAGCTCGGCTTGAAATACCGAATCACTTAGTGCCCAATTTCTCAGTGTCATATTCTTAATTTCAGCCGTTAAATTTCCTCGATCAATAAAATCCCGCTTTTCACCATTAGATCTAACCAATATTTTTTCCACAATTACATCAGCTGTATAACTTTGAAGATGTCGGGTTATGTTCTTGTCGACCCAAGCCAAATACCAATCAGTAATTGCGGATTTACCTGCCGACTGTTTTTGGGAATCCAGCGAGCTTTTTCCTGTTTTAGAATTATTCCAAGCCTTTTGACGCTCAACATATTGGCGTGCCTGATGTGCTTTTTCCTTAAGCATGGCAGCATGATCCTCGACCATCTTTTCTTGCTTCAAATTGTCGATTTTCTGGGAGTAGGTTTGACCTTGTAAAATTGCTTTCGTACGTGCCTGGCTAGCTGTTTTCTTTGCTTCATCAGTCACTGATTCTGCGAGAGCCAACTGACGCCGGAACTTGTAGATCTGTGTCTCATATTCATCAATCTGATGCAATGCTTGTTGCCATTCCGCGTTCTTTTCCTCAAACTTTTCCTGCAAAATCGAAAGTTCGATTCGATCTTTTTTGCTGTCGTCTCTTACTCTCACCAAATTCTGTGCAGCTATTTCTGAACTATGGGAAAATTCCAGCTTCAATTGCTTCTTATCAGCTTCAGCCTCTTGGATTCCTAGCCGAGCATCTTCAAGTTCTTGATTAATGGTATCAAACATAGATTGCTGTCGCAGAATTTCCGTTTCTTTCCGTTGAATGATAGCATTCAAACTAGCCTCCTGTGACTTATAGATAGCCGCCTTTTCCGCACTTTGCGCGTAATTCTGGGCATCATAAGCCAGACGGACAGCATCAAGTCCCTGCTTAGATTCTTTCGCTTTACGTGCCAAATCTAATGTCACTTCAGCTTTTTGAAACAGGTCTTTAGACAAAGATTCAGCGTTAGCCAACCGTGCTTGATCAATTGCAATCTCTGATCTAATTGTGATTGCATTTATATGTTCAACCTCAATTTTTCCCATCGAACCACCACAACCAATGAGGAGTAGTGGAAGAAAAAACGCCCAAATAGACCCCAGAAGATTCTCCTGTCTATTCCTAAAGATGATTATTTTCATTTTACTCACCCTTAATTATTTTGAGTTGAGTCGAAGAATTCTCTCATTAAGATATTACGCAGGTAATAAAAACACGTTTCCATTTTCTAATTAAAACGGTAAAATTGTTCTTTGTTTTTACGTTAGATGTGACAGAAAGTACTGGAAAAGAATTGGATTGAGGTTCTAGCATGATCGACGTAACCAAAGTAATCACATTACGATACGTTATCGCAGATAAAACTGTAAAGTGCTATACAGAAGGTTTAAGAAGATTTGGCCACCGAGAGATTCAAGTTTGGCATCTAGATACTGCTTCCGCCGGCAAACTTCTCAATTTCATTTGTAATAAAATTATTAACGACAAGACGCATTTGAGAGTTGACCAGACAATCGCCGACTTTGCACCCGTTCCTTTCCAGATTATCGACGCCATTTCACCTCAGGGTAAACCAGCTTTCCAACTGACTTACGAGCGAAAACACCCAGCAGTCCGACGCAGCAGCGTTTCAACACCAAAAAATATTTATCCTCATACAAAAAACAAAATCATTTGTGACCGAATTGACCACACTGACATAACAGAACTAGGTTAATCACGATTTAAGTACAGAATACAAGGAAGTCTGAAATGGATGAACACAAGTACAACCGGAACTCAATCTTGGCATAATTCACATTCCATTATTTGGAGTCATATTAATCCAACAACCAAGACGATTCACTCTACTCATTGGAAAACTTGAAGTCTCTTCGTTCTCAAACTAATAGAACCGTGGATTATCGACTCGACCATACAGGTAATTCGTCGATCCCGAAGTCCTCCACAATAACGCCCACCGCAATATAGAATACACACCCCTTATACAAGGAAACAAGCTATATTACTACCCCAAACATAATAATGAATGAAAGATCGTTTTTTTCGGTCGCATTAAATCGAATGAAGATGAGAAAGGAAACAACAATTGCTCAAAAACGGAGGATTAACGAAATCCGATTGCTATTTCCCAAATCGTTGTTTCCAAGAAAAGCGTAATCGATTGAAAAAGCCGCCCCAGTCACAAAGCCAAGTCTCAATCCAACTCCCGCTGTAATATTGTGGATCGTTTCGAAACCCTTCCGCTCCTGTATACCAAAACGAATTGAGAGCAAATCCGAAAAAACGTATTCTGTACCATAATGAGATTCGAAATCATAAAGGCTATCAACATCCACAGAAAGAATCAAATGGCTTTTTAAAGATTCGATTTTCTGTCTATAAGCAAAACCTAAACGAAAATTTTGCATAATTGTATCAGTATGGGCAGCTTGACCTGTTTTTTCCGGAGGTGTATTCCAATAAAGTTTCGTCCGGAAAAAATCTTGCACAACCAGAGCTACAGAAAAACGACCTAACTGGTGATCAGGACTTACCCACAAAAGCCCAAGATCTCCACCAACTCCAAGCGCATTATGTTGTCTATATCCAGATATGTAAATTAACTTGGCATTAACACCAACAAACAAATTGCTATACTTTCTACCGTACGAGAGAATAAAGGCATTATCAATAAGGCTAAAATTCCCTTTTATCTCCGGTCGGTTGCCTGGGCCAACTGGCGTGGGCTTTTTGACCGCGGTAATCGGAATGTCATCAATGCCAACCCTCATCCAACTCAAACCGAAGGCATTGTCCTTACCAGCCGGATGTATATAGTTAATAAAACTATAACTATCCAGGTCACTAAGAGTTGAGCGCATAAAGGTAACTTCCGACCTGCGCAAACTTCCAAGCCCAGCAGGGTTCCAATATGCCGCTGTCGAATCATCTGCGATGGCAGAAAAACTCCCTCCCATACCCAATGGTCTTGCCCCCACGCCAAGAGACAAAAACTCACCCGCATATCGATCTTCAGCATAAATAACATTGACAAAAATAACAACTAAAAGTAATATCAGTATTTTTTTTAGCATCTGCATCAATTTATGGGATCACCTTATTAAGTGGGTATTCAATAATACCTTCAGCACCTACTCGCCTTAGCCGCGGGATTAGTTCACGGACAACGTGCTGATCAATGATTGTCTCAATAGCATACCATCCATCTTGACTAAGCGATGAAATGGTAGGGTTACGCATTGCCGGGAGAATCCCTAAAATAGGATTCAGATTTTCTTCCGAGACATTCATTTTCAGCCCAACTTTACTCTCAGCCTTTAATGCACCACCAAGAAGCATTCGCAAATTCTCAATTTTTGTTCTTTTCCACTTATTCTGCCAAGCCCCCTGGTTAACAATAATGACAGTCACCGATTCCATAACAGTATCAACAACCTTTAGCCCATTAGCACGAAGCGAATTTCCTGTTTCAGTGATTTCAACAATGGCGTCACAAAGATGAGGAATCTTAACTTCCGTCGCACCATGCGAAAACTTGACAACAGCATTAACACCATGCTTCGCTAAATATTTTTGGGTGGTACCAATTAATTCGGTGAAGATAACTTTCCCTTCTAGATCTTCAACGGACGAAATTTCCGAATCCTGCGCTACAGCTAAGACCCAGCGGGCGGATTGGTTGGTTGCCTTGCTATAAACTAATTCAGCAACCTCCTTAACATCAGTATCACACTCAACCACCCAGTCTCGCCCAGCCAAACCAACATCAATAACACCTTGCTCCACATAAAGTGCCATCTCCTGCGGTCGAAGTAACATGACATCAATCTGATCATCATCCACTTGCGGATAGTATGAACGACTATTGGCAGTAATTGTATAACCAGCTTTTTTAAACAAGTTTACAGTTGAATCCTGCATCGACCCTTTTGGAATTCCTAACTTCAATTTATCCATCATTGCCCTTAAATATCGTTTAATTCCATGAAATAGATTCGCTATTTTGCAAAATTTTCGGCAGATCTTCGGGAAAGTTCTTGATCGACCGAAAATCTGGCACCTCGACTGAAATACTATCCCGATTAATAGATACTTCGGAAACCAAACCCGGAACAGTCATATCCAGCGATTCATAAATATCAATTGGTGATTTGGTATCGTTGATAATTGAATCGAAAAACTCACGTACTTCGAAATAATCGCCACCACCATGGCCCGCTTGTAGGGCTTCCTGAGGCGGATTCCTCCAGATTTCCGGCATGTACTGTCCCTCGAAATCCGATAGAGGTTGCCAGACGGCCTGATCCGAGTATTCTTCTAGCCAGATTTTCGGTTGATCTCCCAGTCCACGAGCTGCTTCGTAGCACCCTTTTGTACCCTGCAAACTATAATAATTAAGATTATGTGGTCGATCTGATAACATATCAACCCGAATTTCGATCAGCCCACCGCGAGTTGTTTTACAAATCATTGTAATTGTATCCTCATTTTCATACTGGCGACCACTCTGATCTTTATAATGATGTCCTGAACCAAAACAAGACACCGTAGACACACGATCTTCAAACCATTGTAAGACTGGCCCCAAACTATGAGTCGGGTAAGTACATCCATTCCGACCAGTCTGCCATTTACGCCGCCATCTAGTAATTTCATTAAATGCCTTGAGTTCATGAATATATTGCCCTTCTCCAAAATAAATATCACCAAACAAACCCTGCTTTGCTAACTCACGAATCAGGATGTTTGGTTTCATATACACGTAATTTTCGGCCATCATGTATTTATTCTTACCATCCTCGACAGCTTGTGCAAGCTTCCAACACTGTTGGAGATCTGTCGCTGCTGGCACCCCTGAAATAACGTGTTTACCTTCCTGCAAAGCACTAGTCGATTGTGGCGCATGCAAAGGCATTGGTGTTGATACTACTATAATATCTAGATCGGATTGTATCATCTTTCCGAAATCGCTGTATCTCTGGTCGATGTTAAATTGATTTGCAACTCTCTCTGCAGTATCAATATTCAAGTCGCAAATGGCAGTAACATCAGTTTCTTCAATTGCCTGAAATGAACGAACAAATGATTGTCCACGCGGGGCACCAACAATGCCAACTTTAAGTTTATTCGTCATAGACTTGGTTATTCTCCTCGTTGTAATCGTAGGGCTGATTCCGAAAGATGTAATCAATTGGTTTATCAATGAACTCCGCATTTGAATCAAGATACTCACTTTCAAAAGCAGATTCACAACCTTTCTCAAACTGTAATTTCGTACCACTCCGATACCAACTGACATTATGAATCATGGCTACCATCTGCCGAGGAGTATTTGAGTAATTCGGCATTCCACGATGCCAGAGACGAATGTCACGAATCAACACAGCACCTTTCTTGGTGTTACCTCGCACAGGCGGCTCAAATTCTCGACGAGCCTTTACACATTTTAGGTCTACCTTGATATCGTCATATCGAGACACACTAATGTCAAAGTGAGAACCAGGCCATAATTCAATGCTACCATTTTCTTCGTTGACCTCAAGCGGAGCAACATTTACAACCAAAGAAAATATAGGATGTGCAACCCGAAGATTCTCCCACAACTGGCCAGAATCAACATGAACTGGCTGAGCATCACTACCTGGCAAATTAGTATTTCCACTGAAATAACTATTGTAGAGGCCATCACCTAACACCTTGTGGGTGACCTGTGTCACAAAAGGATTAGCCACAAGTTCTCGAAAAATATAGGGAGCATACGTTGGAGCATCTTGTTGAATATGCCCTTTTACAAAGTTAATTGGCATAACCTTCTCTTTAGCTGATATCAGTGTCTGGAGATCTTCCAACATTTTTTGACGCAATAGATCCAATTTACAGTGAGGGATAACATCTTCAAGCACAACATAACCATCATTGTGGATCGAATCTACGGTTTGCTGCAAGTGAACTTCTGATAATTTATGATCAACTAATTCTTCGTTGCTGACAGTAACTTTCATCTCCCCTCTATTCAAACAATACGGTCAAATGGTAGCAAATTCATCAATTTCAAATCAAGCCAAATATGCCACAACCCTTCATCAAAACTATGATATAATTGTTAATTATAAGCAGTTTACTGTTAACCTCGATCGCAATTTAATTATCATTAAAATCATAGACCCAACATACTTAATCACAGATTGCAGTTCATAAATCGTTTTTAAAATGATCTTGTGAGTAGGAGCATATTTAAATGGCTGAAACAAAGAAGGAACTTCGATCCGCCTCTTGGTTTGGAGGAAATGATCGAGATGGTTTTATTCACCGCAGTTGGATGCGTAATCAAGGACTACCTTCACATCTGTTCGAGAAGCCAGTTATCGGTATTTGCAACACCTGGTCTGAATTAACACCTTGCAACGCACACTTTCGAAAGATCGCTGAACATGTTAAGCGTGGGGTCTACGAAGCGGGTGGGTTCCCTCTCGAATTCCCTGTATTCTCCTGCGGAGAAACAAACCTTCGCCCTACAGCTATGTTGTTTCGGAACCTCGCCAGCATGGATGTTGAAGAAGCAATACGAGGCAATCCAATTGATGGGGTCGTGCTATTAATGGGATGTGATAAAACGACACCATCTTTGCTGATGGGTGCAGCCAGTTGTGACCTTCCAACCATTGGTGTATCTGGAGGGCCTATGCTAAATGGCAAATACCAAGCGAAAGATGTTGGTTCTGGTACCGACGTTTGGACTTTTATTGATGAGGTTCGTGGTGGCAGGATGACACTAAATCAGTTTATGGATGCCGAAGCAAGCATGGCTCGGTCTGCTGGACATTGTATGACTATGGGAACTGCTTCAACCATGGCTAGCATGGTTGAGTCTATTGGTATAAGCCTAACTGGAAATGCAGCTATTCCAGCCGTCGATTCCAGACGCTATGTTCTAGCACATATGTCGGGTCAAAGAATTGTCGAAATGGTTAAGGAAGACTTATGTATGTCAACGATATTAACCCGTTCAGCTTTCGAAAATGTAGTTCGGGTTAACGGAGCCATCGGGGGATCGACAAACGCTGTGATTCATCTCATTGCATTAGCAGGCCGCATTGGCATTGACTTTTCCCTAGATGACTGGGACAAATATGGTCAGGACGTGCCGACACTTGTTGACCTAATGCCTTCTGGCCGTTTCCTGATGGAAGATTTCTATTATGCCGGTGGCATTCCAGCCGTCATCCGAGAATTAGAAGGGTTAGGATTAATTAATCGGGATGCATTGACAGTCAATGGGAAAACAATTTGGGAAAACTGTGAGAACGCCGACTGCTGGAACCGAGAAGTAATTCGAACTCCTGATAACCCTGTCCGAGAAAAAGGAGGGATTGTGGTCCTTCGCGGCAACCTAGCTGAAAGAGGTGCTATCATCAAACCTTCTGCGGCTACACCTAAACTGATGCAACACAGAGGACGCGCTGTTGTTTTTGAGGATATTGAAGATCTCAAATCCAGAATAGACGACCCTGATCTTGAAATCGATGAGACAAGTGTCATGGTGTTGAAAAATTGTGGGCCTAAAGGGTATCCTGGAATGGCAGAAGTTGGAAACATGCCCTTACCGGCAAAAATCCTGAAAAAGGGTATAACCGATATGTTGCGAATCTCAGATGCCCGGATGAGCGGAACAGCGTATGGAACGGTCGTACTGCATGTATCTCCAGAAGCTGCTGCAGGTGGAACGCTAGCCTTGGTGCAAAATGGTGATTTCATCGAGTTGGATGTCCCTGCTCGCCGTTTGCATCTTGATGTTTCTGATGAAGAACTTGCGCTTCGTCGTGAAAGTTGGGAA
>PAQF01000049.1 GCA_002709695.1 Candidatus Poribacteria bacterium
ATGTAGAGCCATTCACCATCGGGAACCGGGGTGGCTGGAGCATAGCTGTTCGCGTCTGGCGATAACGTTGCCGCCCAGATTCAAGCTGATACAGTCTGTGTGCTCTCAAGCCTTGTTTCTTAACCGAGAGGGGATCATATCTATCGTTCCTGATGGGCTGTATCTCTCGAACATACAATCTGCTCCCCAGGGGATGGAGTGGAATTTGTCCGTCTCTGGATTGAGATAGATGAAAGAGTTATTCTTGTTGCCTGAATATCCATCCCAAAAACTGAGTCATCCTTCCATGGCCCAAAAGGTGTAAAAGGAATCCAAGTCAACCTACCTATGGCTTGCTCGATATTTTCGTCTTCTCCTTCCAGCACCTCGATCAATTCCTTAATTTTTTTTCGGCCTAGTTTGTCTTTGCCTAACTTGTGCTCAAAGCTACCTTCCCAGCCTGGGAAAAACCAACCACTTGTCCTTCGTATAAAGTTCCATTATCATTATCAAAGGCCCGTTTGAGTAGTGGTCGATGTATTCTTTCTACATGAGAATAGATGCCCAAGCTAGTACCATTAACAGTTAGCTTAGCGTAAGCACAACGAGGCGCTGGTGAGCCTGCTGCATTGAACCATAACCCATGAACTGGCTGATTAGGCTGATATCTTGTTGGTTATTGTTGAAGGACAAATTAGTCGCTCCACCAATTTGTCCTTTTTTATCAACGTGATTGAGTTTGATTTTGAGGGAGGGCCGGTTGCTATTTAAGGATCCAAGGAACCCTTTTTTGCGGATACCGACCTGAGGGAATTCGACCCCGTCGATACTCACACTAGCTTCAACATAGGTATAGGGACTGTCAGTAGGACCATATTTTCGGCTCTCTTGCAGAGCCTCGAAAAAATTTCGAGATTGATACCGAATCGTATCCCAATCTTTTTCATCTATGGTGATTTGTACATCTAACACGCGATCAGCAAGAAAAACATCATCCAAGGTCAGTTCCTTGGCCACCAAAATATTGTGGGAAACCATAAGATACAGTACTGTGACTAAACATCTCTTCATTTTTTTGCCTGTTAGGAAAAGGTTATCAATAATTTTAAGTTGAAAGAGACTCGACCTGTTGCCAAGCCTTCGGTTGGACTGAACGAAAGTCATGCATTCACATCAAATTGGACCCAAAATTCAGGTCTCTGATGGTTCTTTTTTCTGCTTTAAGCGCACCCCAGTACCATAACCAAAAGTTCAGCCGAAGCTTGCATCACCGTCGAGGTAGTAAATCGTATGCAGACGATCCCATCTGCGCCCTGACTTTCTGCTTCCGGAACCATACAGTCAATCGCTTGTTCACGGGACTCGCCCATCATTTTAGTGTATTCTGTAATCTCTCCACCCACAATATTGCGCAATAATGCGGTAATATCTTTCCCTATATGTCGAGAGCGAATAGTATTCCCCTTGACTATACCCAAAGTTTCAGCGATTTCATGATCTTCGAACCTATTCTGAGTTGTCATCAACATTTGAATCGCCGACTTCTATTTATCGACTTCTCGGGAATAATACTTCTTTATTTTGCAACCGCTCTTCGATAACCTTTACTAAAAGAACAAATAAGCCTAAAAAAATGAGCAAGGTTCCACCTATCCAAAGTGTAACCAAGATTGATTCAAGTGCCGTACTGTCATCGAATGGAACCTCTAGTAAACCGAAAACTAGCCCAATAAACATCGCCGACGACATAAAAACAGCGGCAATAATAAATAGAAAATATCCAACTTTCTTCACGACAAACACTCCTGAACCCCTGATTACAAGATTTCCAACCACAATAAATCCAAATAAACATAATGTGGAGCCTTTCATCTAGCCCCTGTGCTCGGACGGCACATAGTTTAAATGTTAAATTTTCATAACAAAAAAAACGAACTGCAAAATAACACATCATTTCAGTTTAACGGGCTTAATCTATAGAATGGGACCGAGGAGTCCCCAGAGGATCAAACTTGGCCCCATTGATATGGAGAGTACCCTTCAGGATTTTATCGGGGCTGTGGACAAAAAATTAAATTAGTTTAGCGCCAATAAGAGAACTTAAAACAAACCAAGGAGAAGACCCAAGACACTTGTCCTCTGAACCAATTAAAGTTGGTAATCATTCAAAATCTTATATTGAACCCTAAAGTAGGAACAATTGGTAACAAAGGTTCATCAACAACCTCACAACCAATGATTGAAGCAGTTTCATCATCTTCAACTATTTTTAACACCCGTGCATCTATATTTTTCCGTGAGTACAAGTTAATGATTTGGAAGTACACATTCATATCCCACTTCTCATAATGAACCAACCTAGTCAAACGAATATCAAGGCTATGATAAACAGGAAGTCGCTCCGAATTATATTCATCAATACTTCTTTCACAACCAACAGTTCCATTTGCTAATGGTATTGACGGTTGACCTGAATGAAACCGCCACCCAACATTCAAATTCGACTTTAATGAAAGATGATAACTAAGGTTCAACCCCATACTATGTCGCTGGTCAAATGGCCGAAAAAACTCTTTATCTCCTATTCGCTCTTTTGCCACTGATAGCCCATAGCCTAAACTGCACTTCAAGCGGTCAGAAATCTGATGCCTTATCAGTAACTCCAATCCACTAGCCTTACCTGAATCTGGGCTAGCCAAGATCACTGGTTGCCTACCATAAATATGCATTCGACCAGTTAAATTATCTAACTTCTTGTAGTATGCTTCCAAGAGGAAATGGGAATTTTCTAATCCCAAATACTCAGCACCGAGAACGAAATGTGATGCGAGCTCAGCACGACCAATCTCAGTATACTGATCCTCCACAGGAATAGCTAGCAAGTTAATTGGCTGATGGTAATGTCCCCATGCCCCACGTAAGACAATATCCTCAACCGGCTTAAAAGTCAGTGCAATTCTTGGACTTAATTCATATTTCCTTACTTCCTCTGACCTATAACTTTGCCTTGAAAACCGGATCCCAAAATTAATGGAGGTCCGGGAATAAATTCTCCACTCATCCTGCAAATAAACATTAAGGTCATTTCCCATTTTGTCAATCTTCACCTCGATCGGCTTGGCTTGATTAATTCCTAGCTGATTAAAATAGTCATACCTCCCTCCTAACTGCCTCCAGTCTAGACCGAATTGAAAAAAGTGCCTGTTGGCGACTTTAGCAAAAACTTCCCATTTGAAACCTAGATAATTCAAATCACGAATATCGAGAGCTTTCCCACGTTGACCACCAAAACCTTCTTGGCGGTTTCGATCCGACAACCCATTTAAAAAAAACAAGTCTGACCACACCTGTTGATTAAGAAAACGACGCCACTTTAACCACAGCATGCCATTTCGATACCGCGAATTCAGGTCTTCTGCTCCTGAATAAGAATTCACTAAGTTTTTGTCCCAACTATAAAGGATATTTAAACTGAGCTTATCTTTATCAGTTAAATCGTAGCCTACTTTGGAATACAGATCGGCATACTCAGGCCTATATTCCTTTTCATACTCTTCTAACAGAGAAAAAATCATGGGCAGGAGCAAATCAAAATACCCACGGCGGATTGACAAGATCCAATCCCCTTGTTTCGAAATAGGAACTTCCAGAAGAGCATGTGCATTAATCAAATCGATACCAAAGTCCCCTGTGACTTCTTCTCGATTACCATCTTTGGAAACAATGTCAAAGACACCCGACATTTTTCCACCATACCTAGCGGGAAAACCGCCCATCAGTAAATCAGCTCGATCTAGCAACCCTAAATCTATCACTGACAACGCCCCTCCATAATCCTGCAAATGAAACGGCTCATATAGTTCCATTCCATCGAGACGGACCAAAATCTCATCTTTTTCTCCACCACGCACACTAAATCGAGCTGAGAAATCATTAGAAACTACCCCCGGAAATATCTGAGAAGCTCTCATAATATCATTATCTATCAAAGGGAAATCCGCTATTTCTTCTTTTGGCAAAGTAAGATTTGACCTCCTAGTATGATCCACTATGGAGAATTTTCCTGGCGTAACAACAATTTCGGTCATATCCATAGGCTGATTATTGTTCTCTGGTTCAACTTGGATGATCATTAAAAAAAATAATAGAAGAATTAAACATATTAAGCGGCTCAAATTAATAATTGAATGCACCATATTTTAGTCACTCGATAGAACAAAATCACAAATTTCAAAATACTCTATGTAAACATACAAGCAGGAGTCAGTTTTCTTTCATTTCTTCTGTCGCCACCACACATACGAAACACTTAGGATTCTTCTGCATCCGAGACATATTATTTTGACTTGTGGATGAATTGAAACGATACAAGTTTAGCATTAATAACATGTTCTCAACAAACTACTGGTATTATACGTCTATCAAACAGAATCTCTAAGTACCAAACTTGTCAAAACGACATGAGCTTCGCTAAGCACTAAGTAAAAACAATAAATCAAGACCAAAACAATCTATTATATTTATTTAGGATACTAACTTGAACATACTCCATCTAAGTACATAGAAACTGCAAACAACCGAAGATCCAGAATAAAATTCACGGGAACCGAATATGCCTCGTTTGATTAAGTTAGCCCCTATGAAAGCCATCCAGACAACGGGCCAGAAACTTATAGAAGCAATCAAAAAACAAGACAAATTAGCTTCTTAAGCCTTGTCACCAAAAATCAAATATCGTATGATATTAACGATCCTTAAACGGTCAAAATGGATCGTAGAAACGATCGTAATACTCTGTACTAAGTTGTATTCAGAACATACTAATTGGAATTAGTGTAACCAAGCTTGTCCCATCTCCCAGGCAAAGGCAAGCATCTAACTTTCGAAAGGTACGGACATAAAGGTAGCCGAAAATTGATCGGCTCTCTCTTCATGATGTACATCGCTACTACAGGGTAAAAACTATTGGAACTAACCACTCGAGAGTTCCCAGTGCAACTAGTGTAAACACTTCGCCTTATCTGCAACCGATAAAGGATTCATCCCATTATAAAAAAAATAGATATTAAAGCACCCGAGGCTGTTAATCAGACCAGCATGCCCTTGAGAACTAATTTCGACCGCAACTGTCAAGATCAGTTTACGAAGCAAGGTTATCTCAGATTAGGTAAGATTTTGTCCACTGAGAGCTTGCAGATGCTACAAAATCGGATTCAAGATATTATGCTGGGACATGTTAAATACCAAAATATGCGGCTTCAACTTTACCAAGATGACAATGGGAATGTCCGTCGCACCTTAGGACACAAAGTAGCAACACTAGGATACCGAAGAATTGACGATCTGGAACAAGACCCCCTGTTTCTGTCTTATATTCAACACCCACTATTCAGACAAATTGCCAACTATTATATTGGGGAACAAGTATCGATCTTTCGCTCAATGCTAATGAATAAACCTCCTCAACTAAGCCAAGCCTTGCCGTGGCACCAAGACATAGGTTCAGGCTGGGGTATTGATACCAATCCTATTGTCACAATATGGACAGCACTGGACAAAGCTACAACAGACACAGGTTGTATGCAAATTGTGCCTGGTAGTCAGCAATACGGCATCATTAACCAAAAACACTTCCTGTCTGAAAAAGAAGAAGCTACTTATGTACCAAAAGGAAGCGCAATCGAGTTAGAAGCAGAAGCAGGTGAAGCAATTTTGATACACAATTTTTTGCTACACCGTTCAGGCACTAACTCTACATCCGTCTCACGCCGCGCCTTTAGCGTAACATACATGGAAGCGCAGACACAAACTCTCGACACCGGCCAAACCTTTCCCATTGTTTTTGGCAAGAATGCACTCGATCCGAAAACCGTGAATGCTAAAGCAAATGAACTTGTGGAAAAATTCTACGGATAATTCTCTGCAAGAAGTAGCTCAAAACTATATACAAACTCTCTTACCAATAAGGGGAAATATTGATCTGCTACATAGAGGGATCAAACTCAACGTTCCAACGAGAGAAATCAGATCGACCTTCGGCAATCAAACTATTATTGATTTAATTTGAAATGATCATTAAAGTTTCAAATTTCGTTCGACTGATGCGCCTAGCAAGTTCGAACGTTCACTTTCTTATATAGAGATACCTGTTACATCACATCTTGCACTGAACTTTAAGTTAATAAAATCTTGGAAAATCAGCCAGATAAACTCTCGAAATGATCTAGTTTAAACAGCATCATCACTCAAAAAAACCAATGCGACTTGGTGTTCGCCATATAGTATGGAGGATTAATGAAAGCAGCTGTAATCGGTTGTGGAATACAAGGCCGAGGTGGTCACATTGTCAACTACAACAAAATGAACGATATTGATTTGGTCGCGGTTTGTGACGCGAATTTTGACAAGGCCCAAGCAGTTGCTAAAGAATTTTATATTCCGAACGCTTATTCAGATCACCGCGAATTATTAGACAAACACGATTTAGATTTAGTTAGCATCTGTACACCCCACGTGTTCCATAGAAACCAAACTATCGATGCGTTTGAAGCAGGCGCAAATGTAATTTGTGAAAAAGCCCTAGCCATAAGCAGTACTGAGGCTATAGAAATGATTGAAGCTTGTAAGCGGAACAAGAAAAAAATGAGCATGGGACTTCAAAATCGCGGTAGTGCAGAGGGAAACGCACTCAAACAATTCATTAAGGAGGGAGGTTTAGGAAAAATCTACTACACCCGAGTTGTATCCGGACACGTAATGAACATACCCGGATATAGTGTATTCCATAACAAATCTCTCTCTGGTGGAGGTGTACTTTACAGCACAGCAGTACACAGCCTCGACCTAGCAAACTGGATCATTGGCAACCCAACGCCTGTCACAGCAACGGGAACAATCTATCAGAAAACACACCACATGAAAAAACCTGAAATCTCTTGGAAAGGAGTATTGGAAGATTTCGAAACGGAAGACTTCGCCGCAGGTTACATTCGCTTTAAAAACAATTCCGGATTATCGATTGAAAGTAACTGGTTAACACATCCATGGAAAATGAGGCCCAAAATTGAAATCCTAGGCGACTACGGCTCTGCTGAAATTCCTCTAAGAATCTATACAGACCAAGGAAATCAAGTTTTTGAAAGAACACCGAAAATCACTGAACCAGAAAATCCTTTCTTTGAAGTGTTGAAAGATTTCGTCGACGCGGTTCGCGACAATAGAACACCAATCGTCAAATTCAGTCAAATGCTACACGTTCAACAAATGATGGAAGGAATCTACAAATCCGCAGAGACTGGTAAGGAAGTTCTAATTAAAAATTAACACTTCCTGTAAAATTCACAAAAAACTTTAAGTCCCCAATGTAACCCTCAGCTAGAATTATTTGACCAAAAAGTAGAAAATCCTACACATCACAAACAACAAATAAATTACAATGCCAAAACGAAAAAACTTTAGACTTACTTAATCCAAAGGATTTAAAAAAACTTCACTCTTTTATTAAGCCTGGAAAGGAAGAACTCCGATGGACGGAAATCCCTTGGGAAATCAACCTTTGGGAAGCTCGACAAAAAGCCAGTCGGCAGAATCAACCCCTATTCATCTGGGCGATGAATGGCAATCCCCTTGGATGTACCTGAAACAATGGTATTGCGGGCCGTGCGTCCATATTTTCACACCCTGAGGTCATCCAGCTTATGCATAATTTTGTACCGGTTGCTGACAACTGCAGTTACACTCAAAATCTACAGAATACAGAAGGAGAATTCTTCTGCCTGATCGCTGAGCAAGGTCACTATAGTGGAAGAACCAAACCAACAACAACACGACAGGGACTATACACCTGTACTTTGGCTGGGGAGTTGTTGGCATCCATCAACACACGAGATGGTAATGAAGTAGCTGAAATGATGCATCAAGCCTTAGAGAAATGGCATCAAAAACGAGACCGAGCAATGGAGGTAGCCCCCAGCGGTTATAATCATGAATTACACAGTAATCGCTGGGAATACCCCGAAGACGGACTCGTATTGAATCTCTATGCTCGTGATCTACTTCGCAAATCTGGCGAAACCGATCCTCGATGGAACATTGACCGAATTTGGTTCACAAAAGATGAAGTCAGATCACTGATACCCAGAAACACAATAACAGGAAAAAATTACCCAATACCACAACATCTGGCAAGACGAATTGCCAAACTTCACCTAGTTGACATTGTTCGCGGAGAATCTCCCCGATGGAAAAACGAAGACCTAAAGCAAGTCAAAATTGGGTTCACAGCCCAAGAAATCGCAGACAACAGAATAGCTCTACGCCTTGAAGGAACTGTGCAAAATGAAGCCCCACCAATTCTCTATGTCAACCCATTTAATCACCAAAAGGTAGACATGCCTAGAGGAATCAAACTTCAACTCTTAGGTAATCTTATATACAATCAGACGACAGAAAAATTTGAGGATTTCGATGCCATTGCTGTTGGTTCACGCTGGGGAGCCACAGCCTTTAACGCCCGGTTCGACGACTTGGGTCCAGAACCAATCGGCTTCGCTTTTGAACTTGCATCCGATTCGATGATAGACCGAACACCACCACAAGCAATTCTACCTAGCTACTTCGAAACAGTATGATAGATAATATCTCAACCAGTTGCACGAGATAATGCACCTTTATCTGACTTCGTCGTAAATGTTTCAAACTACGCTCGCATAAAGCCATCATTGGAGCCAACGCTCATGCCATTTTATGAAGAAGAGATCCAGTATCTAGAGACTAACATCAACAAGCTGCCTAGCCAAGAAGACCAAGTAGTATTTTATGGGAGTTCTTCTATTCGACTCTGGCCCAACTTTCAAGATTGCTTCCCTTGGAAGATAATCAATTTGGGGTTTGGAGGCTCAACTATTGCTGCTTGTGCTTGGTTCATGCCTAGATTGCTGTTTCGATTTAAGCCAAAAGGTCTAGTGATTTACGCTGGCGACAATGACTTAGCTACAGGAAGGCTCCCAGAAGAAGTCTATAACAACCTACGGCTAATGATATTTGACATTCGCCGCACTTTAGGTCCTATACCTGTTTTCTTTATATCAATAAAACCAAGCCCTGCTCGCTTTCACTTGCGATCAGAAATCGAGCGCACGAACCAAATGGCACACCAATTTATCACAGACGAACAAAACCTACACTACGTTGATGTGCATTCTCATATGCTTGACAACCAAGGGCAACCTTTAGAGACACTCTACGTAGAAGACCTATTACATTTGAACCAAAAAGGATACAACATCTGGACCAAGGTTATTGGCCAGAAACTGGAGCAACATTTACCCGAATAGAGTAGCATAATTTCACTGATTCTAAAGAGTGATAGCTCCCACCACTAAAATCTCACCAGTCCTTTAGGCGAGGATTAAAAGTCAGTATAAGCTCTTATCGTTTTCCTCGATCTCTGCTACAACTACATACTGCTCTAACGTCGATCTGACTCGCTCAAATACTTCCGCCCAATCTCCAATTTTATTTTGCCTAAATAATCGCATCGTAGGATACCATGGTGTGTTTTCTCTGTCTAACAACCACCGCCAATCTGGCATGTACGGCAGCAAAGTCCAAATTTCCTTTCCTAAGGCCCCTGCTAAGTGGGCCACTGCCGTATCCACACTGATAATTAAGTCTAGTTCTAAAATTGCAGCAGCTGTGTCAGAAAAATTGGTGAAGTCCGTTCCTAAATCCACGACAATCTCGGAGTAATTGTACCTAGCAATATCATCTCTATCCAGCCCGACTTGTAAACTATAAAATTGACAGCCTGCTATCTCAAATAAAACCGAAAATAGTCTTAGGCCGATAGAGCGGTTTCCATTACTAGGATGTTTCGGACTTCCAGCCCAAACAATCCCTATCTTCAATTCAGAAGTTGGATTCCAGCTAATAACAGAATTCGATTTAGGAAACAGATAAGGTACTTCAGATGGAATGGATTCAAGAGTTGTGCTGAAAATACTAGGCAAACTAACCAATGAAGCATGAACATTAAAATCAAGTGGAGTTTCTTTTGCAGCAATCAACTCTGTTATACCATCAATATTCTCAAACAGCTTTAGCAATTCAGGTTGACACTCGACAATAATGTTAACATCATAGACAACCAACATATTAACATATCGAATAAATTGAATAGTGTCACCAAATCCCTGTTCGGCATACAAAAGTATAGTTTTTCCGTTGAGGGAAGAGCCATCCCAAAATGGTTAAAAAAAATGTCGTTTTTCGGCTTGAGGGTCACGACATTTTAACCTCCATTCATATTCCTGCCAACCTAACTGAAAATCACCTTTCAATAACAATGTTATGCCAAGATTACTGTGAGCTTTGGCATAATCTGGCTGAATTTTGATAGCCATATCGTATGCCTGAATAGCCTGTCCTAATTCTCTTTTTTCATGCAACGTATTACCCAAATTACAGTATATTTCAGAAGAATTAGGTTTAATCTGCATGGCCTTATGAAAAGCCTGAACAGCCTTATCAAAGCATTCTTGTATATTAAAAACAACTCCTAGATTATTGTATGCTTCTCCATGATTAGGCTGATTTTCGAGTACCCGTTGGTAGGCTTCAATAGCCTCTTCCAACTTGCCTTGTTCCTGTAGCAAATTTCCTAAGTTATAGTATGCCTCTGCATGGTTTGGTTGAATTCTAAATACCTGCTGATAGGCCTGTATAGCTTCTTCTAGCTCGCCTTGCTCCTGCTTAACATTCCCCAAGTTATTATAAGCTTCCGCATAGCTTGGCCTAATTTTAAGGGCTTGTCGAAAAGCTCGAACAGCCTCTTCAAAATCCCGGTTTTTTTTAAACGTTACCCCTAGGTTATTATAAGCTTCCGCATAGTTTGGTTGAATCTCAAGTGCTCTCTGAAAAGCTTGAATAGCTTCTTCATATTTTTTCCATTCTAATAAAACAAGGCCCAAATTATTAAAGAATGAAAATCGGCTTGAATCTATTTCTATAGCCTGAGTTATTAAGCGAGTTACCGTCCTATACTTGCTTACTTGATAAGCAATAACACCCAGAAGATGGAGAGCCTCTGCATTTTGCGAATGATGCGTTAGTATTTGCTGGTATATTTCTTCCGCTCGTTGTAGCTGTCCCATTTGATGGAAAGACATAGCTTGTTCCAATTTGTTCTCAATAGCATCATGAGAGTCAATAGGTCTTTGCTGAGGATTGTTACTCGTATCTTTAACTACCATTTGTTTGGATTTATGGGTGGAATTCAGACTCAAGTTAACCTATGTATGTCTTAACTTTACTGCAACCTAGCTATTTCCAGCCTAGTTGGAAGCATGAAAGCAGGCCAATTGACTATAATCCGAAAAGCAATGCCCTTACTCAAAGATACTCCAAACAGCATACCTGTTAATACATACCATTCAAACAACGAATCCTTACTATTATTAAGGTTAAGATACAATCAATGGCCACTTGTATCAGCAAATCGACCGAATTCTGAAAGGGACAATGACAATAACGAGCAGTATCGATCCAATACTGACCTAATTTTAGTACACTGATAGCATGAACAATTGAAAAAACAGAGCAACCCTATTGCAACGAGACGACCAAAACACATTCTACAGTTCAACTCACATTGAAATTAGACACTCTGAGCAGGCATTGCTAAGTCACGAAGTTTACGTGTCCATTGAAACTTCTGTTCTCCAGTAATAAGTGCGCGGTGCTGGTTCGATAGCGCTTTGGCAAAGTCGGGATCAGGATCGTATCGATTCCAAGCCTGAAACATGCTAGGAACATAACCACCAAGAACTAGTAAACGATCACGATTTGATTTTATTATTCCCGAAGCGTGAAGCAGTGATTCGTAGAAGAGCAAAGTGGAACCAGCAGGAGCTTCCACCTGGTGAATCATCGACCTATCATCCATTGCTGCCGCCACAATGGCTTCCTGTGGAACATCAGTAGGAACCTTGTGCGTTCCGGCAATAACAGTCGTCCCACCGTCATCAGGACCAAGATCGGTTAGGTTAGTAAGAGCCTTGACAAAAGAGAAGTGATAAAGCCCCTGCTCATAATGGGAATAGGCCGGATTAATCCCCCGATGGAACCCAAAATGATCCTCCTTGTTTTCAACAGGACGACGGATGTGTGCATCTGATTGTGATAAACGGGCTGGACCACCAATGATCTCCTCGGCCATACCAACGATAAAGGGATGTGCTATATAATCGAAAAAACACGGAGCCAGATGTGGTAAGTTATCTATACGGAAAAACGTTTCGCTCGTACTAGTATTAAAACAATTGGGGCCGGGTAGTTCCCCAGTCCGGCGAAAATCAGCTTCGATGCTATAGAGGGTGTCTTTGACGAGGTCTACTTCGCTCTGTGTTAACACGTTTTCTATAATCACATAACCGTATATCTCAATATGAAGTCTTTGGGCGGGAGATAAGGCTGGAAATGGGGTGAGTGTAGTCGTGTCACTCATATTTCTATCATACCTTTTGATCTTAACCTAGACGGCCCTCATCCTACTTCCCAGTTCTACTGAGAAATGATCTATCATCACCCCAGCTACCCAACCTAAACAGGGGAAATGCCCTCAACATAACACTACCATCTTATTTTCAGGTTGCAGTTGCAGGTGGTACAATACCGCAGTAGGTTAAAGGCATCATTATTTTCTTAGGTGTGCGTTGGATCTTAACCATTTGAACATGATAATAAGTTTGTTTAATCTTAGCACATACTGGAAACAAAGCCAAAGTATTAAAGAAAGTATATTCACACCCTAGTAACTGAACTTAGGTTACAACTCGAATACCAATTCTTCTTGTTGACACTATTTGAAAAGCTCATTATGTCACATATAATTTATCAAAAAAGTCTTTGATGAAGTTCGAAAGAACTCGGGATTGCCAAAATCTTTCTAACCACTACACCTAACCTTATGAGTAAAATCGAGAACTGAGATGGGGCAGTAATCAATGAATTAACAAAGGTACTCATTTAACCAAAGGAACGGACTACAGCTGTATGGAACATAATTCCACTATTTTTTTCACGCTTGGAGCTGAGTCTTGTTACTACAAGGTTCCAATGGGACAAAGAATGGCATAATATCACCAAAGCGTACAATGAATGAGGTATGGTAACGAACTGTTCGGATGAAAGAAACCACATGGCTTGCCTCAAAAATCTCATCTACACCGTAAGGTGTAATTACCACTCATTATTGTTGGAAGTTGACAAGCTAATTAACTATCTCATATACTTCGTGCAGACACTATGCTAACAGTATTGTATAAAGTAGGATCCCCTACAATTCTGGTCACGACCTTGTAGGAAAGGATATTCTCAGAAACAAAGGCAAAAAGCTACTCATCACCACTGGTTAGAATCGACTCACCAGCCAAACATTCCAACAACAATAGTGTAACGATTTTCCCAAACCGAATAGACACTTCTCCTTTAACATTATCAAGTCCTATGGGAATTAAAGACCATACAATAAAATATAGAATTTTCTATGATACTTGAAAATTACTTGGCTGATGGGATTCAAAACTCTACCGATAACAATTAAACAGGAAGGTATAAGATGAAGGACACAATAAGAATTTTGCTCCGCATCGAACTAGTCACCGTTCAGGCAAATGAAAGTCAGTCAAAAACTCAGATGGCCGATTGGCCATACTACCAAATCATTGTCAATTCTAATCTATTCCATCCTCTCCGATGGCGACCATCCAGCACTAAGCCAAAATATGAGTTAATCGCCACCAAGATCCTGTCTGGAAGATCTTCAAAAGCACTAATTAGAGAAACTAACTCTAACAAGACCTATTACGTTGGTATTGGCGATCAAATTCAGGGAACCAAAGTGGAAAAGATAGAAGAAAATCAAGTCCGCTTAAATATTGGGAACAAACCAATTTCACTATCAGGCGGAGGACTTCAATTCCTAAGCCTAGATCAGGAACATCGAAATAAGCGGAAAGGAGCCAAAGAACGATCTAAAAACCGGAGGCGAAACGAAGGAGACCAAAGCCAAAAAGGCAAAAACAAGAGCGAAAAAAAACGAGGAAAGGAACGCAGGAAAAATATTAGTGGAGCTAAAGGTAACATACAAGAACAAGCAAACGGTTGGATTGACTGGGCAAAAATGCCTCCCCTGCAGAACGCCGTGCCGCTTGGGATAGCGAAAAATTCAGGAATCTATCACCAGAAGTACAGGGTGCAATACGGAAAGGAATAGATGACTAATATAACGAATATTAGCTAAACACTTCCATTATCCGATTTTGAGGAAAAAGTTCCGAACTTCAAGTAGAATCATTACTATTCTTATTCACCTAACATGCTCAGCACTACTTACCAACACCTCTAAACAATCCTGCTTCTATATTCTAGCAGGAAAATCATGCTCAAATGGGTCATTAGATTCTTAACAAGATATTAGGAATAAATACAAGGAGAGCGACATGTTAGTCCCTATTGAATCGATCAGTATAGTCCCCGCTGAACCGGACAACGACCTCAAATTCGCAGCATCTTATGCCATGGAAGAAATAAACCTCATGAGCGGAATCCGTCCGTCCATTGCTGACCCAACTCTCATTCCCAACTCCCGATACGCCATCATTATTGCATGGCATAACGAAGACAATTATCTTTCCCAAGATTCATACGCACTATCATTCAACGAAACTTCGACGACAATTTCTTCTGGATCGAAACGTGGCTTGCTTTTTGGGATCGGCCGATTCCTCCGGAACAGCCCAATCAAATCCACATGTCTAGAAATTCCTGAAGGATTGAACCTCCAAACTACACCCTCTAGCCTAATTCGCGGTCATCAGATCGGCTATGGAAAACTGAGCAACAGCATGGATTCTTGGACCACAACACAATTTGACCGATACATTCGGGATCTGATTATGTTTGGATGCAATGGAATTGAGATTGAGTACAAACCCGATCCAAGCCCACACCACACTTTACCTTTTGACGAAATGGCTGCCGAAATCTCTCGAATTGCCACACGATATGACCTAGACTGCACTCTATGGATTCCAAACTGGGGGGAAGAATCTCGATACATTGACCCCATCTCTTCAAAACATGAACTAAACAGACGAAAGAGTTTTTTCTCAATCTTGGAAAAGATCTCTGCGATTACAATTCCGGGAGGAGATCCCGGCATGCTTAGGCCAAAAATCTTGTTCCCTTGGGTTGAACGCTTGACCAAACAACTCGAACTCTGTGGACATTCACAAGCTGCATGGATATCAGCACAATGGATGCAAGCTGATTCTGCTTGGAACAAAGACTTTCTTAAGCTTGCAAATCAGAAACCCATTTGGCTGCAAGGCATCGTTCACGGACCATGGACACAATTATCGATTCCAGAGTTAAGACGACAACTTCGAGATGACCTGCCAATTAGGCGGTATACAGATTTAACTCACTGTATTTTCTGTCAGTACCCAGTTCCCAATTGGGATCTCGCCCATGCGATGACGTCTGGCAGAGAACCCATTAACCCACGACCAAGGGCATATAAGCATATTCATAACCTCTACTTCGCAGATACCTCCGGCTCTACCCCCCATACTACAGGTATCAACGCTGATATCAACACATTTGTGTGGCTAGATCAAGAATGGGACTCAACCTTAGATGTCCGTGATACATTACGGGATTATGCTCGCGTTTTTCTGGATACCGCAATAGAGAACGATTTCCCTGAGAGTATTCTGGCACTCGAAAGAAATTGGGAAGGACCACTCATTGTAAATGACAAGATCGATGAAACGTTGGAACACTGGAAAAAGCTCGAAAAGTCGGTAAACGCTGATGTCGCTCACCATTGGCGTTTCCAATCACCTCTTCTAAGAGCCTACTACGACGCCTACATCCACAGAAAACTAATTCAAGACAAAGAAATTGAAAAACAAATCATTGACTCCCTTCCCCTCAATGAAAAGAGAAAGGAAATAAAGCTATACCTAACTCAACAGAAAGAAACTCAAACAGATCCCAAAACAACAGAACTAAAACAAAATTGTGTTATGCTGGCCGAAGAACTGTACAAGTCAATTGGACTAAAATCCTCAGTTAAAAAACATGGAGCAGTTCATAAAGGAAGAGGAGCTTTTATGGACGCAATTGATGAGCCACTAAACGATTTAAAATGGTTAGCACATCAGATTGAGACCACCACTTCAATAGAATCAGAACTGGAAAGGTCCAAATTCACGAGATCAATTTTGAACCGAAACGACCTTGGCAAAGGAGGCATCTACGACAACCTAGGTACACCCGATCAAATCGGTAAAGTGGTAAACCCTGTTGAGATAAAATATGATCCAACAGGTCTATCAGGATCACGATCAGGATTCGGTATTGCAATGACCGGCATGCCAGGTTCTCAAACTGTGGAAATTAAGGAACATGAAGGTCAGCCAATCCCAATGGCTTGGTTAACTTGTATCGAAGCTATATATCATACCCCTCTCATATTGTCCTATGAGGGACTCGACGATTCTAAGACATATGGCCTACATATCGTATACCCAAGCCGAATTGGGAGAAAAGCGAAACTGATTGCCAACAAAGAGTTTGTCATCCACGATTGGATCAAAACTGGAGACAAAGCCCCTATGTCTTTTATCATTCCAATTGGCATCATAAAAAAAGGCAAACTTGAACTTAAATGGATGGGGGGGGGCGAACGAGGAATTCAGGTTGCGGAGTTATGGATAACGCCACAATAATAGAGTGTAGAATCCACCCAATCGTTTTCGAACCAGCACCCAAGTTGGCCACCAGAAACTAAACAACTCAAAAAGGGTTCTAAGCCTTCTTCAATCATGATTGTCTAACATCTTAGCAAGATACGGCTCAGGGCTAAAACCAGAATATCGTTTTGACATACCCTCGAGAAATTCCCTAGTCCAAAGTGCATCTCCAAGAGGAGGAAAACCAAGCAACTCGAGTTGACGCGGAGAAGCATCGGCAATAAAACGGCCCATCCCAGTAGCAGTAGCACCACTTTTATAAGTAAAGGAACGACCCCCATCCCAACCGCGATCCTTACGTGTAAAACCTACCCACATAGTCGGACGATGCCCAGTTGATGCAATAAACTCGGAGGCGGCGTGACGAGTAAAAACACTATAAAGACAGACAGATCCTCCAGGAACAATCATTGGAACTGCACTTTCCTCAGGTTCATTATTGGGCACCATTCGTATTGGAGCCATTCCTTCATCCACATCGTCAAAGCAATAGAAACAGGATAAATTCATAAAATCATCGCATTCTACATGTGGACCCAACGTATTATTGCCATAATCGATATGGAAACTAGTCCAGTGTTTCTCGCCGGCATACTTAATTCCTAAGTGTCCTTCGCAGAGACGAATTTCTCGAGTATCAAGTATACGCTCAGCAGCACTAACTAAATCAGGATGGACAACGACATGATTAAGACCTGAGTGGTCCCAAGGAAAGAGCGACTGTCCTGGCGTATTATTTTTTCTACCTTGAGCGATATATTGATCATAAGGAGGCGAAAATAAGGTAAAAAAGCCATCAAGTGCAGCCTCTCTTTCATCGTCAGAGAGAAAGTTCTTGATGATTATGAATCCCTGTTCTTTATAAGTGGCAAGTTGTGCATCAGTAATATGCATAGTTTACTCCTAACTACTCTACCAATTTAAACTATTCCACTTTTCCCTGATACAGTAAGGGTTTCAAAGGTTTCTGGAACAGTGTATCAAACCCCTGATTGTGACGTCAAGTGTGTCTTTTTCAGGTCTTTGTTTCCCTGTTTTGTGAAGTTTATTATAACACAAATTTGGGTGAAATTTCACTATCTTAAAGGTCATATATTGACAAATCCAATCAATTGAGTTATAAGACTATCTTATAAAGATAATAAACTGGGAATAAAATGAAACCAGCAACCAAAAGACAGTTTCTTTTCAACTGGATAATATTCACTTTAGTTCTATGCTCACCTCTGATTGTTGATTCCAGCATCTTATTCGTGTCTGAAAGGGATTGGAACTCGGAGATCTACATAATGGATACTGATGGCAATAATCCTCGTAATCTAAGCAAAAACCCAAATACAGATACAAATCCATCTTGGTCACCCGATAGACAACAGATAGTTTTCCAAAGAAGTTCAGGTGTAAAAGGAGGCAAACAGAATAAAAAGGGGAAGGCACTAGGTGGGAACAATGACATATATGTGATGGATAAAGATGGACAGAATCTGCGTCAATTAACCGATCATCCCAGTGATGATCAGTATCCAAAATGGTCCCCAGATGGCAAACAGATTGCCTTTGTCTCCAATCGGGATGGAGGTAAAGGTACAGCAAAAATTTATGTGATGGATACTAGTGGTAATAATTTACGTCCACTTACCAACGATGCTAAATTAATTTCGATTACTTCACCCAACTGGTCACCAGACGGGAACGAGATTGTTTTCGTTTCCTGGGTTATCGGTAAGGGAGCAAAAGGTAAAGGTAATAAAAGGAGTGGAATCTTCATCATCAATAGGGATGGAAAGAATATACGTGAGATAACCAAAGATTCTAAACTGACCTCAGTAGAATCACCAAGTTGGTCAGCAGACGGGAAACAGATTGTTTTTGCTGCTAGTGCAGCAGTAGGAAAGAATAGAAACAATATCTACGTTATAGATATCAACGGGAAGAACCTACGGCAATTGACCAAAGATGCAAATGATAATAATCACCCCGTTTGGTCACCAAGTGGCAGGCAAATCATCTTTAATTCCAAACGAACGGGAAACGATGAAATCTGCGTTATGGATATCAATGGAGTAAACACCCGTAACTTGACTAAGCATCCAGCACCTGATTATCAACCCTCTTACTTTGTTCCATCCTTACTTTCAGTCTCACCAATGGAGAATTTCAAACTAACCAATTGGGTAGAAATTAAATAGTTTTTTTCTATCACCAATTTAATCCTGAACTACAACCGAGTCTCACCTTACCCAATCTTAAAACTCAATTTCCCTCCAATTACTCAACTTTCTGAAGTTGATTCATCCAGATAGACACCATCAATGCCCATATCTTGATTTGGTAAATGCAATTCTTGTCTAATGGAAAGAGGTACATTCTCGAATGACCAGATGTTCTGGACTTGAAACTGCTTTTGGACAGCAAGGTATGCTTCAGCAAAGACTTCAAAAGCATCACCTTTGTCTTGGTTGGTGGGCAGTTGCTCGATTCTGGATTCTAATTGATTGAATGATTGCAGATCATCAAACAGACCAAAATCAAGGAAATGGTTGGTTTTAGGATG
>PAQF01000050.1 GCA_002709695.1 Candidatus Poribacteria bacterium
AGTCACATTTATATTCTGGTACTCCTGTAGATGTACCTGACCCTAATACTGTAATTCTCACTTGTTCTCCTTAATTATTTGTCAAAAAGTATTTTAGTCTTTGGTTTGATTTGGAATTATCTGCGATCTTCGATAGATTCGTGTTCTTCCTTCTTCAAAGACTAATGTGTAGTATTCTTCAATCCGTTTTTGGATGGCGGTATTCAATGGCATCATCCAAGTGCAAATATAATCTACTAAATTAACGTTAGAGGCAATATCCATATCTTGTGGACGACCTTCAATAACTCCTGTATTCGGTCGGATGCTATTCAATGTTGGTTTATACATAATTGGGAAGTAGTTTGTCGTGGCTTCGTAGTTATCCCACTCGACTCCTTTGGTGTAAGCACAATAATATCCGATAGCGTGAAGAAACATACCTATTCTGGCACAACGTCCGTGGTTGTTGAAAATAAGAGGCATGATAGTTTGATTAGGTGCGACTGCTGCTATTCCTGATCGAAATTCTTTCATGTCCTTGTCTAACATTGGATACCAGTACATCAAGTAGGTAAAGTTAACTAATGCCAGGGTGACTAAAACGGTTATGGTGAATCGTTTAATTGGTTGTCTTAGAGTTCCATAAAGCCAAGGTAATAAAATTAAGTAAGGGTAAAGACTCAATCTGTGGGTAATGAATCCACCACCTGACATTCCGTCAGGGACTTTGATATACAGAATTAGAAAAATTATACTCAGCAGTAGAAAACCGTCTTCTTTTTGTAGATGCAGTTTGCAGAATTTTTCTGTCCATCTCAATTTATTTGTAAAAATAGTAACTAGCAAGGAAATGAAGAAACAGAAAACTAATATTTTTCCTATGTATAATTGAAAATCACTAAAAGAGACGAAGACTTCAAGTCTAGTGAAGTAGTCGAACAATCGTTTCGAAGGCCAATGTGAACCATGAGAAGTTGTTCCATGGGATGTGACGAACCAAAGTGGCAATAAGCAGGAAGGTAGTAGCATGGGAATCTGTAGGAGATGTTGTTTGATTTTGTCGGGACGGATGGTGACTAACCATAGAATAGTAATTGACAGAAGGGCAATTACAGTAGACACCATATGCGAGAAGTAACAGCATACCATGATTAGGTTCAGTATGGTAGCATGCTTTGGTTGCAAGTTTTGGTGGTGTTTCCACCAGTACCCAACTGCTAACAGAAAGAAACCTACACTATAAGAGAAATTATAAAATCCCATGTTGAGTAAGTAATTATATACAAAGGGGAAGAAGGTGAAGGCGAGCCATTTCTTTGTTGGGTTTACACTGATTAGAAGATATCTGCCACTGAGAAGGAATAATAGTACATATCCTGTTAACAAAAATTTCTCAGCGATTAACGGGTCGACAATAAACATTAGTATTGCCATGATCATGTGACCAAACCAATTTGGCATTGGCTTGGCATTCAGATCGTAATACTTCTGGAATAGTGGATATTCATTTGTGTTGAAGTATTCTTTGACGATCAGCGCATTGTAGACATGGCTGGGGCCATCTTGAGAAGGGAAAAATTGGATTGACCAGATTGGTAGAAGGTAGAGGAGAACAAGCAACAGAAATATCCTGTCTTCCCAGCTACTATACGATTTCAGTTTACTGGTGATGATGTGTTTTATCATTGCTCGTTTTTAGCCGTAAGCTCCATGATCAAGGAAACCGACTAGGCGTTTTAATCTGGGATTAGCATCTTTGTAGACGTGTTCAGGCATGTTGTAGTTCATAAAGGGATAGTATTTGTGACCGATAACTCTTCGTCCATAAGTGACTTGGGCAACGTACCGAGGTCTGTCACTTTGGTTGGGACCGCCGCGGTGCCAGACTTGATTGTTAAACATGCTTACACTACCGGCTTTACCTAGGTTATGCCGGATTTTATCTTCCCATTCTGTGCCTTCTATCTGGCCTGGAGGACCGGAAGCGAAGAGATGAGATCCTGGTATAGTTTCTGTTCCGCCATTCTTAACTTCTGTCACATCAGTTAGGTAGTAATTTGCGGTGAAAAACAAAACGGGTAGTCTAATATTTTTGGGTGGTTTGCCGTCTGTAACGATCAGATGTGGTGTGTCATCCTGATGCCAGCTAGTGATTCCACCACCCGGTGGGCTGATGAAGGAGTTGTTGTGGATTACATGACAGTTAGTAGCAACCAGAGCTTCGGCAAAACTAACGATTGGTTCTAAATCGAACAGGTTGAGGTTGGCTGAGCTGTGTTCAAACATTTGGTGGCAGAGTTGGATGTCGGTTTCTTTCCCTCTACCACCCAATTTTCCGGGTGGGTCATCACTGCGTGTTGTGAAATTCTGCAGTGACCAATCTAGATCTGCTTTAAGCTGGGCACAGTGTTCTTCGGTTAGAACCTCTTCTAAAAATAAACATCCTTCTCGGTTAAAAGTTTCCACCCATGTTTCGATTTGTTGTTGGTCGACTTTATAATTGGATTCGAATCTTTGGTTGTTTGTATCTTGGTGGGTTTGAGAATTCATCGTTAGCGTCCTTTCAATATTATTGTACTAGGTTGTTAGCTGCTCTGACGGGACGAAATAGCGTCTGGCGTTTAGGTGGCATGGACTCCAGAAGTTTCGGGTGTGGATCCCAATCGTGCCACTTACTGTTGACCGTATTGTAGCAGCTGAATATGGCGACACGATCGTTTGTTTTGTTTGCCCATGGCTGTGCGCTATGACTGAGTGCTTCA
Organism: Candidatus Poribacteria bacterium; assembly: GCA_002709695.1. Lineage (GTDB taxonomy): Bacteria > Poribacteria > WGA-4E > WGA-4E > UBA9662 > UBA9662. The sequence continues at coordinate 2,745 of PAQF01000050.1, forward strand.
GTAAAGAATAGTAGAGAGCCGGCTGGACACGAATATGTGTCCCAAATAGGGGAGTTTGGATCTTGTATCGATTCAGGAGCGGTGTAAACGGCCTTGTGGCTGGCAGTTGCTAACAAAGTCCCACCTTTCCCTTTTTCTACTGGATTGAGTTCCCATACTACGCGTGTTAACCCGCTGTATGCTTTACCAGGAATACATCGGTATAGATGCGAATCGCCTGGAAAACGTAGCATGCCGTTACCATTATGCGGTGCAAATCCTCCCTCTCCAACTTTTCGGTAATAGAGACTGCAGGATTCCATTCGAAAACCGTAGCAATTTTGGGTTGATAATTCTGGGTGGACTACAAACTCATGCATAAAGCCTACAACTAGTGGGTGATCGGCCAATTTTTGCAAGGGCCCACCAAGTGTGGACCTTTCATGTTCAGGAATTGATTCTGGATTATGTCGTAGTTGTAGGCAGAAATCACGTGTTTCGTTGACTTCGTTTTCTGTGAGTACATTTGGGATCAACAGCCAGCCTTTGGAATCAAACGTATATTTCTGTTCTTGTGTGAGTTCGATGATTGGTCTGCCATCAGCGTTTGTTTGCGGGAATTCCACAGAATCTAAATTGAGTTTTGTACCCAGATTTTTGTCGATAATAAATGGAGTTTCAGAAGCTGGTATGCTCATAAAATTTCCTTTCCCATAATTTTGGGTTTAGTGTTATTGTGTGGGTCTTTTAAAGTTATCTTTAGTAAATTAAGCTTATATTTTCAGTTTCTTGATGTCGTTTTGGGTCTCTGAAATTTTTATTTCTCCATCGGATATTTTAATCCCCATTGATCGCGAATTTGATCGAGGGTTTGCATGATAGAGATAGTCTCGGATAGTGGTATAGTGTCACTCTCAAGTTTATTCGATCGTAGGCAATTCATGGCTTCGGCTGCTTCGTAATGATAGCCGTTACCTTCATATGGGATTTCAATCGTTTTCGTTGGCTCTCCAGATAATTCAATTGTCATTGTGTTTGGGATCCACCAAGGGGAATGAATTCGGATTCTACCTTGAGTTCCCATGATAATCGCTTCTTGGGGAGTATTCGTACGGATTGCTGTGTGTAGAATAGCTAGTTCGTTTTGAGCATGGCTAAGTACTATGCCTGCTTGTTCATCAACGCCAGTTTCGCCAAGGTGTGCGAGTGAGACAACTTGTGTTGGCGACCCAAAAATCATTGATGCTAATGATATAGTGTATATGCCAACGTCAAGTAAAGCACCACCACCCAGTTTGGGGTCAAACAATCGGCTTTCCGGGTTAGGTTCAGCTCGAAACCCAAAGTCAGCCGTCAGCATTCTGACTTCACCTATGAGATTTTTATCCAACATGGCCCGAAGTTCTACCATTAGTGGTAGATAACGTGTCCACATTGCTTCCATCAAGAATAGTTTTTCAGTTTGAGCTGATTCAACCATCTTCTTTGCTTGGTTGGCATTAATAGCGAAGGGTTTTTCGCAGATTACAGCTTTCCCAGATTCCAAGCAAAGTTGCGTGTTTTCTTGGTGAAGATTGTGCGGTGTAGCTATGTAAATAATGTCTATGGTTGGATCTGAAACCAGAGATTCGTAACTTGGGTGTCTGTTCGGGATATCAAACCTATTAGCAAATTGGTCTGCCCGTTCAATGTTTCTCGATCCTACTGCGACTAGTTCTGCATCTGATAAAAAGCTTAGTCCTGTTGCGAATTTGTGGGCAATGGAGCCTGTACCCAAAATCCCCCACTGGATTTTCTGAGACATAATTAAATTCCTATATTAGGGTTGCTGTTAAACATTTGTGATTTTATCAACTATATCTGTGTTGGTAAATTAAATTTTAACCAGGTAGGCCGTTATGTTAAGATGATATGGTCATAATAGTCAAGTAAAGAAAGAGCTAGAATGGTTAAAAGGATTTGCCTTTGGTCTGGGCCGCGAAATGTGTCGACAGCCCTCATGTATTCTTTCTCACAGCGAGCAGACACTTGTGTGTTGGATGAACCTCTGTATGCACATTATCTTCGTGTTTCAAGAGCTCCGCACCCAGGAGCGAAAGAAGTCTTAGCGGTTATGGAAAACGATGGACATCGTGTTATTAAGCAAGTAATCTTGGGTAATTGTGATCGGCCAGTGCTCTTTATGAAACAGATGGCACATCACTTAGTTGAAATTGATCGGACATTTATGGCCAAAGTTTTTAATGTCTTACTGATTCGGGACCCGGCAGATGTGCTTCGTTCTTTGGTAAACCAAATTCCGGTTCCGGTGATAAAGGACGTTGGGATTGCTGATCAGTATCAGTTGCTGAAGGAATTGGAAGCATTTGGACAGAAACCGCCTGTTATTGATGCCAAAGAATTGTTGCAGGATCCTAGTGATGTACTTTATCAATTGTGTCAAAGAATTGGTGTTCCGTTTGAGGATTCAATGTTGTCTTGGCCAGTAGGAGGATGTTATGCTGATGGGATCTGGGCTAAGTATTGGTATCATAACGTTCATAAGTCCAGTGGATTTCAGCCTTATAAGGAAAAGTCAGAACCGTTTCCAGATAGGCTTCTGGCATTATTGGAAGAATGCCGTCCGTATTATCAAGAATTGTATAGCTTAGCAATACGTGCGGGTAGATGAATACTCTGAAAATTGAGGAGGAGAGTTTGAATGGAGACACCTAGTTTGCCGGATCCGCGTAACGCCAACATTATGATTTATATTAATGGCGAACTTTTACCGCGTGATCAGGCAAAGATTTCTGTTTTCGATAGTCTTGTTCAGGGTGGTGATGGTGTATGGGAAGGGTTACGGGTTTATGAGGGGAAAATTTTTGCTCTGGATTTACATCTAGATCGACTTCGCGATTCGGCCCACGCTTTAGCCTTTACGCGAATTCCTACTCATGATGAGATCAAACAAGCAATTTACGATACCCTTCAAGCTAATGGTATGCGCGATGGGGTTCACATACGTCTGACGCTTAGTCGTGGTCTGAAAGTTACATCAAGCATGAATCCGGAGTATAATCAGTATGGCCCTTGTTTGATTATTGTTCCTGAATGGAAACCTCCGATATATGATAGGGATGGTATTAGTTTAATTACATCCTCAGTACGGCGTAATAATCCGCAGTGTATTGATTCGAAGATCCATCATAACAATTTAATAAACAATATTTTGGCCAAGATTGAAGCTAACATAGCTGGTGTAGAAGATGCAATCATGTTGGATCTGAACGGTTTCGTTTCGGAAACAAATGCGACCAATATTTTTGTCATTAAAAAAGGGTGTTTATTAACACCTCATGCCGATAGTTGCCTGGCAGGTATTACACGTGGGATAATTCTGAAGATTGCCGAGGAAAATGATATCTCGGTTTCAGAAAGGAATATTTCGTTATCCGAAGTGCATTCTGCTGACGAGGTTTTTACAACAGGAACTATGGGAGAACTCGCACCTGTTTTAAAAGTCGATGGTCGTCAAATCGGTGTTGGCTGTGCGGGCCGACTTACGCAAAAACTTCAGGCACTTTATAAAGATGCAACAGAAAACGAAGGACAACCTTTACCATTTTAGGAGAGTTTAATTGTGATATTAGGTAATAATTGCTGGATTGATATTGAGAAGGCCGATAAAAACCATGTTGTTGTCGTACCACTGGGTTCTTTAGAACAGCATGGACACCATTTGCCGTTACTTACGGATACCTATTTAGTAACAGCTGTTGCTGATCGCGTTGAGATTGAACTGGGTGATCAAATATATATGTTGCCTACACTTTGGCTTGGTTCTTCAGATCATCATCTTGACCATCCTGGTACTGTTAGTGTATCAAGTGCTTTATACACAAATATGATCAAAAACATTGTAAGGTCGATTGCTAAAGCGGGTTTTCGGCGTGTTTATTTTCTTAATGGGCATGGAGGTAACATTGTGCCTGGAACTCAGGCTATCAATGAACTCGTTAATGAGTCAAAGGTATATGATGATATGTGGCTTGCTTTGGGGTCGTATTGGACTGTTGCTGCTCCCGAAATGTCAGCTGAGCTGCATGGTATGGCCAGCAAACAGTTATCGCACGCTTGTGAATATGAAACATCGATGATGTTGTCTATACAGGGAGAATTGGTCAGCATGGAAAGAGTGACGGCTAGCCCCCCGCTAGTAGATACACTATATTATCATAGTGAGCATGGGGGACGGGTGAACGTAGCCAAGCGGCTTACTACCTCTGCACCGACTGGCGCTATGGGAAACCCAGAGGTTGCAACTGCTGAAAAAGGGGAATCACTTTTGAATGCGATCGCCGGAGAGGTCGTTGAGTTTATTCGGAATTTTTCGACTTGGAAATAAGCTCTGTTATTGAGTAAAAGCCGTCATTTTAGGATTTAGAAATTCCTTGGCTACCTGTCGGTCGTCGAATGGAAGTTTTTCTTGGCCGATAATTTGGTAGTCTTCGTGTCCTTTACCTGCAATTATAATTAGATCTCCCTTTTGTGCGAGTTCAATTGCTTGGCGAATAGCAATTCTCCGATCCAAGATAAGTTGATATTGTGTTGCCTCAGTTATTCCGCTGGTAATGTCGGATAGGATTTTATCTGGATTCTCGGTGCGTGGATTGTCCGAGGTAATAATGACGTGATCTGCTAGTTTTGAGGCTATTTTGCCCATCATTGGTCGTTTCGCTTGATCTCGATCGCCTCCGCAGCCGAAAATGCAGATTGTACGATTTTGTTTGATTCGATTTGCTGCTTGAAGTAGATTCTCGAGGGCATCTGGTGTATGTGCATAATCGACAATTACTGCGAAGTCTTGCCCACAGCTAACTAATTCAAATCTCCCAGGTATGGTTGCTGATTCAAGCCCTTTCTTAATTTGACTTAATGAGCATTGGTTGTGAAGTCCAATGCCGATGGCAGCTAGGGCATTATAAACATTGTAATCGCCGAGTATTGGAAGTTTGATCATTACTTTACCTTTAGGGGTAATAGCTTTAAATGAAACACCATTAAGGTCAGAAGAAATATCGCTTGCCATGAGATCGGCTTCTGAATGGATTCCATAGCCGATTACGGGAGCCTTGGTCGACTGAATAACACGGTTTGCTACTGGGATATCCATGTTAACAATTGCACACCCGTTTTCTGGATCTATTTGTTTGAATAGTGTAAGCTTGGATTCAAGATAATTTTCCATGGAGTGGTGATAATCTAGATGATCACGCGTTAGGTTGGTAAAGGTGCCAATATGGAAGGTCAGTCCCGACAGTCTGTGTTGTGCTATACCTTGTGATGATGCTTCCATAATTACGTGTTTGATTTTGGCATTGGTAATGCGCGAAAAAAGTTTGTGCAACCTGATTTGATCTGGTGTTGTCGTGTTGGCTGGTAGGATGAATTTCCCGAAATGGTAATCAATGGTTCCAATCAAGGCCGTTCCGATTTCTGCGGCTTTAAAGATTGACTCAGTAAAATAGGCGGTTGAAGTTTTTCCATTTGTGCCTGTAATGCCGATGAGTTTCAGTTGTTTCGCTGGTTGTAAAAACCAATTGGCTGCAATTTGGGCTAGAGCGATTCGACCGTTTGAAGTCTGTACATAGGTTACGTGAGAGGATAGGTCTTTCGGCCGTGGTTGGTCCCCTATGATTACCCTTGCTCCTTTTTCAATGGCCAGATTGATGAACTGATGACCATCTACATGTACGCCTTTGTAACATATCCAAGCGTAATCGTCTTTTACATCTTGATGTTTGCTTGCGATTCCAGCAACGCCAGTTTTAGATTGGCCTGTTATGTTAACAACGTCTACATTTTTCAGTAACTTATCAAGGCTCATATTTGGCCTTTAGTTCATTTGGTTTTTTGCCTGTGCAAAGAGTTTAGTTTGATTCAAATAACGCATTGTTTGTTCAGCAATTTTTTGAAACATAGGTGCGACTGATACGCTGCTCAAGGGAGCGCTAACTGGTTCATCAAGCACAACGATTATCGAAATTTGCGGATTTTCAGCAGGCAAAAAACCGGCAAAACTGTTCACCACTTTGCCGCGAATGTATCCGGTACCTTTAAGTGCTTTTTGTGATGTTCCGGTTTTACCGGCAACTGAGTAGCCGTCGATTTGAGCTCGGATTCCACTTCCTGATTCTGTGACGCCAACTAGGATTGCTTTCATGGTTTTTGCAGTTTCTGGTGACATGACCCAACCACGGATCTTTGGTTTTGACTGGACGATGATTTTGTTGTCATGAGTTAGTCGTTGCAACATTATATAAGGTTGCATTAAGCGACCTCCAGTGGCAACTGTGTTGATGGCGCAAAGCATCTGCAGTGGTGTTACTGAAATGCCCTGTCCGAATGGGACTGTTGCTGATAAGTGCTCGTCCCAGACACGAAGGCCCCACAGGGATCCTGTCCTTTCATAAGGTAGGTCAATTTCTGTTCGCTGGCCGAATTTGAAACGTGATACATAGTCTTGGAATTTTACATGGGGTAGATGACGAGCAGCTTTCATGATGCCTATATTACTTGATTTTTGTACAATTTCGCTGAGTGTTAAGGTCGCATTCTTTTTTACATCGCGAATTACGTGTCCGTTTGGCAATGTGATTTCACCGTTATCACAATAAAATTCTGAGTTAGGTGTATGGATACCTTCGTTCAGTACTGCGATTGTTGTTACTATTTTAAAGATTGAGCCTGGTTCATATTGCATCCATATTGCGTTGTTACGTTTCGATGTTTCTGGGGCTTTTGTGTGCTGATTCAGGTTGTAGTTGGGGTAATTCGCCATTGCTAGAATCTCACCTGTCATTGTGCGCATTACGATCGCTGTCCCGCGCGGACATTTCCATTTGGCACAACCTTGTTCCAAGATGGATTCAGCTATATTTTGTATGTATTCATCAATAGTTAAGATAATAGTATCATTACTTTTGGGTGAATTTTTATAGACTTTCTCAGGCTGTCTAAGGTGTTTCCTTTGATCTGTTTTCAGTCCAGTTTCTGTACTGGTAGTTGAGGATAAGATACTATTGTAAGAGTGTTCAATACCGTCAATTCCGGTGTTCATGAAATTGGTTGAGCCTATGATGTGACATGCGAGTTGATCTTTGGGGTAGATTCGCTCGCCACGTATTGTGTGGCTTAAACCGTAGTGCTTTCTTTCCAGATTTTTTATGTTTTCAATTTGGCTGTAGTCCAATTTTTTTTTCAATCTAACAAAGCGTCGATTCTTCTTTTTTAAGGCTCTAATTAATTTTTCTTCCGGTACAGATAGAATTGGGACAAGTTGCTTCGCTAGGTTTTTAGGTGTTGCTTTGATAACTTTAGGATCAACATATATATCAAGCTTGTCATGGTTAACAGCTAAAATATTCTGGTTTCGATCGGTGATTTTACCGCGTTTGTTTTCTTGTTTTATTGTTACTTTTGTTTGGTTAGCTGATCGTTCGCGTAATTGTGGACCAAGAACGAATTGAATGATGAATAATCTTGCTATTAGCAAGACAAAAAGAAGTTGCATCCCTAAGGAAATAAGTGATAAACGTGTTTTCAATCCTTTTGAGCTTTCTGGTTTCATTATCTGATTTCTGCTGGCAAAATTTTAACTGGTTTATCTGATTGGAGCATATGCAACTCTTTTGCGATTTGTCGTACAGATGTTACTGATTTCTGTTTTGCTATTTTGGCTTCTAATTTGTTGATTTCGTTAATTAATTTGTTCTTTTCTGCGTCTAATTCTATCCGCATCTCTTGTGCAATTTTGTGCCGAGTTGTTGAGAGCCAAACATTTGTAGCTAGTAACATAATAAAAATGGCTAATCCAGCATAAGCTATCAGTTTGACTTTGTCTTTTGGGATTGGTTTCATATGGAAACTGCGTGCTCATTTAGGGTGTGCTGCTGAATTAGATAAACGTCTGGTTCATGATTCCAGATTCACAGATTTTAATACAAACGCGCAATTTCGCGCTGCGGGCACGGAAGTTTGTTGAAATTTCGTCTTCCGAGGCTGTGATTGGTCGTTTTGTTACGATCTTGATTGAAGGGGGGCGCAAATTCTGATGTGTTGACCTGGGACTAAAATCGTTGGATGGCTTGCCCAGTTCGCGAAAGCGTCTTTTAACAATCCTGTCTTCCAGTGAATGGAAACTGATGACGCACAATTTCCCTCCTGGTTTTAAGGCTGTGATTGCATGGTTGAGTACGATATCAAGATTTTCTAGCTCTTGGTTAACTGAAATTCGTAAGGCTTGGAAGGTTCGGGTTGCAGGATGAATCTTTTGGTATCGTTTTTTTCTTGGCATTGCTGCGGAGATGATTTCCGCCAGTTGCTGTGTTGTTGTGATTCTATTCCTTTGACGAACTCTTTCAATAGCACGAGCAATTCTTCGAGACCACCGTTCTTCTCCAAATTCATAAATAATATTTGCTAGTTCTTCTGTTTTAGTTTCATTGACAATTTTCAAGGCAGAGATTCTTTGGCTCGGATTCATTCGCATGTCCAATTGTCCAGGATTTAGGAAACTGAAGCCGCGTTCAGGAGTGTTGAGTTGCATCGATGAAACCCCGAGATCCAGTAGTATTCCGTCAACTGCCGTTACAGAATTTTGGACTAGTATTTGGTCTAGGTTTCTAAAGTTACCATGGACCAACGTTAACCGGTTTTTTGGGTTTCCTAGTCGGTTTTTTACCAATTCCAGTGCGTAGGGGTCTAGATCGATTCCAATGACTCGGCCGTTTGGAGTCGATGCGTCCAATATTGCTGATGTGTGACCGCCCAAGCCAATGGTCCCATCAATATAGATACCTTCACTTGTAGGTGATAGTATATCAATGATTTCGTTAAGTAATACTGGGATGTGATGGGATTCTTTATTCATTGTTTTACCACGACCAGTTTTTCGTGTCTTGCATAAATTTTTTTATCTGATTCTACCTCGAACTCGCAGATATAAACTGCTGTTGCAACCTCGATTCCATAGGTTATTTTTCTGTTCCACCAGGCCCACCAGACTTTTGGGTTTGATTGACTGGCAACCCCGTTTATTTGCCGTACGAGAGTTCCATCAACTTGGTGGATAGCTATTTGCATGCTGCCAATTGGTCGGTTCGACTCTACCCGGAATGTAACAAGATCTTTGTAGGAAGGGTTCGGATAGATTATTGTGCTTATCCATTCAAAATCTGGTTGATATTCAATTTGCTGTTCAAATGTGCTTGTTTGGATTGCATCGGTTGCGGTTATATTAATATGATTGGTGCCGTTTTTTAGCGGGGTAAGAATGCTATAGATTCGTTTGAACCGGTCAATATCAGCTGTCAGGTTTTTAGATGGTATAGCGACCTTTAGTGGGAACGGTGATAGAATTCGCCCTTTGATCTCAAACGGATTTTGGTTGACAGTAGGTGATGAATCAAAAGTGATTAAAGGTTTGGTCGGCAGAGAGTTGGAATCTCGGTTGGCCAAGTTATACAATACGCTAAGAATTAACCGTGCGACTTTAGTGACAAGGTTCAGGTTGATTTTATCAACCGTATCTTTGGAAGTATGGTAAAACGGGTTTGCTTCATATCCTCTGGAATCACGCCAGGGGGTAATGCTTTCGATTAGGGTCACGGCATCATACCCTTGAGTCCAAAACGGTTTGTGGTCACTATAACCAAACAGGTCGTCTCGGAATTCGCGGATTTCTAGGTCAAAATCGAACCATTTATTAATGATACGAATAAATTCCACTACCCAGGATGAACGTCTGTTTGTTACGATATCGGTTTGATCATTGATCCAATTAAAACCAACCATATCAACATTGAATATAGCAACTATATTTTCACCTGATTCTGCCGCTTTCTTGGCGTAATGTTGGCTTCCAAGGAGTCCAACTTCTTCGCCACCGAAAGCAATAAAGCGCAACTCACAGTTAAACTTAAATTTGCTTAACAAGTACGCAGTTTCAAGCATAATTGCCACGCCGGAGCCGTTGTCATTTGCTCCTGGTGCTTTTGAGATAAGTGGATTCCAGTTGGAATCTCGATTCGCCTTTGAGTCGTAGTGTGCGCACAGGATGAAGATTCGGTTGGGCTTGGTTGTATGCTGTGATGGTAATCTGGCGATTATATTCCTCATGCCACTAAATTTTTGGGTTTTAATGTCGAGTTGTGGAGAACGTCGGAATTGATCGATAATATAATTGGCAGCATTATCGGCAGCGTGTTGGTGCAGAGCGTTCCGAGTTTGGTGCTGTTTCCCAGTATGGTGATCCCGGTTTTCTTGGAGGGCGAAGATATGATTTCGTAAGTTTTCTGATTGAATTGAGGCAATCAGTTCATCAGGGATTATTGCCCCACTATGTGGTACCAGTAAAAATTTGAGTATTAAAATTGATAATACGTATGGCAATAAGGTTAGATAATGATTGAGCATTGATCTTTGGTTTAGGGGATTGGAAACCACAGCCCACCTGTCTGTCGTGCTAAATATTTATGGAATTGGTCTTGAATGCCGATTACGTCCACTGTTATTCCAGCTTGTTGTGAGTATGCAATCACTTGGGTGATTTTGTAGGACTGATCGCCTTCAAAACTTTCGTCGGTTACTAGGATAAAACGTCGCCTCACATTTGAACGGAAATTCACCCGTTGTGATGATTTTACTATAGCATGTAATGCACGTTCAGATCCTCCACATTCCATGTTTTGAAGTAAGCGTTCAAATTTTTTGTAATCTTTGGTTTGTTCAAAGATTAAAGCAGTGTACTTGAATTTTACAACACCCATAGTGAAATCGATTTGATGCTCTTGGAAAATTTTCACCATATCCTTGAGGTGGTTGCCTACAGCTTGTATATTGTCTTCCATGCTACCACTTGCATCGAGTAGAAAAACAATGTCAATTGGAGATGTATCTGTTCCATCTGCAATGCTGCTGGCGATCGTTTTTATAGCTTTTTCAATTGTTTGTTGGAGTGTAGATGTTTTTTCTTGTGAGTTGTCTTGTTTTTCTTCAGTTGTATTTGTTTGTTGCAATTGGGACATGCCACGTTGGATCTGAACCGCTTTCCCTTCAACTGGCCTGGCTTCGATGATTACTTTTTTACTGATACCTATTTGGGTTTCTGATTGGTTCTCAGTTGCTGTCAGCACGGAATCTGTGTCGAGCATTAAATTTGTTTTGGTGTGGAGTGGGGATACGTTTGTTGGAATGATGTCTTTTTGGGCTCTAATTGGTTTAATTGAAGGTTTTTTTCGTGATTGGCGATTTGCAATTGATTTACGCTTGGAGGTTTGAAGTTTGACTGAAGAGGATGTAAGTCTCTGTTTTTTTGAGGGGGCGGTGATGTGGAATCGATTGTATCTCAGATTAACTGAGATGGCGTTCATAATAATTGGTTCTGCAACTGGTATCCGACGGTGCCAGATAGGGAAACTGATCAGTACATAAAGTGTCACACACAAATGAAGTATGAGTGAGATTGTAAAAGAGAAACTTGTTCGATATTGGTTTTGATGCATGATGGTTTAGCTAAGTTTCACAGGGGAAGAATTTGAGTGCTTCGTCTATATTTACTTGGTGGTATGTTTCGATAGTGTCACCGTTGGGATGGACTTGTTCGCGCCATTGATTTAAAAATTGATCTCGGAACTCTGGATCGGATATTGAGTTTATAACTGTTAGTATTGAATCGTAAAATGGAGCGGTTTGTCGTTTAATTGTGAAGTTGTGCTTAGCCAACCTATCTGCTGGATTGTAGAGAAAACATTTCTGAATACGACGTTTGGCACTGGAAAGTGTCTCGGGGCTAAATTTGTGATTGGTTGGCTCCTTATATGGGATAAGAAGAATGTCGATACCGTGATTATTGAGGGCTTGCAGCATCTTTTCCGGGTTACGTCCGATTTGCAGGTTCTTATATGACGGCCAGATATCAAAGTGCGAATAGTCGATCGAAATGTGTGATGTTTGGAAGCTGAAATAGTCGGGATAAGCAAAGAAGCTGTGTTGGTGTCGGTAGAAATTATAAAATTCTGTTACACATGCCATAATCAAGTTGCTAGCATTAATGCCATCTGTGGGCTGATGACTGATGATACCCAGTCGACTGAGAGCTGAGAAGTTTGGGATCAGGTCTGTTAAATCGATCTCGCGATCTTGAGACATAAACACGAAATCTTCGGATTTAAGGATTTTTGTTGAATGCATTTAAGGCTCCATAGCGTGTTTGTGCTATAGGAAAGTAGAATGAAATATACTTGTTTAGGAGGTCTACCACATATAAAGTTGTAACGGTAGGGAGAGTTTGTTTACATCAAGTTTTTTTATATATGTGGTCTAGGTACCTCTGCTTTCTGTAATAGGGTTGCAGATGGGTAAAACATATTATGTAGTGATTTCATTCATGAAATGATCTTAATGAATGAAACCACTAACTTGAATTAGTGATTATACTTGTTTAAGGCTTCCAAATGGAAGGGAGGATTGAACAGTAATGAGGTCGTACCTCATTCAATGCCAAGTTCATTGTTGATTTCTTTCTGGTATCCTTCCAGAGAGAGGTCCTCGATTTCTTCGATCGTTACTGCCCTACCGAAATGTCCTGACTCATAGACTGCCATGCAAACAGCTTGTGATCGATATCCTTCCATGCCATCTACTTCAGGTTGTCCTCCGTCATTGATGGCATCGGCAAAATATTTTAACTCAATTGAGATTGTATTGCCGATCTCGCGTGGGAAGAAATATTCCTTTTCCGTGTTGCTGAGGCTTGCCATGAACTGTTTGTGTAATTCGTCGGTACTGATGGATTCACCTCCGCGGGGGTGAAGACCTGATCCCCAGTCCAATGCACCTTCTGAGCCATAGATTGTTTTGCGGTTAAAACCTTGACCTGGAGCAGAACCGACCCAGGTCCACTGGGCAGAAATGCCATCGTCGAACTTGATAGTGGAGATCATGCAATCTTCAACGTCGACATCGTAGCCGCCTTCCCGTTTGCCAGCGTCATCATAACGGTATGGTTCGTAGGCTTTATTGATTGCATAGACTTCCTTAGCTTCTACACCGAGGTTAAAACGCATTAAGTCTGTAAAGTGGACACCACCATCAAGTGCCCAACCGCCTCCGGCTTGCATTTTGAAGTTGCGCCATCCCCATTTACCGAGACCTTCACCAACGTCGATCCAGAAGAACATGCGGAGATCACCGATCATTCCTTGTTGAACTGCCCAACGCCGGGCACGTTCATGTCCACCTAAGCGGTAGTTTTCAGCTACGGACAAAATTCGGTTATTTCGTTCTGCTGCTTCCATTATGCGTTTGCCTGCACGCATAGTGATTCCGAGCGGTTTTTCGATTATTGTGTGCTTGCCAGCATCAAGGGCTTTAATTGCTAACGTGTGGTGTTCGCTATGAAGTGTGCAGATATCGACGCATTCAATTTCAGAGTGATTATCTAGCATTTCGTCGACTGTGTCATAGGTTTTGGGTAAATCTCCTCCTTGCATCTCTTGTGCTTGTTGAGCACGTGTTTCTGCTGCACTGATATTGACATCGGCAGCTGCTACGATGTCGAATAACCGAAATTCCTTGTTCCATAATTCTTGGTACCCACCCATATGGGCGCCAGAGATTCCACCACAGCCGATTAATCCTACTTTCAATGGCTTAGCCATAACAAATTGCTCCTTTATAGTTTAGGTTAGTTTTTTTATTACTTGCGTGCTATTATCCTTTGAGCTGATGTGCATTTCGATTTGTTGTGAATTAACACTTATAATCACAACATCCGAGCCGATTTTGCATCGAACTTTATCTCCAGTAATTGACTGTTGATGCCATGAAACGCCTGTGTTTGAAGCGTAGGCTGCGAGCGCGTCCGAAATTGACTGATTTATTGTTCCGTTAGCCTTAATTCTCTGTAATGCGACCTCCGCTGCTTGATTCGCAAGTTGGTTTAGTCGATGTTGGTCGTTTTCCTGTTGTGTTGTGCTGATTTTTGATGTTTGGCTGAAGGTAAAGTAAATTAGGGTTGTCATCAGCACCACAAATGTCAGGGTTATGATCAGGACAGTTATTCTCAGGTCTTCTCGTTGTTTAATCTCTGTTGGTGAAAAATCTTGGCTATGGTGCGGATAAAAGGCATCGTGTGCCGTGACTTGTTGCGTCAACACCAACCATTTAAGAATAACCAGGACAATTAGGAAAGTACGCATTACCAATTAGAATTTTACATGCTTCTACCAAGATCGAGTATAGCATGTCAGATAAGTTTTATCAACGGCATAGATAGTGGACTATAATATGTTTCCAAAAGTTGTTGGCGTGATTGGTCTGTTTTGTCTTGACACTTAGGTTGAAGATGCTAAAATCTGCCTTGTGTTGTTTAAGGAAAAATTTCCCTTAATTATGGAATTCAACCTGGAATTTTAAATTGGGGAGGAGTTCACCGTGAATCAACCCAATATTCTGGTGTTTTTGACCGATGATCATGGGCAGTGGGCTGCTGGCTGTTACGGAAACAGTGAAATTCAATCCCCGACCATGGATTACTTGGCCAAAACCGGTGTTAGGATGTCACGCGCTTTCACTCCAACACCAGTTTGTTCGCCCGCTAGAGCCAGTTTCTTTACTGGACGATTGGCTTCGCAACACGGTATTCATGATTGGATCTTTGAGACAACGGAACCAGGCAGTCAACATCCGGGTTTAATGAGTCAGACTAATATTGGACATCTCCTTCAAAATGCTGGGTACCAAACGGGATTGATCGGCAAATGGCATTGCGGTAACAGTTGGGAGCCTCAATCCGGGTTTGATCGCTGGTTCAGTTATGGTGAACGACAATATCCGCATAAAGGTGAGATTAAGTTCTCGGATCAAGGGGAAATCATTGATTATACCGGATTTCAAACTCATGCGTTTACTGGTAGGTCGATCGATTTCATACGGGAAAGGGATCGGGACCGACCGTTCTTTTTGACTGTTGGGTATGTTGATACGCATGGTCCTTTCAGCCAACACCCTGAACGGTTAGTTGAATCTTACCGTGATTGTAGTTTTCAAGATATTCCAAACGAGACTTTTTCTCCTTGTCACGGTTCCATTAATGCTGGGTGGCCCAAAGATCCAGATCAGAACCGAGAACAACTGGCACAATACTATGCGGCAGTGACTTTTATTGATCAACAAATGGGTCGAATTATTGATGAACTTGAAGGGACAGGAGATCTAGAAAATACATTGGTTGTATATACAGCTGATCATGGTTTAATGACCGGCCATCATGGCTTAAATTCTAAAGGGAACGCGACTATACCACAAAATTTTATTGATACTTCTATCTTGGTGCCGTGCTTGTTCTCATGGAAAGACCAAATCCCGGCAGGACAAGTGCATAGCCAGATGGTTGATCATTGCGATTTGTTTGCGACACTATTGGATGCTGCAAGTGCTATTCCTGATGAGTCCACGCGACAAGAGATTAATTCTCCTGGTGAGTCATATCTTCCAACTTTGAAAGGTGAGAATCAAGTATGGCGTGATGCATACTTTGGTGAATATGGTAATGCCAGGGGTATTCGAACAGACAATCGTAAATTCATTAAACGTTATCCGGGGCCAAATGGCCGATATCACGATGAATTCTACGATTTAGAAATTGATCCACGCGAACGTGAAAACCGTATTCACAATACTGGTTACGAAGACGAAATAAAAAACCTTTCCCAACGGTTAGATACGCATTTTTCCAAGTATGAACTGACTGGTTGTTCAGGTAAGGAGATTAGCCTTGTACCCAAGTGTAATCCTGGACATTCTCCTTGGGAAAAATAGATTGTCTTCGGTGGATATGAAATTGATAGCTGTTAGATTGTTTTATTATTAATGCTGTCGTATGGTAGTGCCAGGAATTGATAGCAAGGCAGAAAAAAGATATGGATTATATTATATTGAAGGTATGTTTGGCTTATGGCGTATAAGGAAATTGCGAACTCTAAACCGTTTATAATCAACAAAAATCTGGGTAGTGCTATGGTCCTGGAATCTCAGGATTTTACTCAGACGAATGCTGATGGACTTTCGGTAGTTGAGCCTACTCAGAAGCAGAAATACGATTTCGATCGTAATGGCTGGATTTTAGTTCCTGGGATTTTGCCTGATAATGAGATTAGGCAAATGCGAGATTTTTGTTATCAGTTGCGTCAAGATCCGGAAAGTATCCCTGAACATGAACGTTGTACCATAGGAGGACCTTTACAAAAACTGACTGATCATCCGGTGGTGGTAGGTTTCATGAATGAATTTTTGGCTAACCCCGCTATTATGAGTCAGGATTGTTACGGGTTTCGGATGGAAACCACCCATTTG
>PAQF01000051.1 GCA_002709695.1 Candidatus Poribacteria bacterium
GGGTTGGTTTTATTAGTGGCAAGTACGTTACCAAAAGTTTTGGAGTCCATTAACCCTAGTAAAGCTAGTGATCCGAAGCCATTGGAACACAAGCTTAACATTTGTCGGCGTGTCATCTTCAAACCCTTCATAAACCTGTAATTATTACCATGACTCACAACCGTTAAAGGTCATGTGTTTCCCTTTGGTATATTTAGGTTTGGGTAAATAATTGTTCACTCCATCAACAGGCATGCCACGTAACATGAAAGCACTAGGCCACTGTTGGTCAGACACAATTCTGGTACTTGAGGGAATATATCGAATTGTTAAACCACATCTTCTTTTAGTGGATAGGTTTGGATTTGAGCCGTGAATGATGTTGGGGTGGTGAACTGATACATCACCGGCTTCGAGAATAACATCAACAGCCTTGGTTTCATCAACAAGGTTTGGATCTATTCCGGAACTAAGTACATTCGGAATATCTTGGCGTTTTTTCATTTCTTGGAGTTGAGAGTGATGAGTGCCAGAAATGACCCTCATACAACCATTTTCGATTGTTGATTCATCGACGGCCAACCACAGAGTTATCACCTCCATTGGTTCAAGAGGCCAATAACTTCCATCTTGATGCCAAAGTACAGGACGGCCATCTGATGATGGTTTAGAAATATAATGAGAGGCAAAAAGAGCAATATTTTTGCCGACAAAGATCTCAGCAATATCAAGCAATCGGTTATCTCCAACCAATCGAACCCAAAAAGGATCATTAGTCATTAGAGAATGCCCCAGATTCTCCGGACGAAGATCCGGATTTTTTCCCATCAACCAGTCTACATGGTTACTCGTTTCCTGCAGTAAGCCAGCATCTAGAACATTTTTGAATACTAAATAACCGTTATCTTTGTACTCCTTGCGTAGTTGTTTTTGTTCCATTGGAGTATACATAATGCTGTTTTTTCCCTTGATACCTTGGCAGTGTTTACTTACTAGTTATATCTATATTATGTCAATCTGAAATCTTTGACAATGAAAAACCCCCCTGTGCAGGATTGCTTTTTTAGGCTAATTTGGAATATAAGAGGTAATTTCCTCTAAGTACTTTCCCTTTGATCGATAAAACTTTCGATTGGGGTATTGATTCATCAAGAGTTGGTTACGATTTCCCCTGTCAATTGCAAAGATAATATCTCCGGTTAGAAGTGGGTGGTTTTGGGGAAATACACTTCGATAATATTTTTGGTCAACAAATATAACGGCATTAGAAATTCCTTTGGCTTGAACTGCCTGTAGAGGAGCTATTTTAATATGTGTATAGAAATCATCCGCGTAGTACTTTTGTATTGGTGGTATGTAAAGGAACACCATGGCAAAAAAACACAAAATGAGGATAAAACTTAACGTTATTTTGATTGCACGTCCTGTAACAGCAATTTGCAATATCTCTTGCAAAAATTTTGGTGTACAAATCAAACCTCGTGCTGTCAAAAGAACAAGAGCAGCAACCGACTCATAAAGAAATCTTGGTATAAGGTTGTTACCTACTGAGTACCAATAGAAGAAATAACCAAAAGCCAATGTGACTAGGATGCTCCCCATCAACAGGTCCCAGCGATCTGCCATACCTGATAAAAATAGAATTAGTACAAATGTTAGTGATGGTATTGGCCATTCAAACAAACGAAGATTCAAGAAATTCAGCCGATCAAGACTAAGGACTAGACCACGTAACGGTGTGTGGGCAGTGTGGTCAGGAGGACTTTTGCCAAAACCTGGATTATGGCCTTCTGTAAACTGAACGACATATCCGAACAGCATTGGCTTTCCGTTGGTTGCATAATTGTAACTAAGCAGTAGAGCTATTGTGAGTAGAACTGTGGTAGCAAGAATCAATAACCGAATTAAATATATCCTTGGCTTCTTTATTATTAAGATCACCGAATAAATACAAAAGGGCATTGATATTAAAGTAGCCGTAAAAGGGCGTGTACTCGCCATCCATCCAAGCCCAAGTCCAGAAATGACAGAATCTAAGCATTTTTGGTTGCGAGTAGTTCTGGCGAAAAACAATACAAATAGCGTTCCACAAAAGAGAGATGTGGTATGGTTCATAAACCCAGAGGACATCACCAGCAAAAAGGGACAAAAACAGGACAATATACCTGCTAATCTTCCAGTTGTTTCGTCATAAATTTCTTTACCCAGAAAATAAATTAAAACCACGGTGGTTGAGCCAAGTATTGGATTAACCAACCAAGGAAAACCAATGAGGACACCAAATGCGAGCATCAATATATGCCCAGGAGGAAAAACAGAGTACCATTTTCCTTCTTTCATAATCATAAGTGGATTAAAATCGAAGAATTCCTGCAGCCTAGGTTCTGGAGCGTATAATCTACCTGTGGCGAAGGTGCGTCCGTGAAACAACTGGACCACACTGTCTGTTACGTGTGGCATCCGATCAAACAAATAATATGATCCAAGATTCGTAAGAAAAAGCGTCAACATGAATATAAGAATGGAAAAAGTCAAACTGCTTCGATTTGAGATAAAACACCAAAATTGCTGTGCAATTTCCGATAGCCGGTTTTGGTTTGCCATCCATTGAAGAATAGGATAGATACCAATTACGACCAGACATACACCACTAGATCCGAATATAAGATATAAAATGGTTGACCATCCTTTTGATAATGGCCATAGGGTATACAAAAAGAGTATGACGAACAATAATCGTTTGGCTGCCTGTGGTCGGTGGAAAAAGCAGATTAATACATGGCGTGTACTTTGAAAAAGCAAAGGAATGCTGCAACAGATAGCGGCAGACAAGACTAATATCTTTATATTAAGGTTGACTGGCCAATTTAGCGGTTGAAATTGAATCTGGATTAAGGTTTCTAGCCCTTTATATTCAGTTGAAACATGCAACATAGTCCACGGGTTAACGTGTGGCATAACTGTGAGTAGGATCATAATTCCAGCAAATACTAAAATCAGACGAAGGCTGATTGAACTTGCTGTAACGAAGTAACGAACTTGTATCATGATCAATATTCCTAATTTGGATTCCTGAGAATTTTCTCGCCAATTTGGTCAAATGAAGAAATCCTTATCTTCACCAGTAGATTGACAATCAGCTGTTTGCATGTCATAATAATTTGAGCCTCAAGGGTGCGTATCCGTCATGGATTTTAGTGTTTCAAGAAGACCAACTTTTATAGTAGTTGCATTGGTTTTTGCTCTTCTTTTGGCTGTATTAGTCGTTACGAGATTACTGCATCGCGATTCAGAAATCAGCCTCATTACGCTTTTACCCGATCAACCGGTTAGCTACTTGTCCATCAAGGAATTTGGACGCTTTGTTAATGCTTTCCAAAACAGTGATTTTGGTGACGCGACTAGACAGATCCCTATTTTCGGCGATATCCAGCAAAAAACATGGTGGCAGGAAATCCGCTATCAAAAGGAACTGTGGGAGTACGAAACTGGTGCCAAGCTTGACCTTGGAGTTCTTGAAAACTATTTTGGGCGACAAGCTATTCTAGCATTTTATCAAAGTGTAGAAAAATTATCTTTTCTACTTATCAGTGATATTGGAGCTAAAGGAATACTTGAGGTTTCAGCGATTGTAGCAACAGGGCCGATCAATCCAAAATATGAACGGATCAAATCAGAATGTTTTGGGGTGACAATTAACACAATTACCGGCTATCCAGTTGATTTTAGTTATGCCTTTATCGATACTATTGGCATATTGTCACGTAATAAGTCTTTGGTTGAAGAGGTTATAAAGATTCATATTACTCGACAGCCGAGTTTTGCAGAACAGACCAGTCCTGAGTTGTTAACACTCTACAATTCCTCAAATAATACAGGTTACATTAATTTCCCTCAAACCCTGCGAAACGTTGAAATTCCACCAATATTTGGAACAGCATTAATGCCCGTTACAACAATGACTTTCAATAATCAATATGAAGATGGTATGCTGATTTCCAACAATCACTTTACCTTAAGTAAACCGATTGATTTAGTAATGACTACGCTCAAAATTCCAAATGGGGAAACTTTTGAAGTTGAACCTGAACAACTCATCGTCAATATCAAAAATTTTTTTCCTATTTTGAAACTTGTCGCTTTGGCAAATGGCGTTCAGTTAAACCAGCAGTGGAAGGATGACCTGCTTGCCAACTTAGTTCCACTTAAAACGTTGGGGACAATGATTACCAAAATCCAATTTAGTGATCGATCTGCGACAGCAATAATAAAAATCCCGCTGGAGTAAAAGAAATGAAGATTCTGAGTACAACCTGCTTGATTCTTTTTATGTTTCTGGCACCGATAGTTGACGCACGTGTCTCCTCGAGTACCAAGCAACTTGATCGTTACATAACAGCTAAGATTAAAGAGGCTGAAATTAAACCGTCAGGGAAATCGAATGATGCTGAATTTTTAAGGCGAATCCATTTAGATCTAACCGGGAAAATTCCAACATTAGAAGAGATCGAAGCTTTTGAAAAATCTGGTCGGGGCAAACGCCAAAAAAAGATTCACCAATTGCTTAAGAATGATCTGTACTTCGATCATTGGGGACGAATTTGGGTTAAATGGTTAATTGGTAGAAACGGGGGTAACCAACAAACTCGAATGGGTTTAGAAAGTTGGGTGCGTGATAGTCTGCGAGTCAATAAGTCTTACAATCAATTTGTTACGGAGTTACTAACTGCAGCTGGCGATACACGTGATAATCCTGCGGGGAATTATATACAACGTTACAATCTATCACCAACCAGTCTTACATCACATAGCTCGAGGTTATTCCTCGGTTTACCAATGCAGTGTGCGGAATGTCACGATCATAAAACTGAACCATGGTATCAGGAAGACTACTATAGCCTGGCTGCTTTTTTCTCTAATGTCCGTAGTAAAGCTGTTTATGAAAAGAATGCTCGTGGACAAGATCAACTCGTTAGTTGGGTGTTAAGTGATGAAAACAAAGGATCCATCCAGATGCCTGGTTCTGCTCAAAAAATTTCCCCGCGTTTTCTTGATGGCAACATTTATCGGGGCGTGGCACAGAAAAAACGTGAAGCCCTGAGCGATTGGATCACTGATCGAAAAAACCCGTATTTCAGTCTTGCGATTGTAAATAGAATCTGGTCTCAGTTTATGGGTAGAGGTTTTGTGGAGCCACTGGACGCATTTGGAGAAGAAAATCTGCCTACACATCCAGAACTTTTGGATTGGTTAGCAGAAGACTTTGCTCGGTATGGGTATGACCTTCAACATCTGATGAAAACTATTCTTAATTCAGACGCTTACCAACGAACTTCAGCCAAAAACTCAAAGAATGAAGACGACAAATACTACTATTCACATGCCTATATAAAACCGTTAAGTGCAGAGCAGTTTTTTTACTCGATGTTGGAAGCTACTGGTTTCGAACGCCTCCAAAAAAGGCGTAATAAAAATCAGCTAGAATCGATGAAACGGGAGTATCTGCGTCGATTTATCTACCTGCTTGATAATGGGGAAATGGAAGAGATTGAGGCTTTTAATGGCACAATCCCGCAAGCTCTAATGATGATTAATGGCCCTTTGGTTAATGACAGTGGAGATCATCGCCAACGTGGAAGTTTTATCAACTACATTTTAAAAAGTTATCGTACGACAAAAGACAGGTTGGATAGGATCTATTTAATGGTACTTTCACGCAAGCCAACCACGAAAGAAATTACATATTTTGAACGGTATATGAAACGTAGTTTGTACAATGATAAAAAACTTGCTTACGAAGATCTATATTGGGTGTTACTTAACTCTGCTGAATTTGCCCTCAACCATTAGTTAGCAGAATGGCCAACCAAGTTGTTGTTCGATCTGGTTCGAAATGGCTTCATTTTAAGCAGCCATTGTATATAATCGAAACATATCGTCTCGATGAAGTCATCCCCAAGTTACTGGATATAGAAGAAATAGCCAACCGGTCCAGTCTTTATGTCGCAGGCTTTATCAGTTATGAAGCTGCTTCCGCATTCGACAGCGCATTGACGACACATCCTTCTACTAGTTTTCCTTTAATTTGGTTTGGTCTCTATAAAGAGCCTGATTCACTGAGTTTTCTTTCTACCTTTACTGAAAGTGAAAGGCATGATAATTTTTGGAACCTATCCATTGACCAAGATGGCTATAGACAGGCACTCGAAAGGATCAAGGGTTCTATTGCCATGGGAGAAACGTATCAGGTTAACTACACGTTTCGTTTGTATTCCAAGTATAGCGAAGATCCTTTTACACTATTTCGCCAACTGATGATGAGTCAACCCGTTGAATATGCTTCGTACGTAGAAACAGATCAGTTTGCTATCTGCTCAGCTTCACCAGAACTTTTTTTTGATCTCGATGGTCATCAATTGACTACACGACCAATGAAAGGAACAGCTTCTCGAGGATTGACTCTAATTACAGACCAAGAACAATCGAATAGATTGCAAAACTCCCTGAAGGACCGTGCTGAAAACTTGATGATTGTGGATATGATGCGGAATGATCTGGGGCGCATCGCATTGCCCGGTAGCATTAGGGTGTCAAAATTGTTTGAGGTAGAAAAATATCCCACAGTATGGCAGATGACTTCGACTGTCTCTTCTAGAACACAAGCATCTTTTTCAGAAATTCTTACAGCACTCTTTCCTTCGGCTTCCATTACCGGAGCTCCGAAAGTCCAAACGATGAAAATCATTACTGATCTTGAAAATAGCCCGAGGAAGATTTATACTGGTGCTATCGGTTACCTATTCCCAAATCGAAAAGCACAATTTAGTGTAGCTATCCGAACAGTACTAATTGATAAGTGGAATGGCGCTTGCGAATATGGTGTTGGTAGTGGTGTTGTCTGGGATTCTGTAGATCAACTCGAATTTGAGGAATGTATGGTAAAAGCGAAAATTCTGACCGATCCTTGTCCTAATTTTTCTATCTTTGAAAGTTTACTTTGGGAAAACAATAACTATTTTTTGTTGTCATATCACCTAGATCGTTTGCATAATTCCGCGGAATATTTCGATTTCCCGATTGACGTTCCTTTGATAAAAAAAAGGTTGTTGGAATTCAGTACAACTTTATCAGCAGTTGAGCAAAATAGACCCCATAAAATCAGGCTTATTTTAAGTCCTACGGGGCAGATAGAATGCCAATCGACGCCAATTACTAGAAATCTGGATCAACAGCTGATAAAAGTTAAGTTAGCAAGTACGCCAATAGACCCCTCAGATCGCTTTCTTTATCACAAAACGACAAAAAGAGATATTTATGAACAAGCTAAAATGGATAACCCCGATTGTGACGATGTTTTGCTTTGGAACAAACAGGGCGAAATTACTGAAAGTTGTGTTGCTAATGTGGTAGTTGATATTAAAGGTAAACTCATTACACCTCCAGTCTCGTCTGGACTTTTAGCTGGAACTTTTCGAGCGTGGTTATTGGATCATCAGAAAATTAGTGAGAGGATTGTTACGATTGATGAAGTTTTGATGGCTAATCGAATTTACCTTATCAATTCAGTCAGAAAGTGGCGTCGAGCTGATCTGACTGCGCCACATGCCAAGGAATATAAATTACAGAGGCAACCTATTTGAACCACGATCCGTACGAAGCATTCCGTGTTGGCAGTTTTCGGGCATACATGTCTGGTTGGTTCATTTCGTTGATAGGGACGAGAATTCAAAGTGTTGCTATTGGCTGGGAGATATATCAGCGAACTGGAAAGGCTCTGTCACTTGGTCTTGTAGGTTTGACTCAAGCACTACCGAGCATGTTGTTAGCATTGCCTGCTGGTTATATGGCGGATGCTTTTGATCGTCGGAAACTAGTCATCCTCAGTCTTTCGGGAGCGACAGTAACTTCTGTCAGTCTGGCAATCGTGTCCTACCTTCAAGGCAACACCGCTCTGATGTATCTCCTTCTTTTGTTTGATGCTACTGCACTCGCGCTGGGACGCCCCGCTAGGTCAGCATTGCTCCCGCAAATTGTACCCCGCCGTGTTTTTTCAAATGCAGTTATGTGGAGTACTAGTACATTTCATCTGTCATCGGCTATTGGTCCTGCTGTAGGAGGGTTTGTTGTTGCAGCCAATGTGCCTTTGGCATATTTAATTAGTGCTTGTGGTACGCTAATATTCATCAGCCTTTTAACAAGAATTGATATTTATGATTTCCCTAAAAAGAATGATGGTAAAGGCATAACGTTCAAGACATTGTTGGCAGGATTGCGCTTTGTTTGGAACACTAAGTTACTATTGACAACTATGTTGCTTGACATGTTTGCAGTATTACTTGGTGGAGCAGTTTACTTATTACCAATATTTGCCAGAGATATTTTGCAGGTCGGAGAAATTGGTTTTGGTTGTCTAAATGCTGCACCAGCAATTGGTGCGGTTGTTATGGCAATTATGATTGCTCATCTACCGCCAATGAAACGGGCTGGGCGCAACCTTTTACTATCAGTAGCTGGTTTTGGTTTGGCAACTATAATCTTTGGTATGTCAAAGTCTTTTTGGCTATCTTTCATTATGTTATTTATGACTGGCGTTCTTGACAATGTGAGTGTAGTCATTCGTCACACTCTGGTACAATTACTTACACCAGATCAAATGCGTGGACGCGTTTCCGCAGTCAATAGCGTCTTTATTGGAGCATCAAACGAGTTGGGTGGATTCGAATCGGGGCTAGTTGCAAGTTGGTTTGGAGCCATAGCATCGGTAGTGATTGGTGGGATTGGTACGATATTGGTAGTATGTACTACAGCTTTGGCTGCACCGGAGCTTAGAAAATTGCAATCTCTCCAACACATTGAAGCGCTTGAAGATGAAAAAAGCAAAACATAATTAATTGGGTTCATCAAACAACCTCAACCATGTAGAAAGGTATATTTAGATGAAATTAGAAACATTCGATTTGCAAATCATTGATACTCACACGCACTTTTACGATCCAGCTCGGCCTCAAGGAGTTCCTTGGCCTAATCAGGATGATGATTTTTTGTACAAACGTGTGATGCCAGAAAATTACAAATCGCTTGCAGTTAGTCAAGGTGTGAAAGGCACAGTGGTGGTTGAAGCGAGCAAATGGTTTGAAGACAATCAGTGGGTTCTTGATCTTGCTGAAGTAGACCCGTTTTTGGTTGGTCTTGTTGGGAACATAGATATTGATAGTGCCGACTTTGAGTCAAATTTGAGCCATCTAGCAGAAAATCCACTCTTTCGAGGTATAAGACTTGGTGGTGGTGCTTTAGGGAATATTTCAGATCATACTTTTCTCAATCGATTAGGCCAACTAGCTTCACTTGATCTCGAACTCGATTTATTGATTGATTCATCACTGTTACTTTTAGTCGATGTGATTTCTGAAAAAATTCCTGACCTCCGTATCATAATCAATCACATTGGTCATGTGCCAATTGATGGGCAACCGCCTGATAAAGCATGGATTGAAGGAATGGAAATTGTTGCAAAGCGATTAAATGTTTTTTGTAAAGCCTCTGGATTCGTTGAACTGACCACAGATAAACCTTCTTCCAACGAACTAAACTATTACAGACCAACGATGGATGTTTTATGGAATTTATTTGGCGTTAACCGCCTTGTTTATGGTAGCAACTGGCCAGTATCTGAACGTTATGCTTCCTACCAAAACGTGCAGAAACTTGCCCTCAGGTATTTTGAAACCAAAGGCTCAGTAGCAATCGAGAAAGTGTTCTGGGAAAATTCAAAAGAGTTTTATAAATGGATTGATCGACATTAAGTCATGGATATAGGAATAATCAAGTGTACGTAGAACAAACTGATTTAGAAATCCAACGGGAACCTTTTATACGACCTTTTGCGTTCAAAGGATCTGCCTTTCACGAAAAATGGAATGCGGTTGTACGTGTCCGAGATTCGTCAGGTGTTACCGCTTTTGGCTTGGGAGGACTAGCTGTATTATGGTCAGATCCTATGGTGTTTGCGCAGCACAGTGAGGTAGGAGGGAATTTGTTACAACTTGCCGTACTTGAGTATGCACTTCAATGGATCAAAAATCGTGATTTTACTGATCCGCTAGCGCTATTTAATGAGGTTCTACCTCCAACACATGACTACGCAAAATCGGTTACCCAATTGCCTTCCCTTAGGCTTACTTTTACACTGAATGCGTTGGTAGGTCTGGATAATGCAATTTGGATGCTCTATGCTAGACAGAATAAGATCATGAATTTTGATGAATTGATACCAGACTTTTGTCTTTCCAGTTTTTCTTGCAAGCAGAATTGTATTGCAATTGTCCCGGCAATTGGATATACGCTTCCGTGTTCTGAGATCAAGAAGTTGTTAGAACAGAGAATCTTTGTCCTTAAAATCAAGATTGGTCAACCAGGTAACGAAAAGGATATGTTGGCAAAGGATAAAGAGCGATTAAAGCAAATTCATCACGTTTGCCGGAATTATAGTACAAACATGACAGAATCCAACAAAATCGCCTATTATCTTGATGCTAATGGGCGTTATCAAACTAAAGATGGTATTTTGCGTTTAATAGATTACGCTGAACGTATTGGATGTATTGATCAGATTATTTTAATTGAAGAACCCTACGCTGAACACCTAGTTTTAGATGTTTCAGATATACCGGTTTGCTTAGCTGCAGATGAAAGTCTTCATACAATCCAAGATATACAGCGCAGAGTTGATCAGGGTTATCAAGCCACTGCTATCAAACCCGCTGGAAAAACTCTATCACTAGCGTTCCACATGGCAAGCGCCTCAGTTGAAAATGCAGCAATTCCTTTTGTTGCAGATAATGCTTGTATTCCTATATTGGCAGAGTGGAACAAAAATATTTCCGCCAGACTTCCAATTTTCCCTGGACTTAAAACCGGAATGATGGAATCAAACGGACCGCAAAACTATGCTATGTGGTCGCAGCTGATTTCCGATTACCCTTTACCTGAAGCAAGCTGGCTAACACCTAAATCAGGTGCGTTTCAAGTGAACCAAGATTATTATGATAATAGTGGCGGCATTTTTCTCGATCCCGTGTCATATATTAGTTCATTCCGGTAGTTCGTACTATCTTAATTGTGATTGTATGTTTGATTGATCAATGCAACATAGAAACATGGCTAAATTAGTAGGAGAACAGCAAATTAATCAAACATGGAGAGTTTGCCAAGTGTGGTAAGTGATGAAATACTATTCACCAGAAGAGTCAATAGGAAATTTCGATGAGGTAATAGGACTCAACTTGTGTGAAACTAACTGGTAAGGCTTGCTCTGGAATTTGGAGAACTACGTTTACTTTTCCCGCTTAGAACTGTCAACAGGTTTTGGACTTTTCAGACGTTCTGTTCTTGGGTTTTTACGAGATTGTTTAACATCCTAATTAAGTGAAAATGGAAATCTATAAGGTGAAAAGTTCTTCCTATCATACTCGGAAGAGTATGGGATTTCAGCGGTTGATCAGCTCTCAATAGACAAAAACAAAGTTCTATAATTTCTGCAGTATATGCCAAGTTTTTGTACTTATTAAATCTGAATTTTTAATACATTGAAAGTAACATCGCAGAATATAAGGCCAGTTCTGTACTTTACTCTATATGTTTTACGTATGTATTTAAGTTAAAAATTAAATATAGGGGGCGATGATCAAATTTCTGTCAATCTTCCTTGGGGTTTTTGCAGAACTAGAGGTTGATGGAAGCTGAAATTGATGGATTTTGCCATTTTTGGTATAATGAGATTGTGAGGCCAACCTGATTCATGTGGAACTTACGGCACTATGGCCTGTGAAGGGGAAAACAGCAAACCCCCTGGCTGAAACTGCTGGGATCTGTCAGCCTAGTTTTGACTGGAATCTTTTTATTTGTTGCCGCTAGAAGTCGATTATGCCAAGGATTGGATAGCCTTATACTTTTGCGAGTGCAAGCATGGACAACAGCTATACAAGGTGAATTTACTATGACAGAAAAAACAAATGTTGATAAACACCCCCGTGTTCCCTATTCCATCGGCACCGGCATCCCCAAACATGGCGACGCCGAGATAGAAGGTTACTTGCAATCGTTGCGCATCCAGGGTTTCTGCGTCATCGAGCGCGTGATCCCTGAGGATGAAGTCGCCGTGGCGCGCGATAACGTACACAGAGGGCGCGAGCTGTTGCTGAAAGACCGCGAGTTGGAGCGCCACAAACGCATCGAGTTGGAGCGCCAGAGGGATCCCGACGCTGAGATCGACGATAGCCCCAAACGATTAGACAATTGGCGTGCAGATCCGGTGCGGCCGCCGTTGCCGCCCCACGCCGAAATCTGTGATATCGCACGGTGCGAGGTCTTTGCCGAGCATCTGGCGTCGCCGCGCGTGCTCAAAGTAGCCCGGGCTATTTTGGACCCGCACATCCGCATTATGCAGACCGAAGTCAACAAGTCGTCATGGCCAGTGGAAAAGCCGATTTCCGAAGAACAACTGCGGCGGCGCGGCTGGCATTCGGACTGGCCGCACGATTTGACCGCGTACGGTACCAACTACGAACAACCGTGGAAGCACTGCGGCGCGGTCGCGCAACCCTTTCCCGACATCTGCATGGCGCTGTCGACGATATGGTACCTCGGCCCTGAGGATGTGACCCCGCTTAACGGCGGCACTTGGGTGGTACCGGGGTCGCATAAGGATCCGCGCAACCCCCGTGGCCCCGACGACGGCATTGACTCACGGGTGCCCATCCCAGGAGAATTACAGGTCTCGGCGCCAGCGGGATCGGTTTTCATGCAGGACACGCGGGTCTGGCACTCGACGACGCTCAACCAAAGCGAGTGCGAGCGCACAGCGGTAGTGTGCCGTTACGCGCCATGGTGGTTGTCTGGTAATGAGTTCGGGAATCTGCACTCGGGGGGACATACGTTGAGGACCTATGTGCCGAAAGATGTTTACGAGAATTTTTCTCCGGAATTACAACTGCTTTACCGGCACCTTGTCGAAGGCGAGATGGACGTCCTGCAGCTTGGCAACCAGCATGCGGCCGCCCGTGCCCAATCGCTTCGCCATTCGGAACAAAGTGACGACAACAGCCACGTGATCGCCGGTGCGATGAGCGTGGAGGAGTGGGAGTGCCACCGTGCCGGGCGCAACGCATGAAAACGACCATTGCCGGGCCATCTACGACTACGCTAAGGCAGCAAAAGTCGGCCGTAACTCTCCCCCCTCAACCGCCCCGATACTTGTAGGGTCTTTGTAAAAGAAGACCCAGCAACTTTCCATAATCTTAAATCCCACAAATGATGGCCGTGAAATGCCATTGACATCACTCAGATTCTGAAAATTTACATTGTTGTTATTGTTTTACATGTGATCTTGATTGTGAAGGAAGAAGCAAATACGATGAATAATCAGATGAAATCGCGCGTTGCCACATTAGATGATGCCCATGAGTTAGCACACCTAAATACAGTATTTAATGGGGTTCAGCTGGAACCCAAACAGTTGAGTTCACGATTGGCCAACCCGCATTGCGTTGAAACGCCGATTGTTGCGGAGGTGGGCAATTTAATTGTCGGCTTTGCGAGTCTGTGTTTAGTCCCGCGTGTGTTTTATGACACGCCTCATGCGGACTGAGTTATTTGTCCAAGAAGCTTACCGTCGTCGGGGTATTGGACGTGCGCTGGTTGCCCACGCAGAACGGTTGGCATACGAAGGTGGTGCGACAGAATTGTTTGTTCTAACCAGTTTCACTAACCACGAGGCGCAGTCCCTATATCACGATGGGATACGAAGACGATGACCGTGCAATGCCCAAGGCCCTATTGAGTAAATGACCAGTTAGAGGATTGGTTTTGATGCGAAACTGCCCCATGGATCCTTCCTATGGGCATGTAAGCTGATTACTATACGCACTGGCAGATTAGCACTACAAGCACTGAGAGAAGGGTGAAATTCATCCTGACCGTAAAATGGAAGTGACTTTTAGGATTAGGGAGAGAGAAAAAAAGGCGACTGGCGGGGACAACTACTACCCCCCACCAGTCAACATACCCTCTGCGGGATTTGAACCCGCGTTACCAACGTGAAAGGCTGGTGTCCTTGACCTGGCTAGACGAAGAGGGCATTAAAATTTGAGTCGTGCAGGGATCGAACCTGCGACCCTCTGATTAAAAGTCAGATGCTCTACCAACTGAGCTAACGACTCATATGGTTAAAAACTTATAAATACTACTTATTTAAGATACAAATGTCAACCGCAAATGGTTGATAAATTGATACAAAAATTATTTAAATGAACGTTTCGTCTAGAACTAACGTTTGATCCCGTTCAGGACCAACAGAAACTATAGAAATTGGCACTTCTAGGTATTGGGCGATGAAATCACAATAGTCATTTAAATCTTCTGGCAGATCCTTTACCTGACGAATTTCAGTGGTTGGTGTCTTCCAACCCGGTAATGTCTCGTATATTGGACTACAGGCTTCCAATGTGGATAGGCTAGTTGGAAAACCCTCCAATTCTTTGCCATTATATTGGTAACCAGTACAAATTTTAATTTCGTCAAGGTGATCCAGAACATCGACCTTTGACAGGACAATACCTGTCAAGCCATTAATCCGAGCAGAATATCGCAATGCAACAAGATCCAGCCAACCACAACGGCGTGGTCTACCTGTGGTAGCACCGTATTCTTTCCCGATATCCCGAATCTCCTCATCGATTTCCGTTGGCATTTCTGTCGGAAACGGTCCAGCACCAACGCGAGTAACATAGGCTTTAGTAACACCTAGAACCTCATCTATAGCTTTAACTCCAACACCGAGACCAGTACAAATAGCACCGACAGTTGTGTTTGAGGAAGTCACATAAGGGTAAGTTCCGAAATCAATGTCCAACATAGCACCTTGGGCACCTTCAAAAAGAATCTGCTTTTCAGCTTTTAAGGCGCGATGCATGAAATCAGGAGTTTCAATGACATGTGGTTCCAGCAACTTTGAGTATCCATGGTATTGTTCTAACAAGGCATTTTTATCAATCTGGCTAACTTGACTTAGTGCATAGTCTTTAGTTTTAAGATTAAAATCAATCTTCTTGCGAAAGAGATCGAATTCGAGTAGATCGGATACCCTGACACCGGAATAACGATTCATTTTATCTGAGTAGGTAGGTCCAATTCCACGCGCGGTTGTGCCAAGGTTTACGCCGCTACCAAGATCATTCCAAGATTCCATTAGCTTATGGTATGGTAGAATCAAGTGAGCACGCGAACTAATCTTCAAGTTCTCGCCAACTTCAACTCCCCGCTCACGCAGATGGTTGATTTCTGTGAAGAGCGTTTCTAGGTTGACAACAACACCATTACCAATTACGTTGATCGTATTAGGATACAAAATCCCGGAAGGAATTAGATGCAAGATGAATTTTTCTTGCCCAACAACAATAGTATGACCGGCGTTATCACCACCTTGGTACCTAGCGACAACATCCACTTTCTCAGCAAGGAAATCAGTCATCTTCCCCTTGCTTTCATCACCCCATTGGGTTCCCAGAATTGCTATATTTGGCATTGCTAAAAGATCAAAATTAACGTTTGGAAAATTGGAAACGAGCGCGTGCACCTTTTCGGCCGAACTTCTTGCGTTCTACCATGCGGTCATCACGTTTCAGAAAGCCTGCCCGCTTTATCGTTGACTTGCAAGATTCGTCTGCTTTTACCATAGCGCGCGACAACCCATGTAGTACAGCTCCCGCTTGCCCTGAAATCCCGCCGCCTCTAACATTAACAAAGACATCAAAGCTACCTGTCTTTTCCACCAGATTGAGTGGGCTTCTAGCCAACGTAACGTGGTCTGGCCGATCAAAGTATTCGTCGAGCGGCTTTTTGTTAACCGTGAACTGTCCGGATCCGTTTGGTATAATCCGTACTCGGGCGACAGACGTTTTTCTGCGTCCTGTACCCCAAAATTGCTCTGTTGCCATAAATTATCCTATAAAGGTATTAGAACTCTAGAACTTCCGGGTTCTGTGCTTGGTGTGGGTGGTCTGGTCCGGCATAAACTTTTAGTCCTCTTATCAACTTGCTACCTAGTCGGTTTTTTGGAAGCATACCTCGTACGGCGGATCTAATAATTTCTTCCGGTTTCTTTTCCATCTGTTCTTTGTATGAGGTTAGTGTCTCACCACCAGGGTAGCCACTGTGTCGGAAGTACGTTTTCTGTTCTTCTTTCTTGCCAGTTAGGCGAACTTTCTCGGCATTGACTACGGCGACCCGAAATCCACCATCGAAATGTGGCGTAAAGCTAGGGTGGTGTTTCCCTCGCAATATTGTGGCGATGCGGGATGCTAAGCGGCCGAGAATCTGGCCTTCGGCGTCAACCAGATGCCACCTTACTTGGAAATCACCTTCCTTGGGGAAAAAAGTTTTAGTTTGAAGCATGTTTTTACTTTCCAGTTACCTGAGATGTATACTCCATAATAGATTAAGGCCAATTTGTCTATGCTAAAGACATAACAAGCGAAAATATTATCATTTCTGCTAAAGTTTTGTCAAGATTTTCACCAATTGATTTACAAGGTAGATGTTTCTTTGCAAAGTTGACTTTCAAAATTGCCCATGCTAAGATTTTAAAACTTAAAATGCAAATTAGTTCTTATTTGCCAAAATCACCTGAGTTTCAGGTGAGAAATTATGGTCAGATACCAAGTACGAATTTGAAGAATGAACACAACAAAAGAGATTAAGGAATTCTTTGACCAAAACGGTTATTACTTGGCTAAAGACGTCTACTCTTCAGATGAAATTGAATCCATGGAATCCGATTTCGATCGAATTGTCGGCCAATTGTCAAGCGGAGATGAAAACATCAATGCACGGTGGGGCAGTCGGTTGACTGCTGATTTGGAGCCAGCAGATTCGGTCATTTTCCACACGCACAATGTCCAAGCATATTCTTCAGTTTGGTTAAATGCTATTCAACAGAAAAAATTCCTTGATATTGCTGATGCAATACTTGGTCCTGACATTATACTTCATCATACAAAACTTTTCCAGAAACCTCCGAAGAAAGGATCGGCATTTCCAATGCATCAGGATTGGCAGTACTTCCCGACTATACACGATACGATGATTGCTGGTGTTGTCCACGTTTCAGAAGCAACCGATGAAATGGGATGTTTTCGTGTATATCCGGGATCTCACAAAGAGTTAGGACGCTGTGAGGGTATGATGGGAAGTGGACAAAACGCTGAGAGACATAAGCAGTATCCAATTGACAAAGCAACTGTTTTGCAGGCAGAATCGGGTGATGTCGTTTTTTTTCACTATTTTACGTTGCATGGATCTATGCCAAATTCGTCCTTGAAAACACGAAAAACAGTACTTGTTCAACTCTATGCAGGTAATGATAAAGTTGAAGATGGAAATGGCCATACTGATGTCCGTCTTGTGCTGCGTGGTTGGAACCATATGGTAACTCGCTCAATAGCTGGAAACATATTAAGTATATAACATTAGCATATCGTTAATTTAACATTTCGAAGTACATTATAAATAAATTTTTAGAATTGAGTTTAATGATCAAGCAAAAAGCCGAATTGGCAAGAACCGCAATGCGAAAATTAGCACAGGTCTCGTCAGATGTGCGGAACAGTGCACTCTTGGCTATGGCGGATCAAATATGGCTACATCGCAACCAAATCATTGAAGCGAACCAGATGGACTTGGAAAACGGAAGAAAAGACAATTTAGCATTACCATTAATGAACAGACTGGCGTTGAACGAGGAGAAAATCTCCACTATGGCCGATAATCTGCGCCAAGTAGCAAGTCTTCCGGAGCCAATAGGTGAAGTGACACGGACATGGGAACGTCCCAATGGGCTGCAAATTGGCGTTATGCGAGTGCCAATTGGGCTAGTTGGTGTCATCTACGAATCGCGCCCTAATGTCACAGTCGAGGTATCAGCCCTTTGCTTGAAATCTGGTAATGGCGTCATTCTTAGGGGTGGTTCTGAAGCAATTCATTCGAATACGTTGATTGCTGAAACCTTGCGACGGGTGGCGGAAGAATTCGGGTTAGAAGAAGCCATTCAGTTCGTGGAAATTACTGACCGGGAAGCTGTCCGACAAATGATTTCAATGCATGAGCTCATTGACCTAATCGTACCTCGTGGTAGCCAAGAGTTCATCCGCTATATTATGAAGACATCAGAAATCCCCGTTGTTGGTCATGCTGATGGGATTTGTCACGTTTATGTTGATCAGGATGCTGATTTGGAAATGGCCGAGCAGATAACTATAAATGCTAAGACACAGTATGTAGCAGTATGCAACGCTATGGAGACGATGTTGGTTCATGAAAACGTCGCTGATAAGTTTTTACCAACTGTTACCCAGAAGTTTGTTGATGCCGAGGTTGAGTTGCGAGGGTGTGACAAGGCTCGGAAATTCTGTCCCGATTTGGTTCCCGCCTCTGAGGAGGATTGGCGCACGGAATATCTAGATTCGATATTATCGATTCGTGTTGTCACGGATCTGGATGAAGCTATTGATCATATTGAATCTTTTGGGTCCCACCATTCAGATGCTATCATTACCAATAATTATACAACATCGCAACGTTTCTTAAAAGAGGTCGATTCGGCAGCTGTCTATGTTAACGCTAGTACGCGATTTACTGATGGCTATGAATTTGGATTAGGTGCGGAAGTAGGGGTCAGTACGCAAAAACTACACTGTCGAGGACCAATGGGGTTAGAAGGACTAACTAGCTATAAGTATATCGTCCGTGGCACTGGACAGATCAAGTAGCCACTTCAAATTGGGGTTGAACCAACCATCCCAGTTCAACCGCTTTTTGCTGAAGGTAGGAATCACCACAGTCAACGAGCAACGTTGTATCCTCGCAGTATCTCATCATCGCCAAATCTCCTTGGCTGTTGCCAGCTACAAAAACTGGTTTCTTACCAATATATTTTTTGATAGCATCGGTTTTTCCATCTTCGTAGGGTACTGGTTCTATCGGTTGCTCTGTGAATTTCCCTTGCTGAACTGCCATTTCGATGCCAATTACACGGTCACTTGGAACACCGTACATCTCTGCAAATGGTTGAACGATATACTTGCAAGCACCAGTGACAATCCAGATATCAAATCCATACACTTGCATTAAATTGATTAAATCTCGAATTTCTTGATAGATTCGAATGCCATGTGCGGCCGTTATTGGGTTTGGATCTGTGTCTGATTCTTGGATAGAAACAAAACTACAAGGCATCGACATTTCCAAATCGATTGCTTTCTTAGCAATCAACACAATCTCTTCAGGTGAAAATCCTACCATAAGTTGTACTTGTAATAAGGCTAAACGAGCAGTTCCTTCCGATTGCCAAAGATCATGGATAGTTTTAGTAAAGAACTTCCGGTAACGTCGATAAGCTGGGAGTTTCTTAGCTTCATTAACAGGCAGATTTCGAATTTTTTCGTAGTTGGCCCGGCAGACCTCACTGTCATAACAAGGTGGGATTAAGTTCCAGAATTCTTCCAATTCGAAATTAAATTGAAGCTCATCAATCTGAAAATAGAATACGCCCATACCAACGTCATTGTAAATCACAGTATCATCCCAATCAAATATAGCAACTGGTCGATTAGCTGGATTGTACGACCCACTCATCTTTCCGTAACGTTGGATAAGAGTTTCGAGCGTGGTTTTTACTTCCAACAACCATGAACGAGGCGGCAGTTTAATGTCCATAATTAAAATTCAACTACTGGAGCAGTCAACTTTGCTGGGCTTTTCGACGACGTTTTTGTTGTTGGCGGATTTGAGTTCGCCTGCGGTTCTTGCCACTTTTACTTCGAGCCATAACCATCACCCCTTTCTTAATTTTCGTCAT
Source organism: Candidatus Poribacteria bacterium (assembly GCA_002709695.1). GTDB lineage: Bacteria > Poribacteria > WGA-4E > WGA-4E > UBA9662 > UBA9662. Next base: position 19,889 of record PAQF01000051.1, read on the forward strand.
GTTATTGTTTTTGCTAGGTGGAATGAATATCCACAGACATCATTCCATGGCACTATTGAGCATTTTCATCCATTTGGACTCTAACATTACCTAATCGAGGGTAGATGTTAGACATAATAGCAAATCAACGTGCTTATATTCAAAAAAAGGATAAAAAATAAGTGTACGGAAGTATGGTAGAAATGTCAAGCGCAGACTATGAAAAATTATACTTGTTCTTCACATAAGGGAGGGTTTTAGTTATCCATTTGTTAGCGTATATTGAAAAATTGTAATTGTTGGAGAGTGACGTTCAGTCCAAATAATTCTTGAATGGGATTATATCAACTTGGCAGGTGATTTTGTTCAATAACATGGACATTATGTAATCTTAGTCAATGTTGCTATTTAATGTAAACACTGTTCTTGAACCGAGGTTGATCAAGCTAACTGAGTTTTGAGTTCGATAAGCAGTGAAATTTTGAGATCAGTTGGATGGAATTTTTTTTAGGTTTTGGTAAATATAGTCATTTTCTTCTTAGAAACCGATTTACAGCAAGTTACACTTGCAATTGGGAATGTTCCATGCCAAACTCATTGATGTAGAGGAAATAATAAACGTGTAAACGTTGAGATTCGGCTGGAATTATACCGATCAAACAAATCAATAAAATCATAGTCTCTGCTACCTTAAATTTGTTTTAACGTTTTTCTTTGAATGTATTGTATATTTAATTAGGGAAAAGAATTTAACTGTTTCCTATGGGGAAAGCGAAAAATAGGAATGCAAAACTTATCTTGAAGGACTTGGCAAAAAGAACTCACATGACTTCTATGTATGGGGATAAACCCACTCAGGTGGAATAATTAACGTATGCATGGAAATTCATTAGGTCCAAACGCAGATGTATTAGAAGCTCAAGCACGGGTTTGTACAGGACCGCATCAAACAAGACCTTTGGGCGTTAGAGAAACGGATCCGATCCAACCAGAAACCATACTAGAAATAATTATTAAATCAGCAAAAAAAGAATTATCAACAGCTCAGATGGTCTCTGATGCTCAAATGGGAGCGTTTTTTGCTGCTATGACAATCCGGAAGTCTTTCCCCCAAAATACCCGTTGGAGCCAAGCAGAAATTTCTGCTTTTGACAAGTATGCGGCTGATTTAACTAGACTCATGCCGCTGGAAATAGAATTCCTGAGGCACCCAGACACAACATACTATCCCTCAACACCTGAAGAAAATATTGTTGTTGAAGCACTGAAAAAGATTTTAAAAAGGGAGCATTTGACTTATAGTGAAACATTAAAAGTATGTAAAGCTATCTTAACCAATCAAGTGAAAGATGCGTTTAAAGCTGCTGTTCTTATTGGCCAACGGATGAACCTTGAATCTTACGATGAGGTGCTTGGATACTTGGATGCCGTTTTTGCTCCGGATCAAGTTAAACCAATTTTGGTGGATTCGCTGACTCATTTTGGTGAACCTTTCGATGGTGCAACCAGATACTTTAGACCAACACTATTTGTAGCTGCGGTTAGAGCTGCTATGGGACACGCATCTGTATTATACGGAGTTGACGAGATGCCACCTAAAAATGGTGTTACAGAGGAAAAAGTTCTGCAGGTTCTCGGTGCAAACACCAAACTTTCTCTCGAGTCTGCTGCAACCTTGATTGAAGATACAACGGTTGGTTTTGCTTATGTCAGTCAACGAGAGTATGCTCCCGCTGCTTATGCCATCCGTCAACTGAGACAACATATCAAAAAACGTCCACCTTGGGCTGCTACTGAAAAGGCACAACAACTATTTTCAGCTTCAAAAATGAATTGCATGGTTATTGGTTACTATCATTTAGGCTACGAAAAAAAATTGCTTCAACTAATATGGGATCGTGGCTTTCACACTGGACTTGCTATTAAAGGAGAAGAAGGAACAAGTAACTACGCCTTACGTTTAAGTAGCCCTTCAACATCAGATCGGCAAGCAATTAATTACTCCCAAGGATTCCGACGCATTGGTGGCCAAAGAGAAGATTTTTCTCAGGACGTGGCCCCTGAGGATTTTGGGTTTAATTATCAGAAAAACCCACGCTTAGAAACAGTCAACGCCGAATCATTCGGGACTGCAGGAATATCAGCTTTATCTGGTCAAAAAGGACATGTTTATGACCGATTAGTGCTTAACACAGCCACAATTGATTATCTATTAGGATTTTGTTCTGACCCAAACTCAGCTGTCAAAAATGCTAGGAGAGCAATTGATAGTGGGAAGGCTTTATCACATTTAAAAGCATACATCGCTAAAAGCCAGACCAAATAGTTTCCAACTCTAATTACTCTAACAATAAACCCAAATCAAAATCAGATGGAAATTTAAAAATACTAAGCAAAAGGAATTAGATGAGCTCAATTGTCTGATTGCTTAGGCAACTAAGCAACAGCCCAAAAACGCCACTAAAGCCTACTAGTCCTCCCGTTTACCGCTGCTATGCAAAACACTCGGACACACATCAAATTCAAGATAAATCGCAACTTGGTTCAACTAACGGCTATCGATTTCTTCAAATAAATTATTCCCAAAATGGAGGGGATATCTGAATCCACATGCCGCCCCATCGGGTTTTAATAGACACAGTCGAACGGGCAGTTTACCCAGCACATCTGAGGACTTGATTTTGCGCCTAGTCAATACCAAAAAAGATCGAGCTTGGACAAAGACTACCGGAAAATAAAGAACGCTACGAGACAGGAATTCTTCGCATGCCTTCCAAACAGGAACAGCACGTGAAAAACCTAAGACAGCCAAGAGAATTTTCTCAAATAGCTGGAGAAGATTAGTAGGATTGGTGCAAATAAATGGTTAGCTGAAGTTAGAAGGTGGTTAAAAGTACTAATCAGTTTACCATACCTAATCTTTCATTATCAGGATCAAAAAGGATTAAAAAAACATCATGAATGCAAAACAGAAATACTTATTTGATCTCACCGGGTATCTCCATCTTAAAAAGGCCTTAACAACAGATGAGCTCAGCAAGGCACAAGTCGCAATCGATCATTTATTAAAGATGCCATCTGATAGATTACCCCCAGGTATAGAACGTAACAATTCTGCCGGAGCTGGAAACGGGGATACAGCTTTCTCAAACGGATTTTCAGCTGATAAGTCGCTGGAATCCTTAACCTGGCATCCGGTTACTCGTCCAATCATCAGCGGGTTAACTAGAGGACAACCACGTTTCAATCGAGGGTCACTCATCGTTAATCAGCACCATAATCAAAAAATGACGCCTCTGCATTGCGCCCGCGAAGATTGTGGGTGGCAGACACGACGTTACGGTGTCAAAGATGGCCACATCCACTGTAATGACTTCATCTGTTTCTTTTATTTTACTGATGTTAAGCCTGGTGATGGTGGGGTGGTTGTGTTACCCGGTTCACATAAGAGCGAGTTTGAACGACCACAAAAATCTCACATTGATCCTGATGGTATCTTTTTCCAGAACCTGGAAGATCCTGACCAGCCACTTCATCCGGCATTGGTCAATATAACACCTAAGGCAGGTGACGTTATCGTTCTCTCCGAACTGGTGGTACATGGAGTGCGAATTTGGAAACCAACTGACCGGGACCGTAGATTCCTGATCCTACGCTATACAACACAGTATTTCTCAGACGTCCGCGGTCGCAAGCATCCTTTTCCAGAGGAGGTTTGGGAGAGACTATCACCAGAGATACAGGAGTTATCCGAGGCTGCATCATATGGTCACACCAAAAGCATCATATCTCCAGATTTAGGCCAATGAAGGAAGCTACTAATTCTCAATTCTGTATTTAAAAACTAAATATAACTCTGCTTATCGAGTAAATACAGCAAAATCAAATCGCTACATACAAAAGGTAAAATTATGGCGGTTCAGAGATCGATTATTTCCGTGCATGGCACTGTCCTTACCGCTTTACCACAATTACCTTTGAAGGGAAAAACAAATGACACTGAGTCAAAGAACAACTTAACTTTTTCGACACTTTTGTTTGCTATTTCAGAATCCAGTTGAAGATCTAATATAAACTCAAAAGATCACACCTAGCATCTCCATTAGTTCGTTTTAGGATTATTATATACGATTTCATCTAAATAACTGCCTTTCTCCGTCTTCATTTCTTTACTTTTTAATTACAGACCGACCTAGTTGGCTACTTTAAGATCACCCCACTTGAGAGCTAATTTGCTGTTTACATTAACCACTTTTGGGTTACCATCTGGTGGTACATGATCTCCTTCGAAAAAGCGAACATTGTCCAGCCAAAACTCTGCTTTCCCAAAAGCAATATGGAATGTGATTTGCGCTGGAATGACATCTTTAGCAAGCTTAGGTGATGTAACGTGGAATTCTTTCCATTCTTCAGTCATATCGAATTTCCCACCTACCATCTTCGTAAAAGGATCCTGTGCTAATTCCGGTTTGAAATTTATTTTCATTGTTCCTTTTTTTATCTTCAAAAAAGCAGCGAGAGTGTATTTCTTCCCTTTTTCAAAAACGTGATCTTTATGTTGTAATCCACTGGACCAAAAGTTTTTACCCGGGCCCAGCACACTGACATATAAAGCCCTGTTGCCTTCTACGGGACTGTCTTTTATAACAGCACCAGCTAATTTCGTCTCGACTGACTTCTTTACATGGCCATATGTATTCCATCCTTCTAATTTATCTTCAAAACCACCATTTTTTAATAGGTTTTTAGGTTGGGCTGAATGGGAAGACTTGCAGCTTAAAATAAGCCCAACTATCAGAATTAAGATAAAAGTAAGATTCTTAAATTCCATAAAAAAATCCTCACAACAGATATTTAAGAAGCTTATGTCTAGAGGAAGAATGTTACACATATGCAGGACAAAACCACAAGGCCTCTTCACACCTCTTTAGCTTCAATTCGTTTCCTAACAGTGCAATTGCAAACTGATCTACATATCAAAATATTAGAGGGAAATATGATATTCACCGCTAACTCTGATTCACTGAAACCCACACAGATAACTCGTGTACAGGGAATATTGACTTAATTTATTTGTCAACTCCGTCCTGTAACCACAAGGTTGTTTCTAAGTTTAAACTTATGGACGAAAAATTAGGCAAATGAGATGAGATAATATATTTAATTACTTAGTTTCGTAATTAAGAGTTCTCTGTTCACCTAAAACTATAACCGATTGAAATCATAGGTTGAAAAAGAATTGTAGGCCAAAAGAAAAAAGCGATCCCGGCGTATTTCCAAGATCGCTTCTAATGCTTGAATTTCTTTAAATGCTAAAGTTTTACCAAGCCTTTGGCTTGAAGGCCTTTAGCTGTTTCTTCAACTGTAAACTCTACTCTTTGGTCTTCTTCAAGTGTTTTGAATCCTTCACCTTGGATTTCAGAATGATGAATAAAGACATCTTCATTGTCATCAGTAGTGATAAATCCGAAACCTTTTGCATCATTAAACCATTTAACACTACCTGTTTTTGTTTCCATAACTTCTATTTTTTCCTTGTTAATTAAATAATCTACTAAATTGGTATTCTCTAAAGCATTATGCATATCTACTACTAAAATCTAAATTAGCTAATTTACATAAAGGATATCAGGATGATGTTTGGATTTACCAACAAATTTTTAGAAAAAGATGGTCTGTCCTAGATTTTATTGTTGTTTCTACCGTCTTACCTGCCTCCAAATTCCTTTAACATTTTCTCAAAATACCCACGAAAGGCCACTGCTTGCTGTATTGAGGTTAAGGTTTATATGAACCAAATTAAATATTTGCAGCAACTTGAGATTCTGAGGATAGATTCGAGTACAACCTCATTCATGCTGTACACCACTTTTTGTATTCTGCCTAGGTCTTTTCTGCTTCGTCTATAGCATCTTGAGTTAGGAAATAAAGAACAAAACTGTACAACAAAATTATAATTAATTTTTCATGCTATGGAAAAACTCTCGCAATACCCTAAAGCGACAATAGCTCCGTCAGTTGGTCTATACATATCAGCTAAAACCTAAGTTATTTATAGCTATTAAATTAAAGCAAAGGAGCTACCCAAGATGAACAAAGTCTATAAACCTCTCAATCGCTTCAATTTATCGATTGTTTCTTTTTACTGTCCTAGCGATATTTGCCAGCACTTCAGCCCAAGTCAGCACTAAAAAGGGTTACTTTTTGGGGAAAATGCTAGTAATGCCGAAGCTCCAACGATTAGTAAAAAATTTACAAGAGTCCTCGATTTCAACTTCACATATAAAATCACAAATAACACAAAAGGCTCTCAATTGAGCAAAGAAAAATTCGATATTGTCTGACTTGGTCAAGGTTAAATTTGTGAGAATGGTTATAAATTCTCCCGCCGAAGGTTCTAAAGCGATTGTAAAATTCGTTGAAGAGGGTGGGCTCTGTATCAATGCTGAACAGGATCACAATGATAATGTCGGATGTCGTCCCATGGATTGGTTTCCTGTGAAGATAAATGGTGCCGAGAGGCCTGGAACTAACACCTTGTTACCTACAAAAGAAAAAGAGGTTGGCAGACTTTTCACTAAACCGAACAAAATAAAACAAATTCGTGCCAATGATAAGTGGCATAATGCTGATAAGTCTGTTGTTACACTTGCTACGAATGACAGCGGAGATTACATAATTGCAGCACTACTCAAACATGGCAAAGGTGCATACATTATCACAGCGATGCAAAATGAGGATCAAGGACAAGTTGATCTAAACTTACCATTTATCGAAAATCTGCTGTGTTACGCTGCAGCACTTCAAAACAAATCACTTGCTGCTCAACCAAATTCCAAGCTTTTCGTTACCTGGTTCACACTCAAGACAAATCCTTAGCAAGGTAGACAGGTAATTTATCATTACATTTGCGACCGTGTTCGTAATTAATGACACTTACTTATTTCGGAACTGAGGCATTATTCCTAACTACCCTACTTGCTCTGATTTTTTTGACTTCATGGTTTACATATAGTAGTTAATTTATGTATCAACGAAATGGACGATAATTGAGACAAGGCTACTTAACAAATATAGGCAGAATAAATAAGCTAATAATACAAGTACTGAAAGGCTAAGTTATGTACACTCTTTCTTTAAAAAAGCAGTTATACGATTCACAACTCCTAATAGAAGAATTGACGAATTCAAAAGCTTTACTTCAAAACAGTATCCAAAAACTTGCAACTAATGTTGAAAGTTTAGAGAAAAAAATCACTGAATTAGAGAAACGGAAGAATCAAAAAATTAAAGATAATGAAGTTTTTGAGGAACAGTTCAAAGTTTAACTATTCAGATCTAAACCTATATGTTAGTGGCAATACTAGAATCTTCTTAGATGCCACCAAGCCTAGTGACTTATCAAGTAAATACATTATAAGTTACTCACAATCAACAATAGTGGTTGCCAAAGCAACACCTCACTTACCTTCTTTAGTAAATTGATACAATCTTTTCCCCTCCCAGAATCTCCATAATTTTCTCAATCATATACTTATTACACTTTATATTTTAGTTTTAGCTAAAGGGTTATTTTACGTATTTCTTAGTGCGGTATTTTGCACCTGGTAAGGTGACAGGTCCATATTGGGAAAACGCTGCGATATCCCCTTTAGCGTTGTCTCTGTGTAAAACGCATGTCCCAACTCCGGCCAGCCGAAAAGCGTGCGCACTCGCGGAGTCGCCTTTTCCCAAAAAGGCTGGAAAAATTGCTGTTCAGGACCACTCCAAGGGTTAGACAGTTTTGTCCAGCGACTTGTGTCTCCCCTTGCCATCGATAGCGTCCACAATGCACGCTGTTTACGTTTGTTTTCAAAAGGGACAGCAGCATGTATCAAATATGAAGAATAAAACAGAGCACTCCCGGCTTTGGCAGATGTTGGCACAGGCTCAGCAAACTCAGGAACCTGCCGGATGTCATCGAGCCAATGCATACCCATACGCAGGATAACATCCGCAGCCTGTCGATGCGACCCGGGGATAACATGCATGGGTGCACCGTCACCATCTACATCATGTAGATAAACAGCACTGTTTACATAATCAAATGAACCTATAGCATGGCTTAATGGCAAGAAAGTGTTGGTACTATGATCAGGATGGTAACCTTGCCAAGGGTGCTCCGGGTGAAGCTTGTCAGTCGGCCCTGAACGCATAAACAAGTGTGCATTACAATAACTGACATCATCTGTTCCAAGGCACTGAGCGAAAACATCAAGATATGCTTCGTTTTCAATTAATCTATCTAATGCATCAAATCCCGTTGGGAATTGTGCACGCCCATATTCCGTATCGCCAAAATGTGCCACAGCTTTGATTCCAGTTGGCTCTACAGAACCAGTGGTTTCTATGTTATCGAGCTCTTCCAAGTATTCTACGTAAGATTTTCCATAGAATATCTGCTCCATGTCAGTTAAAGCTACTGTCATTTCTTTAGAATCGAACAAATCTTCGACGAGGATAAAGCCATCACGATAGAATGTACCTAATTGTTTTTGGGTTAACAGCATAATGTTTTCCATACATCTGAGGAAGATACGGACTTGATCATACGTCCTCTCCAAAGGGTTTCCTCAGCCTTAATTTTACACTTGAGCTTTTCGTTTTGATTATTATTCGAATTCATTCTTGTATGTCCTTTTTCTAGCTTCCCCTTTTATTTCCCGTTCTTCTATTCCAATTTTAATAACCATTGGAATACACTTTAAGTCGCAATTAAAATACAGCTTAGCCCCTATCTACCATATCAGTCATCTATTCCCTCTTTTATAGCTTTCTGTACTTCTGGTGATAGCTTTCTAAATTTGTCACTATCCAACGCAACTCGGCGTTCTTCATCGGAAGCATTTTCTGCCCAGTCAATCCAACCTTTTGCTTCTGCTTGAACGCTGCCTTTACTGCTACCAGTGTCATCACCTTTTCCATTTCGGCCTATACTATTCTTTTTATCCCGCTTTCCAGAAAACCATGCGTTATTTTCTACTGTCTCACCGCTACTTTTACCAGCCAATTGTGTCTGAACCGACTCAATGCAACGGATTATAAACGGCTTAATAGCCCATATGTGTCGCTCCACAGCTTTGTTAATTCCCCATCTGTCGCCATTAATGCCCATACGGAATCGCTCCAAGCCCTCATCTTTGATATATGGTGTGATAACCTGCTCGAAAGCGACGATTCTAGCAAACAATTTATCTTTCGTAAAATCATTCTTCATCAGCTTCTCAATCATAGCCCTATAGATTTTTGGAAACCCCTCACTGTTAAATAGTCGTTCAACTAGCTGGCGCTGAGAAATCCATGGACGATCAATATCCCACCGGACCAGTGTTTCCAAATCTTGTCCCGTGGTAAAAGCGCCGAAGGTCTCATTGACATCCCAAGGCAACACACGCAGTTTATCGTCGGCTTTGTCCATCAAAATGTAGTAGTTGTGTGGCATACCAATATAACTATCGATATTAACAAGGA
>PAQF01000052.1 GCA_002709695.1 Candidatus Poribacteria bacterium
ACAAATTTCATTTATGAGTCTTACTGAAAAGCCTCCAGAAAACTTGATCTCTTCATCTTCAGAAAACTGCTGAAGTTTACGAACAGTATTTTTATACTCTCGAACAGCATCTCGCTGGTTTCCCGCTAATCGATAAAGTCGCGCCAAATTGAAATGCGCTAGTACGCACGATTCATCAATATAAATGGTCTTTTGATAGGCTTCTACTGCACGATCAATTTCACTCAGGTTCTCAGAAACAAGCGCCATGAAAAAGTGAGCTTCCACACATAAAGGATCTACATCAAGGACTTTTTGATAACATTCCGAAGCAGAAGCATAATTCCCCGTATCCGCAGCAGATTTCCCTTTGGCCAAGTAATAGTTAATTAGGGTTTTCCCATCTACTGTTCCAGCACCAACGTTGAAATCATTAGCATTCTTTGGCTTTTTTGTTTTGGAAACAAAACTTTTATTGGCTAAAGAGCCGTTTGTTAGTGCCACACCATTCCGCTTAGATGTTTTTCTACTTAAGACATCCCTGTTTGCATACTCTGAACGAATTGATTTGGATTGTTGTTTCAATTTTACTGGTGGAGTTTCGTTAATAACATCATTTTTTTTCTTATAGATGTGTGTGTTTCCAAAGTCAACCATCGAAAACATCTCGGAAATTCCCAAGAGGGTTTCAGAATGTCCCAGAAACAAAAAACCTTTTTCGTCCAAACACTGGCTAAAATTATCAACAATCTGCGTTGTAAAATCCCTGTCAAAATAGATAATCACATTCCGACAGAAAATAATATCCCAGTTCCCCTCTCCAGAAATAGGATAGGCGGCTTGCTTTAAATTAAACTCGCGAAAGGTAACCATCTCTCTGACATTTTGATTTAATTCGTACTGATTACCAACTTTACTGAAATATTTCTCTTGTCGACTTCCACTGACATTTCGCAAAGCACGCCTATTATAAATACCTTTCTCCGCTTTTTTGATGACATTGTAATCAATATCAGTAGCAAGAATTTCGACATTCCATTTTTCAAGAAAAGGCAATTTTTCCCTGATCGTTATTGCTATTGAATATGGCTCTTCTCCCGTTGCACAACCAGCACTCCAAATCTTCAAATTCTGTTTTTTATTGAATCTTTCGGTGGTTATATCTGGTAGCACATGATCCTTAAAAACAGTAAATTGAGCTGGGTTTCTGAAAAAGCTTGTTTCATTGATGGTAACATACGATATTAACTCACGAATTTCCACTTCAGTGTGAGAATTCCGCCGTAAAAAGCGATAATACTTTTCAAAACTGTTGAAATTCTTTTTCAATAGATACCGCGATATAACTGGAGCTAAGCTACTACATTTAGCCTCATCTAAATGTATGCCACTATAGTCAAGAATCAACTCTTGGAATAATCTTATGCCTGTCACTGACAGCGTAACCGAGGTGTTTTCTAATGTTTTTTCTGTCTCTACCATCAACTAACTCAATACTTTCTGTACTAGTTTGGTCTTTACCCCTCAAATAGGGAGCAGTTGTACCACTTTGTGAACCAGAAGTTCTTCTGCTTTTCCTTTCACTGTAATTGAAGATGTATCTTCAATCCGAACGAAGTCTTTGATGAGTTTATAAGTTGTATCACTAACCAAAACCGATCCTTTTTCAGCCCTGCTCTCTAAACGAGCCGCAATATTTACATTGTCACCAATCACAGTGTAATCTCTTCGGTATAGTTTGCTACCAATATCACCCATAATGACAGAGCCCGAATTGATTCCAACTCTAATATTTACTTGATCCTGCCGCCCCTGATTGAATTTCCTCAAAGCTTCAATCATCTCCAACCCCGCCTTAACAGCATTATAAGCACATTCCTCACGGGACCTGTTTTTTGATTCAAGATACAAAGCCATAATTGCGTCTCCAACGAACTTATCAATAGTAGCCCCATTTTCTTTCAGGATACCAACCATTTCATCAAAGTATTCGTTGAGCAAATTAACCAGATCACGAGGATCCATTCGTTCGGTCATCGGTGTAAACCCAACGATATCTGTAAAAAAAATCGTTAAAAAAGTTTCTTCAACACGCATCTGATCGACCGAACTTTTCTTGTCTGCAACTGCAGCAGCAGCTTCTACAGCCGATTCAGAGAGGTAATACTGCATCGCTTGACGTTCTCTGATCAACCTTCTTTCAGCTATCAACTTCTCTGCAATCACCACTAATTTGTCCGGTGGAAACGGTTTGGACAAAAAGGCAGATACTCCAGCATGTTTGCCTTTTCTTTGATCAGTATCTGAATCTGCTGCAGTCAACATCAAAACCGGAATGTCTACCAGTGTTTCTCTACTTCTCAGAGCACGTGTAAGTTCCCGACCATTCATGTTAGGCATATTAAAATCAGTGATAATTAAGTCAGGTTCATATTCAACTGCCGCATCATAGCCTTCCTGCCCATCATTAGCTGTCAAAATTTCAAACCCCTGTTGTGAAAGCCCTTGCTTCATCATATTACGAACCAGCGCACTATCATCAACAACAAGAATCTTCTCGCGAAGAGAACTGTCCTGTCTCGGAGCAAGAGTCAAATTAATACGACTGATTAACTCCGCTTCATCAACGGGCTTGGTAAGGAAATCATTTGCACCAACATCAAACCCCCTATCAATATCTAATCCTGCCCCTCTTGCTGACAAAATCACAACAGGAATATCTTGTGTCACGTCTTTTTGTTTGATTTCCTGACACATTTCATAACCGTTCATATTTGGCATATCCAAGTCAGAGATAATCAAATCCGGTGCATATTCAACTGCCTTTCGTAATCCTTCCACTCCATCCATAGCATGAATTACTTTAAACCCATTTTCAGCAATAATTTTCCCCACCGAAGCATGGATAAGTTTACTATCATCCACCAACAAAATGCATAAAACCTGGGAATCTGTTGCTTGAGTTCCCTCCGGGAAACCTGCTTCCTGTTCCTCATCGTCAATATTAGTATTAATTCCATTTGCCTTATCATCAGATGGAGAAACAATTCCCGCCTCCGAAACGGACATCAATTCCGTTTTTTGAGGAGAACCAATTTTCGCAAATTCAAGCCATTCTTCAACCAATTTTAGTAGTTGACTCGATTGACATGGAACTTTCAGGAAAGCTGAAGCTCCTCTTTCCAGCGCTTCATCTTCGCAATGCGATTGATGGGAGAAAATAATGATAGGCTTATTTTTTTGTTCTGAATGTCTCAGCTGTTGACAGATTTCCAAACCAGTGACGCTAGCCAAGGTATCTTGCAAGAGGCACAAGTCGACATTTTCAATACTGGCGAGTACTTCATCTCCATCCGTAACAGCAGTTACGTCATATTTGTCGCTACCTATCACACGCGTAAGTGTCTGGCTAAATAATTTGCTGCTTGAAGCAATCAAAATTCTCTTAGCTTGCAATATATCCCTCAATTTGGATAGTGCCTACACACTAAATGACTTTCCAGATATGTTTCTGCATATAAAAAAAACGAAGGACTAGGCCGGAAAAAAGGGAAAGAAAGCGATATCTCATACTAACATCCAAAAGAACCAATCCAGTTTGCTAGCAAATTACTATGATATCTTCAAAGGGAATAAAATTGTGAGGAACCCAATTCTAATTAAATGGTAAGCATCATTGTTTTACATCTAAGGCTAATTTTAGAAGTTTAGCGCTGATTGAAAACTTTTTAGCCTTAGCAGGACCTAAATTCACCTTAAATTTAATCTTTGCTCCAACCGGTACAAAAGCAATCATTCCACCAGCATCAATAAAAGGGTCCTCCTCACCAACGGTTAACTTTGGCGGAGTATCTCCAAGGGCTTTAATCTTAGTGAATACATCTCCCAATTCCCCTTCGGCACTCTTAGGTACAAAGACCACATGACAATTAGCAAATAATGCAGCATCTTCCTGTAACTTTACTGTTACATCTTTGCCCTGAATTTTTTTACCAGCCAAAAGCTTTGTTAGCAGGTCTGAAAACTTTGCATCCTTATAAATACCAATTTCAAGTGTAGCAAAGTCAACCGGCCATTTGGTCAACTTTATAAAATTAACTAAAAACGCAGCCTTAAGTTGCTGCGGAGAAGCAGCATGAGAAACTTGGGTATTAAAGGCAATAATACCTATACATATCAGTAAACATGTTAAGGCAATCAGAATCAGCAACTTGTATCGCCTTCCCATTATGATTCCCCCCTTACATTATCTCCTTTAAAGGATGTTGTTCTAATTAAACTCAGGTGAAACAAAAATCCAATCCAAACTAGAGTTTATCCTCAACAAGTTCAAAACTGCCTTTGGATCATGTTAAACGGCAATTTCAGAAATTTTGTTCCATTCGAACAGCAATTCGGCGTCCCAAACCAGGGACATCAATACCGAGGAATCCAGGTTCTACATATCTTTGATCCAGCAGGTTACTACATTTTAAGGTAAACCTAGTTTCCTGTTCACCAAAAACTTTGATACCTAGAGATGCAATTCCTATGTCCAAAAGGCCATAACTGGGTAGACTATAATCCTCTTTATTTTTAAAGACATTGTATCTGTCGGCCGATCGTTCGCCAATAAAATGACCTATAGCAAAAAAACGGAGATGACTCTTTACCCAATCGTATGAAGCACCAAAATTCCCTGAAATGTGAGCGAAAAGTGGTCTCTGATAAGATTCTTCCTCTTCTGAAGATTGATCTGTGTGAACATATGAAAGATTTCCAAACCCTCGTAGGTTCGGCATCTTGGCTGGCATGAATTTCAGATCTAACTCAGCTCCTATGGCATTAATGTTAGCAACATTTTTCGGAAACGGAAGTACAATATCCTCAGTGAAAATAAATTCCGCAAAGTTGGTAATACGGCTATAGTATACATTTACTCCAACATTTAGATCCGTCAGCTGGGTGCCAAAGAAGACCTCACCAGTGGTTGCATGTTGAGGCTCAACTTTCTGAATTTCCCGACCTTCAAAGAGGGTCAAAAATGGAAGATTCATCGGTTGACCACTCGCAAAAGAGGGTGCGGGAGCTTTGAAAGCCTTTCCAAGAAGTGCTTTGAACACGGTATAATCCGAGAAAGAATACACAGCTCCTGTGCGGTAACTTAATTGATTACCATATTCGCTGTGATTTTCAAAACGCAAGCCGGCAATGGTTCCCAGTTTTTCGACTGGATTCCATGTTAATTGCCCAAACCCCCCAACGTTTGTTAAGGAGACTTGATTCTGTTTAACAATCTCTTTAGGTGCTTCACTAGCCGCATTAAAACCGAGGACAGATGGCAATTCTTCTTCATCCAATGACAAGTCTGCACCAAGAGTCGCAGTTAAACCAGATTCTGATTCTTCAGGGACGTAGTTTAACTCAAATCTGGAATCAAACGCGCTAGACTCTAGCTTTCTTTGAAAGTGCTGAAAATCAAAATCTGATTGATATAATTGTTCGTTATCGGTAGGGGCCCCACGAGTGTAAGCCAAGGAAGTATTAAGCCGAAATCCATTTTGGAATGCCTTCTTGTGACGAACTCTTGCCATCCCATTGTAATAACTCAGGCGCGAACCAGACAAAGGATCTGAATCTGGTTGAAAATTACCGTCTCGGTTGAGTAACTGCAAATTCGTGTCAAGAAGAAATTTCCCAGCGCCCTCCTCACTACCTCCTTCAAACTTGGCATAGCCAGATGTCGAATATTGCATGTCACTCTCCACGGAAAGTGGCAAATCCTCCTCCAATCGATCCGAATATAACGGGGAGGTATAAGGCAATTCAAGTCCTCCTCTATCAGAACTTTGATACGACAATGCAATAAAAGTATCTACTCCCAAAGGCATTCCCCATGTAGCTAGTTCTGTCGACACCCCGTTATTGCCAAAATAATTTAGATATGAACCACGCATGGTCGATACCCCATTCAGATTACCATCTTCATCCTGCATATCTGCAGCTGATTTAGGTACCACATTAACTAAACCCAAAAAGGCATTGGCCCCATAGAGTGCGGATAAAGGCCCACGAATAATTTCAATACGATTGATTGCTAGTGTTGGGATCATCGCGGGTCCCAAAAAGCCTCCAGTTGTGGAACGGAAGCTAACATCTTGACGGTCAATCATCGTTTTAATAACCTGACTCTGAGCACCCATACCACCATTCACACCCCGTACCCCAGCGTTATAAAAAGCAAGATCATATAAGACATCAAAACCAGGAGTTGATCTGAGACTGTCAGCAACGGAATTATATTGATAAGTTTCCAAATCAGCAGCAGTAAAAACAGTAACTACCGCAGGGGCACTGAGCAAACTTTGTTTTGTCAAAGTCACTGACTCAATCTCAATATCCATTAAGGATTCAAGATCCAACTCTAATAGTAGATCGTCCTCTTCAGGTAACGAATCTTGTGCCCACACAGAAATAGAAATGAGGAAAGAAAAACAAAGGAAAAGTTGAAATCCAATTAATAACAATAATAGACGCTTCATTAAACCCCACCTAATTACTATATAGGTTAGTACCGAATTACTATATAGGTTAGTACCGAGTTTCTTACACTAGATACTAGCTAAACAATCGGACTATCATTATAACTCGGAAGTTATTGTAACACAAAGCTTAATATTATGTATACTATTTACCTGAACCTATAACATACTGTAAACAGCTTCCTCTTCATCCTGATATCGATCAAAAAGACCATCCAATTTTGTGATAACCAATAAATTTTCGACGTTTTTGTTAGCTTTCAATAGCGCAATTTCTCCCCCCTTATCCAAAAGAAGTCCATAGATGCGAGCCAAAACCCCCAACCCGGTGCTATCCATAACCCTCACATCTTCAAGATTCAAAATAAACTTGAGACAGGTTGGCCCACTAGCCGCAGCAGATTCTTCCTCAACAATCGAACCCAATTGTGAACTAACATTGCCAACCATAGACTTCTTGATATCCAAAATAACGATATCATGCTTCTTACGAACACTGACATCGGGTGTACTCATAAAACTTTCTCCTCTGAAACTGCCAGATTTTTTTACAAAAGATAATATCCAAATTTCATATAACAACCCACTTGATCTTTAGAATCGGTGAGATTGATCTAAATATTAACTAATAAATTAGCCTTAACCCATCAACAACTTCTCTAATATTGAAGAGTTAAGAATTGAGTTGGCAAAACAGTCTCATGCAATGTTCATGGATAAAACTAAGCCTAGCACGAAAAAAATAGAAAAAAATATTAAGACAGGCCTACTAAATCAAAATTTTGGAAAAATCAACCCCTATACTCATGACAGCCCACGGTCGAAAATTTACTGATCATGAAACCAACCTTAACTTCCTTTTCCTCTCCAAGCATCCAACATATTCAGAAAAATTGTTTGTTTAAGTATTATTCCCAACTACGTGTATACTATTTATTATAACACTGGAACTTAAAGGAACAGCAAAGTATGACAGATCTAGAGAAATTTTTATTTGATCTATGGGGATACGTTGTGATCGATGATGTCCTAACTCAAGAAGAAATCGTTGCCGCAAATAAAGCAACAGATCTCCATACCAAATTAATTACTAACCGTGAGCCCGGACTTTCGCAAGATTCTGAAAAATTAAAAGCTGAAAAAGGGCGTGGTGAGTTTAGGCAGAATCCATTAACTTTCGATAAACCATGGTGTACCCCATTCAGACGAATGCTAACACACCCACGGATCATTGATATTTTCAATGAAATACTAGGGAACGGTTTTCGATTGGATCATGGCCCGGGGTTAATTCAGATGGAACAAGGAACAGAAGGTCATTGGTTGCATGGTGGTATGACCTTTGACCCTAGCCAGTATCATCGATTTGAACACGGAAAGATGCAGTGCGGTCTATGCGTTGCATCATGGCAACTTACCGACGCTCTGGAAGGTGATGGTGGCTTCGCTTGCATACCAGGAAGTCATAAATCAAACTATCGTCCACTTAGCCAAATGCTGTCAGCAGAAAATGATTTGGGAACTGTAAAGCAAATTTCAGCAAAGGCGGGTTCCGTCATCATATTTAATGAAGCCTTAGTTCATGGCACCTTGCCTTGGAAAGCGGAGAACCGTATGCGTCGATCTATACTCTTCAAGTGTTCACCAGGGTTTTTATCTTGGGGAAGTCCAAGCATGGAGTGCCCAATTGCCGATCCAACACCCGAGGAATTAGCAATTTACGAAGCGCCACGTCGTACTGGAAGGGTTACTTTAGAAGGTCAAGAAACCAGTTAAAACAATGACATCTGATTCTGGTCCCGTAAAATAGGTTTGCCAGAAGCGGCTTTATGTGCGTAGCGCGTTGTTTCTGGAATCCTATACTGTTTACAGCAAGAAAGAGTCAATTCGATTGCTGTTTCCAGTGACACTCGATGTCCAACTGATACATACACAACACTCACATTCGATCTGCTGCGGAGTACAGCTCCAATGATTTCTTCTTTGTCATGAATGTGTGCGGAAGAACCTTTCCTATTACTTGGTTCACTGTAGGCACCACAAAGACGAGATTTCGCACAACCGATAGCTGGCTTATCCAGTATTAATCCTAGATGGCAGGCTATACCAAAACGTCTCGGGTGGGCTAGTCCGTGCCCATCCGCAATAATCAGATCCGGTTCAGTTTTCAATTTCTTGGCAGCTTCAAGCAACAGTGGTGTTTCCCGAAAGGACAATAGGCCAGGTACATAAGGGAAGCTAACAGTTGTCTCCACCACGGCCAAATCAACTGGTTCCAAGTCCGAATAGCGCAGGACAACAATTGATGCACGTGCTAGGTTGCCTTTGAATCCAATATCCATTCCAGCAACAAACTGAATCTCATCCAAGTCATCTTTATCTATTATTTGATTACGAAGTTGATTCTGAATTTGGGTCGCTTTACTTGGAGTGATATTCCATGGATGAAGATCTTTAATATACATCTAACTCAGTTTGTCTTTTTGTAAAGTTGATGACTTGAACTTGAAACTTGATTGTTGTAATGAGATAATAGCATAGCTACGGAGGCTTGAATCACAAAATCGTTCATTAGAGATATCAGTCCATATCATAATCTCCAGTCTCACAACCTTTGAACAGGAAATTAGCAAGAAATATTAACAGGACTAGGTTATCAACCTATCTTTTTCTAAAGAATAATCTCTATATCTCTCAGACAAACATCCAAATAGAAAAACGAACTAGTGCAATAATAGCTGATGATCACCGAAATACACTTAGTTTGTAATCAAGCGAGTATATCAACATTGAGTAACCAAAGCCAAATAGATTAGAATTCCTACCATCGTTATATCATCAACAACATAAACTAAATTAAACTTAGACATGGAATGTAAACTGGATTATGCCCGAAGAGCTCGAAGATACAAGTTCACTTGAAAATTCCATTATGCAGCAATCTGGTGTCAACGAATCGATAGAACAAGCGCTCGAGGATTCCGAAAACCGTCGGAAAGAAGAAGGAGGCTTCGGCGTTGAGAAACCAATTAGTGTTATTTTTGCCCAAATTGATGGGTTTGAAGTTGATTCCAATGCCAATATGGATATGATTGAAGAAACATCCATTGTAAAGCAACAATTTGATCTTGAGTTAGATAATATTATTGCTAAATACGGCGGAATTACCGATAAAATTCAAGGCGGCTTCTTCATGGCAACTTTTGGTACACAGGTTACTAACAAAGATGATCCTACTTGTGCGGTATTAGCGGCAATGGATATGGTCAAAATTACTGACAAGTTTCCAGCTGTTGACATCCACGTCGGTATCAACAGCGGTGTTGCGTGGGTAGGTGGAATTGGAACCGATCAATATACTGATACAACTGTACTTGGTCCTACCGTGAATTTGGCAGCTCGTATTAAGGCTAAAGCAGGTTCCAAACAGGTTTTTGTTAGCCCCTCTGTATACCATCTAACAAAAGACATCTTCGTCTATCAATCCCTTCCTGCAGAAAGTTTTAAAGGTATTGCCCAACCAGTCCCCATCTTTTCCGTTGTAGATCAGAAACCAGAAGCAACCAGAATTACGGCGTTCAAAGAATCCGAAGAAGAGAGACAAAAGAGACTAAAAGCAGCAATTCCTCCCCATTTACGTGACAAAATTAACAAAGCACGATCAATAGTTCAGGGAGAACGAAAGATTGTCACCATGCTTTTCTCCGATCTGAGTGGATTCACTGATTTGTCAGAAAAATTTAAAAACGATCCAAGTAAAATGGCATTACTAATGGACAAATGCCACCATGACTTGGGCAAAATTGTTTATAAACATGAAGGTATCATCGATCGCATAATCGGTGATGCATTGGTTGCTATTTTTGGTGCCCCAATTGTTCATGAAAATGATCCAGAGCGAGCAGTTCAAGCTGGATTGGAAATGATGGACGAAATTAAACGCTTTAGTGACCGGATGGCCATTGAAATGAACATGCCGCCACTAAATGTACATATCGGAGTAAATACCGGCAGGATTTCAATTGGTAATATTAGCATAGATGACACGCAAAAAATGGACTATACTGTCATTGGGGAACCCGTCGAACTAGCTGAGAAACTTGAAGATATTTCCGAAACGGGTGAGATGCTGGTAGGAGAACGAACGTACCGCCTTACTCGTGCTCTCTTCAAATATGAAAAAAAGACTGATGTTGAGGTTAGAGGCCAGCTGATCCCAGTATATAGAGCCTTAGAAAAAAGAGAAAATCCGGAGCTGAAGCGAGGTGTTTCTCTCCTCAATAAAGTATTCGTTTCCAGAGAAACCGAACTTAAAACTTTAAATGAAAAATCTGAGATACTATGGAAAAATCAAGGACATTTTGTCAGCCTTATCGGTCAATCAGGACTAGGTAAATCACGATTAAAACAGGAATTACACTCGAATCTGGGAGGACAGGCAACATGGCTAGAAGGCACTTGCTTTGAACATACTGCTCAGACAGCGTATTCGGTTTTTATCTCCGTTTTTACAGCATATTTTGACATCCAAGAGACTGATCGCGATGATGAAATCACAGCAAAGCTGATCCATAAAATTAAAAACTTGTTTCGGGAATCGGGCCAAGATTTAGCAGACGAGATTATCCCCTACATTGGCAGTCAACTTTTCGCCTTAAATTTTGAAGGTGATTACGCTGAAAAAATTAAATACTTAGATGCTGAAGGTAGAAGACTACGTACGTTTGCAGCCATCAGAGACATTCTAATTGAAGAATCTAGGCGGAAACCAGTAACTCTCGTCTTAGAAGATCTCCATTGGATAGATAAAATTTCGCTTGACCTTATTTTTTTTCTGTCAGGATCAATAGTTGATAACCCAATCCTCTTGATAGCTCTCTATCGACCTGAACGCACAGAACTATGCTGGCATATCAACGATGAGATACCTAACCGAATTCCAAACCAGTACACCTCAATAGAACTATCCCACCTATCCCCAAAAGCCAGCCGAAATTTACTAGAAGGCTTACTAACTTTAATCAATGCTGATTCACTTAAAGAAAGAATTATTGAAAATGCTGCAGGCAACCCATTCTACATGGAAGAAATGCTTCGACTACTGATAGATAACCAAGTGATCCAACAAATCAAGATGTTAAATATTGATTTCAATGACCAATCGCAAGTCCAGCTAGATAATGGTCTCATACCAGAAGAATTACTCGCTGGCTTTAGAGAAAATCGGATTGAGTTTGGTCCTAACCTGGTTGTTTCAAACCTAGAACAGGGAGAGCTTTGGCGGATTAGCGACATAGAAAAGACATATATCGTTAAACGGTTGCCAGAACAAATTGACGTTTTCCAGAATCAATGGGAAGCTGTTGGCAATGTAGACCAAATTAACATTCCAGATTCACTTGAACAAATGTTACGTGCCCGCATTGACAGGATGTCTAATGAACCTAAATCTATGCTACAACGCTGTGCAGTTATAGGTAGAACCATCGATTATACTGTCCTTGAACAGATATCAGATGACGCTACTAACCTAGACATCCCCCTAGGACAACTCATTGCACTAGACATGATTGAAACCAAACACTCCCCTAGTGGTCAATTTGAATATGTCTTTGGGCATATCGTAACACATAATATCGCTTATTCGATGGTCCCTGTGTTAGCACGTCGCAACCTACATACCAAAATTGGCGATAGCATATCACTTAAACATGCGAAAAACCCTGAAAGAGTACTTGAACAATTAGCACATCATTATCACCAAGGAAACAATAAATCGAAGGCTATCACACACTTGGCTAAAGCAGGGAAAAAGGCAAAACAACAATATAATCACCAAGTAGCGCTTAAACTCTATGCACAGGGACTCGAACATCTTGGAGAACCCAGCTTGAATTTGCTTGAAGAACAAATAATAATTCATGAAGGATTGGGTGATGTCTATGCGATCCAAGGTGAGTTCGATGTCGCTATTAAACATTTTGAACGTACCAAGCAGATAACAAAATCCATGCTACACGAAGCTAAAATTAAACGTAAGATAGCAGGAGTGTTTGAAAAACGATCAGAATACGAAACAGCGACAGAAATGTTGCAACAAGCACTTGAAATTTTAAAAGGCCAACCAGATCTAATAGAAGAAGCAACAATCCATAACTCTATAGGCTGGATCCATTCTCAAAAAGGCGATTACACTCAGGCAATCAAAACAGCTGAACGCGCATTAGAATTGGTGGAGGAAACGACCGCTTATGACATTATTGCATCCATCAATAAAAATCTTGGAAATTACTATTTTAGAAAAGGAGACCTTGAAAAGACAAACTTATATTTTAAAAATGGAATTTCCCAAGCGGAACAAATTGGTGACAAAATGCTCATGGCTCAGCTTTATAACAACTTGGGACTTGTTGCGAACATGACGGGACAAATCGAGAATGCACTAAATCATTACGAACAAAGTATTAAACTCAAGAAACAAATTGGTGACAACGTTGGATTGACAAACTCCTACAGCAATCTAGGGTCATTATATTCAACAATGAACGATTTTGCTTCCGCGCTTAAATGCCATCAGCAGGCACTCGAAATCGCTCAGCGTTCTGGTCTCAAAGAAAATGTTGCTAACGTTGAAAACAGTCTCGGCAATTTCCACTTTAAACAAGGCAATTATGATAAGGCAATTCATCATTATCTTATCAGTTTAGATATTCGGAAAGAAATTGGGAATCTGCTAGGCCTTGCAGAAGTATACATTAACTTAACTGGGGCAAATCTAGAGAAGGACAACCTTGAAACTGCGGAAAAATACAGCCACGAAGGATTAAAGACTGCGAAGGAAATTAGTGTCCCTCAAGCCATTGCAAACGCCTGGAACAAAGTGGGACTTGTACAACAAAAAAAGAAAGACTGGCGGGAAGCTCTAAAAAGCTTCTCAAAAGCCGCTGAAATCGCCGATAAAGCTAATATGACATTAGAGATTGCAGAGGCAAATCGATGTACAGGGGAAGTGATGATTGAGATGGGAAATCAAGATCAAGCAAAAACTTCACTTCAAAAAGCCCTTGGAATTTATCAAAAGATTAAAAGCACTAGCAACATCAAACTAACACAAAAGTTACTATCAAAATTAGAAGAACATTCCCCAAATTGACACCATTATGTTACTTTGAAAGAGTTAGGAATGTAACCCACGTTCAGTCCAAGAAGAATAAATCCGGGACCTAACCTCTCTTTATTCAAAACTCTGTAGCCCTCATTCCTTTACATCAAATTCGTCTTCGATTTCTACTGTGTTTTTTGATTTTTCAAGTTTGAATTTTAATGCGCATAAGAACAATATAATCAATTCCATTCTCCTCACCTCTCCTAAATTCTTAAATCTATAATTGACCAAGGAAACGTGTATTCGACTAAAGAGTTTCACTATATACTAAACGCAACAATCGTTTACTACCAAAGATCAAAACTGTCAGTGCCAAAACCAACAAATAGAAGCTATTTGGCAACGAGACCATCCATAAATTGAGTTTATTATTCCGAACTGGTATAGTAGAACAGCACAGATGAACATCCGAATAAGAAGTTGTCAAAATATCAGCCATTTTAGACCTAAGCTGACCACTGCTAGCAAAATCAACTTCTTGTTCTGTGTCATGCTGATGGCGTGGATCCCCAATCTATGCTGATTTACGACTAACTAATGCCTGCTATTTATCACCTGAAGAAATAGCTTGATGGGATGCATAAGGAAAGTCTAATCCACTTAGCATCCCGTCAAACTATTACCACAATTCTGGACTATCAAACTATGCTTGATAAAATAGAGACCGTAGAACAACTAGAAAATGTAATGTCCTTTCCGACAACAGAAGTGGTCAATGCCATGTCGGAATTGGAAGGGGACCTACTCATTCTTGGTGTGGGAGGAAAAATGGGACCAACTTTGGCAAAACTAGCCAAACGTGCCATCGACAATTCTAACCAAAATAAAAAAGTAATTGGCGTTTCCAGATTTTCGACACGTGGCACTAATGAGGAACTCAAAAAAGTCGGTATAGAAACAATCATCTGTGATCTATTAGAAGATGATCAACTATTCAAATTACCTGATACACCAAATGTGATCTTTATGGCCGGCCAGAAATTTGGTTCCTCTGATAACGAGTCATTGACTTGGGTCATGAACACCTATTTACCTGGTCGCGTGGCCCAGAAATACAAAAATTCCAAAATCATTGTTTTTTCGACTGGAAATGTCTATCCATTCACAATGATTGCAAATGGAGGCTCTCGGGAACTAGGGCCAGTAGACCCAATTGGCGAATACGCCCAATCATGTCTTGGTCGTGAAAGAATATTCGAACACTTTTCGAATCAGTTTGACATACCAATTACAATCGTGCGTTTGAACTATGCAATCGATCTCAGATATGGAATCTTGCTTGACGTCGCTCAGAAAGTCGCTAACCAACACCCAATAGACTTAACAATGGGTAACGTTAACGTCATATGGCAAGGAGACGCAAATGCTATCGTTTTACGCACGTTTTCCTTGTGTCAAAGTCCTCCAGTTATTTTGAATCTTTCTGGTCCTGAGACAGTTTCCATTCGGCATCTAGCAAATCACTTTGGTGAAATCTTCAATGTACTTCCCATATTTGAATTAGAAGAATCTGAAACATCTTTATTAACTAATACATCCAGATGCCAAAAAATTTTTGGTTACCCTCAAGTTAACTTAGATCAAATGGTCGAATGGGTCGCACACTGGGTTAAAATCAACGGAATGACCCTAAACAAACCAACAAAATTCGAAATTCGCAATGGTCGATTCTAAATTAATAGAAAGCCTTAAGATACTAAATCGATTGTTCATAATAATACTAACTCAACTCGAAATTGTCTCTTTGGTCACTAATAATTTATCCAAAATTTAAAACTAACCAGTGAATTAATATATTATGCCCAAAATTTATCAGCATTCAGTTATTGTACCAAACGAAGCAATTGACTCAAATGGACATGTCAACAACATTGAGTATATTTGTTGGATGATAGATGCAGCTATCGCACATTCAGATGCCCAAGGATGGTCATCCGAACGCTACAAAAAAACGGGCGCCAGTTGGGTTGTTCGTTCTCATCATATTGAATATATCAAACCTGCTTTTGTCAATGATGAGATAGTGATCTATACTTGGATATCTAGCCTCCATAAGATACGATCCCAAAGAAAATATAAGTTTGTCCGTACGCATGACCAATCCATTCTGGTAACAGCTAAAACAAATTGGGTTTTTTTCGATCTTCAAAGGCAACGGCCACGACCTGTCTTACCTGAAATAAGTAGCGCCTACGAAATAGTGCTGGAAAGCGAAGAACCATAGCCCAAACGCTGTATTCAGAGAAGTCCTCCTCTTCGAAGCAAACTGCTCTTTTCTCCGGAAACAGGATTGCAGAAAAAACTATCTTTGTATAAAAAGCTATGTTAGTCTGGTCGGTAATGTCATATATAACATTATTGTGTAGCACCATATTCTACGATTTTGTTATTCCTTAAGTATCTGGTATATATTTCTACGACACTTTGAGTGTTTTATAAGGAGAACACCGTGAAATCAACTAGGATTTTCAGTCTTATCATCACCTCATCGATTATTGGAATGTTGATGTTTCCCAATGCCTACGGTGCAGGAAAATGGGAAATTGTAAGAAATGACGATTTTTTGCGCAAAGATGGTGTAGAAGGTGATTTAGAGGACGTACATTGTATTAACCAGGAGCAAGCTTGGCTGGTCGGACGAAATGGACTAATTCTACATACTACCAATGGGGGTAAAGAATGGACACGAAAAGAAATTAAGTCAGAAAAACCAGTGGATTTTCTACGGGTCTATTTTCGCGGAGAAAAACAGGGTTTCATCACTGGCACCCTACCTGCAAGGGGAGCTCGGGCAGTTCTCTTCGTAACTCAAGATGGAGGCTCAACATGGGAATCTTTTGACCCGGGCGTTCGTAGCTTTTTGACAGGAATATGGATGATTGACAACCAAACAGGTTTTATGGTAGGAGCAAATAACGCATATCTGAAGACAAATGACGGAGGCAAAACATGGAAAGGTAAAGTTGAACGTGTTGCAGCCGGTTTCACACGTCAGAATTTAAACGATATATCGTTCACATCTCCAATGGAAGGATGGATGGTAGGATCATATGGATCTATCCAACATACAACAGACGGCGGACAAAATTGGGAAGATCAAAATTCGGGCGTTGATAATAATTTGAAAGCAATTGCTTTTGCCAATCAAAAAACAGGGTGGATTGCGGGGCAAGAAGGCGTAATTCTTCATACAAACGACGGCGGAAGTACGTGGACAAAACAAAACACAAATTCTTACAACAACTTAAATGATATTACTTTTGTTAATGAAAATATAGGTTGGGCAACTGGTGACTTTGGGACCATTTTACACACTACCAATGGAGGTGAAACATGGGATCTTCAAGACACAGGAAACTCAACAACGCTAAAAGCAATTGGTGCTGCAGGTGAAGGTCATTGTTTGGCCGCCGGTGAATGGGGATTAGTTCTAGGTATCACAAAGTAATCTTTGTCTCACCAAAATAAAGCCCAAACGCATTCATGCTATGTATTTCTGAAGGTAATCTCTGCTTCTAATCGCGTCTTCTAACGGCTGATCAGAAGGAGCATTTTCGAGCAATAAATCTCCCGTGTAGCCCTCTTGAGCTAAACGGTGGATAATTGCTCTAAAATCAACGAATCCATCTTTCACCTGAGTCAGAACTCCTTGGCTGTTTTTCTGTTTGAAGTGAACAGAAGTTAAATCTCTTATTTCAACTGCTTGCCAAAATGTTTCAAGATCCTCAATCGTTGTACCATCCAACTGATAGACATTAGCTTCATCATAGGTTAATAATAAGCTCTCTTTCTTTACAAGATCGAGTATTTGGCTGGCTGGTTGCTTTGCATTCTCAACAGCAAACACAATCGGGTAGTTTGGCAATAGCAACTTGTATCTCCGGAGATTCTCAGCCGCAATTTTCGGGTTGCATTTAACAGGTGAATCAAGATCCACTAACCGTAATCGGGCCTGATGTGGGCATAATAAATAAGCCAATTGCTTGGCCCGACGGATCTGATCATTATCAATCTCCAAATTCCGAGGGACACTCAACCATGAATGAGAAATAGCATAACTTAAAGTTAGATTCGATACTCTCGCTACAAACTCATCAACTTGGTCAAAAAGAGGCTTGTGACTATGGTCGACGAGTATTTTCCAATCTCCGCGCTTCCAGAACGCTTCGCACATCTCTTTCCATTGATCTGGAGCGTAGATTTCTATTACTGTTTCGATTTCCTGCAGAAAGTTTCCGAACTCTGAGTTACGTAGATAGTCACCATCTCGAACTTCCATATGCCGAAACCCATCGTGCTCAAACTGAACGGCAAGTTCTTGGAAACGATCTCCGTTTTCCATTCGTTTTGCCCATATATTTGTGACAATACCAAGTTTATCAAACATCATTTATTCCTCAAAATTTCCCTGTTTTTTTGGAAAATACTATTTAAGCAGATCACAATCAAGATACTACAATACTGATTATCTTTGACAGATGAAAATCATCATTCTCGTCCGTTTTATTCTGGAACCGAATCAGCTACAATCTCAATAAAACTTTGATTTTAATAGATTCGCTTATGCTGCCCATAATGACGGTAAAAGGATAGAACTCCAAACTAATCATCGGCGTTTTCCTGTTGCAATTCCTGATAACGAAAATACGCTTGTCCAGCAAGTTTCTGATTACCCACCTTTCGATAAACTGAGGCTAAATTAAGTTGGATTCTCGCGTCAGACGGCTCAAGTCGTGCAGCAACCTCCAATTGCTCGATGGCCAATTCGTATTTCTCTTGCATCAGATAAACACTTCCCAAACTATTGCGGTAAGTTGAATTCCTGGGATCAAGCTGCACAATTATAGAATAGTGATGAACAGCTTCCTCATAAGCTTCCAAATTAACATAGACAAACCCAAGAATCTCATGACCACGTGACTGGTGATCAAATGCTATACACTTTTCGAGCGAAGCAATAGCCTCTTGCCACTTGCGACGTTCAGCATAAATTCTGCCAAGTTGATACCACGCATCCACATCCTTGGTGTTCCGATCTACACGCTGTTCCAGAAGGGTTAAGGTTTCGTCTTCCAAATCAATTTCTCGAAACCGTTGTAATGCAGCCTTGGCCTGATCCATCAACCCAAGCCGCACATAAACATTACCGAGATTGAAACATGCTTGTTTATGAAATGGATCTTTATCGATGAGCATCTTAAACGTCTGTATAGCAACCTCATAATTTTCTAAATGCATGTAGGTTAACCCAAGCATATACATCGATTGTCTCTCAGCAGAATCTATTGCGACTGAAGAAATCAGTTCGGCCAATGCATTTTGAAATTGCCCTTTTCGAAAGTAAGCAATGCCAAGCCACTTGTGTATTTTCGAATCTTTCGGCTTTATGGTTTTTGCTTTTTTAAATAACGAAATTGCTTGGTCAATTTGCGCAAAAACCTCAATTTGCAACTCACCTAAAGCACAGTAAGCAGCAATATAATCTGGATCAGCATCAATCGCATTTTGTAGCGCACTTCTTGCTGGTCCCCACAAACCTTGTTCTTTTAAAAGCATTCCAATTGAGAAATGAGCATTTGCTAATGTCGAATCTAATTCAACCGCATGCTGAAAAGCAACCAATGCTTTTTCTCGCTCATTCTGCGACAGGGCAGTCAACCCATTACGATAAAAAATCTCAGCTTGACCAGCAAAGGAAACCACGGGACTAATAAAAACACTTACTATATACGTCAGTATGAAAACCAAAACATCGAAGCAAATCAGTTGCCGAACTTTGCCACAATGGATTGGATTCACTAGATTAACCGAAAAAAACAACTTTGCGAGCTCCCACTTGGGTCAACACAACGAACATATTTTGAAATGCCTGAAACACAACTAACACGAAATAAGACAAACGATGCTAACAGAACATGTATCAAACCCTGTGCCATTATTGCAGACCAAAGCAAGTTGCTTCCCCAGAGGATTCACTTTTAGAATCCCTTTACCTTTGTAAATGTTTCGAATTGCCTTTAGCACTACAACTGTGCAATTAACCCTCCATCAACTACATAAGCTGCCCCGGTAACAAATGAAGCTTTATCACCAGCCAGAAAAAGGACAACTTGAGCAACCTCCTCGGGTTGACCAACTCGTTTTAGCACATGTGCATCGGCCCATTCTTTTATAGTCTGTTGGGAATTACTAGTTAGTTCTGCTGCTGCACGTAATAACGGAGTATCGATTGAGCCGGGACAAACACAGTTAACACGAATATTATCTGCAGCAAAATCAATTGCCATATTCCTTGTCAATGAAATAGCTCCACCTTTGGAAGCAGAATAAGGACAAACACGTTTTTGACTTGCGATACCTTGAACTGACGCAATATTGATAACACTTCCGTTTCCTTGCTTCTGGATTTCAGGGATACAATATTTAGAACAAAGAAATATACTCTTAAGATTTACTCCTAGTACTTGGTCCCATTCTTCTTCCGTTGTTTCAACAACACTTCCATAGTGTTGAATTCCCGCATTGTTAACTAAAATATCGATTCTTTCAAATGCATTTACTGTACCTACAGCAATCTGTTGCACATCGAGTGCATTGGAAACATCAGCTTGTATAAAGATCGCCCGTCCGCCTTTACTTTGAATTGCCTTGACAGTTTCTTGACCAGTATCAATATTTACATCAACAACAACAATGGACGCGCCTTCTTCAGCAAAGGCTATCGCTATTGCTTTTCCCATGCCCATGCCCGCACCAGTTATAACAGCAACTTTACCTTCAAATTCCATACATAGGCTCCTAGAGTTACTGATATCTTTGACCCAACTAGCAGGAGAGGAGTAGGTTCAAAGATCGCAAAGTTTAATTTAAGTCTCTAAATCTTCATTTCTGTTAAGACACTTAAATCCCAAATAGAACAAAACTACAGATTTACGGCAATTCTACTTATAAGTTAAAGAAATTTATTAGCAGGAACTTCATTAAAGTAACTTTTCACATTGGTATGGACCTTAGGATGATCCAAAACCTGATTAGTATCTAACCACTCAACGCAATGATGTTGACTTAGCATTGCAGTCTCTACGACATCGATTTGCTCTACATCATCCAGTTCAAATAGACATGCAATGCAGACATAGTGCGTTCCACAACTGTCATCCCTGAAATTGTTTTCGTACAAGTGATCGTAGATTCCATTTAGAGTTACCTGATTTGACGTAAGTCTTACACCAATTTCATGCTCAGAAATTCTCTCCAAAGCTTCCTTGAGATACTCGTTTTTGTAAACTTTCCCACCTGGGACAAAAAAACTGCCTTTGGCAGGTTCATTGATTCTTTCCCCAACAAGTAGTTTCCCTTCGTAAATAACCAGTATATCAATAGACACCAGTTGAGTTAAACTTACTGCCTGAAAATATTCGTCTCGGTTGAGAATTAGCTTTTTCACAAGCTTTCTTTCTACATATCCCTGTCTCAGCTTAAAATTTGGGAACACCAATGCTAACTAAAGCCTCAGCAACTTGGCCAAAAGGCCGCCCTCCAACGGTCAAATCAAGGCCAATCGGCTGGCGTCGACAACAAGTATCATTTGGAGGCATGATGGAAATTCGTATCTCCTTTTGTTCTCGAGCTTTCAATTCAATCTCAGACACCTGACTCTTCCAATCATCTGGCCCAATCAACTTGATTACAGCCTTTTTGGGAACCGAAAAAGGATTTAAAATCCAGCCCTCGAACTCAACTTCTTCCTCAGTGAGAAGATGCAATCGGTATGGCTTCAATTTCCCTCCCTGAGATTCAGCCCCAAAATGAACGTCATCATCACCCAACGACATCAAACGTAAGTGGACTTCATCGAATGCATTGGCACCTTTTTCAATGACCTGATACCACTCCGAGCTGGTTTGGTATGGTTTAGTATGTCCTGTCAATACCCAGTCGGGTTGGAAGGCACGGAGAAACTTCAATGTCTGCTTGTAACACCCGAGATCTAGGCCATTTTTATAAACGTGATTGGTAAACGATTTTGCATCTTTGTCAAAAGGTAAACCACTTGAAGTACTAAAGAAAATTTGATCGCCAGTATGTACAACCCTTTTTCCATCTACTTCAAAGCAAATCAATGTCGAAAATCTTGTATGACCCGACATTGGGTAAAGTTGAATTGGAATATTTTCCCAGTAAGTAACATCTTCATTGGGAAGACGACGACTTACAGAAATCGGTTCGTGCCATAAACAAGGACGATCGTAGCGGGTTGGGTTTTCCAGAACATCTGAAAAATGCTCACCAGCCCAGACCTCAGTACCAAAAACACGTTGCAACATGGGAATACCATTAACGTGATCATCGTGAAAATGTGATACCAAAACAGTATCAATTTGATTAATACCTAGTTTCTTTCGTAATCCCTTGATACCATGTAGAAACGGCCGCCGATTTGATAGGTGCTGTTTACCCGGTGACTGATAGGCAGACACATTGTAGCCATAATCGATGGCCATTACTTTACCGCTATCACTAATCACAAAAGTGGTCTCTGCACTACTATATTTTGAACGATACAGATGCGGAAGAATTTCCTCAATGTCGTCATCATCTGGATCATCTAATTGCTCGACAAAACCGGGGGAAATGCCACCTATCAATTTCAAATTCTCTCTTAAAAGCTGTATGGCTTGCTCAGGGCAATCTATTGGCTGACCTAAGCTGGGTAGTAACATATCTAACTTGGTTTCCATTAGTCTATAGCAACTTCGCCATAAGTTTACAGCTCCAGTAAAATCGTTGTAATTATACTGGAGCGGTGCTAGACGCGATGTCCTACCCGGGCCACAAATCAATTCCCCAACAAAAGCTAGATGGAGACCATTGAGGTTCACCACATAACTGCTTGCTCCGTTGGTACAGCCTGGCGTTGGAATCACTGTCCATTCTAAACCTGCAATCTCCCGTTTTTCGTAGTCCATCATCCAATCCGATACCGGGATTGGGCGAACAGGTGCAAAACGATCCCAACGATTATCATAAGAATTCCAGATCTGCCGTTCCCGAAAATGCTGGTCGGGATCAATCAGATATTCCTGTTCCCAATATGGTCCTAAGATTTTAGCACCCGCATTTCGAAGACGAATAGCTCCATCAGTATGATCCCTAAAATGATGAGTAAGGAGAACAGTCAATGATCCGTTTTGAGCGACTTCATCAAGATGATCAGTAACCAAACCTGTTCCAGCGTTAATTAAGACTGTCCCCTCAGGTCCTTGGATAGCATAAACACAACAACTATCTTGAAACAGAAAAACCCCATCACAAACTTTTTGCCAATTGGATAACCCCACATTGCCTCCCTAAACTCTTTGATATGGTACGGAAACCACTAGGATCGATTTTTCATTTATCAACTCAACTGTTACATTCGTAGACAGTAAACACGAAGAAGATCCATTACACAACAACTAACAAACCTAAATAACACCCCTTGAAATTCATATATCTTTATTAACTAAAGCTTTTACTTTCTTTCTATTTCTTCGAAAATTTCTTCAATCCGTTGAAGGTCAATAGGTTCAGACATCCCCATATGGAAAGCGAGAAGCCACATCACAAATACCCCATAGCCTAAGAAAACCAACTGCCATAGCCACAAAGACGGCATACCAAAAGGCACCCATAGTGTTGGTGTATTGGGATCGGGAAAAAGTGAGTTACCTATTGTCACGAATGGCCCAAAACCCACCAAGAACCAAATGAATGTCAAAACCCAAGCCAAGTTAACTTTCTTTCTTCGTTCTAGATTCATGCCCGAGACAGTTTGCAAGAACCTATGTTTCTCGTCTTTAATTCTCATTGTATCTTCACTATCAGTTGTAAATCTAAAAACTAACATGGTAGTAGCCAAGTTAAATAGTATTCCCCAACCAGCACTGTGGATCTTAAGAGGACATGCTCCCCATGAAACCCCAAACCAAGCCGGTGTTTCATCTGTAAGTGTTACAGCAATTAGACCAACAACCCACCCAGCTACAACACCTTGTCTTGTAAACCCTTTGTAATAAACAAATACCAATCAAAGCCGGGTACATTTGAAATCCATAGGCAACAGCCAAACCACCTAACATTACAATAGCCTGAGTAGAATTTGCCACAACAATCAAAGCAACCCCAGCAACAATGATAACAAAAATACGTCCGCTCATCTTCTGCACATGATCTGAGGCATTCGGCACAAAATATTTCGTGTAAACATCGCACTAAATGTAGACATATACGCCGCACCAGTGCTTTGCATAGCAGCTAACGCACATACAGCTAATAGCCCTACCAACCAAGGTGCAGAATCTGAAAGCAGGTTAATCAATTGAGGAACAAGGTTCTTGTCATTAGCACCTGCAAATGTCCCATTTGCTACAAGCGCGTGCCCCCAATTCCTTGAAAAATAGTGAAGGCAAATAAAATCACTCCTATCACAGCAGAAGACGCAACCACTTGTTGTCAGCGAAATGACCGACTAGTCTTATTAGAAAATGCCCACATGGAAAACGCTGGGGAAGATTGGATACCCATTAGCGCAAACAACATAATACCTGTCCAAGTTCCTCCAACCGCCTTTGATCCAGCAGAGACAAACTGAATACTACCAGGAATCGCAATTGTCGACGAATACCCAGCAGGTGTTAAAGTCACGTCATTAGCAATATCTTCCGCAACCATATCCGCTAATCCAGTCATTAAACCCGACGAACCTCCAGAATAATGAACTGCAATACCACCAAGAATAATTATACCCAACGCTAGCAAAACACATTGGGCACAATCGACATATGCTACAGAACGTAACCCTCCTGATCCTACATATATCAACAACGATGGTAGACAACGCAAACATACCAAAATTGACGCTGACTAAACCATCGGTAAGGATATGGAACAAATCACTTGATGCTCGAAGTTGCATTCCTAAATATGGAACACTAAACAGGAAAGCAACCAATACTGTTAGTAATCACTATACATTTCACCAAGTGTAATATATTTGTATGATTTACCTAAAATCCATTGTCGGTGTATGAACAAAACGCCGGTAAACGGAATTGTCAGCGCATAGAAGGACGCAAACGCATAGGGTAAGCCATCATTGAATATTTTACCGGGGTGTCCTACAAAGAAAGGCCCAACCGCTGAAGCTGGTAGCTGTCGCCGCCAATATAAAAACCCAAATACTTATGGATCTTCCTACGAGGAAATAGTCGGTAGAAGTTTTGGATGTTTGAGCACCTTTGATACTCCAGAACAGGCAATAGGTCCAATAAACCCCCACGAACCAACTAGCCAAGAAATTTTCGCGTCCACAACTATTATTTCTCCCGTTAGAAATTAAATATTATCAGTACGCGGTATTATTCGAACAAAGATTAAAGCTTATCTGCTCCACTGACAATTTTCTTCTTTTCGTCTCTGATAATAAGCTTCCATTTCCTCAACTGAGATTGTGGTAAAACGAAACTTTTAAAGCACAAAAAAACATCATAAAACTGCAATATATCACAGAACTGTCAATTTGACAAACATCCAGAAGGATGCAGGCAAGGAAGTGCCAACGTATATAAATATTTTGAAGCAAACGCATAAAAAAACATGCAAATCTAGTTCAAAAATACTTATCGGATCAATATTCTCGTTGAATGATAACAGTTAAATGTCAGTATTCACAATAATCAAAACTGAAACCAATCATGTAGTAGAGCAGGAATTATGCACAAGCAGGGTGTAGGATTCGCAGAATACGTAATAGAAATACTAACTTAAATCTTTAATTACAGCTTCAGCGGTTCGACGACCTGACACCATAGCACCATGAATAGAGGGCATATCACGATGATCGCCACAGACATATAAACCAGTTTCAGATTTTACAGGGCGCTGGGGTGGTGTCAGTGCTGGAGGGTGTACTTGTGGCAATGCATGTTGAATTCGGTATGTGCGTAAATAGAACCAATGCCGTACATCCGCTCCAAACCATTCAGACAAATTTTCTCTCACTAACTCTTCGAGCACCCCATTATCCAGATCAGGATTTCCCAGCACAGTTACGGATATTAATGCGGAATTCCCAGTAGCATATGCGGGAGAAACGGCACTTGGCACGCAGAGATTATTGATAATGCCTCGACTTTCTCCGTTAAGGATCAACACAGGCTCACTAACAGGCGACTTCTTAGCAGCAAAATAAAGGCAGGTAACAGGCACACTACTTACTTTCGGGAAATCATCAATCAATTCCGCTGAGCGGTGGCCTTCTGTGGCAACAACAACTGCATCGGCTTTAAGTACCTCACCACAAGATAATTCAACAGCATGAGGTTTAACAGAACGAACAACCGTCTGTGTTTGGATAACGTCGCTCGGAATATGGCTAGCAAGTTGTTTGGGGATCTGTCCCATGCCCTGTTCTGGTATTACGGTATCTCCAGTCGAAAACATTCTGAATGTAAACTCCAGCATTCTACTCGAGGTTTCAAGGGATCTATCAAGAAAAACTCCACCAAAGAAAGGCTTGAAAAATCGATCGATCATACTATCTGAAAATCCCATTTCCTTAATGGCCAAAAGGGTTGAGGTTTCCGGATGTTCAAACAAACTGTCCAATGTTCCGGAAATAGATTTGCGACGTAATCTTGAGATCCGAATTTTATCATTCAATGTACCAATTGGTGAAAACACAGTTTTGAGCGCTGAAAACGGCTGTCGCCATGGATCAGTGATTCGATGAAATTCCCCTTGAAACCAAACTAATGCTCCTGGATAAAATCTACGGAGTTTAAGGGCTTCATAATTAAGCATCCTTCGACATTCAGGATAAGCAGACAATAGTACTTGAAAACCACGATCAAGCAAAAAGCCATCAACAACATCGGTTTGAACTCGGCCACCAATTTGATCATCAGCTTCCAGAATATTAAAAGAGATACGATTCTTCTGTAATTCGATGGCACAGCAGAGACCTGCGAGCCCTCCACCAACAATGATAACCTGAGTGTCTAAAGCCTTCATTTCAATAATGTCATCCCCGTATATATCATAATGCTGATTAACTACAAATGAACAAGGTGAACTGCCACGATAAAACTTTTTTGGCTATGTAACACTGTTGACTCAATATTCAGTAATAAAGGAATTCCATATCACCATCATTAGAAAAATGGTTATTTTAGATTGCAACTAGAGGTAAAAAACCTGAAATTTCGCGGCAACTGCAAATCAGAGCCCTAAACATTCTTTCAGAATCATAATCACTTTCTGCCCATCATGAAACGTAATGCTCCTTCGAGTTTCGGATGCCGAAACTCATAGCCTGTCTGTACCAAACAGGATGGTTCGACCTTAGTACTCGACAAAAGCAATGCATCGGCCATTTCACCAAACAATACTCGTGCCCCAAAACTTGGTATGGGAAACCTATTCATTGGAAAAGGTCGACCAAGGACCCTGTTCAAAGTCCTTGTATATTCACTATTTCGCACGGGATTCGGTGAAACGACATTAATTGGGCCATTAAGATCTTCATTGGTTAAAGCATGATGTACTATCCCAATAACATCATCAAGACCAATCCAACTCATATACTGCCGCCCCAAGACACTCAAGTTACCCGCAATTCCCAATTGAAAAGGGAGTAACATTTTGGCAAGTGCTCCACCTGCTGGACTCAGAACGAGACCAAAACGTAGATTGACAACCCGAACATTTTTCTTTGCAGAGTCGGTTTCCTGTTCCCAGGATTCACACACTTCAGATAAAAAACCGGCACCGGATTGACTCTCCTCATTCAGAGTTTCATCCCCTCGGTCACCATAAAAACCAATAGCAGACGCAGAAAGTAATACCTTGGGCGGCGTTTGAAGATCTGAAATTGTTTGAGAAATCAATCTAGTTCCCTGAATTCGGCTATCCTGAATTTGCTTCTTTGTCTTAGTATTCCAACGACCACCAGCAATCGGCTCTCCGGCCAAGTGAATTATGACATCAATTCCTTCAAGACTCTCTTTATCAATCTCACCTGTCAGAGGATCCCAGTGAACTTCATCGACTAATTGAGAAGCCGGCCCAGCTATGTTTAATCCGCTACCCCCCGGCCTGACCAGTCGCTTAACTTCATGCCCACCAGTAGTTAGAAATGGTACGAGTGCTGAACCAACCAAGCCGGTCGAGCCAGTAATTGCAATTTTCATTTTTTCTCCTTTATGTTGCTGATGAAGCATAATATCTTGTTTTGTAACTTCATGGCGATAATCAAACATTCGACCCAGTTTTTGCCGTATCGACTTACCTGCTACGGCTTCACCTAAAACTCCCATCGGCAAGGAATACTCAATATAATCTTCAAGCTGACATGCCGATTCTCCCTCAGGTTCTATCAGATGCGTATGCTCCCATTTTGCGAACGGACCCGAAACTTGGAAATCACAGAATTGTTTACCCTGAATGTAATTTCGGTGTTCAGCTACCCACTGAATAGGAAACGGTGTAGAAACCTTCATTACAAGCTGATCTCCATCCTTCACGCTACCATTCCTCTGAATTATTTGAACGGTCTCCCACGGTGGAGTCAACCGTTCAAATGCTCCAAAGCGAGTGTGCCAAGCAAAAACTTCTTCTGATGGAGCTTCTATTCGCGAGCGCCGAACAAAAATCTCAGATTTCATACGCGATTTTCCTCAGAAATAATGACGGATGTCACTCAACTGATCACAAGAGACAATTTTTAGCTCCGAAATAGCAAAAACAGCAGCCCTATTTGATCTATTACACAATCAATTTTCATTGGAAAATCATAGTCTACAGACTAAACAGCAAAAACCAATCCGATCAATTGAAAGGAGACCATTATACCAAAATGGAATTACCTTATTACAGTTCCTTCTCTAAAAACATTCTAACGAGAAAAAATAACTAACACATGGACCTAGAAATTACTTATTTTTTGCTTTTTATCTAGGGAAAGAAGTAACCTTTAATTGTGCTGGCTTTCTGTGTTTGAAGCTCAAAAGAACTAAAGACGACATGGTTACTAAGTAGCAGGTAGATAGTAACACCAGATTAGAGGCTAAATCAAAATATATTTTCCTCTTAGCTCACCATGAAAATAATCGCAACAATAATTGTCCTATCAACATAAAGACATAGTAATTACCCATCATTAGTTACAAACTAATAAACTACGGAATTACAGGATACGAACAGCTTAAAAGTCATATCGAAAAATCCCCTGAACAGAACTAGCTTTGACATACCGAAGTAAAGCAGAGCCAAATTTTTTTCTAGAAAGCTCAATACATTTGCCTACAGCCGAAATTTAAAGTTGGAAAAACCAGCTCAACGACACAATGTAAATAATATTCAAAAAGCGCAGAAAGGCTGTCAACATTTTCCTAACCATAGCCGTCGCACTTGGCAACTAATACAAGATCAGCTAAAAGCTTAATTTCAACTGAATAATGACATCAACTTTAAGACTCAATCAAACAAACAGAAATAAAATGACAGGAACAGCACACCAAACAACATTTAGACGTCGAAACCAAATCATTCGAAGTAAGATGAAACTTGGGTAAAACCAGCTAACTACTCAAATTTCATCCAAAGATTAAAGAAACGTATGAAAAAAAAATCTTACGGCAACGCCCTCATAGTTTCGTGTATTCTCCACTCAGTTGGATTACTACTAGGCACTTTGTTCATCGTGCAAAATGAAATCTATGAAAATGATCCGATACGAATCAATATTGCTCGAACGATAAAAAACAACCCAAAACGCCGTCTTGAAAAACGTCGTAAAAGCCAAATTAAGTTAAAGCAGAAAGCACCCAAGGCCGTTCTAATCAAACTCCAAACTAACGTGGTTACAACAGCCGCTCAATTACCAATGAGCAACACTTTTTATACTCTACCAACAAGTAACACATCGAGTTTTGTTGAACAACACAGATTCTCACCGAGAAGTGTCTACAATGCAAAATTAGAACGAAAAACTCCATTGAATGTGCAAAGTATAAATACTTTTTCAAAAATGCCAAAAATTTCAACGAAACC
Organism: Candidatus Poribacteria bacterium; assembly: GCA_002709695.1. Lineage (GTDB taxonomy): Bacteria > Poribacteria > WGA-4E > WGA-4E > UBA9662 > UBA9662. The sequence goes on from PAQF01000052.1 coordinate 29,758, forward strand.
AATAGGAGAATCAATTCTATCGAAGATTACTGCAAATCAAAATCCAGTTGAAATGAATCCCGCAAATCTGGATTACCAAACACCTGGTCCATATGACATTACTCAAGCACCACGGTTCCTCAAAAAACACCCTGTAAAATATCCAGAACTAGCCCGGCAGGCGAATAAGGAAGGAATTGTCGTTCTTGAAGCAGGAATTGGCATCGACGGAATAGCAAGAGACATTATTTTAATACAAGGGTTAGGTTTTGGTTGCGACGAAGAAGCAATCAGAGCCTTAACAATGTCACGCTTTATCCCTGCGAAGAATGGTAACACTCCCGTTCTTGCCCGAATTCAAATCCCATATCGTTTTCAGCTTAAAATCTGATCAATCAATATCCTCAACAAATATAATTGATTCTAGTAGTAACACAACATTTTGCTATTATGTCATGATTCTACAATTTAATTAGATAGCGAGTCTAACAATACAATGAAGAAAGGTCTAATCTTAGCACGCATTGGATTAGTTACAGCAATTACCTTTACCTGTTGCTACATTTCCGCTTTTAGTGGCGAAATACAAGGAACGGTATTGAGTAGTGCAGATAGTAACAAACTAAGTGGTGTGAAAGTGCAATTGCTTGAAAACGGACAGAAAAAGGTAACTAATAAAGAAGGGAAATTTGCCTTTTTGGATCTTCAATCTGGTGACTATACATTATTAGTAATATCACTTGGGTATCGCACAATGACGATAAAAAACTTAGTTGTCTCTGAGGAACAAGTGAAGGAAATCAAGATCAATTTAGAAAAAATCGAATTCCTGTTTAATGAAATTCTGGTCGTAGGCCAAGCGCTTCCAAAAGCAATCAGTCGCCAAAGCTTACAAGGACTGGAGATAAAACGATTACCAGGTGCTACAGGAGACGCCTTAAAAGCAATTCAATCACTTCCAGGAATTAGGGCTGCAAACGACTTTAGTGGCCAGCTTTTCGTTCGAGGTGGTGGGCCGGAAGATAATACCATTTATTTTGATCGCTTCCCGCTTGAAGAAGCTTACCATTTTGGGGGGTTAGTTTCCACAGTAAGCTCGGAAATTTTGAATCGTATTGACGTTTACGCTGGTGGTTTTGGCGCTGAATATGGCCGTGACGCACAAGCAGTTGTTGATGTCCATTCACGCCAAGGAAACAGGAAAAAATTCAGTAGTAACCTTCACGTCAATTTTTTGTATTCAGAAGGACTCATTGAAGGACCAATCGGAGACCGTGGATCCTGGTATTTGGCTGGCAGACGGAGTTATGCTGATGTAGTATACGATCTGCTACCAATTCCGAAGAGTGATGTAATCACGGCACTTCCACGATTTTGGGATTACCAAACCAAGCTTAGTTACGACATCAACGAAATGTTTCAACTTGACTTGAATGCATTCGCTTCGGATGATTTCGCCCAACTCAAATTGGGTAAAGATAAGCCTGACGACGATTTATCGGGGGCTTTTTACCTAAAAAACTCATTTCATTTGCAGGGTGTTCATCTACGTTCCATTTTAACTCCAAATATCAAGTATGACCTCAACGTTTCACACTCTAAACGGCTGATAAACTTCAAGATTGGCAAAGGATTCTACCTGCGGATACAACCCACCGATATCGATGTCAGACACGATTTGACATATAAAATTACACCCAGATTCCAAATTGAGTCAGGTCTTAACAACAACATTGGACGAGCAGTGGTGCAGACCTTCTTTCCTAGACCACCAGAAGAAGGAGACCCTAACTTCGACTTCAGATTATCAGAGAAAGTTCAATCTAACCAAAGGAATAAAGGGTATGAAGTTGAAGGGTATTTACAAGGACGGTTCAAACTCACGAATTTTTTCTCCACAACCCTAGGAATGCGATTTGATTACGCACGTGATTTAACTGGACAAATTGCTGTTCAACCCAGAACGAGTTTCAACCTGTTGCTTCCTTTAGGATCAGAGATTCGTTTTGCTTATGGACGATATATGCAGTCACCCCAACCTTGGCAGGCATACCCACCAAGTGGAAACCCTAACTTGGATGAAACTACAGCTCACCACTTTGTCCTCGAAATTGAGCGAGAGGTTGGAGTAGCTACTGAACTCAAATTTGCCACCTATTATAAACAGTTAAAGAACCAAATCGAGTCTGTTCCAGACCAGAACCCTAGTTACCTTAATTTGGGAGCAGGATACGCGCGAGGTTCAGAAATTCTCTTGCAACACCGTCAGGGAAACAAGCTGTTTGGTTGGATCAGCTACGCCAACTCAGTTTCCAAAAGACGCGATTCTCCTGATCAACCATACCGGTTTTACGATTATGACCAAACTCATGTGGCTACAATTACAGCGAGCTATCAAATCAGCAAAAACTGGGAGATTGGTGCGAAGTGGCAATACGCAAGTGGAAATCCTTACACCCCCTTGACATGTGAAGAAAATGTCAAACAACCTTGTGCTAAACAAGTTTTTAACAATAATAGATGGAGACAGATCCCAATCTACGGAGAAATAAACTCTTTCAGATACGATCCGTTCCACCGGCTTGACATAAGAATTAATAAAGATTTTATATTCAGTAGCTGGAAAATGAGCTTATACTTGGAACTGTTAAATGCCTACAACCGAAAGAACATCTTAACCTTTGATTACGACGAGAATTATGCCAGAGATGAAAAAGGAAACGTAATTAAGGATATAGTCAGCCAATTGCCAATAGTTCCATATATTGGCATCAAGTCAGAATTCTAATTTCTTCCACTTTTTTCTTTGCTAATTAAACGAGCTGCCTGTTTAGCGAGTCGTTGTGTTTCCTCAATCCGCTTAACTAATGACTTGTTGGTGAAAGCTATTTTGGCCAGAAACCGCATTTGGCTGCCATTATTCAATAATTCGGTTCCAACTGTGGTCTGCAAACCAGTAGCAGCAGTATGTAAGAGATTCCCTGATACACCACGCCGATCAAACTGCAGGATAAATAACAAATTCCCGTTGGCTATCTTAGGTGAGAATTCTTTTTCCAAACCACCGAAAAACCCAGTCCTGTTTTCTGCCCCGTAGTAGTCATCAACAATTCCAAAATGCACACCAAAGATGTGTATTGTGGGCAAGTTTAGTTTTTTGCTAAAGGACAAAAACATAGACCGATGTCTTTTAATATTATTTAGGTCTTTGACACCAATCGACAAATGGGGTAACAGATTCTCCTCTTTCAGGAGTTGTAACTTTAAATGACTAAGTAACGTGCTTTCATCACCAAGTTTTGGATTCGTCCGGTGATCGATCCCAATTTCGATCCAGTTAAACAAACCGAAGTCCAAACCCAAAATCGTTTCCTCGTGCAAAAATTTATTATCTCGCCCAAAGAAAAAACTCGTACCAACCTCAAAGATTCCATGTTCAACTATCTCAGCTACGGGTATTCCAACTTGTCTTGGCTGGTCAGAGAGAACAGATGTCGTATGAAAACATAACAAAAAGCAACAAACGAATCGTATTGTCCAAAGTGGGAGTTTTTCTTTAAACCTAGCGGTCCTGAGTCTGAATTCCATCAGCAGCCCCAAAAATCACACGATCAGCCCGACCTACAAATAAACCATTGTCTACTACACCTGGAATCCCGTTAATTCTAATTTCAATTTGTTTGGGATCAGAAATCTGATCAAAGTAGCAATCCAAAATGAAGTTACCATTGTCACTTCTAAACGTCTGATCATCAACCTGTCGCAAAACCGATCTTTGACAAATTTGGTTAAGTGCCATCTGAGTGGACTCCCAACCAAACTGAACAACTTCGACAGGCAACGGCACTTTTGCCCCCAAGTAATCAACAATCTTGCTCTCATCAGCAACAATAACCAGACGATTTGAAGCGTGGGCGATAATTTTCTCCCGAACTAAGGCTCCTCCCAGACCTTTAATCAAATTGAGACTTGGATCGACTTCGTCCGCGCCGTCAATCGTAAGATCGATGACTGGATTTTCCATCACTGTTGACAACCGAATTCCTTGTTCTTCAGCAATCTGACTAGTTTGTTCCGAAGTTGGGATACCAATAATATCAAGCCCCACTTTAACCATCTGACCTAGTTTCAACAAAGCATAGTAAATTGTCGATCCAGTCCCCAGCCCAAGAATCATCCCTGACCGAACTTCCTCAACCGCTTTCTCAGCAGCAAGTTCTTTTAAACGTTCTTTTTCCATAATATAAAAAGCTCATGCACCTAATGACCAAGTAAAGCATGAGCTCTCTGAACTCCAAGTTTTTTTTATTGTTGTTTGATGTATCCCCAGACAGTTGTCAGTTTCCCTTGTGGTTCAGCAGCCAAAAACCCCTCCATACCATTCTGGATCTCAGTGACTTCATTTTTATCCAAAGTGCGTGAAAAAATGGCCGCTTCGTCCATTACACCCGCGTAGGTTTCATTACCTTGACCACCCAAATGGTACTCCGCATTTTTTCCACCAGTCACTTGGTGATCTGCGGCTTTTACTTCTTTACCATCAAGGTAAATTCGAAACTTCTTTTTATCTGAAGTTAAGGTGATATTGTACCATTTATTTTTTTCAATTAATCCTCCGTCGGTCTGACACATAACTGTCCACGCACCACCAACCTTCCCACGCCAAGAAATCAGCCCTTGATCCTTGTTTATAAATAAGGTATCGTGTCCGGAACCGCCGGGCAGACTACGCCAAATATGTTCCCAACTACTTCCTTCAAAATTAGGTTTAATCCAAACCGAAAGAGAAAAATTTTCTATAAAAAAATCACCATTCAGTGAATCAGATGGAGTAATATTGATCCACGCGTTCGGGTCTAGGTCAATGGCTTTTGCGCCAAACTTTCCATCAACCCACTTCGACTTCCCCTGAATTTGCCCGTCATTAGCATTTTTAGTAGCATCCTTTGTATCACCATCTAAAGGATAATATAAGACCAGAGATTTATCATCTGCGGACCAAACAAAAACGGAAATTAACAGCAAGATCATAAAACTCGATGAAACCAACTTTAAACTTTGGCAAACTCTAGATTTCATCATAATTTATCCTCCTTATATATAATTTTAAGTTTTCATCGCATTGAAAACAAAGGTAATCCATCCGAACTCCGGGATCAAGCTATTTAATTTTTAGCCTGATCTAATAAAGTAAGCCTGATAGCATATTTGGGTCTCATCAAATTAGGAACGCTTTCGACCAACCCAAGCTGTGGTTGGCCTAGCCCTATTATCTTCATAACGAACCCTGCAGATTTTGGAGACGCAACATAACAGCCGTCAAAATTCAGTAATATAGCTAGAAACACACATAGCGGATTCTACACAAAACCTAATACACTGTCAATTCTATAATGAACTAATAAAATAACAGATCCATAAAAACACATCTGATGTTGATATTCTATCGGGAATTTGTTGCTTTCAAGAACCTTTTCCTTTGAACTACTGGGTAGACTAGTGATAGAATCGCAATATGAAAAACATCCTAATCGTTGATGACGACGAAAAGATTTGTTGGGCCTTTGAACAGTTTCTAACAGATGAAGGTTATAATCCAATTATTGCTAGTAATGCAGAGGAAGGACTACGCCAAATCGAAAATAATCGTCCAGATCTTGTGATGCTTGATATTCGATTACCAGGTATTAGCGGCCTAGAAGCATTACAGGAGATAAAGAAAATTGACCCACAAATTCAGGTTGTAATCATGACAGCTTACCACAATGTGGAAACAACAATTACAGCGATGCGCCTTCAAGCTTTTGATTTTCTGCCCAAACCGATTGATCTAGACCAAGTAAAAGCTATTTTGAATCGTGTGAGTCGTCTTAAAATTGTCCGCAAAGAACTCGCCACAGACATAGAAAAGCGAACAGACCAAACACCCAAACTCCAATTGGTCGGTAAGAGCCTACAGATGCAGGAAATCTACAAACTAATTGGGATCATGGCTAGTAACAACGAGATTGTCCTAATTGAAGGAGAAAATGGAACAGGAAAAGAACTAGTTGCCCGTGCCATACACCACAACAGTCTACGACAAGATGGCCGTTTCGTGGCAATAAACTGTGGGGCTATTCCCGACCCATTACTCGAAAGCGAGCTATTTGGCTATGTCCCTGGTGCATTTACTGGTGCAAGCGCCCAAGGGAAACCTGGCAAGTTTGAATTGGCAGACGGCGGTACGATCTTCCTTGACGAAATCAGCAATATGTCATCCGCCTTGCAAGTAAAACTACAACGGACGCTGCAAGAAGGAGAAATTGAACGTCTTGGTGGAACAAAAACAATAAAAATAAATACACGAATTATAGCAGCTACAAATCAAAACTTATCACAAACTGTCAAGCAAGGAGATTTTCGAGAAGACCTATACTACCGCGTCAACCGAGTACTTATAAAATTGCCGCCACTCAGAGATCGAATTAACGACATACCTCTACTAGTCGAACACTTTATAAAACAGATCAACAGTGAAACAAATCAAAATATTCGAGGTGTCTCATCCGAAACCACACAACTTTTGCAAAATTACGAATGGCCTGGCAACGTACGTGAACTCGAAAATGCTGTCAAAAGTGCTGTTGTCCTGTCGAGATCAGACGTTATTCTACCAGAACATCTGCCAAAAGAAATACAAAACCCAACATCAGCGAATGCTCTACAGATGGAACTAAAGTCGGCTCTCCTCACTATCGTTAAGGAGGCAATCAAACTTAAAAAGGATTCACTGTACAATGAACTAACCAATACTCTCGAGGCCGAACTCATTCCAACAGTAATCAATGCTTGTAATCATAATCAGACCCAAGCGGCAAAACTCCTCGGTATTAGTCGAACAACATTGATTCAGAAACTTAAGAAAAGGAGCAAACTTTGAAACAATTAGCTCTTTACTGCATAATCTATTTTACAACTTTCTCAGTTATAGCCGAAGAAACCGAAACTCTTCTGCAAGAAAAACTAAAGGTTAAAGGGTTTGGCAGTCCAATTGTAAAATTGACCCAAGTCCATAACGAGTTTGACCTGATGATAGGAGCACGTGGGGCCGTACTTCTGAATCGAGCCTTTGCCATCGGCATTGGCGGATATAGCCTAGCATCATCAATTCATGTTTCAGAAACCAATAGTAACTTTGAAATGGAATATGCTGGTCTAATTTTAGAATTCGTGTTTCCATCCGATAAACTCATCCACTTATCCGCCAACACACTCATTGGATGGGGAAGTCTAAACAACGCTGCTAATCGTAATTGGATGTCCTATGACCCCTATTACGATGATAGATACCATTATGCAAATTACAATCTGGTCGACGACAGTTTCCTGGTTATTGAGCCTGAACTCAATCTTGAACTAAATATGACAACCTTTTTTCGGCTCGGACTGGGTATCAGCTACCGCTACATAAGTGGAGTTGGACTTACACCACTTACAAATTCTGACCTCAAAGGTCTAGCTGCTGTTTTCACATTCAAAGTTGGAAAATTTTGAGTATGCTAAAAGCAATTGACGAAAGATATTACCTTGCGATACAATCCAGAAACTGGCGATACTAGAGAAAATAAAAATCTGATTGACGGAAACCAAAACTGACAAGATTAACAAATACAATAATCAGTTTTTTTGATTGGAATCTCAATCTTTGGGTGTCGCCAAGAAACAGTTCTTATTGATCCAAATAAGACCAATGCAGGTAAGGTAGAAACGGTCACCTCATCGAGTGACAAATCTTTGAACTACAACCAAGGAGTCGAATACCACCAGCAAGGAAATATGGAAAAAGCTACCACTAAATAGAGAGACCATTGACGCAGATCCGAAACATGTGGGTGCACATCTTAATCTGGGAACTATCTATCATACCCAAGGTAAATTCAACCATGCCATTATGTCCTATAAAAAGGTGATTCTCATTAAGCCTGACTATCTAGAAGCACATTTGAACCTAGGTGCAGTCTACAGAGCCCAAGGGAATTACGAGGATGCTGCCAAGGAATATAAAGAAGCTATTCGCATTGATCCTGATGACAGCATGGTACATTATAATTTAGGCGATATTTACTATAAACAGGGCAAAACTGATCAAGCAATCTTCCAATTCAAAGAAGTTGTTCGTATCAACCCTCAAGATGCGGAGGTACATAATATACTCGCTTGTTTTTTTTCGGTTAATAACCAAGAATCTCTTGCGATCGAATCATTACGGAACGCTATTCAATTGGATATAACCTTTCGTGAAAACGCCAAAACAAACGTCCTTTTCTCCAACATACGAAAGAATTCCAAGTTCCAAGAATTGGTTCAATAAAGAATCTTACATTACTGAACATATCATATTTACATGGTACTGAAAGGAAGTTGTGAATGTCTCCCGAACTTATCGCAGATTACCAATGTGTTATAGGAGAAAATCCACTTTGGCATCCGGATGAAAACCAGCTTTATTGGCTCGATATTCCCGATGGGCGGCTTTTTCGCTACAATCCCCAAACAGGAGAACATGAAAATTTCTATACTCACGAAGGAGAAATTGGCGGTTTTACCTTTCAACCCGATGGTTCACTTCTCCTTTTCATGTCCCGAGGAACAATTGCAATCTGGAAAGATGGTGAACTGACCCCAGTCATCGATGAAATTTCAGGCGAGCTTGAATCCAGATTTAACGACGTAATCGCTGACCCTGTAGGGAGAGTTTTCTGTGGTACAATGCCACAGGAATCATGCCCTGGTAAACTTTACCAGCTTGACTTAGATGGATCAATTATTGAAATTCTTGATAGCATCACATGCTCTAATGGTTTGGGATTCACTCCAGATCTCAAGCAATTATATTATACCGATTCTATGAAGCAGAAAATCTACCTCTTCGACTACAACCAAGGAACGGGGTCCATTTCCAACCAACGTGTATTTGTTACCATCCCGGAGAAAAATGGTTTACCAGATGGCATGACTGTTGATTCCGAAGGATATGTTTGGTCTGCCCATTGGGACGGAAATTGTTTGGTAAGATTCGACCCATTTGGGAACGAGGAACGGAGAATTGAGTTTCCAGCAAAAAAGGTTTCCAGTCTTTGTTTTGGTGGTGAGGATTTAACAGATATCTATGTAACAACTGCAGGCGGAGACAACAAATTGGAGGAAGGAACTGGCGCAGGAGCACTGTTTCGATTAAAACTTGGAATTCAGGGAACGCCTGAATTTCTGTCACAAATCAATGTTTAGCCTACGAAAGAAAAAAGTGAGGTTTTGTCACATTCAAGGCCAATTGCTACCAGGGATTAGCTTAATCTTGATTTTGGCCAGCAGTTGTGCAAACCCCAAGATTCTTAACATCAAAAACAACATTGAGGAATTCAAGAATCAAGAAGTAACGCTGAACGGAGAAGTCATAGAAACGCTAGCAATACCGTTTGTACGGACTGGAGCATACCAACTTGACGATGGCAGTGGTCGGATCTGGGTTTTATCTACTAAGAACGTGCCCGAACGCGGTAATCAGGTTATAGTAACCGGTACTATTACTGTTGGGGTTGAACTCGGCGGCAAAAGGTTTGGCGTGATGGTCAAGGAAACAAATAAAGAATGAATTTTAACTATCAACATCTTCAAGATATTTAAAAAAAACAGGGCAAAATGTACAAGAACATTATTATTTATCTCACACTTTTCTTACGTTTGACATGTGTTGATGCCATTCTTCCCAAATTGAGCATAGACCGGGTTGAAGGGAATAGCGGCAAAGTGAAGATTTACTACACTGCTACCGATCCAACTGAAAAAAAACTCAGTCCCATTCATTACGAATATAGTATAGATCATGGAGAAAATTGGAGTAAAATCGATAAAAACGCGATCAACACAAGCCCATCGGAAGGAAATATTAACCCAGCTATTTCTTGGGACACCCAATACCAACTTGGGGAACAATCTATTAACTCTATTTTATTTCGAATGCGCGTTTATGATCCGAAAATCATTAGTAACTGGCAGGCTGTTACTCCCATGCCAACACCACGGCATGGTTTAGCTACTGTTGTACTCGATAACAAACTGTACGCTATCGGTGGATTTAATGGACATAGACAAGTTGCTACCCTTGAATTATATGATCCGATAACCGATACGTGGGAAAAAGTCGCATCCATGGATCAAGCTAGACAATATCTTTCTGCTGAAGTGGTGAACGGTAAAATCTATGCCATCGGTGGATATGGTAAAGCTAGTTATCTAAGTACAGTTGAAGTCTACGATCCGATAACCGACACATGGCAGACAATGGCTCCTATGCCAACTTCTCGCCATGTTTTCGCAACCGCTGTAGTGGGAGATCTGATCTATGCCATTGGCGGACACAACGGAGAAAACCTAGCCACGGTCGAAGTATATAACACTCAGACAAATAGTTGGAAAAAATTAGCTAGCCTATCAACACCTCGCTACGGTTTAGTTGCGGCTGCGGTTGGAGATAAAATCTATACTTTTGGTGGCCAAGATCGAAAACCATTATCAAGCTTTGAGATCTTCGATACCAAAGAGAACCAGTGGTCTATCGGCCCCAATATGCCAACACCTCGCTATGCTTTTGCTGCGGCAATTGATGAGGAATTGTCAACGATCTACATGATTGGTGGCACTGGAGAAGAAGATACAGTTGAAGTCTATAATACCAACACTGGTAAATGGAGTGCCTCGACCAAAATCAACCAAACCAGATCCCATTTGGGAGCAGGTATTGTTACTAATCTGAACCGACTCTACGCTGTTGGTGGCATCAATGATCAACCTCTTTCAACTGTCGAAGCGCTTCCCCTAATACGTTACTCGAAATTTGCAGTTTCGCCTGCGTTTCCAGTCCATAACCATATCCAAGCTGAAATCACTTCACCAACAGCGAGCAGTTATAATCAAGGGATCATTCAAATTCAAGGAACTGCTAACACGGGAAATTTGCAGGGGTGGATACTAGATATCGCCCCCGGTATAAACCCAAAAGAAGGCTACTTATTAATTAACAGCGGAACGAGCAATGTTTTGGGTGGTGAACTGGCGAAGTTCGATACACTGGGACAACCCGATTCCACACATACAATTCGGCTTCGCGTCACTGATGTAATGGCTAAAACAGCTGAAACGAGTGTCATAGTCAAAGTTAACAACTCGATATTACCAAAACCAAAACTAAAAATTTCGACCAACGAAGGTCTAGACGGTTTCGCTAGAAGTAATGTTTCAATTTTCGTAACAGGCAAAGCATATTCCGGAAATACTATTTACAGTGCCGAAGTCATCGGCGGTACGGAGATAGCAAATGTAACTGATCTCATTGATATCGATAAGTCCGGTGCCATTTCCGGTGAAATTCCCGGCATTAATGTTGGTAATATCACTCACCTCAGTGTTCGTATTGTAGTGAAAAGCCATTCAGGCAATCAAGCAGAAGCTGAATCGAATCGACTTGTAATCGATAATAATCCACCGAAGATTGCTATCATATCACCTGCTAATGGCGCAAATCTTAACACTAGCTCAATTCAAGTGGTTGGTACAGCTTCAGACAATTTATCGGGGCTTGTAAAGGTTGAAATCGATGTTGGCTCCGGTTGGACAAAAGTAGAAACGAGTGAATTAAATTGGGTATATCAACTTAACATTCCACCAGAAAGCCAAGAAGTACTAATTCGGGCCAGAGCAATAGACAAAGCTGAGAATATGACAACGACAGCTCCGATATACGTTAGTAATATCAACTCTCAGCCACATGTCAACATCTCATATCCAGCGGATGGAACAAACCTTTTAGGAAAAATCTTAGTAACGGGAACCATAGAGGGAAACAACTTAAATTGGGTGTTGGAATACGCTCCTGGCGAACACGCGCAAGATGGATTCAAGGAAATCGATCGTGGAACGGAAGCTAAAGGATACGATCAGAAAATCGCTACGTGGGATGTATCTAGCCTGCCTGATGGACAATATACTTTACGATTAACAGTGAAGAACCCTTTAACTACTATTGCTGTTACACGTCACAGCCTCATCCGTTCTCCTTAGTGTGGTGAACTAGTACGTGTTTAACAAAATCTCGGAATAGCGGGTGGGGGGCAAGCGGTTTGGATTGAAACTCGGGGTGAAACTGGGATCCAACCATCCAAGGGTGATCTGAAATTTCTGCGATCTCGACTAGAGAATAATTTGGTGACACCCCGCTAAAACAAAGCCCTTTGGACTCAAGTTTAGCACGATACTCGTTATTTAGCTCATATCGGTGTCGATGCCTTTCCATAACGGAGTTAATACCGTAGGCTTCATGGCTTTTGGTGTTTTCTTTAATTATGCATTCATAATGTCCAAGTCGCATTGTTCCACCTTTTTCATCAACCCCTTGTTGTTCTTCCATTAAATCAATTACCGGATACTTTGTGTCTGGGTTGAATTCAGAACTATTTGCACCATCTAAATTGGCAACGTTCCGTGCAAACTCAATTACTAAACACTGCATACCAAGGCACAAACCCAAATATGGAATTAGATTAACCCGAGCATAGCCAACGGCGACTAACATTCCTTCAATTCCGCGAATACCAAACCCACCAGGTACCAATATACCATCTACATCTGCAAAAGTTTCCTCAAGGTCAACTTCATCTTCAAGAAGGCTTTCGGAATCAACCCACTTTATATTAACCACAGCTTGATTAGCAAAACCACCATGTTTGAGAGCCTCTTGGATACTCAAGTAAGTATCGCTACCTTTGACATATTTTCCAACGATAGCAACATTCAACCGATATTTCGGAGATTTTAGAACATCAACTAACTCCTGCCAAGAGCTACCATTTGGGGATTGATCTTTAAGACCAAATCTTTTAACGACCTGAGTCGCTACACCTTGACGCTCAAAACGCAGTGGAATCTCGTCTACAATTTTAGTATCTCGTCCTTCAATAATCGACTCAACTTCCAATCCACATAACAAAGCAATTTTTTTCCGCAATCCAGGATTAAGCGCACGACTAGTACGGCATATTAACAAATCCGGACGAATCCCTAACTCTTGAAGTGTACGAATACTATGCTGTGTCGGCTTACTCTTGTTTTCGCCATCAGGAAGAGTATAAATTAGAGAAACGTGAATAAACATCTGATCTTCTGCTTTAATTTCCATCGACATTTGGCGAATCGCTTCGACGAAAGGCAACATCTCAAAATCACCAATCGTACCACCGATTTCAACAATAAGGACATCTGCCCCACTGTCTTTACCAAGATTGTAGATTCGGTTCTTAATCTCTTCAGTTATGTGGGGAATTAGTTGCACCGTTTCACCAAGATAATCCCCTCTTCTTTCCTTAGCAATTACTTCACTGTAGACCGAACCGGTCGTAAAATTTGAACGTTGGTCTAGATCAACTCCTAAAAATCGTTCGTAGTTACCTAGATCAAGATCAGTTTCTGCACCATCCTTGGTAACAAATACTTCTCCGTGCTGAAAAGGATCCATCGTTCCAGCATCAGAATTGATGTACGGATCAATTTTAACTACCATCACACTAAAACCACGATCTATTAGTAGTCTTCCGATAGATGCCGTTGTGATCCCTTTACCGATTCCCGAAATCACACCTCCAGTAACAAAGATGTATTTTGTCATGACGCAGCGAAAACTCCCTTTTCTAACATTTTTCGCACCCGCTCTAAGTCATTTGGTGTGTCAACACCGATCGCGGGATATTCTGTTTCTATCACCTTAATTTGGACACCATTCTCCAAGAAACGCAATTGCTCCAAACCTTCTGCCATTTCATAAGGTGTACGACTCCATTTAACGAAATCAATCAGTCGCTGTCGCTTATAAGCATACAGGCCAAGATGTCGAAATCGCAGGCCATTCTCCACTTGAGGGCTTTCTAAACCACCAGGCACTGATGACCGGGAAAAGTAAAGTGCATATCCATTCAAATCGGTGACAACCTTTACAACATTCGGATCTAAGTAATCTGATTCATTATCTATTTTCTGTTTTAGTGTGCTAACTTCAACTGAAGAATCATCAAAAAAAGGCTGAACCAATTGGTTAATCATCTCCGGTTCAATCAAAGGTTCATCACCTTGAACATTTACTACCACCTCGCAATTCATGTCTTTAACCACCATTGCGATCCGATCCGACCCTGTTTCCGCTTCCGGTGTCATCACAACCTGCCCACCAAAACCTTCTACCACATCATATATACGTTGATCATCAGTCGCCACAATTACTTGACTAAGTTTTTCCGCACGTATAGATCTTTCATAGACATGCTGAATCATTGGTTTTCCAACGACATCAACGATAACTTTTCCTTCAAACCGTGTCGAAGCGTAACGGGCAGGAATAATTGCAAGAACATTCAACAGTTCAAATTCCAAACTAGAAATTAAACTCAGCTTAGCGTAATTATTAAAGCACATTAATCAGCTAAATTCAATCATTTATCCTAATTTTTTTGGCGATTTGTAACCGATAATTGTTGGTTATTCAATATTTTCGTAGCACGTAAAAAGTAGTTTTTTAAATGTGTATCAGCAAACAGAAAACTACCAGCAAAGCTGGGAACACTTCTCCCAAACCGAATAAGTTGCCAACCTTCACATATTGTATATGACCAGGGATTAATCTAATAAATTCAAGTGCCTGACATGTTTCTGGCAGAATTCTGATAGCTCTTGTAGCATTCAATATCATTAATTGAGCACCTTGACGAATCAATAACCAATAAAAAAACCTGTATTGAAAGGAGAAAAAGGATGAAAAATCCCATGATGTTTACACCAACTGTTTTGATCATTTTATGTTCACTACTTCCTTTGTCTGTGAGAAGCCAACAGGTAGTTTTCGAAGAAAAATGTTTGGACCAAAGAGAGCCAGCAGAATGGAAAATTGAGACCGAATTCAAACCCAAGAAAGGTGCAGCTAATTTGCCAGAGGGTCTCGGCATCACAGAATGGATGGGATGGAGTTTCGCTGACCATGCTTGGTGAACTCAAACTGCTGAGAACCAAGGTCGTGGAAATTGGAAAAAAGCAAATAAGACTGTAGCTATCGCTGATCCGGATGAGTAGTACGATGAAAAAATCCCTGATGATTTGGAAACTTTAAACGAGTACCATATAATCTGAAATCCTCCCAAAAAACCCCTTCGGACAGAATATCTTCAACCTATTTTTAGCTCCACAAAGACCTATTCCACCTAACTATCACGTATTACAGATAACTTAATTAATCATGACGTAAACGGTAATCGAACACAACTGTACTCCCCAAATACTTGTTGTTGCCTCAAATTATTACATTGGTGGTTGCAACATTAATTCTTCAATAATAGCTGCTAATTTTGACGGAACCATCCGTTCCTTGAGGTAGTGATGGTTCCTTTTGTCCGATGTTTGCCATTGGTTGGATCCATCCGAAGCAACAGCACAGCCCCCACCACTTTCAACTGTCCAATAGTCTAAACTCCCCCGAACCGCGCATAGAACGGTCGCGGGGTCCCAACTAGGCCGAGCCTCACCTTGTGTATGAAGTTGGTAAGCTGTTCTTACCGGATTGTCTTTCGTTCCCAAGATGCAGAGACGTTTACCCGTCATAATTTTTTCTCCAATTTCGAAGCCACAGAAAGTAATGGGTGTTGGCCAATTTTCGACAACCATATGCGCGGCTGAACTATCCTGCTGGAAATTCCATTCTGACCCACTTGGAAACTTTCCTCCCATAACATACAAGGCATTTACCTTTTGTAAAACAAGATCATACCCATTTAATTGACTATATTGATCAGCCTGAGTTTGTAATAGATCTTTCAGATTATTAAGCGGCCCGATAGCACATATAATCACACTTCGATCGGCCTGTTCCGCTAGAATCTGCCTATATAACTCACGTGCATCCGCAGCATCTTGACCACTTTTTAGTTGGTTTGGGAAATGTTGACCTAAGTATTGATTGTACTTTGATTCCATTAGGAATCCGGATTTCTTGTAAGTCCCTATTGGGAGATAGTCCCTCCCATAATACGTGTTGATCGCATTAATACAAAGTGCTCCCCATTGGCTAGAAGTACAACACATAATTCCTAAAATTTCAGTTTCACCATTATTGGCTAAAGCATGAAGTACTGAAATCGCTCCGACATCATCACAATCAGGACCAATGTCAGTATCCAAGATAATGGGTATAGAAGTCAAAGTTTTAACCACAGACCAATTCTCACATCATCAGCACAAAAATTCTCCTCAATCCTACTACTGACCTAGTCCAATCTCGAAGCTGAGTGTTGATACAATTTCAAATTTTCTGTTTGGTATATCAATTTGTAGTCTCGCTTGATCGATTTCACATCTGGGTGCTGATCACTGGCCCGCCAAGTTATTACATAATCTGTAATGTCATTAACATACTTGAATTTCCAATTTCCATTCTTATAGTGGAGCGGAAAATAGTGATATTTGGGTTCATAGTTGCCTACATAATGACTACCATTCTCAAAACAATAATAACAAGCGCCATGATAAAACGGTGAAAGATATTTGATTGGACCATGGTGCTCTGCACCAAGGACTTCACTCGCAGTTTCAAGAAGAGAGACAGACGAATCCGGCCTAATCAATTCAGTTCCCGCCATAAATTCCTTCATGTCTTTGTTAAGTAAATGATAATCACGGATTGTCAATCCAAGGTGCCATAGTGTCATTAATAGCATCATTCCAACTAGAATTTTCCTGAACCATAGCGATTTGGGGACAACAAACCAGCCAAGCAATACCGGAAAAATGAATAGGTTGATCCGAGGGTTTATCCAACCAGGTGAGCCATGACGCCATGGCAATTTGAAGTAGAGAACAACCAATATTATACTCAAAAACAAAAAAACATCCTGAGATCGAAAGACCTGCTTTTGATGTATCCGTTCAATAATTGTCCACATAATACAAAGGCAAATAAATATTAAAAGAATCTTCGAAACAATAATGTAACTGTCGTTAAAGTAAACCAATGATTCGACTTTCAAAAAATTATTCCACAGTTCCGTCCATGGAAGGTAATGACTGAATTGGTTACTTTTATGACGTTCCAGCCATTTCTCAGGATAAAGTGTTTCTGGGTTTTTAAGAACAGTATTGACTAAGATAAAAAACACGGGAACCATATAACCAAAGAAAGACAGCGATTTCCTTAGGCTATTTTGCCAATCGGGAAGATGCTCAAGAAAATGCACGAAAGCAAAGAAAGTCAAAGTAAAAACTAACATAGTAAAAGGGCCAAAATGAGAAAAATATGTCCCTATTATTAGAAGATTCAATACAGCGACTCGGGTTATACTAAGGCATGCTTTGTATTTCCACCAATATCCGATACTAATCAAACATAAGGGAAAAGCCAAGGTGAAATTATAAAATCCCATCTGCAACAAATAATTGTAGCTATATAGAAAACCAAGTAGAGAAAATATTCGTAAGCGCTTGTTAATTGCAGTCAATAGATAGTAGAAACTGAAAGGAAACAAAAGAACACAGATAGAAACATAAATCTTTTCAGCAATAAGCGGTGATACAATGTGGAGAGCAAGATAAAAGAAAGCATAGTTGCTCCAATTTGGGAAAAATGTCAAATTTAGATCGTAAACCTGATGGAATTTGGTGTAATCTGGGTTGTTCCATTCCTTTAAGATGTAGGAATTATAGACATGGCTAATACCATCCTGAGTTGGAATGAAAGTAAATCCCCATATGGGAATCAGATGAAGCAAACAGAGGAGCCCCACTAATATCTGAGATTGATTTCGCCATAAAATCTGCCAATTCTGTCTTATAAAACTAGTTTGGACCATTATCCCGATTTAAAATAATTGAATTTACAATAAGAACCTAGATCATAAAAATTTTATCATCAATTAACAAAAACAACTTCAGGAAACAAATACATTGAGACAAACAAATACATTGAGACAAACAAATATTGTGTCACAATAAAATTTCGTGCTACAATGGCCGAAATTGGATCTATTCTATACTCAACAGCCAAATAATACACCACGTTGGAAAAGTATCTTAAATATGTTTAAACCAATAAACACAATTGCAATCATTAAGAAATTGTCTGCATTATACCTATTAAGTGCTCTATTCACTTTGTATGCTGACAGTGAAGTTGTTAGCTTTAATCGACATATCCGCCCAATCTTGTCAGATGCTTGCTATGCTTGCCATGGACCTGACGCCAACCAACGTGAAGCTAACTTGCGTTTAGACACCAAAGAAGGTGCATTTGCTGAATTAGGAGGATACTATGCTATTATCCCCGGTGATCCATCCTCCAGTAAACTGATTTGGCGAATTACCCATCCAGATGTCGACCAGAGAATGCCTCCACCAGACTCTAACCGTCGCCACCCCTCCGAGGCAGAGATAAAACTCATAGAAAAATGGATTAAACAAGGTGCCAAATGGGAGGATCATTGGATTTATACACCACCTCAGCGCTCAACACTACCAGAAATTAAACATAAAGAATGGCCTTTAACTCCAATTGATCACTTTATTTTAGCACGGTTGGAAACTGAAAGGCTAAAACCATCACTACAGGTTGACAAACGAACCCTGATTCGAAGGCTTAGTCTCGACTTGACCGGGCTGCCACCCACTCCAAAAGAAGTTGACAGATTCCTAGATGATCAAAGTCCTAACGCCTATGAAATGGAGGTCGATAGGCTACTGACTTCACCACGTTATGGAGAACGGATGGCCATGTACTGGTTAGACCTTGTTCGATACGCTGACACAACCGGTTATCATTCTGATGAGGACATCAGTATTTGGCCTTATAGAGATTACGTCATTAAAGCTTTTAACAGCAATATGCGGTACGATCAATTTACTCGAGAGAATTTAGCCGGAGACCTTTTACCTAACGCCACCAGAGATCAGAAAGTAGCTTCAGGTTACAATCGGCTGAACCAGACGACAGCCGAAGGAGGAGCACAAGCCAAAGAATATTTGGCAATGTATGCTGCTGATCGTGTGCGTACTACAGCTTCCGTTTGGTTAGCAGCAACCGTAGGTTGTGCACAATGTCATGATCACAAATTCGATCCGTACACAACCAAAGATTTCTACAGTTTGGCGGCCTTCTTTGCTGATATTCAAGAAGTTGGTGTCTATGGTGGGAACAGCAAAAGAGAACCTATAGTTCTATTGCCAACCAAAGAACAACAATATGCCTTGAGAAAAATCGAGGAGACTTCACTTCAGCTACAGGAAAAATTGAATGACCCCAACCCACAGATCCAAGAAGAACAATTGGAGTGGGAAAAAGAAACACTATCAATGCTCGATTCATCGGATCCTGTAGACTTCGCTTGGATCGACGATGAACAAAACAATGGTGGGAAAACAGAAGGTGAATGGAAATTTATTAACAAAAATGAGGGACCTGTTTTCAGTCAGAAATTTTCTCGAAAACAACACACAGAGAAGGAACAGACTATCCAGCACCTTTTCCAAGGCGCTAACCGAAAAATAACCCTATCTAAAAATGACATACTTTTTGCTTATGTATGGATTGACGTGGAAAAACCTCCCAAAACTATCATGTTGCAATGGCATGATGGCAGTTGGAATCATAGAGCGTTTTGGGGACAGGACAAAATTGGTTTCGGAGAAATCGGCACAGATACCAATGCCCACCGTTTTATGGGGAAACTCCCACAATCAGGGCAGTGGATAAGATTGGAAGTTAATCTGGCATCAGTAGGACTAGAACCAGGAAGTAAACTCAATGGAATAGCATTTGTCCAACATGGTGGTACTGCTTTCTGGGATTTAGCAGGTGTACGAACCACGCGCGATTCACAAGTGCGCTCTCTTCACCCAGAAAAAGTACTGTCAGTGCTTCCGGTCAATCATGTCATTAGAACTGCAGATCAACAAAAAACTGTCTCAGAATATTATCGCACAATCACACCGCTTCTGGATGAGACTCGTAACAAGCTCTCAAACTTGCAAAAGGAAAAATCCGAGATTGAAAAAGAGAGTCCATATTCATTAACAACCGTATCCGTTAGCCCAAAGACAACACGTATTCTACCCCGAGGCAACTGGATGGACGATTCAGGAGAAATCGTTACACCTAATACACCTACATTCTTGAAAAACATAGAAGTTGAAGGTCAACCTGCAACGCGACTCGATCTTGCTAACTGGGTAGTTTCACCAAATAACCCAATGACAGCAAGAGCGTTTGTCAATCGACTCTGGTATCTTTTCTTCGGCACAGGGATCTCCAAAGTTCTTGATGACCTTGGATCACAAGGAGAACCCCCCAAACATCCCAAACTTCTTGACTGGCTGGCAGTGGAGTTTGTGGAAACAGGATGGAATGTAAAAAAAATGGTTAAGTTGATGGTGATGTCTAACACATATCGCCAATCATCAAAACCACTCCAAGAATTAATAGAAAGGGATCCATACAATAGGCTCTTAGCACATCAATCTCGTTTTCGACTCGATGCGGAGATGGTGCGCGATAATGCGCTGTTTGTTAGCGGACTACTTTCTCCTCACATCGGAGGTAAAAGCGTAAAACCCTATCAACCGGAGGGATATTATGCAAATCTAAATTTCCCCAAACGAACTTATAAACACGATCACGGCGAAAGTCAGTACCGACGAGGATTGTACACACATTGGCAACGAACGTTCTTGCACCCTAGTATGATGGCTTTTGATGCCCCAAGTCGTCAAGAATGTACGGCTGAACGACCAAACTCGAATACTCCACTTCAAGCTCTCACCTTACTTAATGATCCAAGCTACGTTGAAGCCGCTCGTGTTTTGGGAGAAAGAATTATGAAAGAAGGTGGAAACACAGTAACAGATCGACTTAACTGGTGCTATCAATTGGTGTTGTCACGCAAGCCAAATCCCAAGGAACTAACAGTTCTTACGAAACTATATAATAAACACTATAAGCAATACGATAACAATCTCGTTGAGGCTAAGAGGTTAGCCAACTCAGGCGAATGGCCGATAGCTGAAGACATTGATTTGAGCGAGTTAGCAACTTGGACTTCTGTTGCTCGAGTGATGTTCAATCTTCATGAAACTATTACTAGATATTAAATTATTGCTGACATCTTTTCATTACTTAAGTTAACCGAGCTATATATAAATGGGATTAAAGGATCAAAAATATGCATGATTCTGAAAAAATAAAATTGTTTCAGACTCGACGGACTTTTTTAGGTCGCACTGTACGCGGAATTGGCTCTTTAGCCTTAGCATCTTTATTAAACCCATCCTCCGTAATAGCAAACACTAACCAGCAGAAATGGAAAGGAGTTCTCCAACCAACCCATTTTGCTCCACGAGCAAAACGGGTGATCCACCTCTGTATGGCAGGAGGACCATCTCATCTGGAAACACTCGATTACAAGCCAAAGTTAGCAGAGATGGATGGTAAACCTATGCCGGAATCCTTTACAGCGGGACAACCCATCGCACAATTACAAGGAAATCGTGAGCTAAAATGTTTGGGACCAACTCATCCCTTCCAAAAATACGGGAAATCCGGGCAAGAAATTAGTACAGCTTTTCCCAAAATCGGCCAAATAGCTGACGAAATTTGTATAATTCGTTCTATGCAAACAGAACAAATTAATCATGACCCAGCTCACACATTCATGAATACAGGAACAGTAATCTCCGGTCGGCCAAGTATGGGGTCCTGGTTGCTCTATGGACTCGGCAGCGAAAGCAATAACTTACCAGGCTATGTTGTTTTAACTTCATCAGGTGGAGGCCAAGATCAACCAATTGCAACAAGACAATGGCACAGTGGTTTTCTCCCTGGTCAGTTCCAAGGCGTCCAGTTTCATTCAACTGGAGACCCTATACACTATGCGGGGAAACCAGATGGAGTAAGTATCAACCAACAACAGGATGTAGTAAACACCGTTAATAGTTTGAATGGAATCTTGAATGAAACTGTAGAAGATCCGGAAATTTCTACTCGCATCAGCCAATATGAGATGGCATTTCGAATGCAAACCAGTGTGCCAGACTTGATGGACGTCTCTGACGAGCCCCAACATATACGTGACCTTTACGGAGCACAACCCGGTGATGGATCATTCGCTTCAAACTGTCTATTAGCACGAAGGCTAGCGGAACGTGGAGTACGTTTCATCCAGCTTTATCATCGCGGTTGGGATCACCATGGTGGCATCAAAAATGCCATAAATGTAACTGCAGGCTTAGTAGACCAAGCCTCGGCTGCACTAGTTACTGATTTAAAACAACGTGGTATGCTGGACGACACCCTAATTATTTGGGGTGGCGAGTTCGGCCGAACACCTATGGCCCAAGGTAGCGGAAGGGATCATCATATTCGTGGTTTTTCCATCTGGATGGCAGGAGGAGGTATTAAAGGCGGCATTTCCCATGGCAATACTGACGAACTTGGTTATTACGCAGTAGAAGATATAGTACATGTTCATGACTTCCACGCAACCATACTGCATCTGCTTGGGATAGACCATCAAAAATTAACCTATCGTTTCCAAGGACGCGATTTTCGACTGACTGATGTTCATGGTCACTTAGTCAACAATATTATTGCTTGATTTTCATTACTTCATTGGACATCACTCGGTAGTGTATTCTATCTAATCCCACCAGTTTCCCATTCCCAAATTTATATCCCCTATTATGCGGTTACGCCGTCAATCCTCGCTGTTACGTCCCTTATTTGGTTCCAGCTCCATTTCGGCAAGAATTATAAAAAAGTTTGACATGGCATCTTTCACAAGATATCATTAGGGTTTTTTTGCCAATTATATACACAAAGGAGGTGAAATTGACATGCTACCAAGTAAGCAGACCACCGACAGCTTTTACGTTGCCAAGGAAACTCACGGGAACAACAAAGTGTGGGTGGTCAGACAAAACGGAAAGTTTGTTACCGCATTTAGAAAAAGAAATGAAGCAAACTTATGGATTTACCACAGAGAGAAATAAATTCAACTTATCAAGATAGTAATGTTTTCAGAAGGTTTTATTAATACCCCCAAACCTTCTTACAACAAAGAATTTTAGCAATGCAGTCTCCCAGTATCTTACATCAAGCCACATTATTTTCAACCCTGGATGAAATCAAAGATTAATAAACGTATTGTCCTTTACAAAATAATTCGCAAAATTTATTAGGAGAAAAGAAATGTTAAAAATCAAGTCAGGCTCGTATTGTATTAGATTAAAGAGAATTCAACATGAAATGGATAGTAAAGTATCTCACCAAGAATGGTGATGTGACCACAATAACAGTTTCGGCTTCCTGTCACAGTGAAGCAATTATTCAGATAATAGTAACAACCCCTCAATGGTGCAAACTGATAAACTGCAAAATTGTGGGATAAGAAGAGTTCACAATTTTGTTCGAAAGATTTTCCGAACAAAATTAACATTGATATGTCTAAAAAGGAATGGAATCCAAATTTTGCCTAGATCTATTGTTTACAAACAAATAATCTTTTAGTTTGGATTGACCAGTTTTTTAAAGAGCAGCATTAGCATATTGCCAATTTTATAAAAAAACAGAAGAAAGTCGAATTGAAATGTTAACGCGTACAACAACCTCTCAGAACTTTAATGTTGACCAAAGAATTAATTCTTGGATGGTTGTGCAACAAAAAGATAAGAAAGATTCAGGTGTTTTAGATTGCAATCAGGGTCTAGCTTTAGGTAACTTCATTTGCAAAATCTACAAAACACTAGGACAGGATTTCATTATCAAAAAATATTTGGAACAGTGTACCCTCTATAAAAATAAACCAAACATCTTGATAGGAATGCGAGAATCGATATTACAATACCTGGAAACACAAAAAAATTAGGAGAAACATCAATTACTGCTAGTAAAACGCTATAAACACTGCTACGATAACATCGCTTATCTCAGCGTTTTTTAGTACCAGCCCTTAACTTCTTTTTGGTTAAGGGCTTCTTATTTCTAACACCTTCTATCCCACTCATTTAACTAAGATATGAATATAATATATGCCACTAGCTGAAAACATGTATCAAATCTTAGCGTCACAAAGGTTCATTCGCAATTCACTTTCAATCACCCTTACATTGTCAAAAAAGCTAAACCAAAAAGCCCAACGATAGGCATATCAAGAAATGATTCACCACAAACTGTAACCAATGTACAATGATTACCTTCGTTAGGGTTCCAACACAGTTTCACATACTCGGCAGGATAGTTCAGCGAGATACCCATTGCCAGCCATCACTTGTTCTAGATGCCGCATCCTTATCTGGCCTAGCCATTTCCATGATGACCTGAATGTAAGCACAATTAACCCAGAATCTGGCCACACTATTCAGATGATCTCGAAGTTTTTAGGCACGAACCTCAGTTTAACACTGAACGAAAATTCATGGGGAACATGCGCTGCCACCCTCCACTTTATATTGTCAAATAAACGAAGTCATCTGACCACATTGCCAAAACAACAGCCAGTACCTATCGTTCCACTAATACCCCATAGTCTTGCTCTTACCAGTCTTTTGGGAAAACGTAGGAGGGGAATCAGCATAGCTATCATCAGAAAGATCAATACAAGAGAATACACATTCCAAACTGCAAAAATCAACAAGAAAATTTATCCCGATTTTTTATGTCAGTGCTATAATCAAGTTAAAAATTAACGGAATACAAATATGGAATCTTCTACATTCAAAGTAGGTGAACTGACCGCTATCATCGGAGATAATACGGCAGCAGGCAACCATTGTGCCGGCTATAATGGAATCTGGCATCTGACACACGAATCTAGTCAACGAAACCTGTTTGTTCCCGCCTACGCTGGATGGAATTTGGAACACATCTTCGATGGTCATACTAACGGTTCACCCGAAATCTTCTACGAACCACGTCACGCACCGATGACATTTCAGCGCCTATCAGAAATTGAAGCGGAACTCTATCAACCGCCTACACCTACATTTTCCCTTGAAAGTTGGACCCGTTTCAAGTTCGTTGAGCCCCATTACATAGATATCAACTTCCGTTTTTTGGCACACCAATATGTTTTTGAAGGTAATTACATTGGACTGTTTTGGGCCAGTTATATAAATGCCCCCCTTGATAAAAGCATCTATTTTCAGGACGACAATTTAAACTGGGCACAACTCTGCACCCAACAACATAACGACGAAAGTACAGTTCGACATATTGACGATAACAGACAACTGACCTTCAGCCCCGATTATGGTGATGCACTCTTTCGTAACTTCTCACCTATGCGCTACCAATTACCCTTTTTTTATGGTTTGTTTAATAAGCACATTTGGATTGTAATGTTCGATCGTACCGAAGGTCTTCGCATAACACATTCGCCATCTGGAGGGGGAAAAAACAGCCAACATCAAACTACTAATCCAGCATGGGATTTCCAGTTCATTATTCCCGATTATCAAGTCAACACAGAATATGGTTTTAATGCTCGGATAGTGTATCAACCAAGTTGCTCTCGCGAGATGATCCTAAATGAATATCAACGCTGGATAAATATAAGTAACCGTTAATCCCATCTCAACACGAGAAAGGAAACATAATCAATTCGAGACCAAAACCTCCAAAGATATCACTTCGCTTACAGAGTAAAACATAATATTTACTGAACTTTTTGGACACCTAACTTAATATGAGCACAATACAGCCTATCCGCGTCGGAATTGTGGGTCTTGGTCAACGAGGTCTTCAACACCTAAAAGCACTCTGGACACTTCAGCAAGAAGGCATCGTCCACATCACGGCGCTAGTTGACACGTACTTAGACAACCTGACTGAAAACAAGATCAGACAACACATCGACGGTTTTCAGCTTGGGCATATCCACACTTCAACGGATTTCTTCCAAACATTGAAGTCAATTCCCCTAGATGCTATCTATTTTGCTATACCGCCTAGTATTCATAAAGGGGAAATTGTGTCATCAGCACAAGCGGGTATCCACATCTTTGCCGAGAAACCCATGAGCCTGTATCTAAACGAAGTAATAGAAATGGAACAGGAAATAGCATCACATGGTGTAATTGCAACTGTTGGGTTCCAACAGCGTTATGACTCACGATACGAATCAGCATTACAATTTCTCCGTGATAAAGAAATTGTAATGATCTCAATGATCATGAACAGCACCTTAGAAGGACACTCCGTAAAACATACACACACAGAAAAGCAAGGAGGCCCAGTCAACCGAATTTGGACTTCTAATTACCAATGGTCTGGATCAACTGTTGTTGAAGCAGGTATTCATCAGGTAGATCTGATGCGATATTGGGCAGGTGATATTGCTTGGGTGGAAGCCAACTATGTTGAGCGGGATTCTTCTGACATTGTCGATGGCGGTGATAACCCCTATGCCTACCAAGTAACCTTCGGCTTTGCTAGTGGTGCTATTGGCAACCTAATCCTATCACGACTGCGCAAGGTGTTTTACACTGATAGTTACAATAGCATTCTATGGACACATGGACATCTAAAGTTTGAACCTGAGGGTGTTGTTGCCTACCACTACGAAGGTCCGTACCCACCGGCTCAACCCCCCAGTCAAGAAGAAACCCGGCACCTATTACCGCTTGCGGATCAACGAAATGCCACGGAAGAAATTAGCCGTGCTTTTGTTCAGGCTATTACCACAGGAAATGCTAAGGTACTGAAAAGTACGTTCAGCAGCGGAATGAACAGTCTCGTTGCTGTACTAGGTGCAAACCTATCGCATCAGCTTAAGGGACGACGGATTTACCTTGAAGAATTACTAACAGACTCCGAATTTGAGTGGTTTCGAAAAAAATAAAAACAACACATAAAATCACTTGACTTTGATTATGGTGTTGGAACCTGATTCTGCTTCCATTCCTTGTACCTCTGGAAATCAGCGTTGATCATACTTAAGCAAACCCCCATCATAGCAGCATCATCCAAAAGGCCAATGCCGGGGATCATATCTGGAATGATGTCGAATGGATTAAGAAGATATAGTAACGAAAAAATCACAGCAGCGATTGATGACCAAGGAATTTCTTCGTAACTTCCTCTTCGATAGTCTTGTAATAAAGAGACGAGCAGTCGAATATCTCCAACCAAGTTTCGGAATGAATCACCACCAAGTTTTTGAAGAATTTCGTTAGTTTTGTCTACAATTTCCTTAATATCCTCTCGATTGACTTTTTGCGATGAGGTAATTAACCTTCTTTCTACTTCATTTTTGTCAAGTCGACTATCATTTTCATCTCTTGTCATTGTAGCTCCTTCATATTTTAGACAGGATATCCCACCTTTGATCATATAGGTATTGTAATCAATTTATGGAGAAAATTAAAGATGGCTATTTGGGTAGGAAGTCCACAAATGGCAGTGGCTACCCTCAATCGGTAATCAATAAAAATTTTACATTTCATATTTCCTTTGAATCTATATAAGTAAATGACTCCATCCAAGGAATGAACAAGATTACTGCCAATAGCAACCAAATAACCACAGAGAAATTCCTCTTAGTTATCAGAAAAAAATCTGCTGAATATTGAACTTGAAGTAGCCAACATTTGTCAAAATTCAGATAACAAAAAAACAACCTATTATACCAATCATGGTCAATGTTAAGAGAGTCTCCAATTCGAATTATCAACCGACAACACCTTATGACCTTTGTACCGGTTGTAAGTGTGGTGCATGTCCGCAACCGTGTCGAAGTAGCCTACAATGTGGACGGCACTAAAGGATTCACCTGCCTTTACTGGTCTGCCATGGATCTCTAAGATCATAACGATGATATCCCCAGGACGCTGGCTACACCAAGCCTCATAAACGATAGATGGCTCGAGAGTCATCCCTGCTAACCAAGGGCCTGATTCACCTGTTTCCTTATCCCGCAAATGGTAGGCACGAATGAAATGCGCCGGCGTTTTATTTAAATCGCGACGATAACCAAATTTCAGATCCGGTGGGAACACAGTAAAGAACTCGCTAGACGGTATATAAATCCCTTTAGGACCTCCCAAATAACTGAGATAGATTTCACTAAATGTGTCACCTCTTTCGTGACGTATACAACCCGGAGTGTCATTACGGAGGAACATCTCCTGCGAATCGTTTACACTATCAATCCTATCCATCAAAATGAAGAACCGCTCGCCTTTGGGAAAGACAACCAATTGTGTCCACTGCGACCCTGCTTTACGACCAAGAGCAGCATACTCATACTGGTAAGTTGTTTTGACCGAGATGAATTCTGCAGCATGGACAATATCTGGCTGCACAGGTTTCATTCGGTGGCAAAGTTGCGGTCCCTCAATAATACGCTTACGATGATTACTCCCATGAGCCATCAGAGCATAGGATTTTCTCTCCAGTTCAACCTCGTTTTCATACCAAGTGTATCGACCCACACCATGCCCATCCGGAGCAATTACTTGGTTGTCATAATTCTCGTCACTACCAGCTTCCATAAGCCAATCGACGACCATCAAGCCATCGCCGATTTCTCGAAAGCCAGTTGTCTTATCGAGAAATGACCCCTTCTCGATTCCAGTCATCCAATGTTTGGGAGTTCTCTTAGGAATAACAGCTTCCAATTGGTCAGTTTCAATTTTGATAATATGGTTGTCTTCGTTTAAACATCCCCACGCCTTGTCTTTCATAGATCTATCCTAGTGTCCTCTCTAAAGTTCCTTGCTAACACGCTTGCTATACTACCCTCAACCAAGATTATAATTTTCTCATATCCCTCCTTCAACCCAAAGAAAAATTACAATACAAAACCGAAAACAAGCATTTTTTATAACAGTTTGGTAATACCAGCCGTCACGTCGATGAGTCATGTCCCATATTCATTATGGTCTATTACCTGCACATAATACATCTTTAATGTTATTTTTTTCAAAAAAGCCTAATGTTTCTTCAGATTCTCCCGATATATAAACAGTTTGATTGAGTGTAGGAACTCAAACAAGCGGAATTCAACACAACATTACACATAACAGCGGCTTTAAAAACATAGGGGAAATCAAAATGAACGGCTTAAGATTGCGCAGTAACCCAACAACTGCGCTAGCTTACAAAAACCTGACCCAAACACAATTCAACCTCAATAATACTCTGCAAAGACTATCTTCTGGACTAAGAATCAACAAGGCAGCTGATGATTCTGCTGGTTC
>PAQF01000053.1 GCA_002709695.1 Candidatus Poribacteria bacterium
CGTTGCCCCACCCGAAGACTCAATATCCGCAAACGTCAGCCAAACACAAGCCGC
The DNA here is from genome assembly GCA_002709695.1 of Candidatus Poribacteria bacterium. Classification (GTDB taxonomy): domain Bacteria; phylum Poribacteria; class WGA-4E; order WGA-4E; family UBA9662; genus UBA9662. The sequence continues at coordinate 55 of PAQF01000053.1, forward strand.
CTTCCCTTCGTTTTCCAGAAAAGGTACGCGTGATAATCCATCAGTATGACCTCGCCAGTTTCCATCTTTTACACACCCAGACACTTTCCCTGAAAAAGTAACGACAGGAAGGGGTTCTGCAGTAAGACGAAATGGACCATCAATCATGTGAGATACGACTTCCAATAATTTCGGATGTGTGGCAAAGCGAGCGATTTCAGGAATACTATGGTCGGGCGTCTTGAGTTGCCGTCGGGTTCCCCAGATACCAGCATAAGACTCTGGAGATTCAGGTTGAATCTTATCAAGCAGAATGGCCGCACCTTCTTTTGCCTCTTCGATGGTAAGAACATTCTCAACGATTGTGTAACCTTGATCAATAAATTGTTGGCGATAATCCTTAATTTTTTTTTGCTTTGACATATCACTTTTTCTATTTAAATTCAAACTATACCAAAAGATTATAAATAGACCTTTTCATAAATTTTATTAAAGCAAACCTAAAAAAGAGAAAAGCCCCAAATGATTAGTTTAAGTTATGTTCAATTCCGATAGGAACGATTTCAATTGGCCAATTAGGCCCAGAGCTCAGTTAATTTGAATCCGGCGAATCACCTGCCCATTACTTTCCCAATAAGTACGTTTACCAGTAATAGCAGGGGCATCCATCGTTGGCTGGATATTCCCGTGGACATCGATCGCACGGGAAACAACTGTATGCTCACCAACGACGGGTGTATCCCAATCGTAGTGCCAAATTTTCCATGCGTGTTCGGCTTCTTGTGTAAGATCAAAAGTCGCCTTGAGCCAAGGCCCGTTGTCGATACTAACTTCGACCAATTTGATAGGCCGTCCCCAAGCAGCACCGTAAATTCGGTATTTGTCGCCCACACGAGTGACCTTGGCAGCTAAGGATTTGATTTGTGTGCGTCCAACAGACGTCTCCATCCAAACCGATTTTCCACCCCTCTTTTCTTCGCGGATCGTCACGTAATCCCTAGCCATGAAACGACCCATATAACGCGTATCACGAACCTCAATGCGTTTCAGCCACTTTACGTTAGCAATACCATACCAACCCGGGACAATTAACCGCACAGGGAAACCATTACCTTTGGGCAATGGCGCGCCATTCATTTCATAGCAAAGGAGATTTTCAGGTCGCATGGCATCAGCAATAGACAAACTGCGAGCGAAATTCTGTCGCATTTTGATTTCCCTGACTTCCTCTTCCCCTTCATCACTACCGAAGAAAACCACTTCGATACCATCCTCCAGTATACCGACCTCCTTCAAAACGGGGGCTAGCGCCGTCCCCGACCACTTTGCTGTTCCAATGGCACCAGTGAATGTAGGAAAGCCATGATTCCCTGAACATTCCAAAGTGGAAATAACACTCTGCTTTGGCCGTTTTTTTATATCACTTAATGTCAGAGTCAAAGGGGATTCAACCATGCCGACAATTTCCAGTTTCCAGTCGGCAACACTTACCTCAGGCATATTATAGTGGGACACACTAAAAAACTTATCGTTAGGCGTTATCCAAGAATCAAGATAGTTCCAATCCAACAAATTGGCTTGGGAAGATGGAGGGTTTGGCGGTTGATCGAGGAATGGTACCAACACCTCCCCTATCCGACTAGGAAAAGCATGGGACAATAAAGGTGATTTTAGCAACGCCCAACCAACAAGACCAGTAGAAGCCTGCATTAATAATTCCCTACGCGTCATCTGAGAAGATTTCATCGATAAACTCCTGTTAAATTCTACCTATTGAGCATGTTCGGCCAGTGACTTCCTGAATTCGGCCGTCTAAACGATGGTAACGTTCGTTCCTTTAGTCAACATGGGTCGAACTCTAGTGGATTTCTATCCCAGCTTCCACACAAATACGCTGGACGTTGGCCGCAGCATGAGGATATTGGTCGTTACCCAAGTGTTCCAACAACATATAACCGTTCGGGTAAAGATCATGCCATCGCTGAAGAGCAGTAACCATGTCCAATTCCCCCTCACCAGGAACCTCTTCGTCTATATGTAAAACCAAACCAGATTTAACACAGATATCTTTGCAGTGAGCTACAAAAGAAATTGGGCCCATGTAATCAAAAATGTGGTTAAGGCGCTCCGTACTATTGTATACCTGAGACATTGACTGGAAATGGTTAACATAGTCCATGACAACACCCATTCGATCTGAGCCCACTGCGTCGATGACCTCCTTATTAGTTTCGGGTGAATCCATGATGGTAAGGGCATGGGTTTCTATAACCACAGTAACACCCTCTAACTCAGCTTTGGCTGCAACCTGTTTCAGGGTCTTGATCAACCGCGCTTTGGACTCGGGCAACAGATTTTCCTTACAGGGACTATAGGATCCCGCAGGGTTAAGGCTACCAGTACGAATCAAACAAGTATGGGCATTGAGTTCCCGAGCGACCTCAATGCCGCATCCAATTTTACGAATAACATGGGCACAGACCTCAATATCGTAATCAAAAAGGCATTCACCGAAGGCAATACCAAATTGAGGAAGATCCATACCAGCTTGAGCAAAGACAGTTCGGACCTTTTCGCATTCTGACATTTGAACATCAAAGAGTTGCTCACCAACACCATGGAATGCGGCTCCGGTCAGCCCCAAGGCGCTAATTGCTTGTAGATGTTGAAGGGTAATAGTCTGAAAATCTTGCGGAACCATACCGCAGACACCAAGTCGCATCACACCTCCTCTTTAACTGTAAAATATAAAGTTTCTTCAGTACTAAAAATCCTACTGTCTAATACATAGTGATTACTTAGTTTTGCTCACGAATTCGGCATGATCATTGTAAACCAGAAACCTTCTATACTAACTATCCAAGATAAGTAACTAAACAAAAGATTCAACGATACTTACTCGATCATCGTCTAAGCATGATTTCAAACGCTTTTGCCAATGTAAGCAATTCTTGAAATAACTGGGGAAAAAATCACGTCGCAAGTCGCAATTGGCAACAACGCTTACCGCTCCCCAGTTTTCAATCTGTCCCAATCTCCCAAACTAATCACCAGTTGATTCGCGGCTATAATTGCCCCTTCATCGCTGACCAACTCCGTCAGAAAAGCAGCCGACGCATCAGGACTGGCGCATTCAGCACGTATCTTGGCCTCAGCCTCTTGCCGCGACTCTCCGTGTTGATCAGCTGAATCACCTGCAGCCTTAATCTTCATATGGGTGGCCATATTAGCCGGCAAAGCAACATGAATACGGATATTCAGCGGTTGGAGTTGGGACTCAACGCAAAGCGCAATTCCTCGAACCCCTCCCTTACTGGCCGCATAGGCAACTGAGGAAGAGCCTCCGAAAATCCCAGCTCCTGACGCAAGAAGAACTAACACACCACCTCCATTTTTTGCCATTAAAGGCACAGCATGCTTAACACAAAAGAAACTTCCCGATAAATTGACCTCGATAACCTCCGCCCATGACTTGGAGCTAAACTGGTCTACCCTTTGACCCGCGTTCAATAAAATACCAGCACAATTAATCAAAATATCTAGCTGTCCGAAGAGCTTCTCGGTCTGTTCGATCAAACATGCCACCTGATCTTCTTGTGCGAGATTCACAGCTACGGCACAGGCCCTTCCTCCATTACTCGTTATGATCTCGGCAGTATTTTCAGCACCATCCAAGTTCACATCAGCAACAATCACCTTCGCCCCAATATCAGCACATTGTATAGCTGTAGCATGCCCTAACCCCTCAGCACCACCAGTTACCACTATTACTTTATCTTTGAGCGACATACGGTATTCCTCCCAAGCCAAATCCCATCTAATAAATCAATTGCCATATACGGAGTGATCTTTTCCTTCAAGACCCACTTGAACCCAAAAACTGAGTATGACAAATATGTTTCCCACTGTCAAGCCACAGCAAAAACACAATGTGATTTTATTTGCCTGAAACAACCATTAGCAACAATCAAATAGTTCTATTCCAGAACCTGAGAGACATTAAATCAATATAGAGATAAGGTATATTCTAGCATGACAAACCGTCATTTTATTACAGTATCTCTTGAGCTAAATCTTCCAGCCGATGAAAATTTAGAATTGAAGGAGAAGCAAAAGATTGAGAAAACTTAGGTTCAAAGGGCTAAAACTAACAAAGCTATCATATCAGTTTGAAAATCTGAGTTTTTTCAGGCTAAAGACTAACGCTATTTTAACCTAAACTAATTTACATAGGTAGATCATATGAGAATATATACTCCTAATTACCTCTAGGCATTAGGATGAATAATAACCTTATTGCGCCTAGTTGAAGCCATGACATCTAAAGCTTGATTAATTTCAGATAGGGGAAACCTATGAGAGATCACCTGTTTGGGGTCTACAAGATCTCGTTGCATCAACCGGATAGCCTGTTGCATAGCCAGCGGATTGGTCCCAAAGCTGGCGTCCATTCGAGCTTCAAGAAAGTGTATCAGCCCACCGTCTAAGCTAAATTCCTCTGGTGTAGTAATACCAAATACGTTCCAGCGCGTACCTCGACGGAGCAGACTCACCATCAACTTTACTGCTTCGATAGGACCAGCAGCTTCAATCACTAAATCAGGCCCATCCGGCATGATGTCATATATAACCCGCTTTGAATCCACTTGTTTAGGATTAACAGTGTGAGTTGCCCCTAACCGTTTAGCTGTTTCCAACGAGTAATCACTCAAATCTACTGCGACCAAACGACCAGCTCCAGCGGCTTTTGCTACCATTAAACAGTAAACCCCAATACTTCCCGTACCAATAACAACAACATCATCTCCCACCCTCATTTCAGATTGGTGTATAATTCCTTTCCATGCGCCACTGACAGGCTCCGTTTGACAAGCAGCATCAAAATCAATCGACGTTGGTTTGTGGTATACAGTATTTGCACCCGTTAGCATATACTGCGAAAAACTGCCCGGGCGCACATCATCCGGCCCATCTCCACCCGTAGTATACGACTCCTGACAATAGTGAGTCATTCCCATACGACAATATTGGCAGAGTCCACAGTATCCGCTCGGTTGGATGATCACGTCATCACCCTCTTTAACATGAGTAACGTGATCCCCTATGGCTGCTACAATCCCAGCAGGTTCATGGCCAGGTATCAGGGGGAAATCCACATTACGACGGATCCCCCGTATAGCCTTAAAGTCGGTAGCACAAAACCCACAGGATTGAATCTGTATTAGAACTTCACCTGCCCCTGGGTCTGGAATCGGAATATCTTCCAGCAAAAGGTTATTGTAGTCACGTAATACTGCTGCTAACACGTCTTATTCCAGATCAAATGGTTAACAAACCAAAATATATGTGCCATAAACTATATACGGGAACGGTAAATTCACCCATCATATACCACCAATATCTTCTGCGTCAAATGATTTCCATCTGCACCCGTTCGATTTCCAAAAGAGCCTTAAAGCAACTTCTCCCAAATAATGGTAAAAACACAACCTCCCCAAGAATTCACAGTTAAATTTTCGCCACTAAAACCGGACACATACTTAGGAAATAATTAAAGATTGTGTTTTTTTAAAATCAACTATAATATAATACTATATACGATATTCGTTTAAAACGATAAAGGGAAGATTTAAATGAGGCTAAGAACATTAATAATTAGCACCACGATTTGTTTGTTTCTTTTGATTAGTATCTCGAGTTTTGCTTGGGATCGTGCCATCGAAGCAGAAAAAGCAGGAAGAATAGAAGATCCAATGATTATTGCTGATGATGCTAAGGCCTCTGATGGTAAATTCATCTGGATGGAAGGAAAACCTGCCACTGGTGGTGGAGGTAAAGGCTGGGCTGAATGGACCATTCAGATTCCTAAAGCAGGAACCTATGCTTTATGGGGAAGAGTGCTCGCTTGGGATGGCAATAGCGACTCCTTCTGGGTAACTTGGCAACCAGTTGATCCAAATGAAGATGCACAAGCCACACAGAATAAACAATTTCGGTGGGGAGTAGAGAGTGGACCTGAATGGCACTGGGACCGTATAAATCATTGGTTAGACGAAGGTACATTCGATCGTAAATGGAAATTTAACCAAGCAGGGAAAACAACCTTGCGGATCGCGGTACGGGAAGACGCCACTATGTTGGATGTCATATTCATTACGGACAATTTATCCGAAGAAGAAGCCGAAGCCAAGCCACGCACCCCTAACGCAAGCGATGCTGATGTTCCTGTTGAAGTAAAAGGGAAATTAACATCGACTTGGGCGCAGATAAAAAACCGATAGCATACCACCTTCTTGTTCGTATACCGTTAATTGGACGAAATTAATCACACTAAATTTAGAATACAGAGGGGAGAAAAACAGTGAAAAATCTGATTGTTTTTGCCTTAATTATTAGCCTTTCGTCTTTCATATCCGTCAATGGAAAGGATATCGAAATCGCTTTGGAAGCGGAACTAGCACAAAAGATAAAAGAACCTATGATAGTTGATGATGACGACGTGGGGAAGAATGCGTCCAACGGTAAGTTTATTTGGATGGAAGGAAAACCTAAAGAAGGTGGTGGTGGCAAAGGTTGGGCTGAGTTCATCATCAATTTACCTGAATCAGGAAAGTATGCCCTCTGGGGGCACGTTACTGCCTGGGACGGTAACAGCGATTCTTTCTGGGTAACTTGGCAACCGGCTGATCCAAATGAAGATGCACAAGCCACGCAGAACAAACAATTCCGTTGGGGCGTAGCTGGTGGACCTGTATGGCATTGGGATCGCATTAACCATTGGCTGGATGCAGGAACATTTGACCGTGAATGGAAATTCAAGGAAAAAGGAGAAACCGTTCTACGGATTGCGGTCCGGGAAGATGCTACCATGTTGGATGCAATTTTTGTAACTTCTAACGTGAAGGCTAAAGCTCCAGGAGAAGCTAACGTGCGATTGCCAACTAAAAAGGACATCAAAATTCAAGTTGAAGGACTTGCGGTAAATCAAAAAGGGAAAATCACCACCACCTGGGCAAAGATTAAATCTTTGCCATAGCAAAGGCATTCTAATATAATATTGCTATCAATCTTTTTGTCCCACTAAGGAGGATAGCAATATTATGTCAATAAAACCAGAACGGGTTTTTGTGATTGGTATTGACGGTGCTATGGGAAGCGCAATACGTGATGGCAAAACCCCTAATATCGATGCCCTAGTAGCCGATGGCACAGTTAGCTATTCAGCCCAAGCAGTTTTACCCTCTGCCAGCTATCAGAATTGGGGAGCTCTCCTACACGGAGTAGGGTCAGAAAAACATGGGATTAACGGCGAAAACCCGATTTCCGAAGACGTTTCATGGCCCTCCTATCTCAAGGTTTTACAAAAAACATATCCCCATATGACATGTGCTTTGTTCAGTTGCTGGAATCCAATTAACCTGCATATAATTGAGCAATCGATAGAAGCACACCGCGTTTCATTACCAGACCCCGAACTTGCGGTTTCTGCAGCAGAATATATCCAACAACATGTTCCTGATCTCTTTTTTATGCAATTCGATTTGGTCGATGCTGCGGGCCATGCACATGGATACGGTTCAGAAAAATATTTCGAGCAAATTGAGATCAATGATTCCGAAATTGGTCAGATTATTGATGCAATCAAGGACACTGGCGTTTACGAAGACAGTCTGATTATGGTTATCTCCGATCATGGTGGAATTGGCACTGGGCACGGTGGTGATGAACCAGAATGCTTGGACATCTTTTGGAGCGCTCGTGGACCTGGGATTGCCCAAGGAGTTGAACTCGGCAGTCAAATCTCGATTAAAGATACACCCGCAATTATCCTCCATAGTTTTGGAGTTCCAATACCAGAGGGATATGATAGCGTCATTACCAGAGAAATTTTCGCCAAAGAACTCTAATTGAAAAATGGAAAATAGGACCAGAATCTCACGTGTTCCGGTCTCTTTAGTTTTTATATTTTCTTTGATCTAATTAATAAAAGCAGGAGTGAAAATGAAATCAAAAGAACCGATATTACTTACTGACGAGCAAATGCAGAATTTCATTGTCAACGGCTACGTCGTTTTCAAAACGGACCTGCCAAAAACTTTCCATCAGGAGATCTTTGAGAAAACCGAACAAGTTTTTGAAGAAGAAGGCAATCCTGGCAATAATCTTTTACCTCGTCTGCCAGAGATTCAAGAGATTTTTGATCATCCTCGCGTTGAGGGTGCATTAACCAGTATTATGGGCAAGAATTACCTGATGCACGCACATCGTCATTGTCATTATAATCCACCGAAAAGTGGTGGACAAGGAATGCATAAAGACAGTTGGGCAAAATTCCATCATCACACGAGATGGGCAATGGTCTTATACTATCCACAGGACACTCCACCCGAAATTGGTCCCACCGCAGTGGTTCCAGGTAGCCAATACTATAATACCAAAGCCGCCGATGGCAGCGAAGTTCAACTGCATGGAGAAGCTGGTACTATCACTATTGTTCACTACGATCTCTGGCATCGAGCCACACCAAATTTGACTGACGATAAAAAGCGTTTCATGATGAAATTTCTCTTTACACGTATGGAAGAGCCAGAAGAACCGAGTTGGGAGAACAAAACGGACCAGTGGTTATCTGACAAAGATAATCCTGATTACCCCATGTGGCACGAAATATGGAACTGGCATCGCGGAGAACCAAAACCAATAACAACGACCCATCAGCAACCCATTGGAAAGCTTATTGAAGACCTCCAAAATGAAGATGAATCTACCTGTCTCAGGTCAGCTTACGCGCTCGGTGCACATGGTCAATCGGCGATCCCACATTTGCTTGATACCCTGAAAAATGAGTCAAAAACTGTACGTCAGAATGTCACTTATGCGCTCAGTTCAATGAATAAAACCGCTGTTCCAGAACTAATTGAAGCAACTAAAAACACAAACGCAAACGTGCGTGCCGGGGTAGCAGACGCCCTCGGTGATATTAGCCTGAAAGCACAAGATGCAACTTCAGTACTAATTGATACCGCAACGGATTCCGATACAATTGTTCGTCAATTATCAACTGATGCATTGGGACTGGTTAGTCAAAAATCTTCTGCAGCCGTTCCTGTACTAATCGACAATCTAAAGGATTCGGATGACTGGGTTCGCCGAAATGCCTCACTTGCTTTGGCTCGACTTGGCCCACATGCAAAAGAAGCAGTTCCTAATTTGAAATTAGCGCTAAAAGATGAAAATCGCTATGTTTGTGCTAATTCTTTGGAAGCAATGAAGCGAATCAATACCCCCAAGGCGGAAACCGCATTGCTCGACTTTCTAATGGCTTCACGCTGGTGTCCAATTACGACAAAAAAAAGCACGTTTTAAAAACAGACAAAATAAATGTAGCAAAGTTCCAATTCCCCTCTTTTAGATCAATCAAAAAAAGAGGGAAACAGAAATCGAGTAAACGAAGATCTCTTTTCTATAGAAATAATCAGGTAACACCTACCAAGTTGCTGGTGTCCTATTTATGTTTCCGCAGAAGGACGAGTCGTTCTCCTTAGATTCGAACGCCTTCAACCACAAGCCTAAATCTCCCGTTTTACTAAGCTAATTCGGACCTGAATTCATTCCCAATTCATGAGTTTGTAATGATAATTGAAAAAACAACTTGCTAGAAGTGTATAAATTAATTGAATTCAACCTATGTTATTGTAGGATTTTTATCTTAGGTAGAAAGGTTCAAGTTTGAAATTCAAAAGACTGTTTGGTATCGCGATCATCGTCATAACAACATATTTTGTTACAGATCAAGTTAATGGACAATCTGTAGGCAAAGGGAAAATCGTGTTCACTACTCGAAAACCATTTCGCAATCTCAATGGTTTTCGGATTACCACTGAAACACGTCGAGGCAAAAGCCGAAAGAGTCTCCTGAATTGGTGGCAATTTTATGCTTACAATATCTGCTCTATCAACCCTGATGGTACAGATTTGAAACAACTAACGGATAATGATACTAGCCGCAAACCGCGTTGGTCTCCCAACGGAAATTGGATTGCATACATCTCTGGTTTGGATTTAAAAGAATCTCTGGTCGTAATGAAACCAGATGGCACAACCCATAAAGAATTGCTAAAGCGGCAGTACCGAATAATCGACTTTTGGTGGTCACCCGATAGCCAGAAAATCCTAGTTGCTGTGGAAATAGACAGATCAGTTGATCCAATAGAGAATGTTGTCGTTACGCTTGAAGGAGATAAGAAAGGTAGAAGACGAATGCCAAGATGGACTGAAGGATGGTATCATTGGAATCCAAAATCTGAAGTGGTTAACCCAAAACGAAAGCTTATTGAAGCGCTTCCTAAAGAAGTTCGTTGGCCCGAATGGTCACCAGATGGACATTGGATTTCATTTGTAACTGACAACCTGCTCATGGTCGCTGAAGTGGAGACAACAAGTGCCACAGGTCGATGGTTTCAACAACGTTCTGAACCTACTTGCCAAGATATTGAGGAATGGTCGCCATCTGGAAATCGAATTCTCTTTTACACTAACGGGGAAATATGTGTTGCTTCCATTAACCAAGGGAAAATTGTGGAGGTTGTCAACCTAAGTATGATGCCGGGTTGGGATGCTACATGGAGCCCTGAAGGAAAAAGAGTAGCATTCATATCGCGCGATCAAAAACAGCGCCGCGTAAACCAAATATTTATTATGGATGCTTTTACAGGCCAAGTTAATCAAATTACCTTCACAAACTATGACCATTTTGATCCTCACTGGAAATAATATGGCTTTACAGCGAGAAAAACGATTAGGTACCTAACCACGATGGAACCAGATAAGAATTAGCATTTATTAATAGGAGTTTTTATGCCGAGGGACATTGCACAACATCTGGAAACATTTAAGCACAATGGATTAACCATCTTCGAAAATCAACTCGATGTGACTGTACTCGACCAATGGCAATCCATTTTCAAAAAAGAGTTAGATCAAAACAAGAATAATCCCCCAAAGGGCAATCGTCATGATACTTACCAGTTAATCGAAAAATATCCAAATTTTGGCCTCTCTTTTGCATCCAATACAAATGTATTGGACTTTCTCGAACTCCTGATAGGACCATTCGTTAGCTTGGAAGCTATGGCTTTCGCTGCTACCTATCCAAGCACACAAGAAGAAGCTATTAAAAGTATCGGGTGGCATCGAGACATGTGGGCTTCCATAGGTAGAACCAACGACTATCTACCACCCAACGCTATCAATGTATTAAACTATTTCCCTGACATTAATCCCGACATTGGAGCTTTTCGTTTCATTCCAGGGTCACATCGAAAATCTATTTTTGTCGACGCTGAAATGAAACGTCAACCCCATCCTGAAGAACAATTGATCTATCCAAAGTCCGGCGACACGCTATTTGTCCACAGCGGGCTTCTTCATTCTGGAACGGGTAATCATAGTAGCGAAATTCGTTATTTTGTCTCTCGGTTTTACGCCAAATGCTGGTATCCTCGACGGGAACAGACAGATATTCCAGCTATTCAATCCTTCATTGACGAAGCTGAATTAAAACGAGATCGTCGGTTGATGCGTTTGTTTGGGAAAGACGATCTCTTATTGTCACGTGCGGGGCGCAGTGGGACCCAACCTGAAGAGGAAATATGGAAAAAATGGATTGCAGAAGATCGACAATACAAATTAGCTATAGATTAGAATAAGACATCTAAAACCGAAACTGAATTTACGCACATACCCTATACTACGAAACAAACCCACAACTCTTCAATACCAAGATCCAAGTTTGGAAACCATCAAACTCCTCCTAACAGAACCATCCAAATAATCCTTTTATTTCAAGGTCTGAGACAAACGAATAGATCTTGCTAAATAAAATCCTATGGCTCACTTATTCAAGATTGCTCTGAAAAAGGCTGGCATTCTTTGGTTTTTGCAGCAAAAATCGACGATAACGATCGTCTCCTTCTAAGAAAACCTTCAACCAAGAAATGGCCAGACGACCAACTTCGCCATTTCCACCTAAGGGACTATTCGCTACCCGATGCCTGCCCTTTGCTACTTCAAATATCAGCTTGGGTGTCGATGCTGGAGTATTTTGATAATGAATGACTCCATGGTAAGAAGAAGGTGCTAACCAGTCATTTTGACCACACAAAATCAGCAATGGTACTGGATGATTAAATTGAGCATTTGGTTTCCAAGGACAAAGAGCAATCACTGCTCGTAAGGTCGGATCTTCTACTGCCGCCAACTGCGCGCCACCTCCTCCCATAGACCAACCACTAACCCCCACTCGATCTAGAGCCAACCGACCTTCTAATGGTGATCCGGATCGAGTATGTTCAGCGCGCAAAGATACAAGTGCATCTAATAGCGCTGTAGCCCTGTTTGCTGGCTGCTCTAAAGGATGATTAGTCCCAATGGTCATGGTAACAATTCCATGCGAAGCATAGAAGGGACCCCAGTCTTGAATCGAACTTTCCGAACTGATGAAACCCGGCACAATAACAATACTTGCCCATGGCGGCATAGCCCCAGCAGGGTAATAGAGGGAGGCACTACCATACTCAGGGCCATTACGCAATCCACCCTCTTGACTGATAACCTTGACCACGAAGGGACCAGCTTGACTGGTTGACTCTAGTGTTGGCTCAGAACCACGAATTATATTCTGCTGCTCGCCTCGTAGAGTGCTGGTTAGAATACCCTCACTATCAGCTAGAGGAGACTCACAACCATTAACAAATAACATAAGTATGACTAACCGATACAATCCTAAACTGTTAAATATAGACTGCTCACTAAAAAAAATGGAGAAAACACGTTTTAAACTACCTCCCTTAATTAGGTGGACTTCTCTGGCATCTACCAGTTTACACATTGCTTGTGTCCCTACATATTCATATTTTAGTTATTAGGACAAAAAATATTGTGACTTGTTGTCTTGTTTTCTAGCAAGAAAACAGATCGTATTGTAAATTCTGAAAGCCTGCAACTAGCATTATCGTAACATAAACTCCTACCTAAAGAAATACACCTACAAAACAAATAAAACGATCATATCCCTATCAATAACTTTAGATGTAACTTAAAACTCCTCTTCAGGAGAACTCTAGATCCTAGGCTATGAAAGAAATCCCAAGATGTTTTTTGAAATGACTGAGGCTGGCGTTAACAGAGCTGTACCAGATTGGGCTAATAGCTGGTTCTTAGCTAAATCGGCTGCTTAGCAGAAAAATAAACGTCCTCTATGCTTAAACGCAACGATTCGACACTCTGAATGTTGCTCATGGTAAACTGCAGTTTGTTTTGTTCCGAACCAATCCAATGTAGCTCCCCTATTGACTTCATCTTTGAATACACCAGTGACCTCGGATATTATCGGGGGGCCATCGATGTTAACGCTAGCTGATCCGCTAGAATTCCAACCTGTTTCGTAGACGTATATGGTGAAAGGACTTGGTGATGTATTTCCAACATCTTGGACATTCCCTCCACCCCAGATCCCCAACTTTCATTAACCTGTATACTGGGTCCAGTTCCTGCCGTCTGATAGGTACCATACAGCTCATTTTTGCTAGCGCCACTTGCCCGGGACACAAAACTAAATTAGTCTCAGAGAGAATTTTTGAAATGGGAACGTTTCAGAATAAGTTTACCTAGTCTCAGTCTAGTTACTACTCATTTTCCATACCTCTGAGCTCTAGTTAGCACAACCAGCCAGAAAGGTTCCCAATTTACTCTGGCGGGTACAGGTGTTATAGTGTTAACTGTGAGTTTAGATTTCTCATCGATTTATTGTTTATTTATCAGAAAGTAATCTTATGACTTGGTCAATTCCTATTTCCTTAACAAAATTTTGTCAAAAAACCTTGCCTTTATTGAGCCACCAGGTAAAAGAAGACCGATTAATGAAAACATTAGCCACGATCATCGAAACCGATCAGTGGAATTCTTTTGATCACTTCCATGACACTACAAAGACATTGGTTCGTTATTACCAAGACGCTGACGCCGATGTTGAAGTCACTTCCTTACCCACTGGAGGGGAAATAGGCTCGGGTCGCTGGATTATTCACCACGCAGCTAACGTTAAAAAGGCAACGGTCGATATCATCGCTCCAGTGGACCAACAGTTGCTAGATTACCACGAAAATCCATGGCACCTTATTCAGTGGAGTGGTTCCACACCTACTGAAGGCATAGAGAGTCAGATAGTCACAATAAATTCACGGAAAGAACTCGACCGCATCCCTGCCAAAGCATTGGCAGGCAAGATGATCCTGACAGACCTCAACCCTCGCTACCATCTACAAAAATTGATCAACACAGGTGCTGTTGGTGTCATAACCGATCGACTAATCCCTAACTTACCTGATGCCGTTGGCTGGACTAAATTCGGTTGGGGTGGCATTCCTATTGGGGTAACAAACGATCGACAAGATTTTTTAGGGTTAGTAATTTCAAAGACACAAGGTATTAAATTGCGTCAATTGCTTCAGAAATACGGTAAAGTAATGGTACGTGCTCAAATCGATATTGATCGATACGATGGTTCACACGATGTAGTTAGCGGAATCATCCGTGGTGCTGACGATCCGCAAGATGAACTTTGGGTTTTGGCTCATAGCGCAGAACCCGGAGCACATGACAATGCTTCAGGAGTAACTTTGTGTGTTGAAGCGGCCCGAATAATAGCAGAATTGATCGCTCAAAAGCGACTGACACGCCCCAAACGGAGCATCCGATTTCTTAACGCTTATGAATGCTATGGTTTCTTTAAATACCTTGAAGAAGCCAGACGTTTTCAGACACCACTGGCTGGTGTAGTCGTAGATACTATCGGATCAAAATCTGAGGTCTGTAACAGCAGGTTGGAATGGCATGCTACGATTCCAATGTCAGCTGGTTTCGTTGACCGGGTAGGTGAAGCCATCATTAATGCAACCCTTGCCCTAAGCAACCCAGGATACCAACTTCATTTGGAACCGTTTGTTTCAACATTGGACACACTCATTGGCGACCCCAAGTATGGATTCCCTGCACCTTGGCTAACTACCCATCACCAAGCGAAAAACGTAGGATTTGATGCATACCATTCCTCAGCTGATACCATCAACTTAATTGACCCAAAAGGATTAGCGACCTGCGTAACCGCTATAGCAGGATATCTTTGTTATTTAGCTGATGCAGGCAGTCAGGAAGTGATTGAGTTGACTACATCAGAAACCGATTGGACAATTAACCAACTACGGAAATTACCTGCAAAATCAGCAGCCAAAGCAAATTATATTCGCCATGGTCACCAAGAAACGGTTAATCGCCTGAAACGTTGGATGTGGGGAGGAAATCAGAAAGCGATTCTTGAGCACTTGGATAATTGCCAACTTCAAGTACAAGCAACGACCTCAGGTATGACATCTCGACCTGTTTTCAGAAAGGGACAAACTCAGGTAAAAGACATTGATGGTCAAATCTATCCGCACCGAACAGTACCGCTCGCACCAGATTGGGGAAATAATACCAGTTCAGAAATACGATTAAAGATGGAGAAGTCTCGTCTTAAACCTTGGGCACTATTCTGGGCGGATAGCAACAGATCCTTAAAAGAAATTTCTGATATGCTTTCAATTGAATACAGTGAAAAAGTTTCTTTGAAACGAGTGACAAGTTTCTTTGAAGCTCACCAAGAACTCGGATACGTCAAATTAATTAAAGCCAAAGACAGAATCTCAAAATCACAGTTGGTTGCCGACTTGCATCGACTCGGCTTAGAATCCGGCATGGATCTGATAGTCCACAGTGCATTATCTAAGATCGGCTATCCTATCGGTGGTGCAAATACAGTTGTTGAAGCTTTGCTGGAAGTGATCGGTAATAGAGGAACTTTAATGATGCCATCATTTAATCATCGGAGTGCCAAAGTATTTAATCCGATGACTACCCCAACCATTAACGGTGCTATTCCTGACACAATGTGGCGAAGGTCAGAAGCGGTGCGCAGCCTTCATCCAACCCATGCCATAGCTACCATTGGTCCTAAAGCAACAGAATATTGCGAGGGTCACCTTGAAAACGGTGTCTGGACCGCAAACAGTCCAATCAGCAGGCTCATACACAATAATGGCTACATATTGGTTTTGGGTGTTACACATGAATTCAGTACCGCCTATCATGTGGCGGAAGTGTCAATGCCGTGCGATTGTATTGACCCTTTTGGCAATATCGACCGCATAGTAACACAGGATGGAGCAGTAACAGAAGTTAGGGGATTGGCTTTTCGCACCGGAGTCTGTCCTATTCCACCAGCTGAACTTGATACGACTCTTTACAACCTTGGCCTACAACAACAAGGTAAAGTAGGAAAGGCTGACTCAGCCCTCGTTAAAGCTTTTGACCTTTGGAAAATCCGGCGCCAACACTTGAAAGAAGCGTGTTCAAATTGTACTATCAAGCCTAGCATTCGCAAATGAAAAATTTCTGTCTAGTTTAGCACAGGTTTAATCTTTCAATTCATTACAGTAGGAACAGATTCTAACCATTGGTTGGCTACTTAAGACCTCCGACTTTGAAAGAATATAGTCTTCCTTACCAGTAACACAATTCGGATTCTTACATTGTTGTAAATCTTCCATGATCTCTTGTTCCGGAGGTTTGGTCAAAACCAAATGTTCTAACCCTAGTAGGCTGACCATTAATGCCATTCTTACCGGTACCCCATTCGCCGACTGTTCAAAATAGGCTGCTCGTGGATCACCATCCAATTCATAGGTTAATTCGTTAACACGTGGTAGTGGATGCATAATCATAGATGACGATTTTGCACTTTCCATGATTGTTGAGTTCAATTGGTAGGCTTTCTGTGCCGACTGCAGATCAATTCCTGGAGGGAGTCGCTCTGCTTGTAACCGATTAACGTAGATTACGTCGAGATTGCCGATGACATCAGAAATTCGATCTGCTTTTGTAGGCTCAACACCATAAAGATGTTTCAATTTGGTGATCACCCATTCTGGCATTTGAAACCCAGAAGGAGCAATATGAACCAATTGTCCTCCAAATCTAGCAACTCCAATAGCCAGAGAATGCGCAGCACGACTATATCGCAGATCACCACAGATACCAATCGTTTTTTTCTGGATATTCCCTTGTCGTTTTATCATCGTATAGAGATCAATCAGCCCTTGGGTAGGATGGCTATGTCCACCATCACCACAGTTTATAACTGGCACTTGTGCATATTCTGCCATCACACGTGCTGAACCAGCCCAATTGTGCCGAACAGTAATTAAATCAGCATAATTAGCAACCATGCGAGCCGTGTCCGCAATGGTCTCGCCTTTGGCAATTGAGGAAGAGGTCGGATCAGTAAAACCCAATGCACGGCCATCAAGACGGCTAATCGCGCTTTCGAAGGACAGTCGGGTTCGTGTGCTGGGTTCGAAAAATAGAGTGGCTAAAATTTTCCCTTTACAGAAACCCGCCCAAGTAGCAGGTTGCTCTTTCATCTGGTCAGCCAATCGAAAAATTTGTTCAATCTCAAAATTTGATAGATCATCAAGTGTAATAAAATCCCTCATGCCACAACCTCCAAACTACCAACCAGTTTTTGAAGTGAACCTATCTGGTGCTGATTCAAATATTCCCGAATCCCAGACACAATATCAATTGAGACACTGGGATTGACGAAATTGGCTGTACCAACCGCAACAGCTGACGCCCCTGCCAAAAAAAATTCGATGGCATCCTCCGCTTTCATAATACCACCCATGCCGATGATCGGAATTTTTACCGTATTGTAAACTTGCCATACCACTCTCAAAGCTACCGGCTTAATCGCTGGACCAGATAGTCCCGCGACTACATTTGCAATCAGTGGTTTCCGAGTCTTAATGTCAATCCCCATACCAAGTAATGTATTAATAGCCGAGAGTCCATCCGCACCTGCGTCCTCCGCAGCCACCGCTATCTTAGTAACATCAGTTACATTAGGCGATAACTTTACCAATAATGGAAGATCAGTCTTTTCACGAACACGCTGGACAAGTTGATATGTCAGGTTGGGATCAACGCCAAAACTCATTCCTCCACAATTCAGATTCGGACAGGAAATGTTAAGCTCAATAGACGCTATATGTCCTGCCTGGGACAATTTCTCAACGACTTCAACATACTCTTCTTCTGTCTTGCCACAGACATTGACAATTACAGGAACATCAAATGAACTGAGGTAAGGCAACTTTTCATTGATAAAACGTTCCACACCGACATTCTGCAACCCAATCGAATTCAGCATTCCCTGAGGCGTTTCTGCAATACGCGGCATTTCATTACCCGTCCATGGGACATTGGTAATACCCTTGACCACGATAGCTCCAAGTTGATTTAAATCAACAAAATCAGTATATTCACTCCCATATCCAAACGTCCCCGAGGCCGTCATAATCGGTGTCTTCATCTTTATACCATTAATATTAACAGCTACGGAGATATCGTTTTCTGCCACTGTAAGTCACCTTTTAAGTTCGTTTTTTAATACTCAGCCGAGCTAGCGTTCCTGATGCGTTTCAAAGCTGATGCCGCATAGACACGAACAATCGGCTCTTCATCCAATAGAGTTTTTTTTGAGGTTGTCAACAGCATCCTTAGCTCCAAGTTTTCCAAGCGCTTCCACAGCGCCTATCCTAACACGACTATCACGATCTTTGAATAATTTAATTAGGTCACGAACCGAGGATTGAGCGTCAATATCGCCTAAAATGGCCGCAGCCTGATACCGAACTTCGTTATCTTGGTCTTCTAGCTTGCCTATCAAATCCGGGATAATCGAATCGATTTCTTCTTTAAATCCGCCTAATGCCTGCACTGCATTCTTTCGAACATACGGACTTTCGTCAGTCAGTAGATGTCTCAGACTTGAAATTGCGGAAACAGCATGAACCTGACCTAGTGCGAGCGTTGCATTGCCGCGTACAGATCCATTCGGGTCTTGTAACAAATTAACCAACACGGAAACCACATCAACAGTAGCATTGCCAATTTCACCTATAGCCTCAATTGCCTCTGCACGAACCAACCAATCTGAATGCTGTACTAACTCGATTAGTACCGGAACTGCAGAACCTGCATCCTGACCAATACGACTGAGGATCTGAATTGAGGAAATAGTTACTTGAGTATCTGCTGCGAAACCAATTTCTTGCAAAAGGGAAACAACGAATATAACAGCATCTCCACCAATTCTGACTAGCACATCAACTGCAATTTCGGTAACATCCTCTTCTGACGATTGCAAGGCAGGGATTACCTGCGATATGATGTCATCATCCAATAACGATGGCTGAATTTCATAAAGCTTAGAAGCAATTTGAGTCCGCAAACCTATATCATTAACTTTAAAACTCTCAAGCAAGACAGGAACAACTGCTCTTTTTGTTGAAGGATCAATCTTATACAATGCTGAAGCGACTTGAAAACGGACATTTGGGTCATCATTCTCCAGTTTTGTCTGTAAAATAGATACAGCAACGGGTGCTTCTAACCCAAGCTGACTGAGATTTTCAACTACCTCTTCCAGATTCTTAATACCTGTTTTTTCCAATGTACGAACTAAGACGGCTGAAATCGGTTCATTCGAACCAGCAAGAACCAAATCCACTAAACAAATTTCAGCGCCTTCGTACAACGTACCATGATTCCCATAAATGGAACGATCAATTGGACTCCCATCGTCAAAATTCCAATATCCAACCAATCCAGCTTCATCACCTTTGAGGCGTTTCTGCACCGACGCTTTTATCTGGCGAGGAGATCGTGTGACACTCCAAAGCCGAACTTCATCAATCATTCCAATCCAGCGAAAATTCTCATCATTATCCTGAAACCTGCCAATGCTAAGACTATTAGAGGGATCATAATCAATTCCGTCTGATTCAACTACTTGTCCACCTTTTTCCTCTCCATCAATATAAAGTCGCATTTTCCGACCATCATAAGTTGCAGCAACATGATGCCAGTTTTTGAGTGTTATTGTATCAGGAGCTGTGGGCAAAAAAGCACCATAACCACGTGGAACAAATTCAAACATCAATCCACTCTTCCCATCTGACATTAAAGCATATCCACCTTCATCGCTCCCACTACCCCAGACACAAGAAAAAATCCCGGACCATACAGGTACAGGCTTTTCCTGATAAATCCAAGCTTCTAGTGTAATCTGCTTATCCTTAATCTTAAAGTGATCTTTTTCCTGAAGGTCGACATAACCTCCATTGACTAGAAGAGCCTTATTTTTTAAACCAACTGTCGACGGCAAGCTATTTGATATGAGAAATAGTACGACTAGAGACTTTAACGATCCCAAGAAAGCGACTGAAACTAAACTCACTGAACATCAACTCGTGTTTTTAGTTCAATCACTTGCCCAGTACTCGATGATTCAATTCCTGCCAGCATAATCTCAGTCACATGGCGTGCTGCATAAGCATTTGACAATGGTGGTTGTGTTCCTTCACGAATGTGCCGAGCAAAATGTTCATGCATCCCTCCCGGATTACTGTCTGCACAATCAATAGCCTTAACGTCAACAGGTGCATGCTCACGTGTATAAGACGTTGGTGTGAACTGGCTCAATGCTGCACCGTCTTTACCAGGGAAGGTGAACTTCCCTGCTGTACCATGGATGCTACCTTCAGAAGTGCGAGACGGATCGCACCAACTGGTCTCAGCAGTAACAATTCCACCTTCCTCTGTTTCTAACACTAGCGTGGCGACATCTTCAAGATCTGTAGGCTTATCGAAAGTAGAGACAAAACCAGTAAGACGCTTAAACGTACCAAGTATAGCAACGAGATTCGATATACCATACACTCCCATGTCAAAAAGCGCCCCAACACTAGCCCGTTTTGAATCGAAAAACCACAGGTCATCAGACTTTTCGCCAAACAAGTCTCGAATTTCAGCATAATATATCTCAGGTCCACCATGACTAGACCGCCACCTAGCCCCCGAAACCCTACCGATGGCATCCTCAGCAATAAGTTGCCTGGCTTTGTAAACGGGAGCACCAAAATGAGGCAAACACATAACCGTACGATCACTTTTTTTTACTGCATCTACGAAATTATTTGCCTCAGCCATATCACCACAGAGTGGTTTTTGCATCAACACATGTTTTCCAGCTTCTATAGCCTTTATTCCCCAAGATACATGGTGTGGGTGTGGCGTCCCAACAATAATTCCTTGGATAGAATCATCTGAAACAATAGCTTCATAGTCTTGTGTCCAATGCGGAATACCAAACTCCTCTGCCTGTTGTTTTAAACGGTGTTCCTTTCTACCACTAATAACAGTTACTTCAAAATCATCTCCTCCTGCAATATCAGGTAGATGTAATCGGCGAACAATCCCTCCTGCGCCAATAACGCCAAGTTTAATTTTGCCCATTTGATTCACTCCTTACTTTTATGACTGAAAATTAATTTATCGTGGGATCATGAATTGTCCTGAATACCAGCTCAACAGACACCCCCCACTACGGACGAAAAATCCATGGATCAACTCCTGAAAAAAAGCGATGCTGATTGATTAACTCTTAGCCTAATCCTCGGAATCGCGATCAACAATGGAACTCCATTAAGAATAATATCAAAAGGCCCAAAATAAGCAATATTGAAGTTTACTAAGCTAACCCATTCATCAAGGATGATTTCCATGCTAAAATCTACAGAACTACAGAAATTACTGCAAACTGAATTTAGATTAGCATTTATATAAAATCACGTTTATCTTAATTGCTACACAGATACCATAATCTATGTTGAGGTTCGTTGATTTGAAAACCTACAGGCTATCTGTCTGCTTATGTGCAATAGTATTATACTCACCCTCCCTTTGAGGAATAAGTCGACGAAAATCAGCCCCTGAAGGGTTTTGGAAAACTTTTAAGTCAAACTCCGGTACCACTGCCAACAAGTGGTCGAAAATATCAGCTTGAATGCCTTCATAATTAGCCCAAATCGTATCTTTACTAAATACATAGACCTCGATTGGCAAACCGTGCTCAGTTGGAGCTAAATGCCGCACCAGAAAAGTCATCTCCTGATTAATCATCAGATGATGTCTCAAGTAAGCTATGGTATAAGCACGGAACGTGCCTACATTGGTTAACCTTCTTCCATTAACTAAACTGGCATCATCAACTTCATTTTCGTTGTTATAAGTAGAAAGTTCGTCCTTTTTGGCCTGAATATAGTCCGCAATATACTGAATTTTGGAGAACCGAGTCAGCATGTCTCCATCACAAAACTTAATAGTTGAAATATCAATGTTAATAGTCCGCTTGATTCGCCGACCACCCGCTTCTTTCATTCCACGCCAATTCTTGAATGATTCCCCAATTAGCGCATAGGTCGGAATGGTCGTGATAGTTTTATCCCAATTTTGCACTTTGACAGTAGTCAGCGCAATTTCGATGACATCCCCATCAGCACCGTATTTAGGCATTTCTATCCAATCCCCTTTAGCTACCATTTGGTTAGCAATTAGCTGAATACCTGCAACAAAACCAAGGATTGAATCTCGGAAAACCAGCAAGAGCAAAGCACCTAAGGCACTCAGACCACTGAACAAATACAAAGGCGTTTTATTCAGAATTAGCGAGACAATGAAGATCCCACAGACGAAATAAGCAACGATTTTGACTACCTGTACAGTGGCTTTTAGTGGAATATCCTGCGAGGTCCGAGACGAACTATAAACAGTCAAAAACACATCAAGTAACGAACTAAAAACAAGAGTTCCCACCAACGCGATGCAAACCATACTGATGTTTCTGGTCAACTGGATGGCGGTGATATAACCACTCAACAGATTAGGCAAAGCAGCGTAGAAAACACAAGCAAAGAAGAAAAGCGCAAGACGTTTCGCGAGCCTACGCTTATTAAAATTCAAATCCTCTTTAATAATCCAAGCTAGTAGTCGGTCGAACGTAGCATGAACCAATCTTCGGCTACCGGCATACAACACCGGATACAATAGAATTAAGATAACAACACCGAAAAGCCGTCCGGTCAGTCCCAAATGTGTGCCAACATCAACTGCAAATTTCGGCCAATTTTCAATTAACTTATCCATAAGATTCTACCAGTTGTACGAACACCATCAGATAGGTAGTCATGGAACAGATCATTAATCTTCAATATGCTTCTTAATCACAGCAATCCAGATTACTGATCCCAGTCAACAATAACCTTTAGACTGTCAGAATCAGATGCACGGGTTATAGCTGCATCCAGCTTGGTATGCTGAAAACGCTCTGTATCATTAGTCATCAGCCCGATCTTTGGCAAACGACCTTCTGTCAAGAACTGATGTGCTAAACGAATACCATGCATACTAGAACCATGTGTAGCTTGATAACATTGCAGGCGGTAGTGAATATCATTGTTAAGATCAACCTGATGTGGAATTTTTGGCTTACCTGATGCACCTTTAACACCTGCGTGACCATCAAGTACCGTACCATACCCCATCAGATTAGGTGCCAATTCATATGCTTCTCGACATGGAGCATTAACCATCAGGAAATGAGGTTCATTGAATGGTTGACACGCCTTGAAAACATTATCAACTACCTGTTCATCCCAACGAATCCCGAGTACGTTATCATCACCAAAATCTTTCATCACTCGCTCAAGCCGGTCTTTTCCTCGATTAATAACAATGATCTTACGGGCGTTCATCGCTTGTGCGCATTGCAGAGCGTAGGTGCTCTGTGATCCTGCCCCAATGAGTACCACAATTCGGTTTTCGATACAATTATTGACACGCGTCATGCCTTCGAGACAGCAAGCTAACGGTTCCAATTGGCAAGCGTAACTTGGATCAAAATCTTTAGGAAACTTAACAATGGGCCCCAGTTTAACAAACCAATCGGGAAGAATAGTATACAAACGTGCAAAGCCCGGAAACTCATGGCCTGTCGCCTGAGTATTCGGACAGCTAGTCCAGTCTCCAGTACCATTAATTCCACAGTAAATACAGGATAGATCGCCACATGGAATGTCGCACCCTAATCCAACCAGGTCACCCGAAACATATTCTTCAACCCCGCTACCAACGGCATCGACCACACAACAAGCTTCATGGAATAGAATAGCAGGCCACTGCTTGATCCGCGGGAGACCCTGCTGATGTATGACAACGTCTGACTGGCAAACCGACGTCTTAAGAGTGCGTAAACGAATTTCACCCGGTCCCGGCTCAGATATTAATTCGGTGGTAGCGGTGAAATTACCACCAGGTTGATCAAGAAAGTAAGTTAAATTTTTCATAGTTATCCCCATCAGTATCTATGGCAGGCTGCGTATAATCCTTATCTCTGAGTTAACAAATGAATCCCATTTTAATTATTTCGAAATTGTATCCAAGACTAAGATATTTCGACATTAGAAAATCATGATAATTATAAAGACTAAACCTTTACGTCATTATTCTATCACAAGGAATGTCACGTTTTTCAATGCTATTCAGTTCTGTAACAACTTTTGCTCTATAAAAATATAATATTATTTTAGGTTTCCTTCAGATTGGCTTGAAGCACCCCTTTCGTTCTACGACACGTATATCCTTGGCAGAGACAGTACAAGGCTGGTCGACTAATTCGCTGATGAAGCTCAAATAGGGTATGATGGTAACTATACAGATACTTTGCTACAGGGAAAATTATTAAAAAACATGGTCGATACTGAAAGCCTATGAGGATTATAGATCAAAAGCTCCTAAACGCAGGAATGATTCAAAATTAAATAAACCCAACTAATTCATCAAAGACAAAAGGCGTTAAGCAATTAGCCCAAATGTAGACCTGACTGCTCAAACGCCATAAAGATAACAAACTAAATTTTACTCACCCTTGACAACGTCCCAGAATGTTGTCAATTTATTACTAGCTTCGACACTCAACGGAACTATTGGTCCACCAAATTTCATCCTCCCTAATAGTTCTGATTTATCCGGATTAATACCACCCCAGTCGAGAAAGACACCTATTATTACAACCTTCTTCGTATCCAGACGTCATTCCAACTTCAAGTCCTTTGGCAACCTTGACCGTAGTTATATATTTGAAAGGCATGGCAACCTCATAAATCATTCCGCCTTTACCCAAATCAGCATTGGGTTCAACAGCAATTTTCGATTTTGTTACTTCGGGATGTTTACCAAAATTAAGCACTTTATGCTTCTTTGTTCATGAAGGACAAATTCGGTTTGCAATCTGGAGCACCTGTTTTCTTATTCTCCCAATCGATATAGAGAAATATACAATCTCCTTTCCAAACGTTACCATCATCAGGCCCTAGAAAGAATATATCGTCACGTACTGCCGTTGCAAAGTAGAAATTATCATTGTCATAGGCAACTGACCAAGTCATACTTATGTCATCCTTACCATCCCAGGTTTCCTTGCCTCGCAAAAGCTCTTTTTCTGTATCGAAAGCGATCCAAACAGCTCCTTGCCAATCATCCAAATTACCATCAATTTTCGGAGCCTTTACAAACTTTCTGGCAATGGTTTCACCATACTTAAGGCCAAATTCCTTGCCGTTTGCTTTCGGCAAAAAGCCAGCCGCTTGAACTGAGGTAATGAATGCATAAACCACACAAAATATAAGTAAACTGCAAACATTGTTTTTCATTTTATTCCCTTTAAGTTAGCATATTTCCAACCTTCTATTCCTGCGTTTTGATATCCCCCCATTTTGTTGTTAGCTTGTTCCTGGAATCGACGGCAAGCGGACCTCCAAATGTCAATTTACCTAATAATTCTGCTTTATCCGGATTTGCTCCCTTCCAGCAAAGGAAGACTCCCTGTTCAGCAGGGTCGTTAAACCCTTCCTCGTATCCGGGAGTAAAACCAACATGATCTCCTCCTTTAATCTTTCTCTTAGTACTATGCTTAAAAGGCATAGCAACCTCGTAAATCATACCCCCCTTTCCCAGTGCTGGGGTACGCTTAATAGCAATTGGGGAAAGATGAATATCCGGATTTTGGCCAAAGTCAGTTCTTTATTCTTAATGAGAGAAAAATTGGGTTTGCACTGTGGGGAACCTACTTGGAGATTTTCCCAATCAATATAGAGAAAGATGCAGTCTCCTTTCCAAGCATTGTCAGTATCAGGACCTGGTGTAAATTTATCGTCACGAACTGCAGCTGCAAAATAGAAATTATCTTTATCCCAAGCTGTTGACCAAGTCACACTGATATCATCTTTTCCTTTCCAGTCAGCATGGCCTCATAAAATGTCTTCTTTAGAATCAAAAGCAATCCAAATAGCATACTTCCAATCATCTAAATTACCATCAATTTTGGGAGGACTGGGTAGAATACCAGCAATCGCTTCACCATGTTCAAGATCAAATTCATCACCATTTGCCTCAGGCAGAAAATCGGCCCAAGCCACCGAAAATGATATCAAAACAACACTAAACAGCAACAAGCCGCAAAAAAATATATCTCATTATAATTAACCACCCTAAAAAAAATAATACCCAAAAACCACTTAACATATATTCACTAGAACCACTCATTGATTCTATATCATATTGCAGCGGAAAGCTAGCATTAACAATATAAACTAAGTTATTTAATATTGGAATTAGTATCACGACAACACCAAATTTTGAACTCAACAACCAATTGCTTACAACAATATCCCATAAGGCAGGCTATCGAACGTCTACATTGTTTTATTGAAATAGATGAAGACCATGCTAAAATAAATTAAAATCTGACAATCAGCGACAAAGGACATTGCCAGATGACAAACATGCTATCCCCTAGCACCCTTAGACAAGGAGTTACACTTGGCTTCTTACGCCCCCCTTTCCAATAACCAAGTTTCACATTTTAAGACCTTTGGTTTTCTGATTCTGGAGAACCTACTGGATCAAGCATCAATCGATCACTGGCGACAACAAATCTGGCGAGAGTTGGAAACAAGTCTCGAAACACCTGAAACTTGGCCTAAACAGGGAGGATTGGATGGATACCAGTATGATCCTCCAGAATCAGCTTTAGTTCATCACCCAGCGCTCACACCTATTATTCAACAACTTGGCGGTGGTGCATTTGTCCCCAGCGGCGGTATCCCCATTATACGGTGGCCAGAACAGGATAAATCTTGGCAGATGCCCCAATCCGGACATATCGACGCCTACGGAGGACGATGGCTTCCATTCATGATCGGTGCAACTACATATTTATATGACGTAGAACCAAGCGGTGGCGCATTTATATTCTGGCCCGGCAGCCACCACACGGCACATCGCTATTTCCTAGAAAACTCCACCCATGTGGATGGTAGCTTTCTCCGAACAAAGAACTTTTCATGGAATCTTTTCTGCGATAACCCTGAAACTGGTGGCAAAGAGTTTGTGGCTCGTGCAGGTGATGTCGTGCTGTGGCATTCCTATTTGACACACGACGGATCAATGAACATCAATGATTCCCCCAGAATAGCACTTTTCGCTCGTTGGCATCATCACCGAAGACGCGCTCCTGCGTTCCGCTATGAGATACCAGAAGACCTCTGGAAATACTGGGTCATATAGGAAAAATTTGCGCTTGAAGTAGGATAATTGTTAAAGTGCCTATCTAAAGCGCCTCAATTCCAAACCATCTTAAGAAGAATGAAGCAAACAATGGCATTGGCGACAAACACGACCAGCTTTGAGGATGTTTACAGCAGGCGGTCTATAATCGAATTTCCCTGTGGAGCCTTATCAACCAATCCAGACAAGATATCAATATAAGGGTAATTTTGTTTATTAACGGGTTGGTCAAAGTGCTCAGTAAGATTTATTGGTTGGAAAAGATGGTTTAAAGATTGGGTACTCGTATCATCTGAGTTAGGTTGGCTAGCTTCAATTTTTGCCTGAACCATAGTTCCATAAATGGAAAGTGCTGGCTGTATAATACTATGCCGGTTATGAAACTGATTAGCCAAATCCAAAGCCCGCTTTAAATTATCATTAACTGGCAGGTCCAACGATGGCAAGAGTGACGTTAGCTGTTTTTGCATGCTGGGTAACCCCGGTAAAAGATAAGAAGCTACTGAATTTTCCTGATCAGCATTAAGGTGAACATCACCATCCACCATTTGGTTGTGTTTGGTTTTCTCACTACCAGACTTCATCAATCGGGATTGACTATCAACAAAAAACTTACGAGAAAAGTTTGCTGAAATGCTTGAAATGTTCATCATCCAACCTCTATCAAACCGTACTCTGAGGTGATATACTCTAATATATCGACAGTTATCCAAATACATTGAGAATGTATCGTCTAAATTTTTAGCTTATCATCAATATTAGGGTCAGTTATAATTAATTATCCGTAGATAGTCAAAATATATTTATCGAAGAACAGAAAAAACAAACGGTTCTTATTAGCCAAGATTATGCAACAAGTGGGAAATGAAACCGTCTATACTGGGTAAAGCCAGCGATTTTCTCTCCACCGGCTTTCAATAACACAGATAACAAATCAATGAGGAAATAAATATTCCATGGCTCAAAAATACGAATTCAGTGAGATTGGACTACTACCAACATCAAGCGATAACGTCGCAATTGCTACAAAAGTCATTGAAGTTGGAACAGAAATTCACTATAACGATCACCCCTTCTCCATTTCACATACTATTCTGGAAGGGCATCGGTTTGCCGTTGACTCGATTCCAATCGGACAATATCTGCTTTCATGGGGTTTACCGTTTGGAACAGCGATTGAGCCGATTAATCCCGGTGATTACGTATCTAACAAAAAAATGCTGGAGTCGCTTTCAATTCGGAATCTAGATTTCGAATTACCCGACACTCCAAACTTTAGCAATGATATTCCTCGTTATGAACTCGATCCAGAAAATTTTCAACCTGGCACACAAATTTCAAGATATGATACGGAGCACCTATTTGAAGGATATAAACGACCTGGTAACCGAGGCGTTGGCACACGAAACTTCATAGGGATCCTCAGCACAACATCAAAAACTGCCAGTTTTGCCAAGATCATTGAAGAACGTTTTCTTGGTGTAGCTGATGATCTAGCCCAAGTTGACGGCATCGTCTCTATAACTCATACTGAAGGCGGCGAAGCGAATACTCCCAATAATCTGGATTTATTGCTCCAAACACTTGCTGGGTTCATGACACACCCGAACATAGGTGCGTGTATTGCTATTGACTATGAAAACGAAACAGTAACCAACAAAATGCTCCATGACTATCTGGTCAAAAATAACTATCCTATCGAAGACGTTCTGCATCGATTCTTTTCGATTAAAAGCGGTTTCGATCAAAGCTTGGACCAAGTAGCAGATATCGTAAAATCTTGGATCGAACCAGTCAACAAGATGGGTCGAACATCCCAACCACTCTCAAACCTAAAGATCGCGCTTCAGTGTGGAGGATCTGATGCCTTCTCGGGCGTTTCCGGTAATCCATTAGCGGCGTATGTAGCCAAAGAAGTGATACGGCATGGAGGAAGTGCAAACCTAGCAGAAACAGATGAGCTCATTGGCGCAGAAAGTTACGTTCTACAAAATGTAAGCTCGATTGAGGTAGCGAGAAAATTTCTGTCAACTGTTGAAAGGTTTCAAGAAAAAGCCAGTTGGCATGGACATACAGCTGAAGGAAACCCATCCGGAGGAAACAATTTCCGTGGACTTTACAATATCGCCATCAAGTCGATAGGTGCTGCCATGAAACGACATCCTGAGGTTCGTCTTGACCACGTCATTGAGTATGGAGAACCGATGCATGATGCCGGTTATTATTTCATGGATAGCCCAGGAAATGATCTTGAAAGTATTGCGGGTCAGGTTGCTGCAGGAAGCAACATTATCTTTTTTGTTACCGGGAACGGTTCAATCACCAACTTCCCATTTGTCCCAACAATTAAAATCGTTACCACCACGGATAGATACAATTTGCTCAAAAAAGATATGGATGTTAATGCTGGTGCTTATCAAGACGGTGAATCAATGGAAAAGTTGGGTGCATCCATGCTCAACCTGACTGTGGAAATAGCCTCTGGAACACCAAGCATTGGAGAGGAAGCAGGACACTCACAAGTATCAATATGGCGTAATTGGCAACAAAACGACGCCAGCAATACAGACAAGATCCTAAATGCACCTAAACCCGATGGTCAGTCAATATCAGTTTCTACTTCAAAGAGTTCCAATAGAAATTTCCTAGCTATTCAAACAGAAAATGGCAACAAAACGGATCAGATTGGTCTTGTTTTGCCCACCAGCCTTTGTTCCGGTCAAATAGCTCAGTTAATTACCAAAGCATTGAACCAGAAAAAACTCGGGCGTAGCAGAGGCATTTCACGCTTCGTCGCTCTGGCACATACCGAAGGGTGTGGCGCTTCAGGAGGAAGTTCAGAAAGATTGTATGCTCAAACGCTAATTGGGCATTTGGTCCATCCGATAGTCGGTTTAGGTGTTTTACTTGAACATGGGTGTGAAAAAACCCACAACGACTATATTAAAAATGACCTAGCACAACTTGGAATCAACAGTAAAAAGTACGGTTGGGCTAGCGTTCAGCTCGATGGTGGAATCGATGCTGTAACGCAAAAAATAGAACAATGGTTTAATCAATCAGTCACAGATTTGGAAGATCTCACGTATAGCCAGGGATCCCTGCGAGACCTAAATATCGGATTAATGTCAATAGGCAAAATAACCAGCCGTGTTGCATCCGATTTGGCTG
This sequence comes from Candidatus Poribacteria bacterium, assembly GCA_002709695.1. Taxonomy (GTDB): domain Bacteria; phylum Poribacteria; class WGA-4E; order WGA-4E; family UBA9662; genus UBA9662. The sequence goes on from PAQF01000053.1 coordinate 30,826, forward strand.
ACTTCACCCAAACCATTATTGGCGAAGGTGGTACAATCGTAATCCCTCAAAATGCTTCCCTATTAGAATCTTCCAATTACACAACAGAAGTAATTGGTAACCAAGACTGGAAGCCTACTATATCTTACGGAGAAAGCCAAATCGAACCAGGACTACACATTATGGAAACACCAACTAGCCATATGATTGAAACAATAACGGGATTGGGCGCAACCGGTGTTGACATAATGGTTGCCCACATAATTGGACACCCAATTCAATCCCATCGAATGATACCACTGCTCCAATTTTCAACAGATCCTACTACTCAATCAACCTACAGCTTAGACCTGGACCAAATTGACACCAGCCTCCTTGACCTAGTTCTGGAAGTTGCTTCACGTCAATACACACCAAAACTATTCGCAAAAGGAAACACGGACTTTCAGTTCACCCGAGGACTTCTGGGGATTTCGCTTTAATCAACTTGAGTTGACAACCAATTTCCATAATCACGTGGCAATGGTTCTAATTTGCCCAAACCAAATTCAGTACGCCAACGCAACAACGGGTGACCTCGGTCTTTTTGTGGGAGTAAGACTCGTTTCCCACGAGCTGCTGATTCAAAAACACCCATCATAATTTCAAGTACATGTCGACCTTCATAACCACTACATTCATGTTCATCATCCTCATCCAGTGCACGGACATAATCATCAACAAAGCAATAATCACTTGGGTCTGACTGATTATCTGATTTATAGTGATTTGGAACTACAAGATCAAGAGTTTCCCATTGTTGAACATTTGGAAAATAGTGCGGTTGTGGAAGCCACCAAGCGTTGTTTCCTTTCCAAAAGAGACGTCCTTCGCTACCATATATCTCCATGACATAAGCGGAAGTATCCATTTTATCAAACCGGTGTTGAAGTAATGTCGCGGTGACATCATTATCAAATTGAAGTGTAGCAGTGAGATGCTCACATGCAATTGTCCCCATACCACTTGGCGATGGAACCACATCTTGTGGAGTAATCGGTTGACCTTTCGTTGTAGCCTGAGCAACAACGCTTCGGCAGGAACCACCAAACCTGAGCATATTGTTAATCATATGCGTTCCAATATTCATTAAACCGTAACCACCATAATAGCCTTTACCACTACCATAGATGTAGCGTATATTACCAATCAATCCCTGATTGACGGCATGTTGTAGCGTCTGCATGGCGGGACTTACCCGACCCTGATGGTGCACAGCGACTTTGCTGCCTTGGCGTTCCGCTTTCGAGATAATATCATCTGCCTGCACCAAGTCAATACACATAGGTTTTTCAACTTCAATATGAACTCTATGCTCCAACACAGCCATACATAAACCATGATGAAATTCCGTTCCGGTTGGAATAGCAACGATATCAGGTGCCGTTTGATCAATCATCTCATTTAAATTGGTAAAACGTTCAGTAACATCAATCTGCTGGCCTAACGCATCTACACGTTCCTCAATCAAATCACATAAACCAACAATTTTAGTACGTGGATGATCATGATATGCTAAAGCAGCTGCTCTTCCTCTCCCTCGGCATCCCAGAATAGCCACTCTATAAGTATCTCTATCCATTTTTAGCCTGACTCCAAATATTTTTCTGTGTTAAAAATTGATATAACGAATTTAATTCAAATGAACAATTGGGTCATAACCTTTATTATAATTTGTCGAATCTGCCGAAATATAGTGACAGATGAAAGTTTTTCGAAATCGTGCGCCTGAACGATTTGGTCTCGAACCATGAATTAATCGTCCATGAAAGAAGAGGAGATCACCTTTCTCCATTTCAACCAGATGCTCAACATACTGATCAGGCGGTTTCACAGCGGCATCTGTGAAAGACTGACTAGTATCCGTTGGACACATTTCCAATATATCCTCAGTATTCGATCCTGGGAACACAATCAAACCTCCATTTTCTTCATCAATATTATCCAAAGCCATCCAAGCGGCAATACAAGCATTCGGCTCTGTCCTAAGATAATAGTCATCTTGATGAAAGTCTTGCCCACGTGCACCAGGTGGTTTCCAGTAGAACATTGTTTGCAAACCAATTGCTTCACCATCTAACAAAACCCGAAGGAGCTCAACAATTCGTGGATGTTTAAGAAATCGAAGAGAGAGGTCATCCACACGGTGTGGGTGCATCATTCGCGGATAGATTCGAAGCGGATCGCCATCTGACTCCAACTCTGACACACTATGAAAACAACCGGGGATCGATTTTCTCGAGTGTAATGTTACTGAACGGTCAATCAACTCATCACACTCAGGCTCTGAAAACAATTTTTTAATTAAAACGTATCCATCATTTTGGTATTGGTGTTTTATATCGGTTGGCATCAGTCTTGCAGACATTATTGAGCCCTCTTTCCTCTACATAATTCGAAGTATAATTTGTAAGACAACAGGCTTTTTGCCTTCAACCAAAAGACAAAACTCAAGTATCAAGGAAATGCATCCTTGACACAACGAAACCCAACATTATTGCTAGTAAATGTTGGTAAAGAGCTATTTCGATAAGAAACTCGAACTCTAAAATGATGACTATTCCACGCACCACCTCGCAAAACACGAGGTGTGGTAATAGTCGCGAAATCCCTTACAATATCAACAACTTTTTCCCCGGAAAATGGGTCGCGGATAAGCCCATTGATATCTCCATTATCTTTACATTCTTGATAGAAATCAGCGTTCCATTCATCTAAACACCACTCAGATACGTTTGCCGCTATACTTTTTAGCCCATAACTAGCTAGTTGTTGTCTTAAATCATCACCCTTAAGTGTTTTAGGAACAGGAGCCTCAGATGGAGGAGGCCCTGCAAGTATAGGAGCATAAGCATCAGAAGATAATGGACCAACATTGTTACTTCCATAATTTGCTAACGTCATATCTATATAATTGCCCCATGGATAGCGCAAGCCAATTTGGCCGCCACGAGCTGCATATTCCCATTCAGCTTCGGTTGGCAATCTTTTCCCTACCCAAGTAGCATACTGCATAGCATCATACCAACTCACATATACCATAGGATGTTGCTCTGTTGGAGAATAAGCTTCAATTTCCTTCCAATTGGGCCGAGAAGAAATTGATTGATTGCTATCACTAACCATCAAATCATTACTATACTTCTGTTTCAAAAATTCCTTGTATTGGCCAACAGTTACTTCATTAATATCCATGTAGAATGAGTGTAGATAAACTCGATGCACTGGTAGTTCATTTTCATTACCTTCTCTGAAGGAATCACCCATCTCAAACTCTCCACCCGAAATATACACCATCTTGCTACCATCTTTCCCATGTATGGTGGTTTGGTCATATTTCATACTAGGTTGCTTTACCTTCTCATTTTCTTTTTCACTACAGCTAACTATCAATATTAAAAGAAACAATAATCCAAACACAAAAACTCGCGAAATAATCTTCATAATTACAAATAAATTCGGGTTCCGAATATAACTTCCGTTATTATTTTTTGAGTGATCAAATACTATTTGTTCACTCAAACAAACTCCGAAAATTATAGCAAAAATAGAAATACCAAACAACAATAGTAAAGTCAAATACACCAACTTAGGGTTCTCCTAATTTGCCAACATGAAGATCCACAATAATGTTGAGATCTAACTAAAAGGATGATACTCTAGATAATTATTCTAAGAGAAGCAAACCAACAAGGTTGTAAACATGCCACTCAAGCTTTTAGTTTTTGGAGCCCATCCTGATGATTGCGATATCCAAACTGGCGGCCTGGCCGCATTATACAACAAGCATGGTCACCAAGTTAAATTCGTTTCCATGACCAATGGTGATGCTGGGCACCACCAAATGGGTGGTGCATCTTTGGCACAACGGCGCAATAGCGAAGCCCAAGCCGCTGCAAATGTCATAGGAATCGAATACCAACTCTTGGATAATGGTGATGGTCGTCTTGAACCAACCCTCGAAAACCGATATCAAACAATTGAACTAATCCGTCAATTCAACCCCGATCTAGTTCTGACACATAGGCCCAATGATTATCATCCGGATCATCGTTATACCTCCATAATAGTACAAGACGCCGCCTATATGGTCACAGTTCCTAATATCTGCCCTTTTGTTCGCCATCTAGACCAAAACCCAATAATTATGTACACCTATGACCGTTTTTCAAAACCATATCCATTTCAACCTGATGTAGCCGTAAACATTGACAGTGTGATCGAGCAAAAACTCGATATGTTACACTGCCATGAATCGCAATTTTATGAATGGTTACCCTTCAACGCAGGCAAGCTTGATGAAGTCCCCCCAAATCCAATTGACAGACGTAAATGGCTCGCAGAACAGCGTTTAAGTCGATTCAAACAAATTGCTGACGAACACCGCGATTTGTTAATCAAACTTTATGGTCAGGACAAAGGCGAAAATATTCAATACGCGGAAGCTTTTGAAACTTCAGAGTATGGATCGCACTTAACCGAAGAGAAGCGGGAAGAGCTATTCCTCAGTATATCAGCATAACTTAAACAAATCTAAAGCAGAGACCAATGCCAAAATATTTGGAGACTCATAGTGAGAGCTAATGGCACCCATCGTTTAACCTCTCAAATGGCTTTTCGCGAAATTACGCACTTGATTGAAAACAATTTGGAACAACTTAACTATGGAGTCGCTATTACAGACGTTGACACAGATGGCGAATTTGAAGCTGTAGTGATGGGATTTGGATACCCAAACATAATCTTAAAACGCGATGGCGAAAAACTAGTCAATGTAGCTACTGGATTACTTAGTGACGAAGAGATGCACGCGATAGGTGTAGCCAGTGGAGATATCGATGGTGACGGACAAGAAGAAATCTACTTTCTCAATACGGATACTTTTGGAGGAGAAAAAAAGTTTTTTGACCGATTAATCAGCTTTGAAAATAATAAGTACATTGACCTTTTTGAACTCAGCATCCATGAAAACACAAGAAATTTTGGCGCGGGCAGATCCGTTGTTTGCATTGATCGTAAAGGAAAAGGACAATATGGCTTTTTCGTTGCCAATTATGCTTCTCCAATGAAATATTACGAAATGGACAGTAATAACTATCTTCATGACATTGCTCCGGAGCTTGGAATGGATATGGTTACAGGCGGCAGAGGTTTGATTGCCTTTCCCATGCACTCAGATAAAACAGACCTTTTTGCAGGCAACGAAATGGGGCCAAATTATCTATTTATTAATCAGGGAAACGGTCGCTTTACCGAGATGGCGAAAAATTTTGGTATTCAAGATACCTATGAGGATGTCCGTGGTATTTCCGCTTTGGATGTTAATGGGAATGGCATTTTAGATTTGGTTTATGGCAACTGGAACGGTCCACACCGTATGTTCGTAAAAATTAACGACAAATTTGTCAACCAAGCCCCTCCTAATCTAGCGGAACCGTCTGCAATCCGTACAGTTATCGCAGCTGACTTAGATAATGATGGAGATGACGAGATATTTTTTAACAATATCAATCAACCCAACCGACTTTTCAAGAGGATTAACGGTGAATGGAGGCGTGTGGAACTCGGCACAGCAACTGAGTCGAATGGATGCGGTACTGGAGCTGCGGTTTGGGATTATGATAGTGATGGTACTCTTGAGTTACTTGTGTCCCATGGTGAATTGACGCCACAAACGTTATCACTCTATAAATCTGTCAATGATAATAATTGGGTTCGTATCATGCCACTGACACAATATGGAGCTCCAGCAAGAGGTGCACTCGTTCGATTAAAGACAAACAACCACGTAAAAATCAAGCATATTGACGCCGGTAGCAGTTATCTAGGACAAATGGAACCCGTAGCACATTTCGGTTTAGGAAAATTAAGCCAAATTGATGAAATAGAAATTCAATGGCCCAACGGCATGCGAAAAAGCTATCAGAATCCTGAAATTAACACTTTTCATCGGATTGAATTTCCATTTTAAACAGTTGAATAAGTGAGAGAAGATCATGTCACAAAAAGGGAATGCTTCCGCAGAAGGAACACTACGCTTTGCTAACCGTATGAAGCAAGAGTTCTCCACCTATCATCAAACTTCTTATCGTCATCTCAATGGTACGGATCTAACAGTTTCGAAAGTTGGATATGGATCATATCGTGTTGACCAGCAGGTAGAGGAGCATATCGATTCGCTGGAAGATTCTATACGTTCCGGTTGCAACGTTATAGATACTTCCAGCAATTATACTAATGGTGCAAGTGAGAACTTGATTGGAAATGTGCTAACCAAAATGATCAATCAAGGAGAAATTGAACGTGATGAGATCATCCTGATTTCAAAAACTGGCTACATCCAAGGTGATAATCTCAGTCAAGCTATTAAACGCGAGAAAACAGATCAGCCTTGGCCTGAAATTGTTAAGTATACCGATGGCTGTTGGCATTGTATCCACCCTGACTTCTTGATTGATCAATGGGAAAGAAGTGCAAATCGATTACAAGTTGAAACAATAGATGTTTACCTTTTACATAATCCAGAATACTTTTTTTCCGAGGCAAAAAAATCGGGAGATCCAAAGGCCTTACCACAACTACAAGATGAGTTTTATCAACGACTCTTTCAAGCTTTCGTACAAATGGAGCGTTTTGTTCAAGAAAAAAAGATCTTGTTCTTTGGCGTTTCTGCTAACACATTTGTCGCGCCCAAAAACGATTTCGAACATGTTTCCTTAAGTCGCGTGCACACTGAAGCTTTGAAAGCTGCCGAAACCATCCATGGAAATCCAAACACTAGCCATTTCAAAGTCATCCAACTTCCATACAATTTACTGGAAACTGGAGCTCTTCTGGAAAAAAACAATCAATTTGAAGACGGAATATTAACCGTTCTTGAAATGGCAACAGCGATAAACATCGGTGTTCTGGTCAATAGACCACTAAATGCTATCACTGGAGATCGGCTATATCGCTTAGCTAAATACCCCCATGAACCGAAATTTGATTATACGGCTCAAGTTAGAACTAGTATTGAAATACTTAGTGAGCAGGAAGTAGACTTACGAACTCAACTTAGATCCACAGGAAACCTAAATAAGCTTAATGAGAAAAATCAGGATCCATTTTTTAGCATGGGTGCTCTTTTAGATAATGTCATCGACCAGATAGAAGGCAGGGATCACTGGTTACAAATAGCACAACGTTACTTGATTCCTCGGGTTAACCACTGGATCAAGGACACTACACAGAAACTATCCGAGGCACAACAGAAGAAACTAATCGATCAAGTCGACCAATATGCCAAAGACGTTGAAAAGATCCTGTTCAATATCACGTTGAAATTTAATCAAGCTGATTTTCAGCAAACGCGACCCATTGAAGATCGCTTAAATCTACACCTGTCCGAACATGAAAAAGAGCTGACAATGTCACAAAAAGCACTGAACTTTGTTTCCTCATCACCAAGTGTTTCGGTCGTACTAAATGGGATGCGGCGCCTTGAGTACGTCGACGACACGATGGGCATTATGAAAGTTCCTGATTTTGGAATATCTGTCCAGGAAATGATATAACTCAATCAATTATTGGACTTTAGCGCCATTAGAAATAGGTTTATCCAAAGTAATAAGCGACAAACTTTTTTTGCTAACTGCAGCCAGTAGCATCCCTTGCGATTCCAAACCACGAATTTTCGCAGGTTTCAAATTGGCTACTAAAACCACCTGCTTACCAATTAAATCTGCAGGCTCATAACTCTGGGCAATGCCAGCGATAACCTGACGTTGCTCCTGACCTAAATCCACCCTCACTTTCAGTAGTCTATCGGCATCTTTTACGGCTTCTGCTCCAATAATCTGGCAAACACGTAAATCAGTTTCCTTCACCTTATCAATTGTAATGAGATTACTCTCATCTACTGGCTCTGGGTCTTTTGCTATCTTATTTTTGGGCGAAGCATCTTTCCTCGGAAACAAAGGACTTGGTTTATGTATCGGGAGACCTGAAGGTAAACCTCCCCATTTATTTATAGAATCGAGATCCTGGGAGGAATCTCCAAGTCCCAGTTGTTGACAAATTCTAACTGAAATTTCCGGCATAAACGGCAGAAGCAAAACCGATACTATACGTAAGCCTTCCATCGCATTATAGAGAATAGTACCCATTCGTTCGAGATCATCCTTGAGGGACCAAACCTCGGTTTGCTGAATATATCGGTTGATACGTCGAATGTATTCAAAGATAGTTTCAAGCACAGTATCAAAAGCGATAGATTCCATTAAACGATCAACCTGATCAACCAACTGAATGGCCATCTCTTCAATTTCAGCATCAAATTCACCTACCTTCGTTGGTACCGGTAAAGTCTCAAAATTTTTTCCTAACAAGCCAAGTGTGCGATTCAAGAGATTGCCCAGATCATTTGCCAAATCCGCATTATACCGCGTTTCGAAACGTTCCTGTGTATAATCACCATCGCTACCGAAACTGAATTCACGCATGAAGAAATAACGAAACGGATCGAGGCCAAAATCATCAATCAGGCCATCTATATCGATAACATTACCAGTAGTTTTACTAATTTTTTCTCCATCTTTTGTCATCCAGCCATGAGCAAATATACGCTCAGGAAGAGGGTGCTCAACAGCCATAAGCATAGCTGGCCAGATAACAACATGGAAACGAATAATCTCCTTGGCCATCATATGTACACTTGCTGGCCAAAATTTATGGTATAGATCTCCATGTTGATAGTAATCAAGTGCGGTAATATAATTGCACAAAGCTTCGACCCAGACGTAGATGTTCTGACTAGAATCAAATGGCAACGGAATACCCCATTCAACCGATGATCGAGAGATACTGATATCTTTCAAACCAGCCTTCAACACTCCCATAATTTCATTTCGGCGTGTTTCAGGTTGAATGAACTTGGGATTGGCTTCAATATGTGCAATCAATCGATCTTCATATTTTGAGAGTGCGAAAAAATAATTGTCTTCCTCCACCAAATCAACCGGCAGTTTATGAATGGGGCAATGATTGTCATCTGCAAGTTCCTTCTCAGTAAAAAACCTTTCGCATCTTCGGCAGTAAAAACCTTCATATTTTCCCTTATAGATGTCGCCACTTTGGTATAATCGCGTTAAAAACTTCGACACACCCTTTTTATGAAGCTCACTCGTCGTCCGAATGAAAAAGTCATGGGAAATATTCAGTTTTTTCCATAAACTTATGAATGTAGGCAAGATCTGATCACAATAATCTTGTGGAGAAATTCCTTTTTCCTCAGCAACCTTTTGAATATTCTCACCATGTTCATCAACACCTGTCAGGAAAAAAACCTCCTTTCCCTTTAAGCGATTATACCGAGCCAATACATCACAGGCAATTGTCGTATAAGCGTGACCAATATGAGGTTCGGCATTAGCATAATAAATTGGTGTTGTAATGTAAAATTTTTCCATAAACTTGTATAACTCCTCACAGAGAAAAGAACAAAGACAGACCAGATATCGAAAGTCCAATTAACGTTTCTTTTACTTATCGATTCCACCTAAATGAGCCAACAAAAAAGCCCGCCATTGTGGGCCAATGGAGGGCGGCTATCAGCATAAAACCATTTAATATGACCATCATAAAAATCATAATAATTGCATTAGCTATTTTACAATTTAAAGACACTAAACTTGGAGTGGTTAACTCACACTCCTTCTTAACAGCCTGACAACGCGAGCGATTATAACAAACAGTAAAAAGTATGTCAATACGCGGTATTTAGCCAACAAGATAGAATTCAATTCGATCAGTGAACTCCTTTCTTCACTTTAAAACCAACATGTCAAAATAATCAAAGTCAACATGGTAAACTTAAAATACAAAGAGATGTAAAAAAACAGTTTCTTGACGATCCTGCATAATACTGCTTAACAGAATTCGGATATTTTGCAGTATATTGTTCCCTCATTAATCGGTAACTTGACAAAACGATTTTTGTGTCATGAATTCATCAGTTTTACAGTTCTATTTAGTTGTTAATTAAAAGGATCACCAAATGAAAATCCCATCTTTGCCTGAAATTGAAAGGCAATCACTTCAAAAGTGGAACGAGAAGAGAACTGCCGTAGTTTTCACTACCAAGCAGGTATGGAACCTTGTCAAAGATCAACTTGATATTTTCCCTAAACAGAAATTTTATGTTACCGAAGCAACTAAACCCGCAATGGACTACTTTGTTAACCAAACTAAAGCCGAAGTAGTGTACGGAATTGGTGGTGGACTTGCCATTGATACAGCAAAATACGTAGCAGCAAATCTTAACAAACCTCTCTTTGCTATCCCTACGGTTCTTTCAACAGATGCCTTCCTGACAGACGCAACTGGAGTTCGAATCAACGGCTGTGTAAGCTATTTAGCTTCGCAATCTCCAGATCTAGTTCTGGTTGACATCGATTTGCTTTGTCATGCCCCAACAGAAATGAGAACAAATGGTGCTGCAGATGTATTATCAATAGCCACAGGGATGTGGGATTGGCAATATGCACAAAATAAAGGAAAAAATCTTCCTAATCAAATGATCGAACCACATGTTGTTGAAATTGGCAATGCAATTTTAGGAACCCTAATTAAGAATGCCAAAGAAATTGGGAACGGAACGGCTAACGGAATGAAAGTTTTATTCGATCTACTTTGTTTAGAAGTTCAACTCTGTTACCTGTGCGGACACAGTCGACTTGAAGAAGGCAGCGAACATCATTTTGTTTATTCGCTGGAAAACTCCCTGACCGAACATATACTTCATGGAGATCTGGTTGGTTTAGGAATTCTACTGATGTCTGTTCTCCAAGGTCAGGAATGGAAACCTTATCGGCAAACATTGAAGCAACTAGGTATCAATTATCAACCAGCAGGTGTGACAGAAGAAATGATAATTGATACATTAATCGGGTTATCTACTTACGTAAAAAAACACCAACTGCCACACACCATTGCAACGGATTGCGACATCAATACAGATCTGGCTATAAAAACACTTGAAAAAGTACTTAGTTAATATTTTACAGCAACAGCAAGCCCATCTCTTAGCGGGATGACCGTTGTAAAGACTTCTTTGGATTCGTAAAGAAGTCGCGTCAACTCCTTGATTCCTAAAGTTGTTTGGCTCTGATCCGTGTCGCTCATTACTCGTCCTTGCCACAACAAGTTGTCAGTAATAAAAAGGCCTCCGCTCCGCAGGCGCGGTAGAGCTTTATGAAATGCTTCCGGATAGCTGTCTTTATCAATGTCATTATAGATGATATCGAACTCACCTACGGTTTGGTCAATAATTTCCAGTGCGTTTCCTACCTGATAATCAATTCTATCGGTGATACCTCCCCGTTGAAAGTAACCTGCCGCACGTTCAGCATTCTCCATCGAGCCATCAGTACAGTTAATCTTTGCCTCTGGATCTTTTAAAGCTTTAGCCATCCAGTAGGCAGAATAACCAAAACCTGACCCCATTTCAAATATACGCTTAGGACAAGTAAGAAGTACCATTTGATGCAGAAATGAGCCAGAAGTTGGCCCGACAATTGGGAAGCGATTATCATGAGCATAATTTTCCATTTCAGCCAACACTTCGTCGCGTTTGGGTGTCACTTCGGTCAGATATTGATTGACATCAATAAAAGGCAGTGCCATAGTCTTCCCTCGTCTGATTTATAATTGTTAGTTCAGCCGTCTTTCATAATTAGCGGTTAATTCTTCCAACCCAATCTGTTTTTTTGAACCCAAGTTCTCGATACTTCCATTGACCAAAAATTGGAAATGTGAGCCAACATGATAACCGAATTCAAGGTTATGTGTCGTCAGAAGAATTCCTTTGTTTCGCTGACATTCTAACTCAATACGTTTGATCATCAAGTTAACAGCGGAGGTATCAAGACCAGAAAATGGCTCATCGAGAAATAAAATTGGAGGATCATGTAACAATGCTTTGGCTATCATGAAACGCTGAATCATACCTCGAGAGAAATTTCTCATTGGCTCCCGCGCAAATTGATTAAGACCAACATCCAACAGGAGATGAGAAATTCGCTCCTCCAAATGCCCAACATCATAAAGCTTGCCCAAAAATTTCAGATTTTCGTACGGACTTAAATCAAGGTAAGCCAAGGGCTCATGTACAACCACTCCAACCAATCTTCGAACAGTGTCGCGATGCTTTTTAACTTCGAGACCGTTAATCCAGATCTCTCCCGATGTTGGAGGCAAGAGTGTGGAAAGAATCTTGATCAGAGTCGTTTTCCCAACGCCATTCGCCCCGAAAACTGAGACAACCTGACCAGCAAAGATCGACATATCAACATTATTCAGGATATTTCTGTGACCAAATCTTCTTGTGATGCCTTCGGCATTTAGCAACATTCAATTCTCTGAAAAACATCTCCAAGATACGGACCGATGATCAATATATCTGCAAAAATAAAGGCAAATAAAATCAAAACTGTTGATAGTACAGTAAGAGAATCAACTAAGAATGCGTTAATCAGCTTTCTGTTCAGCGGCACCAGGATTACATTTCAGGCAAACCTGATTCTGAGCAAAAGCATCAAGACAACATTGATGGTCGCATTTCTTTTCATCTTGGTGAGCCTTATCACAACAACTGTCCTTGTCAAACAAAGAAACAAGTTTAACATACGCTTCCTGATCAGCTTCTGCTTTTTTCTCAAGGGCCTGACGTTTGTCATCAATCTCCTGATGAAGAACATCAACCGTCTTCAAGTCGTCCTTTAACACCAGACTAACAATAGCCGAAATAGTAGCTGTTTGCGAAAGTGCCAGGGATTTGCTGACCGGTTCTTCTAACCGCTCTAGAAGTTTCTGCTTAAGCTCATATTCCCAACCAAAGTTGATCTCCAGTTCAGGCCGAGTAGCTCTTAGTTGTGGAATAGCATCTTCAGTGACTTTCGTTTGCCAAAGATAAACTTTTCTCAGCTTTTTAAGCTCAGTCAGTTCCTGCAGGCCAGCATCACTGATATTTGTTCCATACAAGTTCAGATATTCCAAGTTAGGTAAAGATTTCAGATGTGTCAATCCTGCATCACCTATCCCAGTATTCTCAAGATGCAATCTTTTAAGGTTGGTAAATTGTACCAGTAGTTCCAACCCTTCATCACTGACTTTTGTTTTTGACAGATTTAACCAACTTAGCTGTTCAACAACTGGTGTTAACAGACTTAGATGTTCATCTCCAATCTGATCTGAAACCTGACTGAAGTCCACTTGAATAAAGTTCGTATTCTGTGCCAACGGAGCAGCCAGAGCACCTTTGGCCTCCAAGGCAATCATCGCTTGGCCAGACGCAGGTGGAACCTGTACCAGTTCGGCTTCAGAATCTGTAGTCTCATTTGCTGAACCAATTTCACCGAAATTTGCCCCTTCTTCTATCCACCGACGAATAAGTCCTATCTGTTCTTGTGTTAATGGATCACCCGCATCGATCGGAGGCATGATATCCCCATCGTCAGCAGGGAGAGAAACCCGCTTAAACAACTCACTTTCTTCCGGACTACCCGGTACAATTATCGTACCATCCGCATTAGCTTCCGAAAGAGCAATCGCGGAATCTAAACCTAGGTCTGCCGCTTTGTCATCCGAGCCATGACATTTAGCACAATTCTTAGCAAAAACAGGCAAAATATCATGGTTAAAATCAACTTGACCTTCAATTTTACCAGATGAAGAAGAAACAGCCTCTTGGCCTGCTTCCTGAACTGGCTCTTCTACGTCCAATTCCTGATCATCTGTGTAAGTCGGCCAATTAGCTCCAGAGTAGATCCAGTGAATAACTTTCAGAATTTCATCTGAAGTCAGCTTCTCCCGATCCTTGGGTGGCATAGCACTTTCGTGATCCGAAGGTAAAGTCATTCGGTGAACGATGGCACTGGCTACTGCATCCCCTGGGACAATACCTGCTTTTCCACTATTACCACCAGCTAATGCACGAGGGCGGTCATCCAATCGAAGGCCACTTTTCTGCCTATCAACGCCATGACAATCATAACATTTTTTGTACAATAAAGATTGAATTTCAAAAGCGGCTATGTTCTGGCTCTCACTGTTTTCCTGCGAAATTAGTTGTGGGACACTAAATACAAAGAGAACCATTATAAATAAGACAGTATAAACCAGCTTTGGTAGACGAGTATCCATTCAGATTTTACCTTTCAAACACCCTTAAAAGTTGTTCTTAATCGAGTTAAGCCAGAATTTCCCTGACGACACGTGCTTCCTCCACACCGGTTAATCTTTGATCTAATCCTTGGAACTTGGCTGTCAGACGCCGGTGATCAACACCTAATTGGTTCAGGATAGTTGCATTGAGATCATGTATATGCACAGGATCCCGAGCAATATTGTAACTGAAAGAATCAGTTTCACCATGAACAACGCCACCTTGAACCCCTCCACCTGCCATCCATTTAGTGTAGCATTTGGGATGATGATCACGCCCATAATTGGTGCGGGACAAACCACCTTGGCAGTAGACAGTGCGACCAAATTCTCCACCCCAGACAACCAATGTGTCATCTAGCATCCCACGCTGTTTGAGATCCTGAATCAAAGCTGTTGCTGGCTGGTCAATATCACGACACTGATTAGGCAAGTCTCCAGAAATATTTCCATGCTGGTCCCAGCCGCGATGAAAAATCTGTGTAAACCGAACACCACGTTCGGCCAAGCGCCTAGACAACAAACAACAATAAGCAAACGTTCCTGGTTTATGAACGTCGGGACCATACATATCCAAAATATATTGCGGTTCCGTGGAGATATCAGTCAATTCAGGTACGGAAGTCTGCATACGAAAGGCCATTTCATATTGCGAGATACGTGCGTGTGTTTCTGGATCCCCAACTTCCTCGTATTGCTTTCGATTTAATTGGTTCAATGTTTTGAGCATTCGTTCTCGAGCCTTAGCACTAACACCATCTGGATTAGACAAAAACAATACAGGATCTCCACTACTGCGAAGTAATACCCCTTGATGTTCAGACGGGAGAAAACCCGATCCCCAAAGTCGATTGTAGAGAGCTTGCGCAGATTTGCGACCTGTCCAAGTGGCGTTCATAACAACAAAAGCAGGTAAATCCTCATTATCGCTGCCTAAACCGTAGCTGAGCCAAGCACCCAAACTTGGTTTTCCAGGTAGTTGGTCTCCAGTACAGATGTAAGTGATTGCAGGATCATGATTGATAGCTTCAGTATACACAGTTTTAATGAAAGCAAGATCCTTGACCATCGTAGCAGTATGAGGTAGCAATTCACTCACCCATGCCCCTTCGCCACCATTATCATACTTTTTAAACTTATAAATTGAAGGTGCAATTGGAAAACGCGACTGTCCGGAAGTCATGGTAGTCAATCGTTGTCCCATACGAATGGATTCAGGGAGATCAACATCAAACCAATCAGCCATTTTGGGTTTGTAATCAAACATGTCCAACTGGGATGGCGCACCAGACATAAACAAATAAATGGCACGTTTGGCTTTAGGCGCAAAGTGTAGTGCCCCCAAGGCGCCATTTGCAAGCTGAGCTGAATCTTTGCTTTTATTGATTGCTCCGAAACTACGTTCCGGCATCAGTGTTGCCAGAGCTGCTGCACCAAGTCCCGTAGCTGCCTTACCAAAAAATTGTCTTCGCGTTTCAGTTTGCAGGTACTCTTTAAGTGGATCCACTTCTTTCTCCTTAGCCTTTAGTTAATACTTCATCAAGGTTCAAAAGCAAATTGGTCAACATTGTCCAGGCCGCTAACTCCGCCGGTACCAAACCTTCATCCGCTGGTAACTCACCAATCTTAATTAA
>PAQF01000054.1 GCA_002709695.1 Candidatus Poribacteria bacterium
AACGCCTTGAGGCAGAAAATGGAAAAATTCAAACACTTGAGAAACATATTGAAAGTCAAACGCAGGAAACTCAGGAACTAGGAACCAAAATACTAGAACTGAAACAAGCCAAAGAAGAAGATGATCGCGCTATCGAAACAATGCAAGCCGAAATTGACACTCAAGTTCAGCAGGTTCAAAACTTGACCCAGAGTCAAACTGAATTGGTGACAGCCAGTGAAGAACTCCAATCTCAACTAGACGTTAAAAACAAATTAATCACTAAATTAGAAGATAATTCTACATACCATACACAACAAATTAACGACAATGAAACGCAAATTCTGGAGTTAACACAAGTAAAGGCCCAGGCCGAGGAAAAGTTTTCGGAACTTCAAAACTCATTCGATTTACAAACCCAACAAGTCCAAGATTTAATCACAACACAACTGGACACGGAAGTCTTAGAAGGACATTTGAATAACACACTTGCGGTTAGCCAAAAACGCATCGAGAAATTCGAAGCTGATATTGATTCATACAACGAACAGATCAACGAAAAAGACCTGTTGATTGACAAGCTAACTCAAGAAATGATCGAGCTTAAAGACGAAATTCAAAATTCAGATCGAATGCTACAAAATGCTGCAGTCATGTACAAAAAGCAAAACAAAATACTTAAAGAATCTAAGAAAGAACTTCGAAAACGTCAAAGCCAAGACATCATTTCACGGTAATAACATTTAAAAAAAGAAAAATCAAAATACTATTTTCTCTTTAGAGTTGACAAACCCGATTTCGACTCTTGAACAACAAGAATAAGATCAATAGCATCCGCCTCACTACCGTTACTCACTGATACTAATACCGGAAATTCAGCAACATTTTGTTTTCCTTTTCTGATCATTTGTACCGTCTTTAAGCTTGGCCGCCACGTTAGCGTATTTCCCTCAACATTGGCACCTATCGGTATAGAAATGAATGTATATTGCAACTGTTCCACAGATACCCCCTCCACTGAAAATTCCAAGCGTGTCTTCTTGCCTTCACGGACATTGAACCTAATCGGTACCAGTTTACCATTTTTGTCAAAATCACGGCTAATCACCTTACCATTAATATGGGAGATCTTGGGAGGCAGATTCTGTTTCCACACGAATAATTGTATAGAATGTCTAGATGTTCCCATGAACGTAACGGTTACTTCTCCGGTTTGATGCATTAACGGAACCCACTCAAATATTCGTGTTTTCGGATCATACTGCGCCCCATCTGGTTTTGCATGAATCTTATCTAATTCCCGATTAGTTTTAAATTTAAAAACTCGGCCGACCTCAACAAAATACGGTTGCTTTCGTGCTATATCCATAAGGAAAATTGGCACGTTTCGCTTCATCGTCTCAGGCCCATCAACTAATTCCGCCGAAGCCTCTGCTAACACTTCATTTTCACTTTGAACAGAGATTAGTTTTTGTGTACTTGGCACTATCCTATGTGAAGTATTCTTGCTATTTGATGTCGTTTGAAACGCACCTAAATCACTTCCGTCAGACGCCAAACCAATCATTGGCGAGTCTGGCTTAAGTTCATAATTATCCAACTTCTCATTCATAAACATCGGATCCACTGACAAATCCGTCAACGGCTTTCTCATTTTGCTATAGTCATATTGACTATTTTTCCAAACATTATTATGACCAATATTAAGAACCGCAGTAGATTGATCATTGGAATCTATCCCAATCCCAACTTCATTGAAAATAATAATATTATTTTCAATAACAGCTTTGCTCTCAGCAGAAACACCTGTAGAGCGATTCCCTACAATTGTATTGTGGAAGATCCGTAAATCCTCTCCAATTCCATCTACACTCACACCACCCTTGTCATTCTTAATAATAGTGTTACCACTGATTACACTACTCCTACAATTCTTAAGGAGAATTCCCTGTTGACCGTTCTCAGATATAAAATTCCCCGTAATCCTTAACTCTGAATTCGACGCGTTAAGACCAGTTAGTTGGTTCTTTTCAACAACGTTATTATGAATAACTACTTTCGAATTTGCTGTCACATAAATCCCAGCGTAAAAACCACCCATAACTTTACAATTCTGCAGGATCACTTCCGAGTTGAAAAACCATGTTGTCGAACGTTTTCCCTCCCCCTTGTATGCGATTGTCATATCGCTGATTATAGCTTTCTTCACTGATTCAATATAAAGCACTAAATTCGGACCATCAAATTCAAGATACGTCTTATCTTTCCCCGCGCCCCGAATATTAACATTCTTTTTCTTTATAAGAACTGATTCAAGATACCTACCAGAAGCAACTACAATTGTATCCCCATGCTTCGCAACGTCAATTGCAGATTGGATTCGATTAAAATCGCTTTTAGTACTTTTACCAACTAGAATTGTTTTTGATTCTACCCCAAAACAAATCAAGAAAGATACTAACAATAAGCACGAAATTCGTAGAAAAATATCAGAATAACCCAACACATCATTCATAGTTAACTGTCTTGAATCAGATATAATAGGATTGCTAAGATTTTGTGTCCGAAGAACATCTTAAGGCTGGAAACTCATGAAACCTATCAATTAAAAAAGGATATCATTCGCCCCTAACACATTAAGTAAATAGTAACTTTCAGCTGATGAAGATGAAACTTTTGTCGACGAAAGTACCAATACCAACTCTCAAGAAAAACCCAAGAGGCAAACTCAAGACATCCCGTGAGAAGGAACATCGATTAAATCAAAAAGCGTCAAACCTCAAAAAAACAGGAAAAACTTCGAATTTTCAAGCCCAACATCTGCAAATCAACCACTCAGAATATATTATTAATACAGTAGTTTTTTTCTTTTCCCAGCTAATTATAAGATACCATACTTATCAAAAACATATTTAACCGTTGCTCCCGCTTTTAATTCCTGCCGGATATGATTTTCCCCACTTACTTTATCAAAGGCAGCCGCAACAATTCGCTCTTC
Source organism: Candidatus Poribacteria bacterium (assembly GCA_002709695.1). GTDB lineage: Bacteria > Poribacteria > WGA-4E > WGA-4E > UBA9662 > UBA9662. The sequence goes on from PAQF01000054.1 coordinate 2,978, forward strand.
TGCCCATTTCGGAACAACAACTATTCCATCATAATCGCCAAACACAATATCACCTGAAACTACTCTGACTCCACCACACTCGATTGGAGTGTTAAAGCTGACAACATCACCACGACCTTTGGAATCCAACGGAGATATTCCTGTCGCAAAAACAGGGAATTGCATATCGATGATTGCTTTACAATCCCTAACAAACCCATCTATAATGGCCCCATTTGCACCACGGGCGATCGATGCAGTTGAAAGCAATTCGCCCCAAAAACTGTATCGGTCAGATCCATTGGCAGAACAGACTAAGACCTCATTAGGTTTCAAGCTATCCACTGCTTCAATTTCCAGCTTGTACGGTTGATCCGGAATTTCATAGACATCCATACAATGCACAGTCATTACACGACCAACAACAACAGCATTGCCATATAGCGGCCGTATTTTATGTGACATAACTTGGTTACAATAACCTGCATCATCAAGTACATCAGATATCACAGAAGAATACAGGCGATCCGCCATTAAAGAAAAAAGCTGATCGTCATTTTCCCATTCTAGCATGCTTAAATAACCCCAATGTTGCACATAGTACGATTGAGGATTTCTGCGTTCTCTTCTGACATCGGCACTAGCGGAAGCCGCATTCGACCATTCAACCTTCCCATCATTTGAAGCGCTGTTTTGACAGGAATTGGATTCGTATCAATAAAAAGATCTATGGATAGTTGGAGTGTTTCGAGATGGATCTTCTGAGCATTCTGAATGTCGCCTGATTTAAAAGTATTACAAAGATCTGAAACCTCTTTAGGCATCACATTTGCTAAAACAGAAATCACACCACAACCTCCCACTGATAAAATCGGCAAAGTATTAATATCATCACCAGACAGAAGAGCAAAATCCTCCCCACATAATTGGACGGCTTGGCTGGCACGACTCAGTTGCCCGGTTGCCTCTTTCAAACCCACGATATTCGGATGAACCGATAAATCTGCTAGCGTCTCAGGCAAAAGATCTGTCCCTGTACGCCCAGGGACATTGTAGATAACAATCGGAATATCGACAGCATCCGCAATCTCCATAAAGTGCGCTTTCAGACCATTTTGCGTTGGTTTATTGTAGTATGGGGTGATAATCAAGGCACCATCCGCTCCCACATCTTTGGCATGTTTTGTCAATCGAAGAGCTTCAGCCGTTGAATTTGAACCAGCTCCCGCTATAATTTTAACGCGGCCATTAACCGCCTTTACAGTTAGTTCCACAACACGATCATGCTCTGAATGGGATAGCGTTGGCGACTCCCCAGTCGTGCCACAAGGAACGATCCCATGGGTTCCATTTTCTATTTGGAACTCAATCAATTCTTGCAACTTACCCTCATCCAACGATCCATCATCTTTAAATGGAGTTACAATTGCAACAAAAGAACCTTCAAACATTTTACACCCTCCCATAAATACTTCAGAACATTGATCTAGTATTCCCAAGCAGATTCTAAAATTTGGCCCTCACAAATGACACGAGCATCCCCTTCAAGGCAGATATTCTGAACTTCACCATCAACTAAACCGAAATACACTGTTAGAACAAATCCACTTAATGTATTCACTCTAACAGGCGAAGAAACCATCCCATTTATCGCCAAAATAATTACCCCTGCTACCGATCCAGTGCCACAGGCAAAGGTTTCATCCTCAACACCGCGCTCGTATGTGCGAATATCAATTTCCCGATTGGATCTCACCCGAACAAAATTGGCATTCGTACCAGATGGTTCGAAATCCTTATGATAGCGAATTTGGTTTCCAAGGTAAGTAACATCTATCCCTTCAAGTTCTTCAGCCAAAAAAACTACGTGCGGAACACCAGTATTAGCAAAACTAACATCATAAGTTCCATCACTCAGCTGTAGCGGAAAGTTCAATCGCACTTGGGTTGGATTACCAAGACGCACTCTCACATTTGACTTGATAACCTCAGATTGATAGACGCCTGCCTTAGTCTCGAAACACATCTTATCAGACGCAATTCCGTTTAGATAGGCAAATCGTGATACACATCGAGCACCATTACCACAAGTTTCAACTTCCTTGCCATCAGAGTTGAAGTAACACATTTTGAAATCAGCAAGATCCGACTCCTCAACGAGTAGAACTCCATCAGCACCAATTGACACCCGCCGCTGACAAATTTTTCTAAGGAAACCTGTTACCTCATGTGGAAGAATCAAATCACGGTTATCAATAACAACGAAGTCGTTACCGGCACCACTCATCTTCGCGAAAGGAATTCGGATCATCTGGCAATTAAAAGCAGTGTAACATTTTTCGCTTATTATAGGTTTAGGTACTATAAGTGTCAAGCAAAATGCCGACTAGAATACAGCAAGTAAAAACACAGGAATTTTGAAATATCTACTTGCGTGAATCATTATTATGATGATATAATTCCTAACCTAAATAGATGATAGAAATTTTTCTCTTTTAATCTAATCCTGTGAGGTTAGAAAGGGGCGAATCTTGTTTAGTCAAATATCGTTTTTTTGTTCTCCTCGCCACTCTGATTGGTGGGGGTTTTTTTTTGATTAAATTATGAAAGTTCAAATGAAAGCCGAAGCAATTCTACGTTTTATTGAAGAAATTGGAATACTAAAAAACCTTCCAAGAACTGGCTGGCTCATACATGGGATAAAAAATGGAGAGAGTATCGCAGATCACTGTTACCGGATGACACTGCTATCCATGGTATTAGCTGATACACTCGTTGCAAAAGGCCTTAAGCTCGACACTGAAAAGGTCATGCGCTTAGCTCTATTGCATGAGATTGCTGAAACTCGAATTGGTGACATCCCTTTCACCGTACTCGATTATATACCTGAAACAGTAAAAGAAAAGGGAGAAAGAAAAGCTGTCAAATCTATGCTAGAGCAATTCGACAATATAGGCGAATGGTACCAAGAACTATGGGAAGAATTTGAACAAAACGAAACAATTGAAGCTAAGATCGTCCGTGCCGCAGACAAACTTGAATTGATGATTCAAGTTCTAGAATACGAAAAACTCGGCTATCAATCCCTAGACCAATTCTGGGAAAATGACTGGAACCAAAATGGATTCGACGTCAACCCACTAATACAAGAAATTATGGCACTCCTGACAAAGAAAAGAGCAGAGCAAAATAATCGTGCGTGAAAAAGCAAAAGTAATGACAGAGGAGGAAATACGAAGAGTTCTAGTTCGTATTTCCCATGAAATATTAGAAAAAGATCATAGTGCAATCAAGGAACTCATACTAATTGGTGTCAAAAGCCGAGGGGACCATCTTGCCTACCGAATTGCTGAAATTATCGAGAGGGTGGAAAGAGTTAAAGTCCCAGTAGGAATTATCGATGCCAATCTATACCGAGATGATATAAATCTCCACACCACGAAAATCACAGTGAGCAAAACTGATATACCATTTGACGTCACCGGCAAATGGATTATTCTGGTTGATGATGTTTTGTATACTGGTCGAACCATACGAGCTTCCATGGAAGCAGTAATGGATTTTGGGAGACCCTCAGTCATCCAATTGGCAGTTTTAATCGACCGCGGACACCGTGAACTACCAATTGCTGCGGATTATGTAGGAAAAAACATTCCAACCTCCACGAGGGAAATTATTCGAGTAGACTTAGAGGAAGAAGGCAAAACAGACCTAGCAATTATCTATGAGACAGATTGACTTATGAAACGAACCTTGATTAAAAATGGTCGAGTACTTGACCCCAAAAACTCAATAGATAAAATTTGCGATCTGTATATAGAAGGAAAAAACATAAGCCAGATAGGTAAAAATCTAAATTTTTCGGCCGATCAAATCATTGAAGCAAAAGACCTAATTGTCACACCAGGTTTAGTAGATATGCATGTACATTTACGAGAACCAGGATTTGAATACAAAGAAACGATTGAAACAGGAACAAAATCTGCGGTAGCCGGAGGATTTACTACTGTGGCCTGCATGGCTAATACAAAACCAACGATAGATTCCCCTGATTTGGTCAATTTTATTCACTTGCAAGCAAAAGAACAAGGATCGACAAATGTTTTGCCCATTGGGGCAATCACCAAAGGTCTCGAAGGAAAGTTGATATCAGATTGGAAATCGCTGATCGAAGCTGGAGCAGTGGCTTTATCTGACGATGGAAAAACTGTGATGGATTCGTCCATTATGTGGAACGTGATGGCACTAAGCGCTGAGATGGGATTTCCAGTGATTGATCACTGTGAGGAACACAACCTGACAAAAGGTACTGTAATGAACCTCGGTAAGATTTCACTAGAACTTGGGTTCCCGGGGCAATCAAATGCAGCAGAAGAGATCATCATTGCACGTGACTTACTTCTGGCCGAACAAACAGGGGGGCATATACATATCGCCCATGTTAGCACCGAAGGGGGTGTCGCCTTGATACGTTGGGCAAAACAACGAGGAATCCGCGTAACTGCTGAGTCCTGCCCGCATCACTTTACAATCACTGATGCTGAAGTTGCAAATCACGGAGCAAAGGCGAAAGTCCATCCACCACTACGAACTCAAAAGGATGTTGAAGCTATTATCTATGGTTTATCCGAAGGAACAATTGATGCTATTGCCACCGACCACGCTCCGCATGCCACGTTTGAAAAAGATCGAGGCATGCATGAAGCTCCTGCCGGTATTATCGGTTTAGAAACTAGCGTTCCACTAGTCCTAACAAAACTAGTGAATACTGGGAAACTAGAGTTAAATGACGCCATAGCAAAGATGACACACATTCCATCGGAAATTCTAGGTATTGATCGAGGTACACTTTCAGTAAATACGGCAGCAGATGTGACTCTAATTGACCCGAAAAAACTACAGATAGTTGATTCAGCAAAATTCGAATCTAAAAGCAGAAACACCCCTTTCGATGGTTGGGAATTGAAAGGGTGGCCAGTAATGACAATGCGTGAAGGAGAAATTATGATGTCAAAGATTGAGAATAACAAATGAAAGCAATTCTGGCACTCGCCGACGGCACCATATTTGAGGGAGAAAGTTTTGGGATAACTGGTGAAACAATAGGCGAAATTGTATTTAATACCAGTATGACAGGCTATCAAGAAATTCTTACCGACCCTTCCTATAAAGGCCAAATTGTTACAATGACCTATCCCTTAATAGGAAATTACGGATGGAATACATCTGATACCGAATCCACTAACCCACAAGTGGAAGGATTGATAATTAGAGAATACAGCCAATACCATAGCAACTGGAGATCCGAAGGAAGCTTGGGTGACTACCTAAAAACACATGGCATCGTCGGAATTCACGGGATCGATACAAGAGCACTCACCAAACGGCTCCGTACCAATGGTGTAATGGAAGGAATCATCTCAACAGAAAACTCAAGGTCAGAATTATTGGTAAAAAAAGCTCAAGATTTTGGAGGAATAGAGGGACGAGACCTAGTAAAAAAAGTAACGTGTCCTAACACTTATCAGTGGGAACACCCAACTCAAAAGAAACATCGCGTGGTTGCAATTGACTTCGGAATAAAACACAATATTTTGCGGATGCTACAAAAGCATCACTGCGAATCACTAGTTGTTCCCGCCAAAACATCGGCTGACGAGATCCTGGCTATGAATCCAGATGGGATTTTTCTATCAAATGGTCCAGGCGACCCGGATGCTATTGATTACGGAGTAAAAACAATCCGAAGTCTAATCGGAAGAAAGCCAATTTTTGGCATATGTCTCGGCCATCAACTAGTGAGCCTAGCAATCGGAGCCAAGACTTTCAAACTAAAATTCGGACATCGTGGAGGGAATCATCCGGTGCAATATATCGATACAGAACGAATCGAAATCACTTCACAAAACCACGGTTTCTGTGTAGATATTGACTCACTGCCAAATTCAGCCAAAATCACACACATTAATCTCAATGATCAGACCCTTGAAGGTATTGAGCTCACCGATAGCCCAACTTTCTCTGTCCAATATCACCCTGAAGCCTCACCTGGCCCACATGATGCAAGCTACTTATTCCAAAAATTCAGCGACTTAATGTCCAAATTTCACGAACTAAATAAATAATTATGCCCAAAAGAACGGATATACAAAAAATTCTAATCGTCGGGTCTGGACCAATTATTATTGGCCAAGCATGCGAATTTGACTACTCTGGCACCCAAGCATGCAAAGTTCTTATAGAAGAAGGCTATGAAGTCATTCTGGTCAACAGCAATCCCGCAACTATTATGACCGACCCTGAAGTTGCCAATCGAACCTATATTGAACCAATCACAGCCGATGTAGTCGAAACAATCATTGCCAAAGAACGGCCGCATGCTTTGCTACCCACACTTGGTGGACAAACAGGGTTGAATGTCTCTGTTGAACTCGCTGAGAATCAAGTTTTAGAACAATATAACGTTGAATTAATTGGGGCCAAACTACACGCTATAAAAAAAGCGGAGAACCGAGCATCATTTAAAAAAGCGATGCTGGATATCGGACTTGATGTACCACAAAGCGGAATAGCTCATTCCGTTGAAGAAGCCATGAATATTATCGATGATATTGGCTATCCGGCAATCATCAGACCAGCATTTACACTCGGCGGAGCAGGCGGAGGTATTTCATATAACGTTGAAGAATACCGGGAAATGGTTGCTCATGGGATATCAATAAGCCCTATAAACGAAGTCTTAATCGAAGAATCAGTAATTGGCTGGAAAGAGTTCGAGCTAGAAGTTATGCGTGACATGGCAGATAATGTAGTCATTATTTGCTCTATTGAAAACCTTGACCCAATGGGAGTCCATACAGGTGATAGTATCACCGTCGCACCAGCCCAAACTCTAAGTGACAAGGAATACCAAGAAATGCGGAATTCCGCGATTAAAATCATCCGTGAGATTGGAGTTGAGACTGGCGGGTCTAATATACAATTCGCGGTAGACCCAGAGAGCGGAAGACAGATTGTCATAGAGATGAATCCACGTGTCTCTCGAAGTTCTGCCCTCGCCTCCAAAGCAACAGGATTTCCAATAGCAAAAATAGCAGCTAAACTAGCAGTAGGATACACACTCAATGAAATCCCAAACGACATCACCAAGAAAACGCCAGCGTCTTTCGAACCCACAATCGATTATGTTGTAGTAAAAATTCCTCGATGGGCTTTTGAAAAATTCCCTGGAGCAGACCCAACACTGACCACAAAAATGAAATCCGTTGGTGAAGCAATGTCAATAGGTCAAACATTTAAAGAAGCCTTACAAAAAGGATTACGTTCACTAGAAACAGGATGGTGTGGACTCGATAACCATCCGCTTGAAAAATTACCTCTTTCAGAAATCACCAGTAAACTGACAATTCCAAATATTGAACGTCTTTTCTATATTAAACAGGCACTACAACTTGGAATGTCAATTAACCAACTGAATGACTATACACAAATAGACCCATTTTTTCTGTACAATATCAAGGAAATTGTTGATTTTGAAAACGTACTTGCAAAAGGAAGAAACCCAACAATAGTACATAAGGCAAAACAACTTGGGTTTTCAGATAAACATATTAGTGAAATTTGGAAGATGCACGAAGAAGAAATACGTGAAATGCGCAAAGAACTAGGCATCGAAGTAACATTTAAAACAGTAGATACTTGTGCGGCCGAATTCGAAGCTGAAACTCCCTACTACTATTCGACTTATGGGATCGAAGATGAAGTACAACCGAGCAAAAAGAAAAAGATTATGATTCTGGGAGGTGGACCAAACCGAATTGGACAAGGAATCGAATTCGACTACTGCTGTGTCCACGCAGCTCTGGCTCTTAAAGAAGACGGATATGAAACAATCATGGTTAACAGCAACCCCGAAACTGTAAGTACTGACTACGATATATCCGACCGCCTCTACTTCGAACCTCTCACGTTTGAAGATGTCATGAATATTGTTGATAGGGAAAAGATCGACGGAGTTATCGTTCAATTCGGTGGACAAACGCCACTAAATCTGGCCATGCAACTTAAAGAAGCCGGAGTACCGATCATTGGCACCGACCCCCAAGATATAGAACGTGCAGAAAACAGGAAGCTGTTCAAGGAAATGATTGAAAAAATTGGTGCTTCTCAACCACCAAGTGGAACCGCAACATCTGTTGAAGAGGCCATTCCAATTGCCAATAGCATTGGCTACCCAGTATTGGTCCGTCCTTCTTTTGTACTAGGCGGTCGAGCCATGAAAATTGTTTATGAACAAAATATGCTTGAAGACTACATTACTTCAGCGGTAGAAGCTTCCTCTGCCCACCCAGTACTCATAGATAAGTATCTAGAAGATGCTATTGAGGTGGACGTTGATGTCATCTCTGATGGGAAACGAACCCTTGTTGGTGGCGTCATGGAGCATATTGAAGAAGCTGGCATACATTCGGGAGACAGTGATTGTGTATTACCACCTTATACGCTGGTTGAAGAACAAATCAATCAGCTGAAGCAACACAGCTATGACTTAGCAAACGAACTCAATGTAAAAGGATTAATGAATGTTCAGTTTGCGATTAAAAATGATAATATATTTATCCTTGAAGTCAATCCCAGAGCTTCTCGTACCATACCATTTGTTAGTAAAGCAATAGGGGTCCCATTAGCAAAAATCGCATCTCAAATCATGGCAGGAAAAACCTTACAAGAAATAGGTTTTACACAGGAAATTGAACCAGATTACTTCAGTGTTAAAGCACCTGTTTTTCCATTTGACCGATTCCCTGGTACAAACTCTGAGCTTGGTCCCGAAATGAAATCAACTGGTGAAGTAATGGGAATAGATTATAATCTAGACCACGCTGTAGCAAAAGCGCAAAAAGCTTGTGGAGCTGATCTCCCTTCAAAAGGAAAAGTTTTTATAAGTGTAAGTAACCGAGATAAACGTGCAATAATCTTTATTGCTAGAAAATTATACGAAATCGGTTTTCACATGATAGCAACCCATGGCACAGCAAAAGTGCTTCGTCGCAGTGGAATGGAAACTGAACTAGTCTACAGTATTGGAAAAGGACGACCTACAATTTACGACTACGTCAAGAATAACGCAATCGATCTAATCATTAACACTCCAACCGGTTACATAAACCGACCTAACGAGCAACTAATCCGACAAATGGCTATTGATTACAATATTCCAATATTTTCAACAATTCCAGGAGCTTCAGCCGCAGTGAATGCGATCGCTGCACTCAGAGATAATAAAATCTCTGTCACAGCTTTGCAAGATTACTATTAATAACTTGGAGAAAAAATGGCAAACAATCAAATTGAAGAAGAAATAGAACCGCGGATTATAGAAACTCTTGATGATGCCTTGGAAGAACTCAGCTTCGACACCAACCAACAAGTTAGGGTTTTACGAACTCATGATGATCGAGAAGTGATTATCATTCAACCTAATGCTTTTACTATATCCCGTATATATGCCACTGGAAGACCTGATGGTCGGAGACCTCAAGGCTTTGAATCCTACCACTCACATTTATATGAAAAACTTGACACTTATGAGAGACAAAATGGAAGCGACGAAGGTTTCAACATGGAGACAGAAGAATGGCAAACACTGTTTGACGAATGTTATGACCGTTATATCCGCTACCTTCTCTTTGCAGGCATCAAAAGATGGGCTGAGGTCAAACATGATACGGATCAGAACCTAGGAGTTGCTGATATGGCCTACAAATATGCTTCACCGGAAATAACATGGCAAATTTATCAATACAAAGGCTATATTCTTATGATGAACAGTATTGCTCGAGCTGAACTTGCTCTACAAATCAACGAGCATGAAACCGCTCGAAAAGAAATAGACAAAGGTATTCAAAAAATTGGTAAATTTTGCGCTGAATGTCTTCGAGAAGGTTATCACGAAGCTGAAAACATCACCCGCGAACGGTATTTGCAAAACCTTATCGAATTTCGAACCGACATTAATTCGATTACAAATCAATCAGAGCTTGAGGATAACGAAACTTCTGAGGTAATCATTCCCGAAGAAAACGAAACTAGATATGGTGCTGAGGACGACGAATTTCTTGATGAGTTGGAGATATTGCTACAGGAAATGAATAGCAGCTAAATACTAAACACATGTAAAATCTGGCATTAAGGCCTTTGGTATTGACAAGCTTATCTTAATCGTTACTGTTCTAATTCAGCGAAAATGTAATACTACCTTTGAACCAACCGCTGCTTATGGATTTTACAAGGGTAATCCTAACCCTTGCAAAACATATTTGATTTCAAATCAGCATCTTGATCCACAAAACTAATAACCACTACAAACAAATACAAAACCAGCAGACCAGCAAAAACATGCGCACATACAATTCAAACCCATAACCTGACATATATCACTAAATTCTTCGTTATCCATATTGCCAATCTTAAATTAGTACATGCCCTTCCAAGTACCCAGAACACATACTCAGATGGATAGAGTATACCGAAGCTCATAGGCACTTCTACAGTAGGAATTTCCAAACGCACTACAAATAAAACCAATCATCTAGCATAATTACACAAACCATTGAATTCGGGAGAGAAGTAGACATTACTTCCAGAGATATCCTTAGGCGCACAATACCGTGGAACTAACCACTAAATTAGTAATTACCTCTTAACACAATTTGCTTGTGAGGCAAGAGTACGAGTGTTAGTATGCACTCAAACTTATGTAATAACCAGACGAATCTGTAAAATTAATTAAACAAAGAAATACAACTTAACTACAAGATGTGTGATAAAAATATTCTTACATGAAGATTACTAGAGTAGAATTGGATGCCGTACATGTCAATCACCTTGGAGATTGGGTATTTGTCCATATCTTCACAGATGAAGGCATTCAAGGTCTAGGAGAATTAAGAGCAGGGAAAAATTACACAAATGCTGTTGCCGCCGTACGTCAACTCGGCAACCAATTAACTGGAGAAGATCCACTGCAGATTGAGCGAATCTTTTCTAAATACAAATCCTCTACTCAAAACAACATCTATGCACTTAGTGCCATCGATCAAGCACTTTGGGACATTCTAGGCAAGTCGCTCAATGTACCTATCCACGTACTTCTTGGAGGTTCA
>PAQF01000055.1 GCA_002709695.1 Candidatus Poribacteria bacterium
CCACTGGATCCTTCGCACATTCGTTCGGTCTCGAAACCTACATTCAAAAAGGTACTATTACCGATCAAGAACACCTCGAATCTTTTCTCCAAGCTATTCTCCACTTTGGCATCCAACACGGAGATGCTACTGCTGTAACTATTGCACACCGATCCAACACTATTGATCAAATAATTCAACTTGATCAGCATCTTTCAGCTATCAAGCAACCAGCTGAAATGAGAAAAGGAAGTGTACAGATTGGCAAGCAATTCCTACAAAACGCCAATAAGATCATGGATAACAATTCGGCCAGAGATTACCATGATGCAATTCAATCAGGAACATGCTCTGGACACCACTCAGTTGCATATGGATTAATCACAGCTGAAATCGAGTTACATTTGGCTTTGCTCGGATATTTACACAGTTATCTGGTTAACCAAGTTTCAGCTGCTGTTCGGTTGATCCCACTGGGAGCAACCGATGGTCAAAAAACGATTCGCTCTCTTCAACCTAATCTACTGAAAATAGTTGAGCTGGTTAAACATGCCGAGATAGGAGATCTAGGTGGTTTTACCCCAGCACTTGACATCAAAAGTATGCAGCATGAACAATTGTTTCACCGGCTATTTATTTCCTAAACGACTAATGTCACTGGAGTTCAAATGGAGAAACCTTTAAAAATTGGCATAGGTGGGCCAGTTGGGTCAGGAAAAACGGCACTAATCGAACACCTCTGCAAAACAATGCGTCAAAATTATCAACTAGCAGCTATCACCAACGACATCTACACACGGGAGGATGCGGAAATTCTGCTTCGCGTGGGAGCTTTGCCTGCTGACCGAATTCTGGGCGTTGAGACTGGTGGTTGTCCACATACAGCTATTCGAGAAGATATTTCGGCTAACCTAGAAGCGATGGACTTGATGGTTAACCGTTTCTCAGACCTTGAAATACTCTTTTTAGAAAGTGGTGGTGACAACCTCGCGGCCTTTTTTAGCCCGGAATTAGTTGATGCAACTATATATGTTATTGACGTTGCAGGTGGTGACAAAATCCCTAGCAAGGGTGGCCCAGGAATTACGCGATCAGACCTTTTGGTAATCAACAAAATTGATCTGGCGGAACACGTTGGAGCTGATCTAAATCGAATGGAACGAGATGCGAAACGAATGCGCACAAACGCAATCAGAGAAAACCCGTTTGTCTTCACCAATCTGCGACTTGGTGTAGGAACCGAAAAGGTTATCCACTGGATCCGGAAAGAACTACTTTTCGAATCTGAATAATTTTTTCAAAAACTCTAAAAAGGAGTTTCGGCAGTTGTGAGCGCGCACCAACGAGATGACAATAAAACATGGAATAATGCTTCTTCAGCCTTTTTGCTTTTGATTTGCCTTAAAGCCATCATTGCATAAAAACGAACGTAACGACCATTATCGTTTGTTATTTTCTCTACCAACATCGGTATCATTTCGTCTTTTGTATGTACCAGTTTACTCAACGTAATCAATGCATTCCGGCGAACAAGCTCGTTACTATCATCTAGCAGAAACTTGAGCTGATCCAAAACGTGTTGGGTCGTTACTCCAATATAACCCAAGGCTTCGGTGGCATTTCGACGCACCCACCATTCCGAGTCCTGCAACCTGTTTGTCAGCTCAGAAACAGCCTCCTTTTGATGCTCTACTGGTACGATATTTCCAATGATGTCAGCCGCGGCAGCTCGCACCCACCAGTTAGGGTCATTTAGTATCTGGATCAGTTTTGGCACAGCGACCTCTCCCAAACCTGCCAGAGCATGACCTGAGTATAAATCTGAGGGATTCCCTCCTTGAGGGTTGGTTCCATTAGGTTTGATTGCTTTCTGATACGACAAAAATGACTCTGATTTCAAAGATTCTATCAGAGTCTCTACCACTGACGTTCCTATATTACTAAAAGCATAAGCAGAGTTAATACGCACTGTTTCATTTGGATCAGATAAATTCTGCACCAGTTTAGAAACTTCCTTTTGGGAAACAGAAGGCTGATTGCAAACTGGTGTTCTTTTCCCACACAACCAATTCCATACATTTCTGGACAATTCATTGTGTTTGTCACCTTCAACCGGTTCCCACTCTAAGTTGCCTATATTCCATGTTGGTCTCGTAGGCTCTTTCATACGGGTGAACTGAAACTTGAGCATATATCGTTTCTTATCGGCACTGTTGGCTGACCCACGATGCCAAACGTCAAAATTAACAATTGAAACGGTTCCTGCTTTGCCGCAAAGTTTAACCTCGTTTTCCGTAGTTTCGTCAGGATTGGTGCTGGAAATTGTATTGTAATATTGTCGACTTGGCAGAGTTGCAGTTGCTCCCATATCAACAGTTACATCTTGAGGATAGTAAAAAGCCATGACCCAGCGGAACCGGTGATGTCGCACATTTTGATCGAAGATGTAATCATCCTTGTGCCAACTCTGATCTCCACTACCTGGATTTCTCAAATGACAATAACGGTGAGGATGGATAATATAGTTTTCACCCAACAGGCTTGTCAAGGCCCCCACTACTTTAGGATGAGCAAAGACCTCTTGAATATTTGGAATCCGAGGTAAAACATTGTTTCCCGGATTACCTTCCATTCCAAATACGCGTTCTATCTGATCATATATCTGCTGATGCAAATTGTCTTCAAAATCAGTTTGTACCTGTACATACCCTCGAGTGATAAAATGGCGTATATCCTCGTCAGATAAAAGGTGATTTTTGCTGGTCATCTTTCCTACTTGATGCATCACATTAATTGATATCGAACTTTGTCAATCATTCATCAATCTGTGAGTTTGCATATTATCTGAGTTACGATGTTAACCTTAACCGTAATTGTTCCCATTCTTCATCCCGAAGATATGGCGGAATAGTCAACCGCTCTCCTTTTAAGGCTGACCGGTATGCAGCCATTATGGCATCGAAACCAAGTTTGGCAAATTTGTACCGACAATGATGAGATTGACTCTCATCAGACAACCATGTCGCTATTGCTTGTGTCAGACGACGTTGTGCAACCATGTCGTCTTGACCAAAATTAGTGGGTTCAATAAATTGTTGAGATTCACCATCCAATAAATATCCCCAAGAACCATTTTCACGCCACCACATGCGTCCCTTGGTTGCCCAAATATCAATGTTACATCTCGGATTGCTACCAGAAAAATCGGCAGTACCTAAAGCTTCTCTAGTTGACTCGAAAAAAACACGAATTCCGTGAGGAAACGTATACACAGCTATCAGATTCTCTGGACAGTTCAGCAAATCCGTCTGGTACGTCTCACCACCTTCAATTGTGGCCCATACATGTGTAGGTGGAACATCTCCAACAGCCAATAGCACCAGATCCATCAGATGAGTATCCATATCCATGATTTCGCCTTGCGTACTGGCACGAACAAAATGTACCTCTCCCAATTTGCCTTCCGCTTGGAATTCTCGTATCTTGTCTGCAAATGGCATATATCGACGCTGGTGATTAACAATGATTTTTAGGTCTGTTCCTTCTTTAGCTGAATCCAGACGCTCTGCTTCCTCTGGCCTGAGTGCAATTGGTTTTTCAATCACCAGTGCACGTACACCAGCTTGTGCTGCAGGTTCAATCCAGATGTAACGTGGCACAGTTGGCATAGTAACAGCATGAACAATATCTGGTTGTTCCTGTTTCAGCATTTCTTCATAATCCGCATAACCAGCAACGTTTAACTCGGCCTCAGCATCTGCTCTTCGTTGGTCATCAATCTCACAAATGGCTACCACTTCCATGTTCCCCAAATCTTGATACGCACGCGCATGGTGAACACCACGCCGCGCCCCAACAATTGCTGTTCGATAAATTTTCACAACTAGACCTCCAAAATAATTGACTATGAAACGGTAGACTTCCTCAGGTCACACGTAAATATCTAATACAAGGGACCCAGAAACAAATCTCAGCTTTCTAGTTCCTTAATACACAAGTTTCGGAACGCTACTTCCTGTGGAGGACCAGAATGAAGTTGTAAACCAAACAACCCAGATCGAGCACCATCAGGATCGGTGAGTTCAGCGGTTACAACACCATTCAAAATTTGTAGAATGTAATCATCCACAGCTACGATCTGGAACTCATTCCAATCTTCAACGAGTAGAATTGATTCAATTAGTTCTGGTTGATAGTGCACCAAATGTCCTCTCAAACACTCTTCGTAAAGCGCTCCCCAGCACCCGTTTCCAATATCAGCTTGATAACCAGCCATATGACCCTCTTCCTCAACCAGACTACGAAACTGAATACCGCTATTGTAACCTCGCAACCGAGTTTCACAATAGAAAATGAAGTTAGCATACTCCTTTTCTGTTCGTAGAAAATCGTTATAGCTAAGATCTTCAGTTGTACGTCCAACCAAAATTTCATCTTCAATTGTCCAGAGATTAGGATCACCAACCCAACCGGTTAAATCTGTACCATTGAAAAGAGACACGAAACCAGATTTAGTGTTCATATATTATTTCCTTCCCAAACGAAATGTTATTTTCACTCAATGAGTTGCCAATTTTCGTCAAGCAACATCGAATGTCGTAATATAGCATAACTGGCAATTTTTCTCAATCTCTTGTGGAATACAATTGGATAAACACTAATTGGTTTTACTTCTAACTAAAATAAGTGCTATAGTTGAGAGTAAGCCACTCTGAAGATATTTTCACCGTGCCAATTAGGATATTCAATCAACTGCCGAGAAAGCAAAAAAAATGGGGTTTTGCCTGATTATATCAGCGATAACTCACTAAGAATTAGTTTGACACTCAAAATTAAGTCTAGAAAACCACATGCAAATTTTTCAAAAAATAACAATATCAATATATAAAGGACAAAGGATAAAATGGAAATTCGGATCTCTGGAGCTCAGATCTCAGTAACTCGAGATATCGAATCCAATATAAAAGCTATTGATCGGGCTATCGACTATGCCATCAGTCAAAAATCGGAGATCCTTCTAACACCGGAAGGATCTCTTAGCGGATACACTCATGAATTTGACACCCAAGCCACGGAAGAAGCCTTGGATTCCCTAACTCACAAAGCAAAAGAAGCAGGGTTAGGCTTAGCTTTAGGAACTTGTTTCGTCGAACCAACAGATCAAAAGTGCTATAATCAGATTCGCTTTTATAAAACCGATGGGGAGTATCTCGGGTTCCACAGTAAAACATTAACCTGTGGCAGCCTAACTGATCCACCAACAGGTGAAATCAATTATTATGCTGTTAGCCCTCTAAAGATATTTGATTACGAAAATGTTCAAGTTGGAGGATTAATCTGCAATGATCTGTGGGCAAATCCGGGATGTACCCCCATCGATGATCCTCACTTAACGCAAACCCTATCGAATATGGGTGCTAAAATCATATTCCATGCTGTCAATGGTGGACGCAGCGATAACGAATGGTCCGATGTAGCATGGCAATATCATAGTTCAAATCTGAGGATGCGGGCCAGAGCTGGTCAAACTTGGATCGTAACAGTAGATAATTGTCATCCTATCGAAATTCGTTGTTCATCACCTTCTGGAGTTATTAATCCACAGGGCGAGTGGGTGTGCCAAGTTGAATCCAAAGGCGAGCAATTCTTTAATTATACAATCAAGTTATAGAAATCGCTTTTGGCATGAAAAGTAACTACAAGCGAGCGATGAGACGCCACTATTACCTCGGCCCCTTAAGGTAGTGTAGACTCCCAGCTTTTGCGAAAGGCTTCTGCAACTCTTAACCGCATTCCACCTTTTCGCGAAGCACAGAAAATTTGTTCTTCCTAGTCGCACTCACCGTTCCTTTTCACTAAAAAGGATATCCAAGTACTCGAATTAAATCGCTTGGAATAGTTAACTAATAGTTTGGCTTGACTAGGTAGTACTTCAGGTAAAACATTAAATTAACAGGGGACACAATCTCAACATCAATATCTAAGATAACCGTTCCACCTAGAAGGACAGCGAAATCAATCTTCTAACCAAGTTGCTCACTGGGAGCTGGAACCACATTATAATCCCCCATGTAATCTTCGCCTTTCAACATTAACACCTTAATTTTGGAACGGTTGCCGACTTCAACGAATGGAACTGTCAAACGCGGGGTTATGCCAAAACGCCGCCGTTCTGATCTATTGGCTGTTGAAGAGTGCAAGGTACTTTCATTAAAAAAGACAAACTGGCCCGGTTTTAGCTCAATTCTAACAGCTAAACTAGGGTCAAATGTAGCTGGGTCTGCCCTAAGACCAAAGCGATCAGCACCTTCAGTCTTAATATGAGGATAAAGTCTTTTGTGACTTCCTGACAACACTTGCATACATCCATTAGCCTTATTAGCCTCGTCCACAGCAATCCAAGCAGAGAGAATCACATTGGGCGAAGGCTGATAGTAGGCACAATCCTGATGCCAAGGAATTACAGTATCCCAATCATCTTGTTGGCTATGCGGTAACTTAATCTGAAAATTAGTTCTCCATAGGACCAGATGTTCACCCAGAATGCTAGCCGCCCTCTCAACTAAATTAGGATGGCTTAATAAGTCATAAATACAACGATTATCGAGGTGACGGTTGTGAAAATAATCTCTTTCATCTAGGTCCTGCTGTTTTCCAGGATCCAAGATTTCAGCTTCTATTCTACGCCTGACTTCAGCCATCTCAGCCTCGGAAATCAAGCTAAATGGTCCCAACCAGCCTTGCTGATGGTACTGACGAACCTGTTCCTTTCCTAAACCAAATTTGGTTTGAGCCATAAATGAACCTCTTGTGTTGATATAAATTAAAAACGAACTAGTTAGAACTAACCCAACAATCTCAATCCCCCTCCCTTAATTTGACAGTTTATCATTCCTTGAAAAAGCAGGAGGTGTTTCCAATCCACTTGACACTTTTACCACAAATTTAACTCTCAAAGGACAAGCTTAGGCATTCTATCACGATTAACCTTCGGGATAAAGTAGCGAGGCATTGGCAGAAACTGGGATGAGAAAAACAAGCACATAACAAACACAAGATGGAAGCTTGTTTTGTCAGGTATTCTCTTGGTAAGAAGCTTATCTCAAAAGCGATAACACCTTCTGGATCGAGGCGTTGGCTTGAGCTAACATCACACTGCTTGACTGCGACAAAATTTGTGCCTTGGCTAGGTCCATGGTTTCAGACACAAAATCCGCATCCTGAATACTGGAACGGGAAGCCTCAATATTCTGTATCTGCCCAGTCAAATTCGACATGGTGAAGGCTAAACGATTCTGCTCTGAGGCCAAATAGCTTCGCACCTCGTTAACTACGTCTATAGCTGTATCCAACATCATGGCCGTTCTGACCTGATCAATACCCAAAACCGATTCATCTTCAATCTCCAAACCACTGGACGTAAAATGAATCTTCCTATTTTCAAACCGTAGTGGCTCTGCCAGAATATCATCCATTAATTCATGATAACAAGTATCATTTGGTCCAGAAAGTTTGGGGTTGATGCTGGAATGCTTGTGATAGCAGTATCCTTAAGCCAAAGATCATGAGCACACCGCATCAGGCATGGTGTGCAATATGCTTCGGCAACGGCAGCCAATTTCCTTACTCGCATCATCCCAACCACTATCGGGAAACTGGCATGATAACATCCACCCCTTTATTAGCCAGCAATGTTAAACTTGTATCTGCTGTTCCAACACTTTACACCGAAACTCTAATCATGATAGAATAGCGAATTACCCACCGAAACTTGAGTATCAAAGGGCCACTAAGACGGCTGATGTCCTTCATCTCTTGCGTGCAAAGACAGTTAGCCCAGCACTTATATCATACAGGACCACATGATTTAGCGAGGCTCAGTTGGATTATCCAGGGAAATATAGATTCTGAAAGCTGAGCTAGCGTGACAAGTGTAACACAAAATGTTCAGTAACATAATTCTAAACTTGAGTGAAATATAATGGAAAGATTCTTAGCCGGAAATAGACGTTTTGTACAAGGGGAATTCGCCAACAACCGAGAGTATTATTATAAAGTTAGTTTGGAGCAACATCCAACTTTATTATGGATTGGTTGTTCTGATTCTCGGGTGAGTCCTTCCATCATCACAGACAGCCGCCCAGGTGAAATCTTCGTCCACCGTAATATAGCTAATATTGTTGCTTTTAATGATGGGAATCTCTTAGCAGTCTTGGAATATGCAATTAAACATCTAAAAATTCCTGACATAATCGTTTGTGGCCACTATGGCTGCGGTGGCATCCAAGCTCTGGATGCAGGAATTGAAGATCCTTTCATTACCAACTGGCTTCTCATATCGCAAGGCGCTCTAAATACAGTAAATAAAACAGTTGGATTGAGTCCTATTGAACGGCATCGCCGTCTAGTCGAGGAGAACATCCGTCTTCAGCTAAAGCATCTATCTCTTATCTCCATAGTTCGAAATGCTCGTCAGGATAATGGTATGCCGCACCTACATGGTTGGGTCTATGATCTTGATAATGGAGAAATTTCAGCGGTAGAGTCTATGAGTTAGTTCCTTTACAAACATGTCAGTTACATGCAAAGTCTCCGAGTAATTTTCCAGCATATAATGAAGGAGTAAGTAGATTGAGAATCATAGTCTTCCAACCACCTTATCCGAAAACACCAACACCAGAGGACATAATGGCTTGTCATGCGATGGTTCGTAACCAATTGCAAGCACTCGAACCCAGCGAGACAGAACTCCTAGTTTTGCCTGAGTATGTGAATGCTCCCGGGTTAACACAGCAAAAGTCCTTGCTTCAGTTTGCCCAAAACGAAGGAAAAAAATTCGTTCAAGAGGTCGCCTCCCACGCCAAGCGCCTTAAGGCACTGATCACCATAGGTACGTTGTGGCAAAGACCCGGCCCACAGTGGGTCAACCGCACATGGCTGTTCGGAAACGATGGTGTAGCAATCGCTTGCTACGACAAGACACATCTCACCCAGATGGAAAGGAAACTGGGGTTAACTGCCGGTTCGGAGCCCGTTGTCATCGAGCATAATAGCATACGCTTTGGCTTTGCTGTTTGTTTTGACTTATACTTCCCTGAGTACTTCGAGGCATTGGCTGTGGAAAATGTAGACGTGATCCTCTGCCCAAGTTACCAGCGATCTGAATCACCAGCACGGATTCGCACAATGTGCCAATGCCGAGCGCTGGACAGTGGAGCTTACCTAATCCGAAGCAGCTATGCCATGGGTGTAGAAGACAAAGGGGGACACTCGCTGATCACAGGTCCAGATGGGACGATTTTGGCTGACATGCGATCAGCCCCCGGTGTGATAACTGCTGACATTAATCCCCATGTCAAGTTCATGAAACCTGTTTCACACGAACAACCGACAGTCGAGCACCGTGCGTTGATCGAATCCAACCGCCGTCCAGACCTCTATCGACCACATACTGACCAAGCGAGAACAATCATTGATTCGCCCTTCCCTTACTTATGTGCACACCGAGGAGTGAGCGATGCTTGTCCCGAAAACACCCTTCCTGCATTCGGAGCCGCGATTGCTATGGGAACACAAGAGATCGAGCTAGACCTCTGGCTGAGCGCAGATGAAGTCCCTGTTGTCTGTCACGACTCAAGTGTAAATCGAACAACTAATGGCGAGGGTACCATCGCTGAGATGGATTGGTCGGACATCCAATACCTCGACGCTGGCATCAAGCTTGGTATGGAATGGGCAGGTGTACACATTCCACGGTTCGAAGACGTTTTGGATATCGCCGACGGCCACGTGGGAATCAACATCCACATCAAAGAGATTGGAGAAGAGGGACGGCTTGTAAAGCTCGTATGTGATCTCCTTCGAGCAAAAGGCTTGCCACAAATGCACTACATTGCCGGGGACGAGGCAGTCCTCGAGGTTGCCCTCAGCTACGCACCAGAAATCCCTCGGGCATGTCTCGCAACACAAAACGTGCCTGACCGCATGGTCGCGGTTGCAAAAGAGTTGGCGTGCAAACGAGTCCAGTTCGGACGCAATGTAACAGAAAAGGCCCTCCGCCGAGCTCGCGACCTCGGCCTAATCTGCAATTTATTCTGGTCTGATGAATTGACCGACGCCCAGAGTTTCCTAAACATGGGAATCAACGTAGTACTCACAAATGCAGCACACAAGTTACTCGCACTTGTACCACCTCCCAGCAGATAACGTCTAGCATGATGTGGAGACCTATGCCTAGCGAGCTGTTGACAGATACGTATAATATTATGGTACTTTCGATAAGGTGTTGAAGTTGCTAGCAACTAGCTTAAGCTGGGCATTCCCTAGGAGATGGTTCTGGATGGTGTATGCATAGTAGAAACGAGGTTGGTGTTTCCAATGAAGTGCCAACGAGAGCAAAATAATTATGGTAGAAGTGAAGGACAAAATCAGAAATCGGTAATAAAACTGCAGGGTCTACTCTCATGTATGCAATACTACGACTTTCTACTCTTGTAAAGGTATGAGGTAGTCATAGTCAAACATGAAAGTAGATCCCAACATTTAGGACAGTGTAGCCTGATATGGATGGGATGGACACTCGTCGTATGGCCTATCATTATCTGTTTGCCTGATTTCCCATATATGAGTTATCTATCTGTTTGGATACCCGTAATTGAAGAGTTTGATAAATCCAACAACAATCAACTGTTTAGCAGGTTTGTGCCTGGCATTCTACATCAGCCAGACAATCTTTACTGGTTTACTATTTAGTCCAAATCCGTGTTAGGTTGAATTGACCGACACGACCCAACTAAAAGCCTCATCTCCAAATAAAGTATTGGATCTATCAGGCCCCCAAGATCCAGTTTCATAATTGTAAAGTGGCTGGCTATTCATCATATTTCTTAAACTATCAGCCCACATCCAACAAGCTTCCACTTCATCCGATCTAATAAATAGGCTTTGATCTCCTAAAATAACATCTTGTAATAACCGTTGATAAGCGTCAGGTGTTGGATGTTCAAAGAATTCCTCATATTCAAAACTGAGTTTGGCTGAACGCATAGTTTGAGGAGAGCTAGGTTCCTTTACATCAAATGAAATATCAATACCTTCTTGAGGTTGAATTCTTAGAGTTATATTGTTGGGTTGTGTTTGCTTGTATTGCCAACTACCAAAAAGGTTGTGAGGTGGCATAACAAAGTGGATAGTAATACTCGTGAAGCGGTCGCGCAACCCTTTTCCTGTTCGGATCACGAAAGGCACGCCCCCCCAACGCCAATTGTCAATATAAGTTCTGCATGCAATATAATTTTCCGTTGTTGACCCTTTATCAACCCCTTTTTCAGATAGGTATTCATTGTATTGCCCTCTTACCACATGTTGCTCAGGTTTGCCCATTGTAGTTGGACACCTTAAGCTCTCTAATACTTTCACTTTTTCGTTACGAATGGCATCACCTTCTAAGCTGGAGGGTGCTTCCATAGCTACCAAAGCGATCAGTTGGAGCAGATGGTTTTGTACCATATCTCGCAAAGCTCCCGACCTGTCGTAATATCCCGCTCTTTCACCTACCAAGCTACTTTCGCACACTGAGATTTGAACTAATTTAACGTACCTTTGGTTCCAGAGGGGGTCGACGAAAGCATTTCGGAAACGGAAAGCTAAAATATTTTGTACGGTTTCTTTACCTAAGTAATGATCAATTCGATATAGTTGTTTCTCGTTAATCAAATTACTTAACTCGAGATTGAGTTTTTTTGCACTGGCTAGATTATTACCAAATGGCTTCTCAATTACTACACGTGCCGGTATTCCGTCTTTTTTTTCTAATAAGCCAGCTTTACTTAAACCTGTAACAGTGGGCAAGAATAAATCTGGTTTAATAGCTAAGTAAAAGATTCGCTGACAAGTCCCATCAGCGATTTCTCTTAAATAATCAGCTAGTTGCAAATATTTGTGTTCATCGCTGAGGTCAATTTGAAAATAGCTGATTTTTTGAATAAACTGAGTCCAATAACATTTTGATGATGATTTGGGATTAAGTAAAGACAGATCAATTTTACTTTTTACTTGTTGCTGAAAAGTTTCTTGATCCCAAGGCCGGCGAGCAACACCAACAATCTGGATGGGATCCGTAAAGAATTCATTGCAGAAACTATGAAAGAGAGCAGGTATAAGTTTTCGGGCAGTTAAATCACCACTGGCTCCAAAAATTACGATTTGTATTATTTTGGACATGTAGGTTTTTTCCTTGATGAAGTGCCATTTACTATAGGCTCTTGATGACGGATGGGGTTACAGAAAACATGCAGGGTGCTTTGTTAGAAATAGAATCTGCTGGCAAGTTAGCCTCCACCGAATATAATTAAAGCTAATTCTTCGTTACTGGGAGGTTGGCAAATCAATCTCAATCTTCGCTTGATAGCCGTAGGTTTGTGTTCCACTAAAATGTTCTGGGACCGAGGCTATCACCAGAAAGAGCTCGCTGCAATTATTTGCTACTCTCACAGTACTCTGCCCTGATGTTGCGTCAATCATATTAATTTTTGTATACAACTTCTGGGTTTCAGAGCCCACCACAATTCGTCCTTCAAAATGAGAGACAGCACCTTCACTGCCAGCCAAATCCCCTTTTAACTCAAAACTGTAAGTGCCAGAACTACAATTCTGCACTCGAATAACATTATAAGCCCAACCTCTTGGTTTGAATGCTTCTGGTGGATAAATCCAGCCTTTTACTTGTTGCGGATTATCGTAGGAACAGGCATATGGGTGTAAATTATTGGGATCAGCAACATTTTTCACCTCGAGTTCTGCTCTTGTAATTTGTTCTGGAGTTAAATAATCTAAGTTGCCTGTGTTGTGTGCCGCCCAGTCTGAAAAAAAATTACGTAGATGATCTGCACCAATCTGTTGATAGTGGTATTCTTGGGGACTTAGATCAGTACCCAGATAAAATCCGTTTGTAATTAAATCCGGTGAAACTTTTGCCACGTTGGTTAAGTAATAAAGATAAGTGTGCATACCATATTGACGAACTTGATAAAGCCAATCTGTGGGGTCACCTTCAGCTTGGTTACTAAAGCTGTGCCATAAAGATAGGTGTGGGTTTGCTCCTATTGCACCTGCTTCAACAAAAGCATTAATTTCCTGAGGCTGGTTTTGACACATATACCATTGGGCCGAAGCCTCAACATACCACTGTGAATCGCCTTTATAGGCAAACCCCGATGAATTCGCTTGGTACTGAAAAATGTGAAATCCTTCATGATGTAAGTTTGACTCGGAAGTATGAACACCAACAGGTAAAGTCAAAAATGGCAACTGATATTTGTCTGTACCTTGACCATTACCCCATTCGACCGGGAAACTGTCTTGTTCACCATGGTGGATATAGACATTATAGTAAAAGCCAGCACTTGGATTCGGTGGATCCTCCATACCTAAGTTTTGTAGACAATCTTGCCGGATCTTTTTAAGATGCTTGAAGATGATTTCGGCATCAGCTTGGTGATCAAACTTAGAATCCCACCAAACCGCGAAGATGTCGTCAGTAACGACTTTGAGGCTCAATTGACAGCCAAAGGCTGTTTGCAGCTTTAATTTCTGTTCCACTCTACACCTACTTTCTCTACCTTTGTAATCTAATCACACAACTGTTGCTATCTCATTAATGTTACTGTTTGTTTGAAGGATCAATAATGTATAGCAATTGTTCTGCCCCTTAGGGTGAATTATCTTCAGGATACAAGAAGGGTGTTGCAACTAATATTTTTCTAAAGGTTTTTTTATTTCTTTGGTCACTAGATTAAATTCTAATTTCCGTACCGTTTTCAAAATTTTCTTTTTAATTTCTAAGGGCAAAACTTGAAATTTTTGGCTGTGGACAGCTTGGTGTATTTGTTGCTCAGAAGCAATCTGGAAATAGTTGATCCAGTCTTTGATCTGTTGATATGATATGTCGACTTTACTTTTTTTTACTCTTATCTTTGAAGTTAATGCCATCACTCTGGCTACGTTTTTCGACTTAGCCAAAGGAGACTTTGGAAGTGTCGTCCAAATGGGCATGCCGTTAGCAATCTCATTGCTGATTTCTTCTCGTCTATAGCGGATAAAGCTACCGATTCCCCTTTTGCTTTGCCTTCCAAGGTTTTAACCTTTGATTTTCTTATTATTTTTTCCAAATGTTTAACCTTGACTAAGCATTTTCTAATGCGAAATTATGTAGGGTTGGAGCAAGGCTTCCAGCTGTTCGATTTGAGCTAGTATTTCATTTTC
>PAQF01000056.1 GCA_002709695.1 Candidatus Poribacteria bacterium
CGTCAGCGTTTTCGGTATTCGAAATTATTCTTTTATAGAAACGACCATTGAATTAACCCTCGCCGCTCCAACCAAAGTTATGTTTTATTATCTTTAATGATGGTATTGAAAATTTTTAATTGATATTTTTTCTATCGTATCATAAGGTAATATTTGTTTTTATCTAAAATCCTAGGTTTTGAGTTTTTCTGATAAAATATTCTACCTTAAAACAATAGAACCGCATATACTCTCAAAAAGATATTAAACCCAAAAAACATAATATTAATGACAATTAAAAGCAGGTTTTCAGTCGAAAGAGACCTAGAAGTATTACTTGTTGCTTATGACTATTGTGTGCTTGGGTTACGTGGTGAGCGCCTTGCTAAGCATAGACAAATTAGCCCAGCAACTGCTGCACGTCGAATTCAGCAAGCCAAACAGTTAGGATACATTAGAGAAGCCGTACTGAATATCCCACCGGATGAGTTACAGTCATTAAATCCGCATATTTACCGAGCGGATTTAATGGAAACGGTTCATAATTATATCGGACGCGAGCATTTAAGAAACCTTATTGTTGTTCCAAGTGTACTCGCAGGGGACTCCGATCGTAACACACTAACAAATAAAGAACGAGTTGGTCGAGCAGCTGCAGTTCGCCTGATTAATCTTTTTACTAAAAACACATCCCTGTCCATAGGTGTGAGTGCTGGACGTACATTGGCTGTTATGGTGGATGAAATTCAGCAAAACTCCGACATAATTGGAGAATGGAAGTCCCCACCTAAATGCGTCCCAATATTCGGGGACCTACTACTTACACCTCTACACCATCGACTGTATCCGCAGGCATCTAAATACTCGTCTTCAACTCTTGCTGCGGAACTAGCAGTAGCAATTGGGGTAGCTGCGGAGTTCCATCTAAACCTTTCAATCCCAGCATATATCCCACAAGGATTTATAGCAAATTCGGATGCAAATGACGTTCACAAAAAAATACAAACTGCAAGATTATTTGTGGAATCAATTCCCGCATATCAGATGATCTTCGGAGAGACCAGACCAGACGATGAAAGGGAACCAGAAGCTCTTATTACTCAATTAGATACAGTTATCACAGGAATTGGAGGGTTGGAAAACGGGCATATTATGGGCTGGTTAAACATGGTAAAAGATCCAGTTGGCACTCCAAACGTTGACCCTATCTATGCGGGACCAATTTACACTGATAAAGAACGCAGTCAGTTAGAAACTGAAGGTGTAGTTGGACATCTCTGTGGTACATTTATTACAGAAGATCGAGTTGATGGTTTTCCTAAAGATTCACTCGTAGAAACGGTAAACCAGCGGGTGTTAGGAACTCGACCTTCAGACTTACAGCGATGTGTAGTTCGAGCAAGGCAAGAAACCAGCGGTGGCGTAATCTTGGTTGCTGAAGGTGCAGGTAAAGCTCGTGCCGTTGTCAGTGCTATTTCAAATCGCTGTATTACAGAGCTAATATGCGACTCTGAACTTGCTGAAGAATTAGCCAGGATTAAAGGTATTGCATAACATTAGTGGTAGGATGACAGCCCCTTTATTGCTGTTTGGACTTCTGCTGAAATACCTTTCGGGACACGAGGGTTAAAAGGTCCTCCTTTCCCTCCTTCTATATCTTTAAACCCACTTAGGATCATCGCCTCCACTACTGCAGAATAATTATAAACCCGCCCATTTCTAAATCGAATATCTTCTAGAGCTGAGATTTTAGATTCAATTTGATACGAAGTCTGGTAATCTTCTCGCCGTTGAGCGTTATTAATTTCATCAGAAGCTCTAGCAAACACAACTGCAATTCCTGATGTATGTCCTTTAGTACCAAGTTCAGCTGCCTCGGTACACCGATCCCCAATCCCCCAGATCACAAGGCCACTATCATTTACACCTTCAATTAGTGGTTGAACATCACTTTCATCAGTTCCAATCTTGACACCAATAAAATATGGTGACTCTTGTATTAGGCGGATGACTGCCTCTAAATCACGCTTTTGGCGAAGATAATAAATGAACTTGGCATTATGTAATTTACCGTATTTTTCAGCTAGTTGATAATATTGATCGTATATCCCCTCTGGGCTTGATATTCCCGACAAGGGCATCAACAAATAAGCATCCGGTGAATACTTAAGTTGTGATTGAGCTTCAATTAAGTTGCCTGCAACCTCAATTGGATTAGGTACAATCCCGGAGATAAGAACTCCCCTGTCCTTCATTTCTTGACCAGTTTGATTGATAAGCTCAATTTGATCTTCAAAACTCAGGTGATGAAGCAAGCTAGTACCACCTATAGCAATCACACGTGGTCTACCATCGCTCAAATAATTGTTTTTCATTAAATAATCCACGTTTTTTTGGTGGCCATTGTAATCAATAGTACCCTTATTAAAAGGAATAACAGGAATAGCAATAACCGAATCAAGAGATTCCAAAAGTGTATTTATTTCCATATAATTGAACTCTATAAATTTAATGTTTAAAAATTATTTATTGGGCTATCTCAATTACCCCAACCCCATAAACTAACATAGACCTAACCTGAAAGTGAATCCGATCCGAATCTTGATTCCAGGTTAAATCCTCACGATACGGAGGTTCTGGTGACAAAAAGGTTACCTTTGTAACCTCTTTATTGCTGCCTTTCAACCTCAGGTTTACACCGATATCAGATATAGCAATTGGAGACTCATTAGCTGATCCACCATCCTCTGATTCGATACGATTATAATTTACAAAATGAATTACGATTCTCTCCGTTTGCAGGTAAGCGTTGACACGTACCGTCCACATGGTATCGAATGTTGATACTCCACCATAAATCTCATCGTGCAACACCGATACCATTTTTGCACGATCCTCTAATTCGATCAAGAACACTTTATTGTTTAATTGGCTAATAAGATCATTAGGATTATCTTTGGAGCACGATGAAACAATGATTGGGTTCTTGTTAGATGTGTATTCGGCGAGTAATTCAACCAGGTTTACATTGAGTGCATTTGTACCGGGAATGAAGATCCCATGATACTGGCTTAATCGTTCAGCAGATATGTTTTGGTCAGATAAGACATCAAATAAAATATGTTCATCCATTAAAGACTTTCCTATTTTTCGAAAGTGTTCAAGGGGGAGATCATCACCTTTTAATATTGACCGGCGTGGAAAAATGAGGCCCACTTCGGCGTAGCTTTCTACTGGATGGTAATAAGTCTGGAATTCTTCAGCAAACCGAAAGTAATCAATGAAAGCCTTACTGCCGTCCGGGTCTTTCCAATTACAATATAGTCCCATACCGGGTCCTTGACAAGCCAAGCCTTCGGCGATGCTGACACGAGTTCGTGTGCCTTCGTACCTTCCCAATACTGGGAGTTTATGACCAGAAAGTTCCCATATAAATTTTAAGTTCAACATACGAACTCCAGCATCTCCATTCGCAACAGTTCCTGTGCCTGCTCCAGTGCTGTACCAAAAGAGATCTTCATCGCGTCCCCACATATCTTTCGGTATAACATTCCGTTCATGAGGAGCCATGAATCCGAGATGGTTCCATGACCCCAATATCAGATCAGGTTTTAGCTTACGGCCAGTTTCAATAAATATTTCGTCGTAGTGCTTTTTCCAAGCAGACTGAGAAAAACGCATCGCCTCAATTTGCAGTCCTACTGGATGAGGTTTTTCTGGATCAACCCAACCTGGACTTTTACCTAATGTGCCATCTAGGCGAAACGAATCCAGATTATCGATACCAAACTCAGATTCAATCTCCTTCAAAGGGTATTGGTCTGAAAGATATACACGGAAAGCCTGATTGCAGTAATCGCAAGCACAACCGTGGTTATAGTTATAAAGCGATACAAAACCGTCAACATCACAACGTGTAATGGCAACCTCTACCATTTTTTTGTGTAATTGGCGCCAATGTGGGTTATTGCTACAACCAGCTACCCATGGAAACCCATACCGATCTCCGACTACCATTTGTCCATCAGGTTGTTTATGAACTAGGTCAGCAATTTTGTCGACAGGTCTAGGGCCAAGCAATTCCATAGGCCATGAGCTACTAGGGTAAGATTCAAAGAAGCCCGTCTTCTTATCCGGGTCTCCCCAAGCAATTGTCATAGAGAAGTGACCAATAACTTTCCCTCCAATATCATGTATTCTCTGGTTGAATTGCCTTTGCCAGTCCAATACTTCGTGAACACCACGGACTGGTAAGTTCATTGGATACCCACTTCCTAGTTCTGTATCTCCAAGTGCATAGAGTTGCGGGCCATAGAATCCCATTTGAACAACTTGAGGCCTGGCTTCTTCCAGAAAACTGATAAACGCTGGGTCTCCCGCCATAGCGAGCAGGGCAACATAACGGTTAAAATATTTTTTTTGACCGTTATTCTTGGTTTGGTCCATCGTTACCTCCTGTTTCCTTTTAGATCATCTTTAGATGTAACCAGTTGAACCATCAGGTTTGATCGGACAAGTTCGTTGCCAATGTGTATAGTCATTATCACTAATAGCGTCTTCGTTAACTTCAACACCCAGTCCAGGACGATCTCTTAGTTCTAAATACCCTTCCTTGGGTAAATAAGGTTCATCAACCCAATTACTCCAAGCGGAATCAGTTGGTAGGATATATTCTAGGATTTTAAAATTGGGGGTAGCTGCTGCAAAGTGCACGTTAACAGCTGTAGCTAACGGTCCCATAGGGTTATGCGGAGCAATTGTAACGTAATGTGCCTCAGCAATAGCTGCTATTTTCCGCATTTCCAATAACCCGCCACAAATACAGATATCCGGTTGAATAATATCAGCTCCTTGTGCAGTAATCAGGTTCAGAAATTCAAAACGTGTGTATAGTGATTCACCTGTAGCTAGAGGTACTTGCATTTGAGATCTTAACTTTGACCACGCAGGGATATGTTCTGGCCTCAAAGGCTCCTCATAGAAATAGGGATCATACTGCGCTAGAGCATTAGCCAACTGTAATGCCCTAATCGGTTCGAAGATTTTGGCGTGTGGGTCAAACGCGAATTCCCAATCTTCAGGTGTATGTTTACGAATATCAGAAAAATAATCAGCGGCGGCTGTACAAACGCGCCCCCACCGGTCTGCATCTGGGTTAAGGACATACGGTCCTGTTTTAAACGCCGTGAACCCCCAGTCCTCATAGAGTT
Organism: Candidatus Poribacteria bacterium; assembly: GCA_002709695.1. GTDB lineage: Bacteria > Poribacteria > WGA-4E > WGA-4E > UBA9662 > UBA9662. Next base: position 5,190 of record PAQF01000056.1, read on the forward strand.
GATGTGCTCTATCACTAAGTTCCCTTCCAGTTCGACCACCAATCCCATGATAAACACGAACTCTGTCTCTAACCGAACCACCTAGCAACATATAGACTGGTACTCCTGCAGCTTTGCCACTAATATCCCACAACGCATGATCAACAGCAGATATGGCTGATAACCCAACTCCACCGGGAGGAAACCTAAACTGCTGGTGGAGTTTTAACATTATGTATTCAATTCGGCGAGGGTCATCCCCTTTGATCATTTCAAAAATGTAATCGGCTATTGGTTCTACCGAAAGATCCGGACCGGTTGAATAAGCTTCCCCCCAACCATAAATACCTTCATCAGTTTCAACTTTAAGTAAAGCTCTTGGGCGGTTTCCAAATTGGGCAACAAAGGTTTTAATTCCTGTTATTTTCACTTGTGTTTCCTTTCGAATTATCAGTTGGACACGGAAACTTACGTGGCAACCAATTTAGGATAGGAGATGTATTTTGTCAACGACAATTTAGAGTGATACATAGAATTAACTCAAAATGTATTTACGGAGGAGGACTTGATGGGATAAATTCATTGTGGTATGATGCTTTTTGATTTGAATTTACGTAATCAAGTGTGGTTGAGAGTGAAATATCGAACATTAGGTCGAACGGGGTTGTCGGTCTCCTTGGTTTCTCTAGGGTCTGGGGGGCCAAGCCAGCTAGGGCAAAACACAGGTGTACCTGAACCTGAGATACACAAATTATTGTATACTGCCTTAGACCTAGGAATGAACCTGATAGACACAGCCGCTGGATATGGAAAAAGTGAAGAAATTCTGGGGCGTGCTCTTAAAACCATCGACAGAAATCGATATTATATTGCTACCAAAACCCGACCGGTCAAAGAAAATCGTATACTCTCCGCCTCAGAACTCGTCCACCAAGTAGAAACGAGTTTGAAACGTCTACAATTAGACACTATCGATATTTTCCAGTTCCACGGTGTTAAACGGAATGAATATGATGGTGTACAAGAAAAACTGGTACCCACAGCCCAAAAGCTAAAATCACAGGGTAAAATTAGGTTTATTGGGATAACAGAAATGTATTTTCAGGATGGCGACCATCAGGTTTTACAACGTGCGGTGAAGGATGACCTGTTTGATACAGTAATGGTCGGTTACAATCTACTGAATCAAACAGCAGAGAAAACAGTGTTTCCGTTATGTGATACCAACCAAGTTGGAGTATTAGTAATGATTGCAGTACGCAAGGCCCTTAGTAGAATCAAGGTTCTGGAACAAACTGTTGCTAACCTCAAAGAAAAGGGAGTGATTCCCAAAGAGGCCTTACCTGATAAGAACCCTCTCGGATGGTTAGTGAAAGACGGATTAGACTCAGTGACAGCTGCTGCATACAAATTTGTAGCCGCCCACAATGCAGTATCAACTGTTATTACTGGCACTTCGAATCTTTCACATTTAAAATCCAACGTTGATGCTATCCTAGGACCACCACTACCAGTTGAAGATGTTACGCGTTTGAATGATATATTCGGGAATATTTCTGAAAGTTTAGGTAATTAACATTATACAGGTACGGATACTCTGTTCATGAGATGTTTTAGAAAACTATAGTAACTTTTAAAAACTAGGACGGTATTTTATGGTTAGGTTTGCAGTTGTTGGTTTAGGTATGGGGCGTGGAAGGTCCCATTTAATCCAGAAAACAGAAGGGGCAGAGTTAAAGTGTGTAGTTGATTTAAATGAAGAATTAGCTAAAAAAAACGGCGAGGAATTAAATGTCGAATGGACTACAAACTTGGACGATGCGCTTGGTAGAAGTGACGTCGATTGCGTTATGGTAATGACTCCAAGTGGAACACATGCTGACCTTGGAATTCGCGCGGCTAAAGCTGGAAAACATGTAATTACTACTAAACCTATGGACGTTACCACGGAAGCTTGTGATCGGCTAATTTCCGCTTGTGATGAAGCCAATGTTATATTAGCGGTTGACTACCAAAGCCGCTATGTTGAGAATAACTATCGTGTTGCCGAAGCTCTTAAGCGCGGTTGGCTGGGAAAACCGATTTTAGGGGAAGTTCGTTTTAAGTGGTTTCGGTCGAACGACTATTTCAAGCATGGGAATGGATGGCGAGGAACCTGGAAAATGGATGGAGGAGGTTCTTTAGCTAATCAAGGTGCCCACCTTCTGGATCTTATTTCTTGGTTCATGGGGGATTACCAATCTGTTTATGGTGAAACTGCAATTATGAATCATGATATTGAAACAGAAGATATTGGATTAGCTATTGTTAATTTTAAAAGTGGTGCCAAAGGGGTTATTGTCGGAACCACTACATTCCCAGAAAGTGTGTACTTCAGTGCTGAAGTACACGGAACCGATGGCGGCATACTGATTGATGAAGTACTAAGTGGGAAAATGCGAGTCATTGGAAATGGTCTACAGGAACAGCTCGATTCGATAGGAGACAATGTGACCAGTATTATTGAAGATGTTGTTGGGGCTGTTGAAAATGGAACTCAAGTGCGAATTGATGGGAGAGAGGGACGTCGTACAGTTGACCTACTTGAAAAGATTTATCAGTCGGCGAGGGAAGGCCGTACAATCCAAGCGTCAGAAAATTAATTAAACTGTCACCTGTCGAATAGGTTTTACTCTCTTCAGGCATATTAAACAAAACTGGTGAAAAACGACATGGCAAAAATAGCATTTATTGGTGCGGGTAGTTTAGGGTTTGGCCGCAGATTGGTACGCGACATTATCTCTTTTCCGGAATTGGTGGATTCGAGCATTCATTTAGTTGACCCAAACCAAGAAAGAGTATCAATTACCTACGATTTTGTAACCCGGTTAATTAAGCACAATAACTTGCCAACCAAAGTCTTTCAGGCGACCACCCGTGAATCCGCTCTTGACGGTGCTGACTATGTGATTGCTTCAATTCGGGTAGGGAACGACCTTGAACCGGAAAAGCTGGATGTTCAGATTCCATACGAAACCGCAGGATTACGGCAAACGGTTTCTGATACAGTTGGTATCGGAGGCATCATGAAAGGGTTGCGGACTATTCCTGTTATGCTTAACATCGCCCGAGATATGGAAACGCGTTGTCCCGATGCAGTGATGCTGAACTATACTAACCCAATGGCCATGATCATGTGGGCTATACACCAAGAAACGAGTATATCTGCTGTAGGTCTCTGTCATAGTGTTCAAGGGACGAGCAGGCAACTTTCAAACTATATGAATATAGATTACAAACGGATGCGCTACCTGACTGCAGGGATTAATCATATGGCTTGGTTTCTCGATCTTAGTATCAGCGGTGAGGATTTGTACCCACGGTTAAGAGATTGTTTGCACGATCCCGAAATTTTTGAAAAGGACCCTGTCCGCTTTGAAATTTTTAAACATTTTAACTACTTTGTTACAGAATCTTCTCGTCACATGGCTGAATATGTCCCTTACGTTATGCCACATGTTGAGGAAATGGAGAGATTGAAGCAACCCATTCGAACTGTAGAAACATTTTCAAAACAGAATGAGACACGCCAAGTTCGTATAAAACAGGCTGTTAAGGAATCCGAATCAGATAGCCTAGATCTAAAAAAATCGAACGAATATGCAGCCACAATTATTCATGCCATTGAGACTGATACACCAACTTATATATATGGTAATGTGCGTAATACAGCATTAATTACTAACTTGCTGGATGGGTGTTGCGTGGAAGTGCCATGTTTAGTAAACCGTGTTGGTGTACAAGGGTGTTATGTTGGGAATCTACCACCCCAGTGTGCCAGCCTGTGCCAAAGTAATGTTAGTATGCAAGGGCTGACCGTCCAAGCTATCTTAGAGCAGAAAAGAGAATATGTGTATCATTCAGCTATGGTCGACCCGAATACTGCGTCCCAACTAACACTTCCTCAAATCAGAACGGTTATTGATCAATTGCTTGAATCTCAGAAGGAACTGATGCCACCACTAGGTTGATTCCCGTAAGACTAAAACTATAATTAAACTGAATTTTTAAAACTCGCCGAATTACACCACCCCTTACAACCCATCGAGGCAATGTAAATCAGAATTAACTGACCAACAGACACGAGGAGAAAAACATGTTAACTGGCCAACAAGTTCAGAATTTCCATGAAGATGGATTTTTAAAAGTTACAGGATTGTATACAGAAGCTGAAATGGAAGACATGGAAGATGCTTTTGAATCTTGTGTTAACGGGCGATTAAGGGATTTTACTCACGGAGAATGGAAAAAAGATAACCCCAAATCTAAAAGTGTTGAAGGGTGTCACGACCTGCAAACATACGATTTCCGATGGACAAAACTATTGCTATTCCATCAACCATTAACTGATGGGTTTGTTAGCTTGATGGGGGAGAACGTGCAACTACATCATACTAAACTGTTTCGGAAGGGTACTGAACAAGGGATTGGTTTCCCTATGCACCAAGATGCTGCTTGGATGAGGCACGAAAAAGACTCACTACTGGCTGCAACCATCCATATTTCCGATGCAACTGAGGAGATGGGGTGCCTGAAAATGTACCGGGGGTCTCACAAAACTGGACATCTACCTGTATTTTCTGAGAAAGGGAGATATTTAGATCCAGAAAAGTATCCGATCAGCCAAGCAACAGCTATTTCCGCCAAACGGGGGGACGTGGTGTATTTTCATTATTTGACCATTCATGGCTCAGATATTAATACGACAAACAAGGTTCGTAAGTCGGTGTTAGTACAGGTACGAGATCCTTCGGATAACAATATCGATGGTCAGCACAACGGTAGCCATGGGCAAGGGATGATGCTAGCTGGAATCGCATAGAAATAAAACTGGTTTGGTCTACTTATTAGGTTTTATGTTAACATGGATCTTAAAGGTCTTATAATACTAAGTTGACCTTACGCGATCAGCTGATTCAGAAAACAGAAACGAAAGCAGAGCAAAGCGCCTACCTTTCGTTACCTCTGTAACCTCATGTAGGTGTGAACAAGAGAAGATAAGTGCCTCGCCGACTTCCGGTTGATACAAATTAGCCCCAAACTCTGGAAACTTGATATATCCACCTTCATAATCTTGGTTCAAATTCAAGCTCAAAGCAAAGCGTCTATGGGCAGTAGAAGGGCTCAGATTGTCGCGGTGAGCAGAAAAAAAACCGTTTGTGGTTGCATCATAACAAACGATCTTAAACCCTTCAAACCGATTCGCTTTAAATGCGAAAGACCTTTGAAGTTCCGGAATTAAGCGTCTTCCGATTGACGATGACAGTAACCCTGAAAGTTTCTTTTCAGTTACGATATGGTCGCGACGGCTCTTGTTCTCGGAGGTGATAATCTCCTGACGTCTTTTTTGTTTTGATAATTCAACACCAGTTTCAACGTTACCTTTAGTTTCCCAAATATTAATCAGATGAAGGCAAAGTTCCGGATCCAGTACGTTTGGCAACAGGAGAACGGGGGCTTGGGTTTTAATTTTGACAGGTTCAGCTTGAGATTGTATATCGGTTAAAACTAACGTTAGCTTTTTTATGGCGAGTTGAATATCCTCTAGCGAGGTTGAAGTCAGTACGCGCAAATTTGAATCGAGCAGAAAGATAACATTTTTATCCTCATCAGCAAGGCGGTAAGCCGTTTGAACTCCTTCAACATCACCCAAAAACACTGTAAAATCAGCACTTTTTTCGGCAGCTACAGATTGTTGAGTTAATGCCGAGTCACTCTTTAGTACAACTATCATTGATGCTTGATCACAGTTGTTAGTTTTAAGTTCTTTTGATAAGTATGATATTTCATCAAGTTGATTAAAAGAGCTAAATACCAATACTGTGGGCACCCCACCTGCCTTGGCGTAGAAACGAGTGGGTATCCCTTCTATAGAGGGTAATATAAAATCAGGAGCTCTTTCACCTTTACCTAGTCTTGGTATGTTTTTATTCATAATATTATTTATCAGATTCTGTTGGGTTTGATTCTTCGAGGATGTTTTCCATACGCATCCTAATCAAAGGTTTATATTCATCGGCATTCACCAATATATAGAACTTATCTTGGTGAATCGCACGAAATACATGTTCAGCTACTATTTCCGGGGGTACTCCAGACTCCAAATCCCCTTTTAAATCCTGGTCTTTATAAAGTATATCTTGGTTTACTGTTGGATGGTTACGATTAGCGTCTAGTATACGCGTTCTTACCCAGCCTGGACAAAGAACTGAAGCCTTGACTTTGGATTTCATCTCAACCAACGAATGGTACAGTTGTTCGGATATTGCAACCACAGCATGTTTAGTAACCTGATAACTTGAACTGGAAAACTTATCTAATAACCCGACAACCGATGCTGTATTAACAATATGGCATTCCGTATCTTGATCAATCATTATTGGAACAAAAACGCGGAGACCATGGATCACTCCCCACATATTAACACCAACTACCCATTTCCAATCATCCAATGTACTATCCCATATAGTACTACCAGTAGCCACGCCGGCATTATTAAATAGCAGGTGGACATTCCCAAAATGGTCCAGTGTTTTCTGTGCTAACGTTCCCACATCGTCTGGTTTGGAAACATCTGTTAATATAGCTAAAACATCTGCTCCTACAGACCTCAAATCATTTTCAGTTTTATTCAAAGCTGATTGGTCTATGTCAGCAAGAACTACCCTCATATCGTACTGAGCACAGCGCTTTGCAATAGCACGTCCAATACCACTTGCAGCACCCGTAACAACCGCGGTTTTCCCATAAAAAGATTGCATTAAGGTTTCCTTTGATCCACCCACTTCACATGCTAACCTGACTCGCCGTAAGCGACTTAATTCAAATAAAGGTTATTGTTTGTCTTCATTTTCGTGGATATTTATCCACAAATCTATAAACCTTCGACCATCAAGAAAACCGTCTGTCATCCCGTAGGTTGTTAAATCCCCTGAATTGTCTACCCTTTGAAGTGTTCCAGTAACTTTGTTGAGCAAAAAACCTGTTTCACCTGATTCGGAAGGGTAGAACTCATATGATGATATCGAACTTCGTGACGTTGTATAGCGTGTGGTTTGTGCCGCAGCATCTTTATACATGATTTTTGGGATAAAGTTTCCTGAAACAAACAGTAAACCACCAATCAATATGTACATTAATTTTTGCAGTTTCATCAGATTCTCCTCGTTATGTTTTTGGTTAACACTATATGTTTGGCTGTTTTCTATCCCACAGACACAACCGTTGGGCAACACCTAAATAAGTAGTGGTTGTTAGTTGCCATTAATACGGGCTAGAGTTTCCGAACCGCGCTAGCCCTAGTAATTTACGGTTGTTCCCGGAAGTCATAATCGCCCGTTTCCTGGATACTAACCCACGCCGGAGATGCTATCGTTTTTACTCACGCATTATGGCACGGGTTTGTTGCTAATGAATCACTGAATCCACGTAAAACGTTGGTTTACTGTTATGTCCACCAGTGTCTTAGTGCATTTGATTATAGTGACGTTTCCAACGAGCTTATGGAACGATGCACACCAAGACAACGAAGGTTAATTGGAGATATTAGTAAATGGAAGCTTGGATCCTATTTTTACTCACCACCAGACCAAGTACAAATAATGGAAGGAAGAATGGATAAAGAAGTTGAGGGTTAGTAGTTTATAAAGATTTGATTTGTCCCCAAACCAAGTTTGTTTTTTGCGGCTATTGAAAATGAACGATAACCGTTTTTAAATTCATCTTTAATCATATCTTCAGTTAAAGCAACATTTAATATGCGTGCTTCGTCAAGCAATCCGGTAAAAAAATTATTTCCCCAGGTTCCAATCAATAGAACCCCTTCAGATGTTCTGGCTGATTTAGCCAGAGGTGTTTTTTCAGCTTGCTCCCCATCAATGTAACACTTTACTGATTTACCATTATATGTACCTACAAGAAAATGCCAGTCATTATTTTCCCAATCACCGTCTTTACTAACCCACTTAACTGTATCATTAGGTTCGACTAGATACATAGACACCGATTTACTACCACCTGTTAGGTAAATTCCCCATTCGTAGTTTCTTCCTCCACCAAGATGTACCTTATAGATTAAAAACCTGCCCTTTTGTGGTGACTTAGTTTTGAACCATACCTGAAGGGTTATTTCTTTTGATATGTTCAGACTCTTTGAATGTGGTACTTCGATCTTTGACGCCCCGTCAAACTCTAAGGCACCACCGAATTTTCCGGTCTTTACCCATTTAGATTTACCTATAAGTGTTCCATGGTTTCCATATTCTGAGTGATCCTGAACAAAATCCTTGATAGGTTGTTGATCAAACGACATGTATAGAACGATGTTATTGGCATCAAAAGCTGTTGCTTTAGTTAAATACCCCAACATTCCAATCAAAGCAATGAATATTAGCTTTCTCATTTCATAACTCCTAGGTTTGGTCACAGCTTATAATATCTCCATTTTCGATGGGGTGCTAGTATCATCTGATATATTAGTGAATGCAATAGATAAGGTGAATGCTGTTTCATCATAAGCATCCAGCCAATGTGGTGCTTTACATGGACTCCATATTGCGTCGCCCGGCTCTAACTCATAAATCAATATATCGTTTTCAGACAACCCTGTTGGCTTTACCATAGCTTGATGTTTTTGTTCTATTACACTTTCAGGACACCAGTATTCAGGTGATTTCAGGCTGTGAAACCTTTTTCTACCGTGCAATTGAATGATTAATACACTTGAAGGATCCCAATGATAGTTTGTTGAACAGTTTGGTCCGCTTGAAAACAGTATTGGGTAAACTTTATCCCACCTTAACCCATTGTCCTTCCACAACTTTGTTAAAGGTAAGTATACTTTTTGTATAATCTCAGCTAAGGCGCCACCGGACTCTCTCATTGATCCCAATTCAAACAATGAAATATGAATTGGGGTTTTCAAGGATTCTTCTAATGGTAAGTTAATGAAGTCGGTGTTTGGTTCTAGGAGTGTTTGAAAAATCCGATCACCACGCTCCCCTTTAGATATTCGTGTTTTTGGGTTATTTCGTGCTTGATCAATAACTTGGAATGGGTCAGGTTTAGGAACCGCAAACGGAAATACCTCGCCGTTTATAAGATATGCAACTGAACTTTGTAATACTTCACGAAACTGATCAAAGGTGGTAATCACACTTTGTACCACTTTTCCTTAGTTGGGTCTCTGTCTTTTACCAGTTTCATAGTCAATCTCAACCAAAACTTTGAGAGATTCTTCGAGTGTGAGGTTAGTATCATCCCCGACTCTCTGGATATATTCGCGTGTTTTTCGGTTAAACACGCTATAAAAATCTCTCACCTTCGAATCAGGGTGATCCTTCCAGAGTTGTGTAGGGATAATTGAATCTTCGCTTAGGTAAGGTTGATGTTGATGTCCGTAGTAAACCTGAACTGTTTTTCGTTCCTGGGTGGTTTTTCGCGTTGTTGCTGTATGTAAAACTGATACATTAAACAATATAGCTGTACCGGCTTCCCCATACAGATCTTGGATCCCCCCATGTTCAAGTTGTGCTTCGGTATCCAAAATTTCTTGATTTATCGATTCAGGCGATATGGAGAAACAATGTGTTGTTTCGTCAACATCAGACAGGTATACCATTAGTTGGATGTAATCCATCCTTAGCGGATGTTCTAATAAATGGGAGCGATCGCGATGCCAACCCCGATTGAGTTCTCCTTCGTACGGTTCCATATGACGAATGCAAATCTCGGAAAAGCAGGTTTTACCTCCCATTAATTCAGATATTGGAGCCATTACTTTAGGATGTCTAAGAAGGCCATCAAATTCAGGTGAAGTGGCAAGTGCATCGCAGTTAATTGATTGATAGTGACCAAAACTATACCAATGGTATCCAGTTTCAGTTCGATCACGATTGAACACTTTTACAAAGGTTTCCGTTTCTTTTTTATCTAGGATTTTACCTAGAGATAAATAACCGTTTTCTTCAAAAAATTGGTAATCCTCTTTCTTCATCCAATCACCTCAATATACGTTTTTATGGTATAAAACTTGATACATATATCTTAAATGGATAACGACTTAGGTTGGCCAAATATCAGGTTAACCTGGTTTTTAATGTAGCATGCTTCACAACCTTAATTCAAATGAAAAAGGAGTGAGTGTGATATGAAGACCGAGCGACTACAAAGAAATAACTTGGACCTAGCAGTGTCTTTTTTAAATAAGACTTATGTAAACACAGAAGGGTTTAAGAAAGTAAGTGTAGAAGATCTTGAGGAATCTCGAGAAGGGACTGTATTTGCCGGATGGATAGGCAGTGAGTTAGTCAGTATTGTTCATGGCAAGATTCTGGGAAGTAATGGGCAGATTGATTGGGCTTGTGTTAAACAGGGGAGTAGAGGTGAATGTTACAGCGTGGAACCGATAAAGGCTTGTATTATTGAATTGCAGGAAAAAGGTGTTAGTAGGATCCATGTTTCTCGGTGTTTAGATTCTCCTTATCGGCGAGTGGTGGAGAGTTTAGAGTCCTTTGGTGCGCAGGTTAAACATGGGCAGTTAACTCTGTGTTTAGGTATGGATACATTGAAAGGTGAATCTAAACCGATTAAATCAAGGTACAGCTTACGATCCTTTAAGGAAGGTGATGACCAAACATGGGCAAATGTTAAAAACACAATTTTTGGTAGTTCCTCCATCGCGTTGGACTTCTGGTCTCAAAATTTCCTAGGCGTCGACATGGAATCAGATTTTGACCCACGGGGTTTTTTATTTGCTGAACATAAAGGTGTCCCTATCGGGATTTGTGCTGGGATAGTTTTGCATAACAGGAAAAAAATTGGCGGATCTTATATAGGTGGTATTGGTTGGACAGGTATTGTAGAGGAGCATAGGGGTGAAGGATTAGGCCGGGCATTAATGATGGAATCGCTAAACTACCTTATTGAAAAAGAAATTCCAATAACGGAGGTAGGTACTCAATTTTACAGAACTACAGCCCTTAATTTGTACGAAAGTATTGGGTTTCGTATAGAAGTTTCTTCGTTCGACCTGTTTTTGTAAGGATGATTACACGCAATTAGCATACTCCTGCCCCCGGACAAGTGGGAAATCTGGTTTATTTTTTTTATCTCCCAACCATTGAGAATCTGACCGCATGTAACTGGTTACCAATCCACGCCGACGGTGAGGGGTCCTGTTTTCGGAGCTTCCATGTACTGTTAAGCTATGATGGAAACTGCATCCACCTGCCTCAAGTATTACTGGGGTTGCTTTTGATGTATCTACACCTTGGGCATGTAAGAAATCTCTTCGGTCATGGTCCCAAATGCCTTTTTTATAGCTACCGGATAACATTTGTACGCAACCGTTTTCTTCTGTAGCATCATCCAGAGCTGTCCAGCAACTAACTAGCGCAGGAGGGCTAATCGATGTCCAATAAGCAGAATCCTGATGCCAAGAAACAACAGAACCATGAAAAGCAGGTTTCATTAGTGCTTGGGTATGAAAAAGCTTGATATCCTCTGTACCAATGAGCTCAGAAACAATATCCAGAATTTTTGGGTTGTTAGCATGCTTAAAAATTAAATCCTCATGAAGGTGAGGGTCCAAAATTTGCCAAACTTTATCACGTTGCTGAACCTCTTGAAGTTCCCCTTTTTTAACGGCAGCTTCCAAGCGTATCCCTATTTTATCTGAATTGCAGTGTTCCCCTGAGGCGAGCGCATCAATACTTTGCTGCAAGTTTTCCAGTTCCAGTGCTGAAAGGATAGAACCATATATCAAGAACCCATCGCGTTCATAGTTTGTTTTTTGAGTGTCTTTCAGAACCATTTAAATTTCCTTTGCTTATTTAAACCAAATATAGACCTGAGTTGACAGCGAAATGATATCCATAATAATATTGTTTTATCCTAGCACCTTATGATTTAAAAATCAATCTCAACCGGTTATGCATAATCCGGAAAATAAACAAGGAAAAATGGCAAATGAAATGACTCCAAAAATCGAAAAGCTTTTTCGTTCTCCATATTCAGTACCTAATGGCTTACAGGTAACAGATGAAGGGGTTTGGGTTGTTGATCAAATCACTGATAGGGTTGCTTTAGTTGAACTTACCCATTCTTCTGATTATGGGGTAACAAAGCTTATTAGGGATATACCAACTGAGTCTTCAAATACCAGTGGGTTATCATATGGTGAAGATGTCCTATGGTTAGCTGCTAATGGGTCAGGTGAGATGTGGAGACAAATAAGATCTACCGATGCAAATGAAGGGGAAGTATTAAAGGTAGATCCTCAGACGGGAAAAACTTTACAGAGGTACAATATCCCTGATGGCGGTGGTACTCACGGTTTAGAATATGACAATTACGAACCTGGTTGCCTTTGGGTTGAAACTTTGAAGAATAAAGTGTTGCATAAGGTTCGTATTAGTGATTGGTCAGTGCAAAATACTATACCCTTACCTTATGGTCGTGCTCACGGGGTAGTCCGGGTAAAGGATGGGATATGGGTTGTGCATACGTCTGACAGGTTGATAGTCAAACTTGATGTCGAAGATGGCAGGAAATTGGATGAAATTCACGTTTCAGATGAGCACCCAGAGCCACATGGGCTTTCCAGTTCAGTAGGTGGTTTACTATACTGCGATGCAACTTCCGGTTGGATAGTGAAAATAACGTTTTAGTTGAAAATTATCACGGATGGATACCATGAGTAACAGTCTTATTTCAGATTTAATTAAACTTGTTGATGCTAATCAGTTACGTCAGAATCTATTTAGTTTATCTAAATCCCCATTACCTTACCGAAAGCTTAATCATACTGTACCAGGAAATATAAAAAACACTTTGTACCAAACTGATGATTTTATTCAGAAAAAACTGGAATCATGGGGGTATGGGGTGCAAAAAGAAGGTGTTAAAGTGCGTGCTTTTAGTTGTGATATTTCTAAACCTAAAGCGCACCAATATTCTTCACCTACGGAGGAGTCCCCTTGGTTTACTGCATACAATTTGTATGCAAAGAAGACCGGGTTGGTTTACCCGGAGGAAATTATTCTTTTCCTATCCCATAAGGATTCTCAAAGTTGGGTAGACTCGCCGGGAGCTTACGACAATTGTTCAGGCACTGTTTCCACTATGGAAATTGCTCGTGTTTTGAAGGATTATCCGGCACAACGTTCTTTCTGGTTTTTATTCTGTAACGAGGAACACACACCGTGGACAAGTGTATCGGCGGCAGAAAATGCCAAGTCGCGCAATGATAACCTAGTTGCTATTTTTAATTTGGATTCTATGGGCGGTAAATCACAAGCGGAAATTAATGCTGGCCTAAAAACGAATGTTACTTTGTTTACAAAACCACAAGGAGAACAGTTTGCAGATTTAATGGGTGAAGTTAACAGAGTTTACAGTATTGGACTAAATCAGCGAAAACAGAAACGGGAAACCCCTGGTGATGACGATGGTTCGTTCATAAAATCAGGATTCCCAATAGCAATAATGAATGTTGGATCTTTTCCTTATGCAGATCCAAATTACCATTTGGAGACTGACATACCTGAATTGGTTGATATTCAGAACTTGTGGATGTCAACCCAAGCTAGCTTGGCTGCTGGATTGAGTGTTGATCTGGGAGAAATGTGATAAAAATCTTAAAGTTCAGTTACTATAAACAGCAAAGTTGTTTTGGAAACACGAAAAATTATCCATATTGATCTGGATGCCTTTTACACTTCGGTTGAACAACGCGACAATCCAAAATTAAGGGATCTGCCCGTAGTTGTGGGAGGACGTCCTGAATCTCGAGGTGTAGTTGCAGCTGCCAGTTATCAAGCCCGACAGTTTGGGATTCATAGTGCTATGCCGATGAAAACAGCTCTTCGTCTTTGTCCCCAGTTAGTTGTTCTTCCTCGGCGAATGGAAGTTTATCGTAATCTTTCTGTTCAAATCCATAAAATCTTCTTGCAGTACACACACTTGGTTGAACCGGTGGCTTTAGATGAGTGTTACTTAGATGTCACGCACAATTTAAAGGGCATCCCAACTGCCACTCAAACAGCTGTGACCATAAAGCAACAAATACAGGAACAAATGCAATTGACGGCTTCAGCGGGAGTAGCTAGTAACAAATTCTTGGCTAAAATTGCTTCCGATATGGATAAGCCAGATGGGTTAACTGTTATCAAACCGTATCAAGTGGATGCTTTCTTACAAAACCTGCCGGTTAGTAAGATATGGGGGGTAGGTCCGGTAACCAATAACCAGCTACAACAGATGCAGATCCTGACTATCGGACAACTACGACAGTTGTCCTTACCTGAATTAAGTCGGCGATGGGGAAGACTAGGAGTCCGATTCTACCACTTAGCACGAGGTCAAGATGACCAATTAGTAGACCCATCGGATGATAGAAAGTCAGTAAGCCGAGAGACCACCTTTGCCGAAGATCTATTTTCATTATTACAGATGGAACAGGAATTAGCTGAATTGAGTGCCGAAGTGGCCGAGGTGCTTCGGCGAGAAGAGTTAAAGGGACAACGTGTTACACTGAAAGTACGTTACCCTGATTTTAAGACCCAAACACGGAGTCAAAGTTATGCTAGTCGTTGGTTGGAAGAGGAGCAAATTAGGAGGACTAGCTGGGAATTATTACAACAAACAGCAGCCCTAGAAAAAGGAGTCAGGTTATTAGGTGTAGGTGTGTCTAATTGGTGGCAGGAGAATTCATTGCAATTACATTTATTTGACTGATTCAGTGCAGGGTGAGATTATCAACTAACTGGCAGGTTGATTATCGTGCATGCCAAGGGCCAGCATAGGAACGACCGAATGGTAAACCGAATGGTTCTTCAAATGGTCTGAAAGGGACCATATCGGCGATTTCTCTCAAGGATTCAAGGATGTCTGGTGGTAAAGGGCCAGCATTAGCAGATTTAACATTTTTTTCTACTTCCTCTACTGACCTTGCACCCATGAGTACTGTTGAAATGTCAGGATTAGACAATACCATACGTAAAGAGGCTTCTGGTAGCGAGAGTTCGATATCGTCCAAGAAGTCATAGAGCTTTTTGAATTGTTTCTGTCGTTGTGGGCTCAACCACCAAGCACCTGTGTCGATTTCTGGGTAGCGGCGAGATAATGCACCCTGTTGAAGAGGTGAACCAATAATTATGCCCATGTTTTGCTTTTTGGCTTCAGGTATTATGGCGATTGATGCTTCGCGCCAAAGTAAACTATAGTTGAAAGCTGTTAGAACTACATCATAGTTACCTGTTGCCATGATGTGAGGTAGTTGATACGCTGTTGTTCCTCCTAACCCGGTAAAACGAATAATTTTTTCAGATTTAAGTTGATCTAAAAGGTCACATACAGGGCCATGGAAATTGTCATAGTCTTCCCACCAATCATACTGTCCAGGTCTATCGGGCTCGTGAACCATCAGAATATCAATAGTATTCTGATTAAGTAGACGGAGACTTTCTTCTACTGATTTTCGGAGTAGGTCTTTATTCTTCGGGTCAAAAGGTTGTGGCCTTCCTCCGACTTTTGTGGAAAGATAATATGGATGTTTTGTTCCTTCTAGTGCATGGCCAAGAACTTCTTCACTATCAGCATAATTAGGGGCAGTATCCACATAATTTACGCCCAGTTCCAAGGCTCGTTTTACTGCTTTATAAGAATGTTCTCGGTTTCTTTCACCGATTTTTGATACGAACAACCCGCCCATTCCTAACACACTAACTTTAAGTCCTGTTTTACCAAGTATCCGTCTTTCCATCTTCTTCCTTTTTTTGATGTAAAAACCTGAAGTTTAATATTCGAGAGTTTCAATAGGGTCAACACAATCAACATTCTTTATATATTTAGATAAATCTCGCAAGGCAATTACGGTGAACTTGTGTTCATGCAAGAAATCCATGTACGTGTTAAAATCGTCTGGAGTTGTATTCACCCACGAGTGTTCCAAAGCAGGGACCCCGTGAAATGTTAAGACTGCTATTTTACCATCCTTAGCTTGCTCGATCGCCCACACGAAATCATCAAATTTCCAGTTTGGACCAGAAGCACCAGTAGTAGGTATTAGCAGTCGATGATGAATTTCAGGATCATAAGCAGGACCACGACCCCCTTCATCTACATAAGGAAATTCTGGGGCAACTCCGCGTCGTGCAAAACGCATTCCTTTCTTTTTTGTTAGTACTTCCAGTGCTTTTGGGCCATGATTGTAGCCAGGATAACAGAAGGTTTCTGGGGTGGGAATGTTATGTTGTTGACAGCGTGTGTCGATATATTCCAAGTCGGCGAGGAACTCTTCCTGCGTTTGGTTGTTTACATTTTCATGATATCTTGTATGATTCCCTATTTCAAACCCAAACTGATTCAGTTGTTGTACTTCTTCCCAAGTTAAATAGTGTTGCTTGTTCGTAAGGAAATTAAGTCCTTCAGTAATATAGAATGTTGCACTAAACCCATACTGTTTCAACAATGGAGCGACATAAGTAAAATCAGATTTATTACCATCATCGAATGTTAAAACAACCAACCTGTTGGGTATAGGAAGTAATGACATTTGGTTCTCCTGTTATTCGTTGTTTTTTTGATCGTCGGTTATGTGCTTATTATAGAGTTGCCGACAGTTAATAATTGGAACATTGTTGTCTTTAGCCATTTCAATCAACCATTCAATATGCTTTAATTCTGGGTCAAAACGGTAAATCGACCAAGGGTGCATAGCAGGGCCATAGACCAAATTATTGTCAATTGCGTATTGGAACTCCTTCCTTCGTACTTGAAACCCTTCTTCTAAAGTTTTCGGTAATTTTGCTAAGATAGTCCCATCAACAAAACCAGGTCTGGGTTGCCAACCGTCACTTTGTCCGCCTGTGTTGAAGAGGAGGTTGCAGTGCCACCCAGTTACTGGTATCTCAAGTAGATCAGGGAAACCATCTTTAGTGTGCCAATAAGGTTGGGTAAACAAAGCTGGCATGGGTTGATCTGGTGGCCCTATGCCGTCGGTGCGAACAAAGCGATGACCTTGCTCACTTAGAATCCTAAGTTGTTCTGGGTATCCTCTCAAGCCTTTAAAAAAACCACCAGGGGCACAGAAACCAAGTGGTTCTTTATCGAAATGTTTTCGGATGAGTTTAGATGTTTTTATCAGCTCATTTTTAAATTTATTCTGTGTCTTGGTATGAACA
>PAQF01000057.1 GCA_002709695.1 Candidatus Poribacteria bacterium
CAAATAAAGCTAATTTGGTATCAGCATTCAACCAGTAGTTTGCTTCCAAGTAAAGTTGATCGGCATCATTTCCAATTCGGTGGCCAATAATTGAGCCGAAATGTGTGTATTGGTTTTCCTCCACCAAGTGGGTGTATGTCCAACGATTTACACGAGCGTACTCAGAGACTAATGATAATTGCTGAGATTTCAGCAAATTGTTCCATATGATACCAGTTAAGAAAGCAAAATCGTTGGGGTCTCCACGCCCGACATACGAAAAATCGTCCACAAAAAGTTCGCCGTAGATGCGCAACCCTTTAATGGGACGAATGGCGCCTTCGAGAATAAGCATGATGTTATCGTTTCGGGTTAAACCTTCCTTTTCGGTATTTGCATTGAATTGACTGGCGTAGTACGGCAAGATCGGGTTGAGATAATACCATTCTGGCCCTCTCGCATCACCACCATAAAGTACTATTTCTGAAATCCCCAGTTCAATTCGGTCGTTCAACCGCCAGTCAAGACGGTGTCCCGATAAATAGCGGGTTGCTAAGTATCGCCGTTTTTCCTGATGCCACATACGATCTAATTTTGAAATGAAAGCTGTCCCACGTACTGAGGAGAAATCACTGGAAATGAATATTAGATCAAATGGTGGTGAATTATCTGATATTCCTACTGCATGCCGACGGCCGGTTCCCCAAAAGATCTGATTTCTTCCTATAATTAAGTTTGTTCCTTTAGTAAAAGGAATGTCTAAGTAAGCTCGTTTGAAATCAGCAGTGTAATTACCTTGCCATTGATTAATTCTTTTTTCTGCTGTTGAGCCTTGAGTCGGATATTTGGTTGCTGACTTAGTGCGATTAAAAAGTTTATCTACCTCTAGTTCCTGGTAGATAATCATCTTTTGACCGAGTTGATAGCGTAGAGCTTGTTGATAAGAAGGTGAAATTTTGGAACTTTCTGCATGACTTCGTATTGATATTAGGCTTCGCGTCTGGAACTTTTCAGTTGAGTCCGAGTTATTGGGACCTAGCTGGAGTTGATTTTCCAATTTCTGGAGTAGCTGAAGGTGGATTTTGGCTGGTCTGAGTTTTTTAGATTTGATTTGTTTTTTTGCTATTTCTACAATCTTTGCAATATCTGATCGTTTATAGGGACGTGTGTGGCGATGTAGACCATTAATGACTCCATCTGTTTCTAGCTTTTCGATTACTCGATTGACCGATGAATTGAATTCAAAAGGAAGATTGGGATCTGCATTGATCCATTTGCTGGATAAGAAGATGGATATGATGATCAAAGATTTCAGTTTCATCGGTTTGACAGCTTAATTGATGTTTAGCCTATATGTCAAGTCAGGACTCGAATTTTCGACTTGAACTTTTCTTGGGCTACTACTAGAATAGCCAATTAATGTCATCTTAATTTGTTGCTTGTAGATGGAGGCGTTTTTGAAAGAGATCAAAGTTGGAATTATTGGTGCGGGTGGGATTGCATGTAGCGTTCATATTCCCAACTATCAGAAAATTGAAAATGTCCACGTAGTTGCTGTTGCCGACATTAAACCTGAAGTGGCTGAAAAGGCCGCAAATCGATTTAATATATCGAACGTTTTTACTGATTGGGAAGATCTCCTGAAAATCGATGAAATTGAGGCTGTAAGTGTTTGTACTCCCAATGCTTTTCATGCAGAACCCTCTATAGCAGCTATAGAAGCCAATTGTCATGTTTTATGTGAGAAACCAATGGCTGTCAATGTTGCCGAAGCTCAAGCGATGACAGATGCTGCTAAGGAACACCAGAAAATATTGCAGATTGGTCTAGCATCCCGTTTCAGTCCCGGATCCTTGTACCTCAAAGATCTTATTGATGGTGGTAGACTTGGTCAGATATATTATGGACGAGCGGTGGCCGTGCGTCGACGTGGGATTCCAAGTTGGGGTGGATTTACACGCAAAGATATGTCTGGTGGGGGTACCCTCTTTGACATTGGAGTTCATTCGATTGATCATGTTACTTGGCTGATGGGTGCACCTAAACCAATCTCGGTTTTTGGGTCAGCTGTGACTAAATTTGGTGATCGGCATGATGTCATTAATCCCGATTGGGGAGCTTGGGATGTTGATAATTTTGATGTCGATGATTTTGCTACTGGATTGGTTCGATTTGAAAATGGGGCTATGTTGACCCTCGAGACATCGTGGGCTTCTAATATTGAAAATGTTGGTGGATCTTATATTTTGGGTACAGATGGTGGTGTACATGTGGTGGGAGATACTGTTTTTGAGCAACGTAATGGGAAACTGGTCGATACGCCAATTGAGCTCCCATCTGGCCCTGGAGGACATGAAACCGAAATTAGGCGTTTCATTGATGCTATCCGAAATGATCTCCCTTCGCCTGTAGATCCTGAAGAAGTATTGAATGTTCAGAAGATCATGAATGCAGTTTATCAATCCACTGAAACAGGTAGATCAGTAGATCTTTCTTAGAACTATTGTTGATTATAAATTGGATTGACAACTTTTGTCAGAAAGTTAGAAAAAACAGTGTGGCTGTAATGAGCTAAACTCTTTGCTTCTATGTTAGTTTGTTGTTGAATTTGCTGAGGATTCACAATTCCCTTCAATGAGTCTAGTTCGCCCTGGTATTCATCCAACCACGTATTGATCATTTCGCTTGTTACTTCTAAATGGAATTGTAGTGCGTAACAGGTTTTTCCGAGTCGAAAAGCTTGGTTTTGAAATAGGTTGGAACTGGCTAGATGAATTGTGCCTAAGGGAAGGTTGAAGGTATCACCGTGCCAATGAAAAACAGTGAGCTTGGAGGGTAACTGGTTGAAAAGCGGATCTGTTTTTCCTTGATTTGTAAGGGAAATTGGCAACCAGCCTATTTCTTTTTTTTCTCCTGCATAGACTTTTGTGTTCAATGCTTTGGCAATTAGCTGTGAACCCAAGCAAATCCCAAGTAGTGGTTTGTTTATATTGATGGCTTGTTTGATCAATCGGTCTGCATCCAGAAGAAAAGGAAACTGGTCTGTTTGGTATACGTTCATGGGACCGCCAAGGATAATCAGTCCGGCATAATTTTTCAGCGTTTGTGGGGTTCCTTCTCCTTTGGCAAGTTGAACAATTTTATAATCATAACCATGTGATGTTAAAATGTTTGCTAATGAACCGAGTCCTTCACATTCAACATTTTGCAATACCAGAATTTTTTTCCCCATACCATTATCATAACACACCTCTATGATTGAAATGAGATGATGATTTCTACTTTTGATTTGACCAAAGCCTTTGGCCAGCTTATGGCCGTTGATAAAATTACCTTGCAAATTGAACCCGGTGAGCTTTTTGGCTTTTTGGGGCCAAACGGTGCTGGTAAGACGACGACGATTAATATGTTAACTGGTTTGATTCGGCCGACATCTGGTACCGCAATTATCGATGGTGTTGATGTTTCTCTTAACCCAAGACAGGTTAAGGCAATTACAGGGCTTGTGCCAGATACTCCAAAAGTTTACGAAACGTTGACCGGTCGCCAGTTTGTTCGTTTTATGGCTAATTTGTATGAAGTAGATCCGAAAGTTGCTGGAAATCGAATGGAACATTTTCTGGAACGTTTCGATTTGATTGGTTTTGAGGATGATTTGATCAAGAGTTACTCATATGGTATGCAGAAGAAAATCTTGCTTATTGCAGTATTGGTACACAAACCTCGCCTCTTCTTCCTTGATGAGCCGACAAGTGGGCTTGATCCTAAAAGTGCTAGGTTGGTCAAAGAAATTCTCCGTGACCTTTGTGACCAAGGTCACACGGTATTTATGACCACCCACATCCTAGAGATTGCGGAAAAAATTTGTGATCGTATGGCTATTATTAAAAGTGGGAAACTTGTCGCAGTGGGAACGATTGATGAACTTCGAAATACAGAAGAGAATTCTGACCTAAGTTTGGAAGACATTTTTCTGGAGTTGACGGAAAATAGGAATTATGAGTAATCTGGTTTTGTTGCTTCGCACTGATTTTCAATCTTGGCGGAATACTATTCGTTATGATGCAGAAACTCAAAAGAAAAGGTTGTTGGAGCTCGTTGCTTTCGCCATTATTGTGTTTGCCTTCTTTTTTATCATGCAAGCATCATTTAGCTTGATCGGTCGAGGATTGCTAAGGAATGTTAATTCCATAACAGCCGTATCCAAAGTAGTCAGTTTCTTGGTGGGACTCGGCACTTTTATACTGATAAAAGATGCCATTCAAGGCTCTATTGTCCGCCTTTATGAAGCTCATGAGAACACCATTTTGTTCTCTGCATCGATATCTCCAACTGTTGTCTTTACTTCAAAGTTGATTTCTGTCTTGGGAAGCAATCTCTTCAACATGTTGGTGTGGTTAGTTTTACCATGGTGTCTTTTCGTACAACTGGTTGAAAGTTTTTGGCAGGTTCAGTTTGCTTGGTATTTCTATCTGTTTCTTATTTTGGTTTGTCTGCTTTTATTTGTCATTATCGTGACTCAAACAATTCTTTTGATGCTGATTATTAATCGTTTTTTTTTGTCTCGTCAAGTTGTTGGTATGTTTAAAGTCCTTGTGGCAACAATTACCATAGGCGTTATTGCTATTTTATCCTTCTCATTTTTGGCAATTGAGGATTCCTATAAGTTTGCGCAGACTTTTCTGTCTCAGAACAGTTCTGATAGTTGGAGTTGGTATCCACAACGGTGGGCGACCAATTTTCTGTTGAGCTTGCACCCGGAAAGTCATTATGTTGAATGGTATTGGTTGATCCAATTAGCCAGTGTTGGTTTGGTCCTTCCAATACTGACGGTACTCGTTGCTTCAAAGGTTTACTATCATAGTTGGGAACTTTTTCAGCGGACAGTCAAACGCCAAAAGAGGAAAGCAAGATTAATTATCTTAAGTAACTGGGTATGGAAAGGGAAAATTAGATCTATGATGATGAAAGATTTCTTGGTTTTTATCCGTTACCGAGGACGAATAGTCATGGTTGTAATGTTGTCAGTGATATTAACTATTGTTTTAATGATGATCTCGTCAGAGATGCATCAAAGTGGAATGGAAAGGTTCGACGAAAGTTCCATTTTTGGTGTGTTTTCGCAGGTTATGTTGTACAGTGTTATAGCCAGTCTTGGTTTAACGTGGTCAGGGTTTAAAGTTGAGAGAGAGACATGGTGGATTCTTAAGTCGAGTATGATTTCACCGAAATTACTTTTTCGGAGCAAGTTTTTGGTGGCAACAATTTGTGCAACTGTCTATGCTAATGCTTGGATATTTGCCATCATGATTGTTACCAAGATTCCAACCGGATTTTGGTTGCCTGTGTTGGGAATGTCTACTTTGATGATTGCAAGTGTAACTGCCTTTAATACCGCTGTGGGTTCTTTGCCTTGGGTTTGTGAAATCGATGTACATGGCCAAACTCGTAGACGGAGACCTATGATACGGGTTGCCACTATGGCTTTGACAATGGTTGTTAATATCGTGGTGTTGGTAACTCCTTTGATGACTTGGCAATTTGTTTTTATCGCTGAAAACCAGTTTGGTTTGCTTGAAGGATATTCGATAGCAGTTATTCAGCAATTGACCCTTTTGATGATGATAACATCACTGATATTATTGTGTTTGGGATCGAACATGATTGGTATCAGATTCCTGAGAAAAAGCATGTCGGGTTAGATATTAATAGTCATTAAAATATATGTAGGATTATTGGCTTGCGATTTTTTTTACTCTCTGCTATAATCGGTCAGGCTTTTTGTATAGGGTGGATTGTGTTTTAGGCTAAGTGGATTTAGAAAGGAGCAAGTTTGGGATGCGGAGCAAATTGTGGTTACCTGTCGTTTTTCTTTTAGTTTTGGGTTTGTGTGTTGTCGAAACTCAAGGAGAGACACTAAGAGTGGCTTGGGCTGAATGGGCACCAGCGGATTATTTACAAGAATTGTCTAAGGATTTTACTAAAGAAACTGGAATTGATGTAGAAATTGTTCAAATTCCTTGGCCAAGTTTTCAGAATAAGATTGATCTGGGGTTTGTTGGCAAAAGTGATAGTTATGATATTGTCATCGGGGATAGTCAATGGCTTGGTAGTAACTCTGTTGGCGGGCATTATGTCAAATTGACTGATTGGATCGGCAAAAATGTTGATGTGGATTCCATTTACGGGCCAGCGATGACAGCATTTGCTGAGTATCCCAAAGGGAGCAAAGAATACTGGGCGCTTCCTGCTGAGGTAGATGCTAATGGTTATGTCTACCGTAAGGATCTGTTTGAAGATCCAAAGGAAAAGCAAGCATTTAAAGATAAATATGGATACGAGTTAAACGTACCCGAAACCTATCAGCAGTTGAGGGACGTGTCTGAATTCTTTACTCGACCTCCAGATCTGTATGGTATAGCGACTTATTTTAGTAAAGAGTATGATGGGATCACTATGGGGTTCCAACAGGTGATGTGGTCTTTCGGTGGGTCGTACGGTGACCCCGATACCTACAAGGTTAAAGGTTATATTAACAACGATGATTCGTTGAAAGCTCTGGAGTATTATAAGGAGCTGATAAAATTCTCGCCACCTGATGCTCCAAATTATTATTGGCAAGAAACACTAGATGCGTATAAGGCAGGTAAGGTGGCTATGGCCATGAACTATTTTGCTTTTCTGCCTGGCGCGGTGGACCCAGCACAAAATCCGGATTACCACGATAAAAGTGGTTTCTTTATTGCTCCTAAAGGACCTAAAGGTCATTACATTAGTATTGGGGGGCAGGGCATGTCGATTTCTTCCTATTCTAAGCGTCAGCAGGTTGCTAAGGATTACATGAAATGGTTTATTCAGAAACCTGTTCAGGAAAAATGGGCTATGCTTGGTGGGTTTACGCCGCACAAAGAAGTTCTGCAGTCTGATGTCTTTCTGAATGCGACTCCTTTCAACAAGGCTTTTGCTGCTAGTTTCCCTTACTTGCGAGATTTCTGGGCTATCCCGGAATATGCTGAGCTATTGGATGTTTGCCAAACAAATTGGAACGCTGTTGTCGTTGGATCCAAATCTGCTAAAGAGGCTCTAGATACCATTGCTAACAAGCATGAAGAGATCTTTGAAGATGCGGGATACTACGACGAATGATCTAGAAAAACGAACCTGAGTGAGATGTCAAATGTAACGAATCAAGTTCTTCGCAAAGCGTAACCGGGTTATTTTCTTAAGTATGCTTTGTGATTTATTCTACATTTTTACAAGCTATAGGAGTAAGTGGTTTGCAAGACGAACAACAAAATGAAGTTGAAGTTGCTGAAGAAGTGGAAACTTCGCCTGCGGAAGTGAGCACTTCTGCTAAGAAAGCTGAAGTCGTTGAGGAAATCGAGGATCGTCGGCCAAAGTTCATACAAGGCATGGAGGCATTTGTTGATACCAAACTTTTTCAGGGGCTTATGCTCATTACCACGATTTATGCTCTTATTGGTACTGACATTGCCGCTTGGGTTGGGTTATCCCAGGAACAGTATCATGTTATGCACTGGGTGTCTTTCATCGCTTTAATCTTATTCTTTGTTGAATGGTTTCTTCAATGGGCTTGTAAAGATGGTTATTTTGATGGGGGAAAAGGCTTTTTCTTCTGGTTAGACTTTATTGCTGCGTTATCCCTGATTCCGGATGTGCCTTGGATAGCTGAACCGTTGGCTGCTGCAATGGGATTGGGTGGCGGTGCTGGTGGAGGTCTGGCTATTGCTAGGGCTGGTCGGGCTGCGCGTGCTGGTGCTAGAGCCGGTCGAATCGCACGGATCTTCAAACTTTTGAAAAAAGCTTTACCTGCTATTCAAAAAATGATGGGTAAAGAGTTACCTGAGGATGAAGAGGATGATGACCTTGGAGAACTCGCACCCAGTGCTATCGGTGGTGTTTTTGGCGATTTGATGACTCGAAAAGCGATTGTTGGTGTTATGTTGATGTTGGTTTTTGTGGCTATGTTGGACTATCAACCACCACGTCCGTTCGATACTGCTGGTTTGGGGCAACTTGAACAAACTGCTGGGGAGATGCAAGAACTCTTGGTAGAGCAGTACAAGAGGAAATTCAACTTCAAAGGCGAGTTGGTGCAGGACGAGGAAGCAGCTTTAGAAACCTTGTTGGCAGAGCATATAGAGTTTCGGGCGTTAGGTATCGATACTAAAGAGGATAAAGCTGCAGATATCAAACGAAAGATGCGTATCGACGAGATTAACGCGATTATTGCTCTCGCTCCGCCTAGATTGGTTTACTTGAACCTAAACGGTGAAACCGTTGAGTCTGCTTGGGATAAAACATTGATCATGTCTCCGATTTCCGGAGGAGGGGAAGCGCGTTTCGACAAACGTAAAGAAACGGTATTGAAGAAGTCTGATGTTCTACGGATCTTTACTCCTAATGCGCAGAGCCAAGCTTGGTTCGATATCCGGCATGAAAAGGCTATGGAAGGTAAGAATGCTTTCTTCATGACGTTGTTTGTTGTTGTCCTCCTTGGTACTGGTTCTATGCTTTTTCAATCGGATGCTGAAAAACTGTTTATTGGTCCAATCATGAAGATGACAGATATTGTCCGAGAACTGGCGGACAATCCCTTGGCTGCTCTTGACGCGGGAGGAGATGAGGATGACAGTGAAACAGCTGTGGTCACAAAAGCCATGGTCAAGATTGGGGGTATGTTGCAGATTGGTTTCGGTGAAGCTGGGGCAGAAATTATTGCTCATAACATGGCTTCAGGTGGTGAGCTCGATGTTATGATTCCGGGCGAGAAGATTGAGGCCATTTATGGTTTCTGTGATATTAGAAGTTTCACAGATGCCACCGAATGTTTGCAAGAAGATGTTATGCTTTTCGTTAATGAAATTGGTGGTATTGTGCATCATGCTACTGTGCAATCGGGCGGGGCACCAAACAAGAATATTGGTGATGCTTTCCTCCTGATTTGGAAGCCCAAAACGGGTGAATCAATGATGAGTCTTTGTGATGGTGCCTTGAATTCGTTCATAGAGGTTATTGAAGAATGCAATGCTTCCAGAAGACTGAGGGAGATTACTCAGCATGAAGGTTTGCAAGCAAGAATTCCTGGTTTTACCACTAAAATGGGATTTGGTTTGCATCTCGGTTGGGCTATTGAAGGAGCTATTGGTTCTAATTACAAGGTAGACTGTTCGTACCTGTCACCTAATGTTAATATGGCTGCCAGGCTTGAAGCTGCTACCAAGCAATTCGGTGCTGAAATCCTTCTCTCTGGTGATTTCTATCAAGGGCTTACACCGGCAATGAAGGCTAAGTGTCGCCAGATAGATCACATTACTGTCAAGGGAAGTATACAACCCATGAAACTCTACTCCTGCGATGTTACCTTTCCTCCTGGAGTTAATGCTACATCTTATTACGATACCTTTGGTAAAGGGGTAGATCTCTATACGGCTGGTTCTTGGATGGAAGCTAAAGAGGTATTTGAGTCCTGTTTGGAAACATGGACAGATGATATTCCACCGCAGAATATCCTGACGGTTATGAAGGAAACAGACTTTACTGCCCCTGACGATTGGGAAGGTTATCGTGCGTTAACTGAGAAGTAAAGTATAAAAACTGAGAGAGCAGTCGATTAGAAATCCTTGATTCGGCTGCTCTTTTTTTTATCGTTTGTCTTAGGCGCCAAACACTTTTCTGCTAAGTTAAACATCAAGAAAGATTGATTTTACATGCGTTCAGAAGGCCTACCAAAAGGTCTCAATGATTATCAGATTAAGATGATGTTCATTACACCGACCATGATTTTGTTGGTTTTGATGAATATCTTCCCGTTGCTTTGGTCGTTGTACTTAAGTTTTCATCGTTACAAAGCTTCTCTGCCAACCCGGCCCGCGAAGTTTATTGGGTTGCGTAATTATTCTCGGCTTTTGTCTGACCCCGAAGTATGGGAGTATTTTCAAACTACCGCTTATTTCGTTGTCCTGGCTGTGCTAATCCAGTTCATCATCGGTTTTGGGTTGGCTTTGCTGCTAAACCGTGAGTTTGCTTACAAGGGAATGATTACCACGCTAATCTTGTTACCGATGATGCTCTCACCGGTTGTCGTAGGATTGTTTTGGCGGTTCATTTTTGCTTCCGATAATTCTGGGTTGGTCAACTATTTCCTTAGTCCGGTATTAAACACGTTGAACATGCAACCGATTGGTTGGACAACAAATCCCAAGATGGCTATGATTGCCGTGGTAATTGTTGATACATGGATGTGGTCACCTTTCATGATGCTGATTTCTTTAGCGGGGTTATCTGCCATACCTAAGTACCTCTACGAAGCCGCAGATGTCGATCGCGCTTCGACGTGGTTCAAGTTTCGCTGGATTACCTTGCCGCTGGTTTCACCCCTTTTGTTAATTGCATTGCTATTTCGTACGATGGATGCATTTAAGATGTTCGACATCGTCTATGTGTTGACGCGTGAAGGTGGGCCGGGTACGGCGACAGAAACAGTCTCTATGAACCTTTATAAACTGGCGTTCCGGAATTTCAATACAGGGAAGGCTTGTGCCATGGCATATATTCTTTTAATCATCATTGTTGCACTAAGTAATATCTATGTTAAATATTTGAATCAAGTAAAGGGAGAGGCATAGATTGGCAAGTAAGCGGCAGATAGGACTGGGACACTATATTATTTTGATTGTCATTGCTATAGCTGTTGTTGTCTATTTGATCCCAATTTATTGGATTATTGTAACTTCCTTAAAATCACCCAGTGACATCGTGACCAAAGTTCCCAAGTTTCTGTTTCGTGTAACGTGGGAGAACTATCACAAGCTAATGCCGGCGGAGATTCCTCTCATTTTTTATGTCTTCTTGGTTGAATCACTAATTGGGATTTTTTTGGTTTGCCTGTCGCTCAAAAAAGATGTGGTCATAGTACGGAGTTTGATTCCCGTGGGTTGCATTGTGTTTGTCTTAACTGGCTTTTATGCTTTTGTAACTACGGTGAACTACAATTTTCTGATGTTGATAGTTTATGCTGGAGCTGTTTATTGGTTGATTAGAAAAACTGCGACTACTGCCACACAAGTCTTACTTATTTGGGGTAGTCTTGTTGCCTTTTCTCTGGTGGCTGTTTGTGTTGTGCTGTCTGGGGCTGGGTCCAAGTATTTTCATCAGTTGCTGAATAGCATTATCATTGGGTTCGGTAGCACTATTTTGGCTGTTGGGTTAGGAACCTTTTCTGCTTATGCCTTTTCGCGTTTTGAAATCTTAGGCAAGGAAGATCTACTGTTTTTTATTCTTAGTACGCGGATGTTGCCTCCAGTTGTGGTCGTTATTCCGGTTTACTTAATGTATAGTAAGCTTGGGTTACGAGATACACATTTGGGTTTAATACTATTATATACTACTTTTAATCTGTCATTTGCTGTCTGGTTGATGAAGGGGTTTATTGATGAAATCCCAAAAGAATATGAAGATGCGGCGTTAGTAGATGGATACACGCGTTTCCAAAGTTTCTTCAAGGTCGTTTTCCCACAGTCAGTAACAGGAATTGCCGCTACAGCAGTATTTTGTTTGATTACGGCTTGGAATGAATTTGCTTTTGCTCTTGTATTAACAGAAGTTGGAGGCAAAGCTGTTACTGCTCCTCCGTCTATTACCAGTGCAACTGGATCTGGTGGGGTAGATTGGGGAATGATTGCGGCTAAAACTTTCATCTTTTTGTTACCTGTTGCGGTTTTTACTTTTTTAATGCGGAAGCATTTACTTCGTGGTGTTACTTTTGGTGCTGTTAAAAGGTAAGTAATGGCAAATCTAAAACTAAAAAATATCAAGAAGAGTTTTGCCGATCAAGTGGCACTGGATGATCTCAATCTTGATATTGCGGATGGTGAATTTTTTGTTATTTTGGGACACACAGGATCTGGGAAAACAACAACACTTAGATGTATTGCTGGTTTGGAGCGACCTGAGCAGGGGGAAATCTATATGGATGATGAATTGATATCGGATATGACCCCGGCTAATCGCGATGTTGCCTTTGTCTTCCAGGAGCATATTTTGTATCCGCATATGACTGTTTACGAAAATATGGCTTTTCCTCTTCATCCAAGAGGGTATTCCGAATCGGAAATTAATTCGAAGGTGGTGGAGATCGCTGAAATGTTGCATATTGAGCATCTTCTAGAACGGCAACCGAGTCAACTTAGTGGTGGAGAAACACAACGTGTTGGACTCGGTCGCGCTATGGTACGCCAACCGAAGGTGTTTTTGATGGACGAACCGATCTCGGCATTAGATGCAAAATTACGTGCTGAAATGCGATCTGAGATTAGATTGCGTCAACGTCAAACGGGTATTACGACGCTTTATGTGACCCATGATCAAACTGAAGCCATGTCAATGGCGGATCGAATTGCTATCCTCAAGGATGGTGGTGTAATGCAAGTTGGAACCGCGACAGAAGTCTATCGTTCACCAGCTAACCTGTTTGTGGCAGACTTCATTGGTAACCCAAGCATAAATTTGATTTCTGGCAAGGTTTTGGCCGAAGATGAGAATATTCTGATGAATTTCTTAGGCAACCTGAAATGGCAGGTTACTGACGCGGAGATTGTCAAGAAACTGGCAGTAGTTGATAGGGATTGTGAAGTGATACTTGGCGTTCATCCAGAAGACATTAGTTTGGAAGACGGACAAGATACAAATGGTATTCCAGCTGAAATATATGAGTCTGAACCTTTAGGTGCCGAAACGATTGTGTCCCTGAGCTTGGGGGAGAATACCGAAGGAGAAACAATAATCCTGAAAGCGAGAACTTCACCCGATTTTGATGAGGCCGCTGGTCAATCAGTTTCGATAAACTTTGATCAGAAACGAGTGCTCTTCTTCGATGCGGTAACTGGAAAAGCTATTCGCTGAAAAAATTGAGCCAACGGCCTTAGGCGGTTCTGGGAGATCTAGAATCTCTTAACTTTCTTTTTGAAACCTCCACCGTATTTATCACTGAGTTCTTTTTCTACGTTTTGCTGATGTTCAACTAGTTTCTGTTGCATGCAAAATGATGAAATTTTGTCAGTGACCTTCGCTTCTTCAAAGGGATTCTCAAAAACCCAAGCAACGGCAATATTATCGTTGTCCGGTTTGTCAGGATTTTTAAGAACTCTAACGATCCGAGAGACTAAAGTAGTTTTTCCATGATATTCGTCGTCTTCACTGAATTTTGGGAACTTCGGATTGGTAACGGTTAAATCAACCGCCATCCCTTCATGTATTCCTGAACCTCGTTTCACTTCGACTAATACCCCCGAGCCGCTTACTTCTACTGATTGAACTGGTGTTTCTGGTAGGGTGAATTTTTTTCTGCGACCTTCACCTTCACTAGCCGAAATGGACATAGAAAGACGCGCAGCGATCCTAGTAAACTTTCTTTCTTGGATGTCCATGGTAAAGTTAGAAAATTGTAGTACATGTCCAAGTTCTGGGTCGAAAAAAGACTCTTCTACTACTTCTGCCTCCTCAACACCACCAATTCTAATCGAAGCATACAATTCTTGGTCTGATAATGCTCCATCCGGAATTGGTTCCGTGAACTCTCCTACTGGTGGGATGTTAACACAAACAATTTTGGAATGTATAAAACCGAGTTTAGCGGGTACTTCGTCCATATAGTCAGGGAAGTTTTCGATTTCCTCTGTCAGTTCGTAATCAATTTCAACGTCGCGGTCAACTTCTGAATCTTTAATTGCTTTAATAATTTCTTCTTTCGTTTCAGGTACTTCAAACTCTGTAGCTTCTCCTGTCAGTCTGCTTTTTAAACCCATGATCCTTCTCCCTGATGATTATATAGCTTTTTAGGTCTTATCGTAGAGGTTGCTGTGAACCGAGATGTGTAGTGGGGGCTACCTAATAATTCTATTTTATATGGCTTTAAGAGTCAAGAATTTTTTCAGACATTGGCTGAAAATTTTATCTGACTTTCTGATTGCTAAAAGATGTCATTGTATTTATAAGTTTTATGATAAATTTATAACATGCATGTACAGAGCAGAATGTATTTTGCGAATGCTACTAGGGTTATATCAGGATCGTAGGTTATACTTGCATATGTCTTTAAAAAACGTTTGGGTGTTTTGTGTGCACTTGATTTTTTAATGCCAAACTCCTGTTAGTTCTTATAGGGTTGGGAAAAATTGGATGTTGTCAAAAGTGAAAGTGTCTGCCATCGCCATCGGTAGTAATGGTGATTGTCAGAGTAAACTCGCATTGGCTTTGGATCATCTGAAAACGTCTGGCGAGTTTGAAGTTGATATCGCTTGCCTACCCGAAATATTTGCAGGCAAGCATCCAGAATCTATTCCTGGCCCAATAACTGATGCAGTTAGTGAGCTGGCTCGAAAATACGCCATGTATGTTATTTGCCCAATTGTGGAGGATGATCAGGAGAAGCAATATAATACAGCTGTCCTTATCGGACGGAAAGGTGAGATTATTGGTAGTTACCGTAAAGTGTTTGTTTTCTGGGGAGAAAACCTTTCACCTAGTCAAAGTGGCGTTGGATATTTTGAAACTGATATTGGTCGGATATGCATACTAACCTGTTTTGATATTAATTTTCCTGAACTATGGCAATCTGCGGATGAGTTAGGGGCCGAGATCGTATTTTGGCCTAGTGCCTATGGGGGTGGAATGCCATTAAATGCTTTTGCTGAATTGTACCATTATTACGTTGTTCCAGTAGGTGCTGGCAACATAATAGACATTACGGGAGAAGAGATAGTTTGCCACAATCCGAGGGAACAACATTTTATTGCGACGCTTGATCTCGACCGAGTCTTCATTCACGATAATTATACACAGGAAAAAGTTCAGAAAATGCTTCTGGACTATAGAGGAAAGGTTGAAATTGAGCGGCGATACGGCATGGAGGCATGGACTCTAATTAGGTCAGTGGATCCTAATGTAAGTGTACGGCAATTATGCCGGAAGTACCACATTGAAACGTTGCGTCAATATCAGCATCGAAGTCGTCTGCAGATTAATCGTATTCGTGAATGCGGAGGTATTGTATGAAAACTATTGTTTTGTTTCTATGTAATCCTCCTTATTGCATTTTTTTTGTAACTATAACTTCGGTTTAAGCTTTAGAAAAAATATGATAAAATTTGAATATTCAATTAGTATAAGTTGCCAATTTTTTTAAGTGGTTCTGAAAAGCGAAATAAATGGGATATTACTGCGCAGTTGCGATTAAACGGGGCTTAAACCCAATCGCCGAAATATTTTTTATCTGTATCTGTTTTTGTGTTGCTTTGTTCTTGTGCTTTCTATCGGTCCAATTAGGTTATGCCGATGGCCGTTCGGTTGTGTTTACGGATGTTACTCAGGGTTCAGGTATTAAATTCAAGCATTACAATGGTAGGAGTCAACGTCGTCACATCGTTGAAACTATGGGAGCAGGTGCGGCCTTCTTGGATTATGATAACGATGGTTTTCTCGATTTATACATTGTGAATGGTGGTTCTTTGGAAGACAAAAAAAGTCGGGTTGCCTACGGGAATATGCTTTATAGAAACAATAATGGCAGTGGCACTTTTTCTGATGTTACGGAAAAAGCCCGTGTTGGCGATTCTCATTATGGGATGGGAGTTGCTGTGGGAGACTATAACAATGATGGTTTTGTTGATATCTATGTGACCAATTATGGTCCTAATGTTCTTTACCAAAATCAAGGAGACGGAAGTTTTGCAGATGTTACCCAGAAAGCAAAAGTTGGCAACTCAGATTGGGGGACAGGTTGTGCCTTTCTCGACTTTGATTTGGATGGTGATTTAGACTTGTATGTTGTTAATTATGTTGAGTATCGTACGTCGATGAAACCATGTATCAATTTAAAAACTGGAGTTATTGAATATTGCCATCCGCGGACATTTCGGCCAGCTAAAGACGTCCTTTATCAAAACAATGGAGATGGAACCTTTACTGATGTAACTAGGGAATCTGGTGTTTACAATACTATTCCATGTAGAGGGTTAGGGATAGGAATAGGTGATTGTGATAATAATGGGTATCCTGATATATATATTGCTAATGATACTGACCGAAACTGCTTTTATTTGAATAATGAGGGCGTTTTCGAGGATATTGCTTTTTCCTCAGGAACGGCTTTTAATAAAGATGGTATACCGGAAGGTGGTATGGGGGTTGATATTGCAGATTATAATAAGGATGGATGGTTGGATATTTTTGTCACCAATACGGAAACCAACACGTTGTACAAGAGCCACGGTGATGGCACCTTTACTGATATAAGTGATGAAGCTAGTTTGGGTGGTGTCTCAGCTTCGTTGGTTGGGTTTGGAACAAAATTCTTTGACTATGATAATGATGGTGAGCTGGATATTTTCGTGGCCAACGGAGAAGTACAGGAATTTATTGATCCAACGACCAGAAAGTCTACTTATCCTCAGAGAGACCAACTGTACAGGAGTAATGGAGATGGAACTTATACTGAAGTCTCCGCTTCTTCGGGGAAGTATTTCTCGAAGAAATACGTTGGTCGTGGTGCTGCTTTTGGGGATTATGATAACGATGGTGATATCGATCTCCTTGTTTTCAATTGTAATCAAAGCGTGACTCTACTTCGGAATGATGGGGGGAATGCCAATAATTGGCTTTCAGTTAAACTCGTTGGAGTACAGAGTAACCGAGATGGAATTGGAGCACGTATTCGTGTCACTACAGAAGGAGAAGTACGTGTGGCTGAAGTCCAAAGTGCGGCTAGTTATCTTTCAGCCAATGATCTTCGAGTTATCTTCGGTTTAGGAAGGAAAAAGGTTGTTGATGAAATTGAAGTGCTTTGGCCGGGTGGGAACAAGCAAACGCTGACTAACATCAAGGCTAATCAATTGATCGAGATTACTGAAAAGATATGAAAAAGATGGGCTTATGTCATCTTAATTCTGGGGTCAGGTATCTATATCTGCCACAAAAGCTTTTGATCGTATTTCATCTCATGTTTTGCATGTGTATGATAACTGTTGCCCAGCAAGATGAATCCCAGATAAAATTTCTTATGCGTCAACTTGATGATGAAGATGTAGCTGTTCGTAGTAAAGCGGCTAAGACACTAGGATCTTTCGGTTATAAAGCGCAGGTTGCGGTTCCTCTGCTGATTGGTTCCCTTAATGATGAATCTCGGTATGTACGTCGTAATGCTGCTTTTGCTTTAGGTCGTATTGGTGGGGATACTGGTGAATCGGTACCAGCACTAATTACAGCACTTGGTGATGGTGATTGGACTGTGCGGTTAAATGCGACATCCGCGCTTGGTAGCATTGGTGAGAGTGCTAAGGCTGCAGTTCCGTTTTTAATAAATGTTGTGGATGATGTGAACTGGGAAGTTAGTGTTAATGCCGTGAAGTCGTTGGGACAGATTGGTCCTTCTGCTGGCATTGCCGTGCCAGTTTTGGGACAAGCTTTAAAAAGTGAAAACGAGATGATACGCAGTAACGCTGCGATGGCATTGAGTGGAATTGGCAAGGCTGCTATTCCCGTATTGGTATCTGCACTAACTGATACCAATAAAATTGTTCGTCGCACCGCCGCATTTTCACTGAGCCGAATTGACAAACTGCCTAAGGAAACTTTACTTGCTTTGACGGTGACCTTGAATGATAGTGATGTGAGTGTACGCGTTTCTGCTGCCGCCGCATTGGCTAAAGTTGATCCTTCCAGTCGAAAAAAGACCGTATTAATTTTAACCGAAGCTTTGAATAGCAAAGACGAATTTGCTCGTGGGTTTGCTAATTACAGCTTAAAAAAAATCAGAGAACTTGATGCACTTTTCATTGAAGAAAAAGTGAAATCCCTTATTCTACAGTTACGTAATAGTGATGCAACCATACGTTATAAAGCAACTGTGGCTTTGGGGAAGATGGGTCAAACTGCGTCGGGAGCCGTTTCGGATTTAATTAAGTTGCTAGATGATCCGGATAAAAGAGTGAGTTCACATACGTTTGCAGTATTGAGCAGTATTAACAGCCCGGAGGCAGTCAAAGCCGTCAATCAGTATCTTGAAAACCAGAAATAATCAGCTATACGAGTTATCTGCTTGATTTAATTGTTGCCCAAGTGCTGGTCAATTTTCCAGTTGGATTCACTGCAAGAAACCTGTCGAGGCCTTTCTCGATTATTTCTTTAACTTCTTCTTGGCTGAAGCCGTATTCCCAAACAGAGACCTCGTCCATCATGCCTGTAAATGGGCGTTTGTTGTCAATATTAAATCCAACGCGTGCTCCTTGATCCCAGTCTGCTGAAACAGGTAGTTCTCCTGCGGCTTCTCCAACTCGTTTGCCATTGATGAACAGAATTGCCCCTGGCTTTTTCTTTCGGTCATAGGTTCCAGCATAATGTACCCATTTGCCTGGTTTGGGGCTACCTGCTTTCATATCGAATATCTTATTTCCTGCTGCTGCACGGAGTAGCCAGCGGTATGTAGCTTCGCCTACACGTATTTCTGGATGTGTTAACCATGTGTTGTCGGCTGATCGAGCGTTGAAGATTGCGTGGTGAGCACCGTTATTTTCAACGTTTACCCATGCTAAAATGCTAAAGGCATTAGTTGGGATATTTCCATCCTTTTTGACTTTTTCCGGTTCTAGTTTAAGGTAACTTCCTGATTCAAATTCCGCTACTTTCCCACGATCGGGATCTTCGACGATCTTGATGTTTCCTTCGATTTCCCCATCGTAACCATTACCAGATTGGTCTGGTACTTTGCCGTTATTAATTTCGGAATAATCATAGTAAAAGACGAGACCTTCGCTTTTATCTCCGGCTGCAAAAACTTGTGACGTACCGCTAATTAGCACGAGTGCTAAAATAGAGGTGAGATAAATTTTTACTTTCATCTCAGTGGACTCCTCATATCGAAATTTTAAAATAAAAAGAGCAATCTAGAAGCTAGATCACCCTTTTTTATATCGTATAGACAGGTATTACTGTGATTTGATACGTCCCCATTTTGTGGCTAGTTTTTTTACCGGATCAACAGCTAGATAGCCGTCTAAGCCTTTCTCGATTATTTCCTGAACTTCATTTTTGGTGATATTTCGTTCCCAGAGTGAGATTTCATCCATCTTTCCCATGTACTGGCGTGCATCGTCAACATTAAACCCGACACGTGCCCCTTTGTCCCAGTTTTCATTGACGGTTTTCCCTTTGCTTCCTGCGCGCTCGTCGCTACCTGCTACTTTGCCATCAATATAGAGTACGGTTTTTCCTGTTGCTGAATCATAGGTGCCAGCAAAATGGTGCCATGCGTTTTTTTCCGGTTTTCCTGCCTTAACTTCGCCAAGTGTTCCTTCAGGTTTATCACCTCTAACCAACCATCGGTAGATTCCTGAGCCTGGACGGACTTCCGGGTGCGTTAACCATTGACCATCTGATGACCAAGCATTAAAAATTGCTTGATCTCCATCCCCAGTAACGTTGACCCAAGCTAGTAAACTAAATGCTTCAGTGGGAATGTTTCCATCGTCCTTGATTTTTTGCGGATCCAACTTGAGATAGCAGCTGCCACCTTTAAATTCCCCAACCTTGCCGTGTTTCTTATCATCGACGATTTTGAAACTGCCTACTACCTCCCCATCATAACCATTACCTGACAAGTCAGGTACCGACCCACCTACTATTTCGGAGTAATCATAGTAGAAGATCAAACCTTCGCTTTTATCTCCAGCTGCAAAAACTTGTGACACACCGCTAATTAGCACAAGCGCTAAAATAGAGGTGAGATAAACTTTTACTTTCATCTCAGTGGACTCCTCATATCGAATTTTAAAATAAAAAGGGCAACCTAGAAGCTAGATCACCCTTTGTGATATTGCATAGACAGGTTATTATCGTGATTTGATACGTCCCCATTTTGAGGCCAGTTTGTCTTTGGCATCAACTGCGGTTACAATACCGTTCATAAATGCCTTGACTTTATCTGCACCCAATGCCTCATTCCAGAGTCCGATCTCGTCCATCCTACCGACAAATGGACGTCCATCATCAGCGTTTCTGCCAACACGAGCTCCTTTGCCCCAGTTTTTATTGACGGTTTTCCCTTTGCTGCCAGCACGTGCATCTTTACCGACCTGTTTACCATCAATGTAAAGAGTGGCAACTCCACTGGCTGAATCATAGATGGCTGCATAATGGTGCCATTCACCTTTGACCGGTTTTCCTGCTTTGACTTCGCCAATTGTGCCCAATGGCTTATCGCCTCTGACTGTCCATCGGTAGATTCCTCCACCTGGACGAACTTCTGGATGAATTAGCCATTGACCATCATTTGACCAGGCATTAAAGACTGCTTGGTCGCCATCGGCTTCAACATTGACCCATGCTAGCAGGCTAAACCCCTTGGTAGGGATCAGGTTGGCAGGCACTTTGGGCCCGTTTAAGTCTAGGTAACCGCCATCTTTGAACCTGGCAGCTTGTTTGCCGACTTTTCCTTTGTCCAGTGTTACTTTGCCAACGATTTTTCCGTGAAGATTATTCCCTGATCGATCAGGGATAGCACCATCTTTGATTTCCTCAAAATCGTAGTGAAAAACGAGACCAGCGAAAGAGCTAGTTATACCTACCACGAATAATGTTAGCATGATAAATATTGCTGTTATATGTTGTCGCACTGAAGGTTCTCCTTAATTCGACATCGGTTTAAATGAAGTTTTAAATAAAACATCAAGCTAGTGATGTAAGAGTGAACGGCTAATTGGAGCCATGCTATTCTAAGTATTATATTCGATCATGCTTTTTTTTTGCAAGTTTGTGGTAATTTAAGGTGCTGGTTGGTCTGTATAAGATAGGGTGTTATCTTTGATCTATTGACACTGCTGGTTTGGCCGTCCACGTTTGGCGTTTTGCCATGGTTACAACGTTGTCGGCGTGGAAATCAGGTGTCATCAACCAACCGCCAATTCTCATGTTTTTAAAGTCTTCTCGTTCGGCTAGGGTTGGTAGGTTATTTGCCTGTTCAATTGTGACCCATGGATTTGGCTTTGGAAGTTGGGATAGTTTCCTGATCAGGTGCGCGGCTGTTTTCAGAAAATCGCCTGGGCTAATTTGAATGCTACCTAAATTAATTATGGAAGGTACACGATGGTAGGAACTTACTGTCTGGTTCGTTTGGGACGCGCAATTTAAAAATGTAGCTAAACTTACCTGAGTTGGTGCTTCTGAAATTGCATCCTCTGTTGGGCCAATGGGGCGGCGGACTGGGATTACTAAAGGGAGTTTTTTAATATGGTTATACTCGTCCAAAATGAAAGTGGCAACGCCAAAAATCTCGGCTGGAGATAGATAAATGCTGCCTGAATAATGGTAGGTCAGTTCGTATGAAACTTTGTCTAGAATATTCATGGCCGTTTCTAACGAAATCCAAATGTCCTTTTCTATATATTTTGCATGAATTTCCTGATAAGTGGCGATTGGGATTTTCTCATTAGCAACGAATTCTAGAAATAGATCTGTTGCTTCACGAATTGCTATTACGTCTGCTTTTGGTCGTTTAGGAATAGGTACCCATTGTGCTTTTGGTGTGTTCTTGCCATCTTTGAAATTTAATACATCACCGAAAGCTGAGGCCATCATACAACAAGGGTGGCTATACATAATTAAGTATCCATCTGTTCTACTTGTGTATGTGTTGAGGAAGTTGTTTTTCATGTGTTCGAATCGATTGTTCGTGTTCATTGACTCCTCAAAAGAGAGGTGGTATTTTAAACAGAGCTGGTTACAAAACCACATTGGATGACCTGGTGAAAATTCGATAGGAGCGTCGGTAAAAACGGGTAGGCCAAGAATTGACATACTGTAGGCGACCTGTGGTCCCCAGCTATTGCCTGGTTTGCAGTAAGCGGTTGGTCGTCGTTCCATGATATCCCACAGATCTGAAATTCCGATTGTTTCTTCCATCAGGCATCTTCGCACGCCATCATCCCAGCTAAGTTCATTTAAATATTCTGCGTGTGTTGGGTGAACCGAATGAAGATTTGAATGATAGTTAATCTCGTGTTCTTTTAGTGCATCAATAATATCCTGTCTGTTACGGTCTCTCAATACACGTGCTTTTTCTCCTACTATGCAAAAACACCCTCTAAGATTATATTTGGTTAGTAAATCAGTCCAAACTTTTGTTGCTTCATCAGCCCAAGGCGCTTGGTACTCTTCAGTATCATACGAAAAAACGACGGTTACCATTTTCTTTCCTGGTTATGACTCTCAAATTATGTAGTTACAGATATATTTTGCTTTACCTGTTGCAGTGGAACTGCTAAATTAGTATATGCACACAAGTTATTGGCATTCTACCAAACATCATTCTATACTACGAATGAAAAATGTGCTGATGATGGCCATCAACTTGCACAAAACGTTACACGCTATTAAAGGATAGAGTCTTGAAAAATTATCGAGTTGGGTTAATTGGTTGTGGTGGTCGACAGAATGCGCATGTTTCTACTTTTCGGCAGATTAAAAATTGCGAAATTGTCGCTGCTACAGATTGGAATCAGAACGTATCTGAGGAGTTTGCCGAAAAACATGGTATTCCAACAACCTATGTATCAGTGGAAGAAATGCTTCAGAGTGTGGATCTGGATATTGTTACTATTGTCACTCGTCCTAAATGGATGTTTGGACCTGTTATGGAAGCGTTGAACAGCAGTGTTAAAGGGATTTTGATGGAAAAACCTTTTGGGGTGAACATTGAGGATTCTAGGTCTATGCTTGAAGCAACCGAGAAATCTGGCAAAACACTTGTTGTCAACCATCAATATCGGTTTTTTGAGTTGACTGAGCGTATGCGACAGATTTTGCTTCTCGGTCAGCTTGGAGAGGTCGAATATTTTCGGGCTATTAGTGCTATAAAACTTCATGGCCAAGGTACACACATGATCGATTTTGTTCGCTATTTGTATGATGATCGTCCGTTTGCTTGGGCTTTAGGTAACTTCACTGGAAAAGAGTCTTTTGATGCTAAACAGATTGGTCCTGATTTTGATGTTGGTGTGGTTGCTTTTGACGATGGAATTCCCTTATATGTTGAGTCAGGGCAAGGGTCGATGCAAGCTCCTTATCCGGGTAATGGGTTAAACTTGTATGCCGATGCGGTTTGTACTAAAGGACGAATTTGGTTTGGCCTCTCACATGGATTGCGGATTTGGTGGCCTGATGGGAATTATGAAGAAGTCCCTGGAGCTTGGCCAGCGATAAGTAATCCCGCCCAGATTCGTTTAGTAGAAAATATGATAGACACCATAGAAAATGGTACTGAACACCGATGTCATGCTAGTAAAGCTTATGCTACCCAAGAGGCTTTATGTGGCCTTTTGGAATCTGGGTTGACTCATCAGAGAGTGCCGTTTCCTTTAGATATTGCACCGGATTTGATGGAGCGTGTGCGCTCAGTTGTTGGGGCCTGAGGTTTTTGAAGATTGTTCGCTTTTCTCACTGTAATAAAAACATTAATAGGCTAAGTCGGTACTTAAATTGAAAATACTTTTATATTAAAAAATTACGATCTTGGAGGGAGTATTGAAAATATTGGATATTAATGAGATAGAGCAATTCAGGTCTCAGGGGTATTTGGGGCCTTATTCTCTTTGTTCTGTTGACGAAATGAATCATACTGCAGAACAGATTGAGCAGTTGCTGAATACTGATCCTCCGGACCATAAGAATCGAGTTCATAACCGCCATCTTGATCATCAATTGATACACCAATTGTCAACGGATCCTCAGATTGTTAACCGTATGGCTTGTTTATATGGTCATGACCTTTTATTATGGCGTACGAATTTCTTCGTCAAGGAATCTGGTGCCAAAGAAATCCCATGGCATCAGGACTTTAACTATTGGCCCTTGGAGCCACCTATCATCGTTTCTGCTTGGATTGCTATTGATCCTAGTACCGTTGAAAATGGTTGTCTTCAAATCATCCCGGGGTCCCATCGTCGAGTGATACCTCATGTTGAATCGACACCAGAAGTTCAGTTTAATCGGATGGGCGATCCTGATTACATTGATCTCGGTGATATTGTGACTTTGGAGATGGAACCTGGCGAATTCATTCTTTTTAATGAGAGGACGTTACACCAATCTGATCCTAACCATTCTAATACACGTCGAATAGGTTTAGCTGTTCGCGTGATTATCCCGATTGTTAAAGTTTTGGATTGGGATTCGCCAGAGCATACGCTTATCACAATTAGTGGAAAAGATCGGCTTGGAATTAACAATTGAAGCGGATGTTCTGGACCATGTCTTTGATTGCTGAACAGAGTGATTGAGTCTGGGATTTTTCTTTTTACTAACAATGTCGATTTGGTGGAACATTGGCTGAATTCATGAGTTGATGGTTAATAACCTTTACTAAAAGGGTAAACAAACAGATCAAATTTCCAACCTAGCAAATACCAGATACAACCGATTACTACATCTCCGAGAAATAGACCATAGAAAAAAGGCAAAACTCTCCGATACAGTTTCATCCCTCCATATTTGAAGATAATTGACTTTAGAATTAAGCTGATTAGAAGACAGAACCACAAGACCCCGATGCCCTGTGTTGGTGCCAAAATGTACCCTAGTGGATGAAACGGCCACCAAATGAAACGCAACCGCATCAATGTCAGTACAGCGGCAAATGTTGCACCGCTGAGGGTGAATCCGGCTGCCATCAAGTTAGCTTCTTTGGGATAAAGAAGTAGAAATTCTAGGCGGTTAAAAACTTCTCGCCCATAACCAGAAGCCCAGTAACCAACGTAGGGGGTGTCTGCTCCTCGTTGATAATATAAAGACAGAAACATCCAGAAGGTTCCAATGATTGCTACTGCTGTTGTTCCCATCATTAGCGATAATATTTTTCGATTTGGAATCCCAACACGCTCGGCGATTTTGAAGCCTTCCAGTTGGTGTGGCATTGGCGTGGCGGAAAACGAGCGATTAAACCAATGGTATAGAGACAAGATTGCTATTGATGACGGTTTCAGATGACTTGTGCCGATGGATTTGATCAGGAGGTAATGCGGAAATATATGCTGTAAGTCATGTCTGGGAAATCCAAGTTGGGCTCGAATCCTAGTTACGACGAACGTCAAGGCTAAATATGTGGTCAAAAGCATTATTGATAAGAATAGGGACATCCCTGCCTGGACTGAAAAAACTAAGAGAAATAGCAACCCTCCAATCAGTCCTCCAATTGCTAGTTTCAAAGAAGTTGGTTCTTCATGCTCAGATTTTAACCCTAATCTCAATCTTTCCCAAATTTCTCGTAGATATGACCGGTTCAGCAAAAAAATGAGGAAAAAAAAACTCAGTGCGGCGCCCATCGCTTGCTCGTTGGCAAATGGAAAGGAGGGTATTTGACGCCAACCGACTAAACTAGTGATCAAATATTGAAACTTCAGAAAAAAATAGAAAAAACAACAGGAAAAAGCTAACTCTACCGGAATTAGGAAACAGATGGCTAAGACATAGGGTGGCATGGCAATTTTAAGTGATCCAATGTCGCTCCATGGTTTTTGGATCAGAAAAGGTGACAAGTTGCCTCTTAGTTGGAGAGCTGGAATTGTTGGTTCAAGGAAATTGAGATTATTTAACATAGTCAGGGACCCTGCCAGAGTGAATCCGATCCAAAGCAAGGGTGTTTTAAGAAAGTAGGAGGTTTGGGTGACGATGGCTAGCGGCAATTGGATAGTTGGATAGGCCAATTTTTCTCTTTCGATCCATTGCCGTCGGAAGATCAGGTTGAAGCAGAACATTACCAAAGAAAGCGCAAAAACAAAAGCCCCCCAGCTCAATAGGGGAGCTGCCCATGCTTTTAAGTTTTGGATGGAATAAAGTGTGGATTCTCCTTCATAGAATCCGCGTAGTACTTCTCTTTCATTCACTGTGAGCCAGTTTGGTAGATATCTCCACAATAATTGTTCCCACTCATTTTCTGGTGTGGCAAACCAATAAGCATGGCCGATAATGGATAAGAGTATCTGCAGTAGAGCATGAGTACAGTAGTTTGAAGATAGGCTTAAGATAACGTACAAGGCCATTAGTTCGCTGGATGCTAACTTCAATTTGGGGGAAAATTTACCACTAAGTAAATTTAGAAGTGAGAGGAAAAATAGGATGAAGACAACATTAACGAAGGGGACGATGTAGATAAAATAGGCCCGTGGAGATTCA
This sequence comes from Candidatus Poribacteria bacterium, assembly GCA_002709695.1. Classification (GTDB taxonomy): domain Bacteria; phylum Poribacteria; class WGA-4E; order WGA-4E; family UBA9662; genus UBA9662. The sequence continues at coordinate 26,218 of PAQF01000057.1, forward strand.
CGCATGGCTTCCACTTCAATCATCCACCGGAAGTTAAAAAAAATCACAATCAAGCCAATAACTATAACTCGAAGTGTGATGCCAGGAGAACTCTGGTTCGTTGTCGTTTGCATGGCTGCTTTTTTAACGGTTTAACAATTAAATCATTTTAAAATCGGGGCTAGGTAGAAAATTAGTGGGTAAAGTGGCGTTGAACTAGTAATTTGGAGGAGTTGACTATCAACTTTCAAGAGGTGAATATAGCGTTAGTGTGAGTTGGTGGACCTGACTCTAAATCGCCAACGGAGGCACACGCAGAATTTCGGCTTTTTCTGCTGGTGAAAAACGGCTGATTTCTGGTTGGCATTGGTTCAAGGAAAATGGTTTTTTGTTAGTAGTCATAGGCAGCCCAACCTCTTCTGACATAGCAAGATTGGATTCAGCCCGGTGTTGGATGGCCAGATGGATCACTTGTGCCCGCTGATGGATATGTTCAGGTGTAAAGACATTCACGATCGTATCACGGCGATGGTAACCGAAGTAAACGGTGATGCGCAGATCTGAGGAGGTGTTGACAAAGGATCCATGAATTAGGTTGCGATCGTGTACGATGATGTCACCAGCATCCACTGGTACTGGAATCGAATTTGGTAATTGTTGCCCATGCTTTTCGACCATCGATTTCAAGTTTACCTGTCCCCAACGATGTGATTTTGGAATTACGTGTAGGCACCCGTTATCCTGCGTTGAAGGGTAAAGATAGATTCCGAAGTTGACACCGCGTACTGGCTGAACGCCGGTTTTGAAATTGCCATCTTGATGCCATTCAAACGAGGCTCCATTTTCGGGCATTTTGATGACAATTGATTCGGCAAACGGTACAAAATCGGAACCGTACAGGGAGGTTACTGCTTGAAGCAATTTTGGATGGCCGTAGGTCCGCAGGACCACCTCCGACCGCGCCAGCGGGTTGCTGATACGGTTGATAACTTGATGCTCATTAGCTTGATCCAGAACTGTAAATCCGTAGTCTCCGGGATTTGCAACCGCTTGGCCATACCGGTTTTTGCTGGCTCCGAGATGAATTGGTGCTGAGTCAATCATCCAATCCAGTTCCTGGCGAAGCATCTCGATTTCGGTTTCCTGTAGCAGTTGTTTCAGTACCAGAAAACCATTTTCTTGGTAACTATCGGTTTGGGCACGAGTCAGCATCTTAAATCCCGGGTCTCTAATTTATTCTAATTCAAATGCCGTTTTAATTTAGACCAGATTATGGGTAATCGTCCAGTAGGATCAACCATCATGATGTCACCTTCCAGAGCTGTTTTGATTTCGGCCTGTGTTAAGGCCCGATTAAAAATGGCTATTTCATCAATGATTCCATTGAAGAAGCGTGTAGCATCTTCATTGAAGTCTTGTCCAATTTTTAAAGGAGTCTCGTTATCAAACAGGGTTTTGGTTGCTGCAGCTTTGCTCTCGTTGGCTAGTTTGCCATCTACATACATCCTGAGGAAATCTCCCGCTTTAAAACTGATGGCAGCATGGTGCCATTGACCATCTTTTAGAACTGCTTCGCTATGAACATCCGTGACACTGACTCCCAGCTGAAACTGTCCATTGGATGATACCTCAGTTGAAAGGGCACCTGTTATCTTATGGTGCAGGCGCAAATTGTAGGTGCGTTGGCCACCAGGCCCCCAGTATTTGGAGATAATGCCCCGTGTGTTGTCGTATTTGTCGGACATGAACCATGCCATATAGGAAATTTCTTTGGCTGGATTCAAGGTTGCGTTATCCTCTACTTCGACGAAATCGCCTACCTTTCCACTGAATTCTAAAGCTGTACCGTATTTTCCCTTAACCCATTTAACCCCGCCCTGTATTTTTCCCTCATTACCGTTATTGGATTCATCTTTGATGACTTTACCAGTGTTTGCACTAAAGGTGAAATAAAGCATACAAGCATCTTGCTGAGCTATGGTAGGTAGGCTAAAAACGGTTGTTGTTTAAACCCATAATCAAAATTCTGAAATATAGCATTGCTTTTTCCTTAAGCTAGACCTTATTTTGATTTAAATTAGTGTTTTACAAGGAATTTTTAATTTAGTAGGGATTATCTTCTACAATTTACGGACGTACAAAAGATAGTATGGCGAGGTGTGTTGAAAATATCAAGAAAATATATTTCTTGTTGTTAAAGTTTAAGCGTATGCAATGTTCTTTGAATACTCAAAAAAGTTTGAAAAATATACGAACTTGGGGCAAGGGGTCTTTATTCAGGCATATTAAACGGATTTGTTTTCAGAAGTTATGTAAAGACGTTTAACGTAAGGATGATGTTAATTCTTGAATGTCTGTTCGGAAGACCCAGGTGCCATTCTTAACGTAGTGGATGGCAAAGGCTCTGCGTATGCGATCAGGGGACTGGTTAGCATAGGAACCATGAATTGTTAATCCGGTAAAGAACACACCGCCACCACGGGGGACTGTTAGTTTAAGGATTTCGTCTGGGCCGACATCATCCATTTCAAATGAGTGTAGACGTTCTGTCCATTTTTTCCCATTTTTGTCTTGCATTTCATAATCTGTTTCCCAACTAGTGTGTTCTGAATTGTTCAGATTCTTATGAGCGCTTTGCAAGCCTTTAAGATTACTGCCGGGAACAACGCACAAGCCTCCGTTTTCTGGGTCTGTGTCATCCATAGCGACCCAACAGGCCATAAGGGTGTTAGGCTCATTTTTGATGTAATGCGTATCCTGATGTATAGCTATACCTGTGCCTCCGTCCGGTTGTTTGTTGAGATACATACTTTGGACAATTTGGGGGTCACCATTAAGAAGTTGGCTGGTAATACCTGTAATGTTTGGGTGTGTGGCCAAGTATTGCCATTGTGGATCAGTGGTATGTGTACGGAGTCCTTTTTGCCAGTCTTCGGGTTTAGGTTTTGATTCGTGATTAAGAAAATCTGAAACTTCCTGATCGGTCAGCAGATTTTCTACCATTAGAAAACCTTCATTGTGATATTGTTTGATCTGATCTCTTGAAATTAACATGGTAGGTGTTTTCCCGTTTCCTTATAAGAAATTAGTTTTTTTGGTAACAGTACTTTTTATTTGATGGCAATGTCTGTTTGAAATTGGATGTTCATCATGTCGTGTACGTACGGGCTATGATGAGATTTGTTTTAATAGGTTGAGGCACGTTTCTCCATTAACCAGTTTATGATAAAACTTGTTGATTCTTGTCATGAAATCTCGGTTTTGGCTTAGGTCGACCTGCTGAGTTCCCGATGGTGGTGTCCAGTGGTCTGTGTTTGCGAATATTTGCTGCATGCGTATTTCAACGTCCGATTGGTTGATACCAAATGCTCCGTTTAATGTGTTTTGAATCGCTCGATTTGGATCTTTAATTTCATAGTTTACGTCGAGGTCGGTTTTCCCAGTGTATGTTTGGTCGTTGATATTTATAGGTGTTAGGAAACGTAGGACAGTGGCGACTGAATAGGCGAATTCATCTTTGAAAGACTCTGTTGAATTGTGGTAGTTAGGTGATTTAATGATATCAGCAGCACGTTCACGTAGCTTTATTGTTTCAATGATATTAATTCTAGTGTTGCTGTCTCTCATTTGGCGGATCCGGTTGATGAATTCCAGGCTGTAATTGTGTGCACTACGACCAGAAATGGGGATGTCCGACTCGACAATCTTGGCATACCCATCCATCAGTCGTTCAAGATGAGGACCAAAAACGCTATGATTAGCTGCGTCATTAACCGTTTCAATTCCGGATAACATCCCTTTGTGTGTTATACCTGGAACATGAACCGAGTTAATTAGCAGTAATTTCCAATCGTGATGGGGATCAATACTTTCTGTTGTGACTACAACGCCTGAATCTGTGAAGTCAGCGAACGGTACGCGTAACATCTGGTGTTTGTCTTGGATAACCAAGCCTATTGCTGGCATTTCCTCTGTGTAAGTAATTAGGTTATCCTGACGATTGATACGGTTAGCTGCTTCCTGCTGTATTTCTGTTGGTACATCTTGAGATTGTGGGACAATTCGGTCTCCCATTTCATCAAGAAACCCGACATTTTGTGACAACCAATTACTGTATTCAGGTGATCTGAACGGGTATTCGTTCAGCAGAATGTTTCGTACAATGTGTCCGTTGTTTCGGATATTGTCAGTATTCATGACACATATGGAACTGTCCACTCCGTGGTAACTGAAGTATCGAAATAACGTTTCATCAAGTACATCCATTGCCATCTCACCTGGTGCGATACCCGCTTCGGTTACGCCTATTAGGATCAGGTCAAGTTCCATTTCAGTATGGGCATAAAAGATTTCACGTCCTGATTCTAAAGCTAGGGTGGTGGCGCCTACGACACTTTCAATTCGTTGAACGTTTTTGATTCCTTTGAGATCAAAAACGACAACGTGGTAAATTCCTTGCTGTTGGTTGAAGGCTTCAGCTTTTTCTGAGCCACGGGGTTGGCCGATGAAAATACCTCCATGGTAGATTCCGCGCTGATTGAGTTGATGGACAAATTCATGGGTTAATGCTCTTTGCAGACCACCTGCTCCTATGGCAAGTATTTTTACTGGTAACTGATCGGGGGCTTTTGGCATAATTTGTTCTTTCTTAATGTTCGGTCTATAGATTCTCCAAGAGAACCATATCTCCATTAATGGTAGCTTTAAAATGTATCAGTGGACGGTTCGCAGGGCCTTTGGTGACCTCTCCCGTTAGTTTAAAGCGGGATCCATGGAGAGGACAGATGAGTAGTTTTTGATCTGCGTCATATTTAACAGGAGCTTTGTTGTGAGTACAGTTAATGGTGTTAGCATAGATAGTTTTTTTGTCAGCTCTTACTAGGAGGATTGTTTCTTTTACCCCAAGTGCTTTTAGTATTGCTTTGTTTGCAACTTTTTGGTTACCCCCAATTTTCTTTAATTGGTTACTTATTTTGACTGATGGACCTTTAGGAACTTCAGCTACCGGCTTGGTGATAGCTTTTTCTTCGACGATGGGGTTCTTGGAAGTTTGTTCTTTTAAGGGGGATTGTATTGGTCTAGGGTTGTCTTCATTACTACAACCTAAAATAGTCAGGGCACAGGTACTGGTGGCAAGTGTCGATGATTTCTTAAAGAATCCTCTTCTGGTCATTTCATCGTTAGTTTTTTTGTGGGTCAGTGGGTCCAGTTGGGTTTTCATATCTGTGGAGGTCATGAAGCAAATTATGTGATGTTAGTCTATAATTATAGCATATTGCGTTTGGCAAACATGCACAAATGTGTTGCTCATAAATTTTACTTGACTCTGGAGTTTTTCTGGAAGAAAATGGGTAAAATAGAATTTTAGATAAGGTATGTAATATTGAAAAACAGTACCCTTGCCTTACCACGTCGTCGATTAGGGCGGACGGAACTAATAATTCCTGTTATTCCATTTGGAACGCAGGGATTTGGAAACCACTTTGGCTTCGTTGAGGATGAAGAAGCGGTTGATCTAATCTTGCACTCTATAAGCTTGGGTGCAAATCACTTTGATACAGCTCGATGCTATGGCGATTCTCAAAGAAAGCTAGGCTTGGCTGTGAAAGAGGTTGCACGGGAAGACATTATCATCACCGCAAGGGTTTGCCACCATTCTGCTGAGAAATGGGGTGGTTATGGTTCAGGCCGTCCGGATTATTCGGCGGAACGAACTATTGCTGATGTGGAGGATCAACTGGAGCATATGGGGATCGACTACTTTGACGGTATGATGATTCATGATCCGCCTGAAATTGAGCCGACGTTGGAGAAGGGTGGGTCACTTGAAGGTCTCTTAAAATGTAAAGTCCGTGGGTTAGTACGTAACATTGGTTATGGTATGCGTCAGCACGATTTTCATGTTAAAACGATTGCTACTGGAGATGTTGATTTTCTCCTTTGTTTTAACGATTTTAACTTGGTTCGTCAAACTGCGATGGAGACGGTTCTTCCGGCTGCTTACCAAGCTGATGTTGGTGTCATGAATGGCTGGTCAATCCTCCGTGGTTTGTTGACAGGAGTTGATATCGATGCTGAAGTTGAAAAGGGCCGGTGGAAAAATGACCCTGATTTGATGCAGGCTAGAAAAATTTGGTTGTGGTGTCAAGAGCATGATGTCAGTTTGATTCAGCTCGCATTACAATTCTGTTTGCAGGATCAACGGGTACATGGCAATAATATTGGATCCCTCAATATTGAGCAACTTGAAGCCAATTTGACTGCGGCTGCTACGCCATTGTCTGATGAAGTCTGGGAGAAATTTAACGTACAGGAATTTTAAACATGTCGCATGAGAAAACAAGAAATCGTTGGGAACAATACCAAGCAGATGGTTTTTTTATTCAGTCAGATCCTATCGTTCCACTGGATTTAGTTCAACGAGCGAGTCAGGGGATGGATCAACTTCGTGAAGGACATTATGAAACTGGTAGTCCGCCGCATTCATCGTATTGGACTCCGGGAGATGATCCCAAGAAGCTGTGTAAGATTGAGATGCCACAATTTGCCAATCAGGCAATTATGGATTTGGTCAGTTATTCAGCAATTGGTGAGTTGGCAGCAGAATTAACCGGTGCTGAGTGGGTTCAGGTATGGTGGGTACAATTACTGGGTAAACCACCTGTTGATTCAGATAGTCAAACTAATATTGGTTGGCACCAAGATCGAAATTATTGGGGAAGTTGGGAGGAAGGAAGCCAACTTTTTACTGCGTGGGTAGCTATCAGCGATGTGACTGTCGATTGTGGACCGATGAAATTTCTCCGTGGTTCATCTAAATGGGGGGTTTTAGAAGGCAGCGATTTTTATGGTCAAGACCACCAGGCACAGCAGTCTGCTATTGGAGTGCCGGAAGGAGAACAGTGGGAAGAGGTAGCGGCTATTCTTCCTCCCGGTGGGGTTAGTTTTCATGATAACTTGACTTTTCATGGTAGTGGTCCAAACTTATCGGATAGCATGAGGCGTAGTTTTGCTATTCATCTTCGTACGGAAAAGTCACGCCCTGTTGATGGTAAACGTCAAGGTTTGACTGCATGTATTGATGATAATAACCATTGCCCTGTTATTTATGGAGAGGTTTCTAACAAGTAAAGATAGAATCCTTCGTCGCCAATTGTTGAGTTGGTGAACTGGCTGATTTTTTTGATTCCGTTCTGTTTTGCTAAGAGGTCAGGTAGGCCTCGGTTGAGAATAATTAAGACCTGATCCTTCTCAAGGTTCTTGGCTTTTTGAATTACTTGTTCATCTGAAATTCCATTGTGACGTTTGTTATCCCACCTGACAAATGATCCGGGTCGATGGCCGCGCATATAGTGGATCTGCTGGGGATTTTCTAGATATCCAACTACTGTGCTAACTGCATAATCCATATCACCAATTATGGGCATGAAATTCATGCTTCTTCCGATAATATATTGTGCTGTCTGTTTGCCATGGGAGAATACGTGTTCTTTATCTAGACGAACAGCACGGATACCACCAGAAGCATGTGCCACTAGAATTAGGGTAAGAATTGGGGGTAACGATTTTTCCAACCAGTTGCATAGGATGTTGAGAGGTTTTAAAAAAAGAGTTTGGTCACAATCATTGGAGATCCAGGCGGCCATCAAAAAAGCAATGAATAAAAAGCCGTGGTGTCGAATACCTCCAAAATATTTTGTGTAAAAAAAGACTAGCAGGCCTAACATTGCTGAAGTATAGATGAATAAAGCGGTTGGTTTTCTTAGCAGTAAGGCTATAGTCCAGATAAAAATGGCTATCGAAATTCCCAGATTCCAGTTTTGTATGATTGGAAACTGCTCAATCCAGCGAGATCCCCAGAAATGCATTTGATTTTTTGGGATAGGGAAATACGCTCGTGTTATTATTTTGATGACGTTTTTGAGGTGGCTGAGGTCAAAATTTGTTTTCCAACCAACAGCGAATCCAGTGTCTGGTGGTGGATTGAGTTGCAATATCGCTGTTAGTATGCCGATCCACATTATGCTGAACCCTATCCAGATTTTCCTGTGGATTGTGTTTCCACTATCGATTAACTGTTTTCGTTTGAATATGTATTCGAAGCCAAGTCCAATTGTAATACAAATGGTGAGGATCAAAGCATGAACACTGGTGTGACTGGTTAGGAACAAGGAGATGCTGATTAAAATAATTCGCTGGTATCGGTTTCGAAACAAAATACAGAAAATACAGATTAATAAAAATCCAATTCCGTAGTTTCGGCAAACAATTCCGTATTCGTAAAGTACGAAATATCCAAAAGAAAAGAGAATTTTCTGCAATGGAGTGAAAGGCGAATACTTGGCGAAGAGAAAGACAGTTGTAGCGGCTATCAGCAAATGTAATATCTGCATACTGGCGGGTGCATGCGTGATTCTAGTCAATGGCATTAGTAATAGATGCCACAGTGGAGGGTGACCTTCGTACTTCATGTGGCTTAGGAGATCTATTGGACCAGTACTGTCTCGAGCCAATAGCCATGCTTGGATTTCGTCACGCCACATTTCATGATGGATTGCTCCAAGTCCGCCGACAACTAGGAAAACTGCCGTGAGTACGAGCGGGAAAGCAGGTGTTTGACCGATCTTTCGGTAATGATTAAAAGTGGTAAGAGCTCTGGATTGGCCTTGATTCATCTTTGTTGGTTTTACAAACGCAGATTTTGCTAGATTGTGGCAATTACGGTCAAATATCTTCTATTAGTTTACCGTTGATGATTACTTTGTGGACATTAATATTGTTATCGAATAGAATCAAGTCTGCAACCTTACCCACTTCAATACTGCCAAGTTGATCGTCAACACCGATAATCCGCGCTGGTACAAGACTGGCCATCTTAGTTGCTTCAACCAGTGGAACATCTGCTAAATCACGCATCACGCGGACCGTTTGGTTCATTTGGATGGTACTGCTGGCGTAGCCTGTTTTATCTGGTGTAGTGGCAACTCCATTTTTAATGATGCTTTTGGTTCCATTTTTGCTTCCGAAGGCATAGATACCATCTGGCATTCCTGCACCTCGTTGGGCGTCAGTAACAACAGCAAGCTGATTGGAACCTTTGCATTTTACCGCTAGTTTTAAAAGTTCTGGTGGTAAATGTTTGCCATCGGCAATAACTTCTGTAGTTAATTGGTCCATGAGTAGTATGGATTCAATCACTCCACCTTCGCGCTGTGGTCCATTCTTTATAATTCCTGACATAGCGCAGTAGAGGTGGGTACTATGTTGGAGTCCAAGTTCGCATGCTTTTTGTATTTGGTCGTAGTTGGCGTTGGTATGTCCACAACTGGCAACAATACCTCGGTGACTCAATTCAGCAATCAGCTGGTTAGCCCCATTAATTTCTGGTGCAAGGGTCATTACGCGGATGAGATCTGTTGCCTCCAGCATCGGTAGGTAATCTTCAGGTTTAGGGTCACGAATAGCTGAGGCTAAGTGACATCCTTTTTTGTTGTAGTTAAAGTATGGTCCTTCTATATGTATGCCGAGTAATTTGGCTCCTGTTACAGGATGGATTTGGTCTAGTGCCTGAATGGCATCCATGATGTTCAGATGAGATTCAGATGCAGTAGTAGCCAGGAGTCCAGTTGTCCCTCCTTGGGTGTGGTAGCGGATGATTTTCCGAATGTCTTCAGCTGTGGCATCCATGAAGTCTGAGCCATTACCTCCGTGTACGTGCAAGTCGATAAAACCAGGCGATACATAGAGTCCATTTGCTGAAATAGATTGGCATTCGTCAATTGTGGTGTTGCTAGGCATAATACCAACAATTCTGTTGTTTTCGATAACAATACAGTGGTCTTTCAAAATTTTACTAGGTGTAATTATGTTTCCGTCTTTGATTAAGAGCTTAGAACCCATTTTTAAAAGGCCTGGTGGTTCAAATTTACCTAAAAGATTGAGTCGCTTGTTGTTCTTTGTGGACCTGATCGGAGATTTGAAATCGCGTTACGGAGAAATCAATAGCCATCATATAACAGGTTCGTTTTGATCTCAAGCAATTTTAGGTGCTGCCAGGTTGGATTACAACCATTGTAGGTGGGATCTTAGTTAGGTGATGGAGATCATCAGTACAAAGTGTTGTTCTTAGTTCTCGGGGAAAAACTACAGGTTTTTTTAAATACTTGTTTCTATTACGGTTTTGTTTTGTAGGAATTTTTTGCAACAGTAAGCGTATCTTCTTTTTACTCCCGATTGACAGTGATTAGGACTAAATGTTTGTCCTCATGCTTTGGATGGATGTTCCAATTGTGTTACAATTTTCTGACAGAGTCTTAAAGGCGTTAAATTGTTGCTAAGTTTATACTTTCATCAAAGGGAGGGTGTCATGGTTGATAAGAGTAAGTCAAAGAAAATCGAACCTTTGCCAATTGCCAGTTTTGGTCAAGGAGAGAGAGCTTTCTTGATCCAGAAAGACTCGGCTGATCCCTCTTGTATTTTGACCTTTCCTCAATTACTAAAGGCCAAGTTGGATACTGAGGGTGGCCAAGTCGGCAGCCGGCAGAATCCAATACCATTAGTAGTAGATTCGCTTATTGGTAAGGGGGTTGTGTTGGAACGAAGGTACAATGTGGACCAAGGTGAGCATGAAGGAAGACCTGTGAACCATATTGTATTGGGGGATGCGGACAAGGCAGTTCGGGTCTACATGACGAAGGATGGTATGGTCCATTGGGCAGAAAGGCCTAAGCAGATAGCAGTTGATGCTCCCCAGTGCTTGATAGTTGATCGTGGCCAGTTAAAGGAAGGTAGTGAACTCTTGCTCTATGGCCTTCTTGAGGAAGGGAAAGGCAAAGAGATCCAGCAGTTTGTGCTTAATGATGATGGTACCTTGTCGTCCATGCATGCTCCGGACTTAGTTTGGGGTTGGGAGCCTGCGGCTATTAGAAAAGCTAGGCTGAATAGGATCTCAGCCTTTGTGATCAAGCATGCTAATTGGCCTGTTAAGTTGGATCCTGTCTCTTTCAAGGTTAATGAGCTTAAAGGAGGTAGATCTCCGCTGACGGAAGTCATCTATACTGTTGAATTACCAAATGCGGATTTCACTCCCGCCAAAGTAGTACTGAAACAGTATGTAGATAATCCTCTGAGGAATCGGCGCATGGTGGCAGCGTCAAATGTCTTTTCTAAGGTAGGTGGAGCTCCAGCCGTAATCGCGTCGGCAGATAACTGGGTTATTGAGCCGTTTGTTGGCCAAAAGCCAGAATTTAGTACTGAGATTAGGATAAAACGGATAGCAGAGTTAGCGGCACGTCTTCACTTGGCTCCTATCGATTGGTTCGTTTCCTTTCGAGACGAGATGTGTCAGAAGTATCCTTGTTTACAGGATGTTCCGGTTGGTTCACTGATCTGGCCTTGTGCCGCCTACCATGACGGGCATTTAGAAAAGTATACAACGGAGGAAATGCAACAATTAAGTGTTGCATTACCTTCGCCATTGTCTGAGAGTGGGGGGGAGATAGTAAGCACACATGGAGACTTGCATAATGGTAACATTTTGTTAACCCAAGATGATGTGCTTTTGGCAGTTGACTTTGAGCATTCTGCTGTCAGCCAGGTCCGAAAAGATCTTCTGTATAATTCTTGGGAAAATGGGGCTAATAGACGTACCTTTTGTGCTGCCTATTTGCAGGCGAGAGGTATAGCGCTCAATGAAGGTGAAGTAGACCGATTGGCGGTGGATATGATATTAGGGGCGGTGGTGAATTTCCGTTTGTTGTGGGGTTTATTTTTACCAACGGGAGGTTTTGCTGGCCAGATAGAAATGGGTCAGGCTTTGTTGGAATTAAGTCAGTTGAACGAAGCCGTGGAAGGTTTAGGAGATGACTTAGGAAAATGTGCCCTTTTGGTAGATGAAATTGATGTTTGGAAATGTATAAAAGATATAGGTTTGCTGTTAGATGTATGTACTAGGTATTGACTGACAAAGGAGATATCTAGGGATTATACTCTCTTTGGACGCCAGCGTCAGATACGCGGTTGGATCTAGGCTCCAATACTTCATCTACTCCATAGAATTGCTCACTATCACGTCCTGTGCCTCTTTCAATAGCATCGCTCTCGTTGTTGCCCAAAATAAAGTTTCCTCGTAACCTCCCTCCGCTATAAACTGCCCATCCTCCATTTCTAGTGATGTTGTTATCTAGAATTTCCGGTTCAGCAGAAGAATAGCAAACAATCGCATGCTGATAATTATTTGTTAATTCATTCCTTTCAATTTTTGGTCGGGCCCTGTCATCACAGATAATACCAAATTCATTTGCTTGAATCGTATTTTGAACTATTGTAGGTGAGATGCTGCCAACACACTTGATTGCGGTGCCGTTTTTGTTAATGTCATTTTGGGTAATAAGTGGGGAAGCGTGGCACAAAATCGCACTTTTACTACCTGTGATTAGACAGTACTCCAATTGGGCCGTATCTGAATCACAAATGACTGCGGTGGCAGCGTCTTGAATGTGGCAGTATGCAATACGCGAATTATGACTGGTTGATTTAATATGAATACCGATCCAATCCCCTGCCTCGGGAGGATCGTCTTCTGTACCAAGCGAACCAAATTTTATCATACGCTCCTGTTCGCCTTCTGCATAAAAAGAACCGAAAATAACAAGGTGATGGTTCCCAGTAATAGGGTCGAATCCAACAATTGTTCCTGGACGTATTGTTAGTGATGAACCTTCAGGAACAGTGACATTTCCAGTAACACGAACCACCCCAGACCAGATTTCATTGTTGTCTAGAACCCCTGTTTTTTCCAGTGGTTTCTCCCGTGTTCCAACGTTGCCGACATTCACCACTATCTCTTGGCAACCGATGAAAAAAACTGACCATATACCTACAGAAATTAATCGGATAGCAAACCCATTTATGAAAAAATGCGCATGCGCTTTATTCAATCTCAATTTTTATTACACCGCGTGGGGTTCGGCCATCAGTTGGATTGAGATACTTCTGTGTTTGGTCAAGGTTTTCAAGAGGTTGTCCATTTTGGTCTGTTAGTTTAGGGCTAGCACCGCGTATTAATCGCACTTTGATTTCGGCTGCTCCGGGTTTAACTGCACGAAAAGTAGCCACTGCTAGAGTCTGAGATCTTGAGCCGACTGTAACTGTATCCTGTCCTTTTGTCATTGTCATGCCGATTGCCATTCGGCCAGGGGCGGGATCCGAGTTTAAGTCATGAACTATTGGCATGAGCGATTTCGAAAAAGGCGAATCCTCATTGGGATTGAGCGCTTTAGCTTCTACGTTTAAAGCAAAAAGTCGGCTTCGTGTATAATCCAACTCCACAATAACCCCAAAGAGGTTTTCGACATTTTTAACTTTAATTTCGACAGGAACTTCTTCGCCTGGACTAAAAACTAGTTTGGGAGTATCAATTATTAGTAGCGGAACGCCAATTGGATCGAGTGTGATGTCTGCAGAGATCGGCTGATTTCCGACATAAGAAAGCTCTTGGCGTCCTTCTAGCACTAGATCACCATACTCGTATCCTTCAACTTTAATAATTCGGTTTTCGCCTATTGGAACACGAAGCGTGGAGAATTCTGTAGCTCTGGGTGTCAGAACGAATTGATCACGAATTGGAGGTTCAAATGGGACTTGCCTGCCTTTGGCGTCAAGATAAAGGAGCTCTACTACTACTCGGAGCTCAGGTGTTTGAAAGGAAGGAGCCAGAGCGATAGTAACACTAGTCAATTGATCCTCTTCTCCCATGGTGAAATTACGAGATGTGTCACATCCTATGGTAAAAATAATTACAAAGAGGCTGGTGATCCAAAGATACTTCATACTGAACTTTCCCAAACTATTTTGCTTACTTCAATATAATGAGCCGTTTCTGGCTAGAAAAGTTGCCAGCTTTAATCTGGTAGAAATAGATCCCGCTTGCTATTAGTTCTCCCCAATCGCTTCGTCCATCCCAGTAGGCGGCGTTAGTACGATTGAGATAATACCCAGCTTTCCTATATCCAAGGTCAAGTCTTCTGACTTTTCGACCTTTTAAGTCATAGATTGTAATTGATACTTCTTGAGCTTCTGCCAGTTGGAATGGAATCCAAGTCTCTGGGTTGAAAGGATTTGGATAATTATTGAGTAACTTCGTAACTGTGGGCAGACTCTGCATACGTAGTTGCTCAATAATATTTTTTAATGCTACTGCGAGTTCACTGCCTACACTGGTCTGGCGACTTCTGATTTGAAGACCGAAATACATTTTTTCATAAATCTCAAGCATCTCAGGGTGAGAAAATTGAGATTGTATTGGTGAGTTAGGAGCAGATGATGTAAGTTCATCGCCTATTGTTTTTTTCCAATTGTCGTTAATGGTGAAAACATCATCGAGATTGATAACACCGTCCCCATTCGCATCGGCATAAGTTGCTTGTTTATTGGACCAGGATATGGCAGGTTGTAATCGCCAACTACTATTGCCTTTTCGGCGAATCTCACCATTAAGACCCCAAAATTGGCCAACTGGTAGTATATCAAAAACGTTTACATCTCCATCACGGTTAGTGTCACCAGGCCAAACAACTAAACCTGTTGTGAATTCGAGAACGGCAGCTTCTAGAAATTTTCCGTTTACATCTTCAATTCCACTGCTAACACGGATGGTAATTGTTTCCTTCTCGCGTAAAATACTTCCTGGATTGAAGGTAATCATGTTAGTGCCTTCAACCGCATATTGCTCTTCATTCTGAGAATAGGTAATAATCGACCCGTTTTCTAACTTTCCTTCAACCCTAAAATTAAATGGTGTTAGTGTTTCCATATTGAGTTTAGAAAATGTGGGGACTCGAACTCGAATACGGTCAGTTACGGCAACTTCCGCTGTTCGGTTTGGCTCAATTAGATCAATCAATTCTCCTGTTCGCTCTTCTTCGGTTAGGATTCCAATGTCCCAGACCAACACTGTTCCATCTAGTGATGAGGAAACTAGCAAATTTGTGCCATCGTCAAGGCGTGAGAAAGCTAGCCCCGTTACTTTTTTCGTATGGCCACTGAATTGTTGTAAGCCTTCTTCGGGATTACCATGACTCCACATTAAGATTGAGTTCTCAATTCCAACAGCCACGAAGCGTCCATCAAGGGAAATACTTAAGGCAGCTACTTCTCCAGATGCAACACTTTTATCCACAGAGAGCTGGTGAGTTTGGAGAATTGAACGGTCCTTTAAGATATCATAGAACTGGACAAATCCATTTTGCAGACCAATAACAAAGCGATTATCGTTCTTAACTGGGCTGAAAGCCACTTTTGTCCCTGGGGTGCCTATATTCAGAATTGAATTTTTTGGTTTATTTGTTAATTTCTGGATACCTTGATCTAGTGAAACTTGGTAGAGTGCTACCGTGCTGTTTGCAGCAAGTAATGCCATTATCGACCCTTCGAAGTTGAAACTGATGTCGATCAGAGGTGTATTTTTGAAATCAAGGTCATTCTCAAATTGTGGCGCTCCTTTTTGGCGTACGCGAACACTACCATCTTTTCCCACGGAACCAATCCATTGTCCTGACGGATCGTAGGCAACCATGCTGGATATTGTCGTCTCAGGGTGGCTTAATCCTGACTGGGCAGCACTGTCACTTGGTGGATCAGATGTAATATCTAACACTGCTATCTCATTACTCTGTAATGCGATAGCGACTTCGTTAGCAGATGGACTTAATTTGATATCATTTACCTTAGAGGGAAAAGGTAATCTTCTTTTTTCTGTCATCTCATCCAAATCCCATATCACGGCCCGCTTTGATTTGTAATTAACTAGTAATTGGCGGTTTGTGGTTGTAGATGAAGAATGAATTGAGGAAATCTGCGGGTGAAAATCTGTAAATTCGGTGTTAATTGGAATTGCGATCTCAGCTAATCCAAGTTTGAAAAGTACGAAGGATTGGTTCAGTGGATTATTATCAGCACCAATTGCTAAAACCTTCTTTTTGGGATGAAATGCCAGTGTAATACTGTCAGCGCTGAAATCCCGATTAAGCAGCGGGCTGCCTTTTCGGGTGGCATCGGATTGGAAGACTTCCCATACTCGTAGCTTTTGGTCAGTTGCGATTGCAAGAAGGTTTCGTTGGGTTGGGTGGAAGATAATGTCGAAGATTTTTTCATTCGGAATTTGAGTTAAAAACTCGGGTCTAGGGTCAGCAACGACTTGGCGATAGATTTCGCTTGAATTGGTTTGGGTATTATATGCTCCTATTAGCAAGTGGTTTCCATCACTGTTGAAGGTTATGTTATTGATGACAAGATCTGCTGGAAGAATACCTTTTTGAATGTTGCGGAATATTGATTCTGTCGAGCTCTTCCGCCAAATAAAAATTTCTGTTTGAGAAGCAACCGCAATACGTTGATCCATGCCTGCTACCCCAGGGTCGAATACTACATCAATAACTTCTCCTTCAAGTGTGAAAATTTGTGACAAACTCGTTTCGTCCTCACCCACAGCGTAAACAAAAACTTCGCTTTGTTCCTTCTTTCCTTCTTGAGCAATAGCCCCAATAGCCATCCATTCTTCATCAGTGCTGATGGCGACTGTTTGAATTGGTGTTCTTTGGACTTGTGATGGTGGGGTAATTGGATGACGAGGATTATTTAAGTCAAAGATCTTCAGGCCATCTACGGTAGCGATTGCAACACGCTCGTGTGACATAAACCCCAAGTCTACCGCGAAATTTTCTAGCCGGATGAATCCTGCCTGTTTTAAACTCTCGGCATCGATAATGCGTATACCGACTGATGTTGTAAGGGTAATTAGTTTTGCGTCCGGTGAATAGTTTACTCGTTGGATTCGCCCGTATCCTATGCGGTCAACTGCTTTGTCAGGAAGAAAACCATTACTATCGGCAACAACTAGTAATGGCGCAAGAAGCGCAACTAGTACTGGCGCAAGAAAAATAACAACAAAGAGCTTGGCTGAAAAAGAACTTCCCCAGAATTTAACCATTTGTATTTCCTAAATGTATGAAACACTACGGTGTGAAACGCCTCTAGAATTGTGTGAATATATACTCTAATTTCTTAATTAAGCAATTGGTACAATAGCAACGTCGAACTTCCTCACAAACACATAATTTAGCACACGTTGGAACCACTGTCAATAAGGAAATCCGTGGATTGAGATTTCTTTGACTTTGTCGCTCTATTTGCGTTATAATTCCGAGATTACGTAGGGCCTTTTTGAGGTGGTGCTATAATGCTTTTCGGAAGGGAGAAGCTCGCCACAAGATCTGTTGCATCGGTTTTTTTGCTCGCCTACTTTGTTGTTGGTATTTTCAGCCTACTGTGCGCATTCGTTTATTATACACGACAAATCATCGAACTGAACTGGAATCTTGAAAAGCAGGTCGCTCCCCTTGCTAGCTTGGCTGCAGAGATTCCAAGTTTAACGGAAGTGGGCTTGCAAAATCGGCTCAATGAATTCATTGTTCAATCTCTCCCCTTGAGTCGCTTATCATTTATTATTACAGATAATACCGGTGAGCAAGTCATAACTGCTCGTGGTATTGATCCAGTTATTGAGAGGAAGTTGAACCAGACTCCACAGGTGCCATTTTCTGAGGCCGAGAGAGACAAAGTTAACATTATACTCGGCCGCATGAAAGACGAAGGTAAGATGAGTACAATTCGTTATATGGTTGAAAATAGGAAAACTTATGGTTACATTTACCATGGTGAAACAGATGTAAACGCCATAGATCAATTGCCTTTTGTGATTACTGATTTGGGGAAAAATCCCCAGAAATGGCAAATCTGGGGAGATCTAATTCAGCGTAAAGGTTCAGAGCCTAACCAATTTCAACAGGCACAGCAGTTAGTTCGTAACTCCACTTTACAAGATCTTTTTGTACCGATACAGACAACGCCGTTGTGGGAAACAGGTTACTTCTATTATCAGAAAGCGCCCTACTATGGCCTAATCGTAATGCCGATTGTCTTAACCGTTGTTTTTTTCGTTTTTCTCTCACTTGGATTTGTGGCCTTTCGTCAAATTAGAGTTTTTGAGCAGACAGCTATTTGGTCTGGGCTGGCGAAAGAAACTGCTCATCAACTTGGGACGCCAATTTCTTCTCTAATTGGATGGGTTGAGTTGCTTGAAGAACGAAGCAGTACGAAAGATGATTCCGCAACTAGTGAGATTCATACTGCTATGCGGAAAGATACTGATCGACTTCAGAGTATCACGAAAAGGTTTAGTCGCATTGGGTCTCAACCGAGCAAAAACAAGGCAGATGTCAACCAAATTATCGATGAGGCAGTTGAATATTTTCAGAAGCGCCTGCCACGTCACTCGGTGAAAGTCAATATTATGGTCAATCGTGGAGAGATTCCCGAGGTGACTGTCAATCAGGAACTATTGCAGTGGGTGCTAGAAAATTTAATTCGAAATTCTCTTGATGCAATGGATAAGCCTGTAGGTGTTATTGAAATTAAGTCGAGATATGAGCAAAAGAAAAATTGCGTTGTTATTGAGTATTATGATAATGGTAAAGGGATTATCCGAGGAAATCAAAAAAAGATCTTTCGACCAGGTATGACGACCAAAAAGCACGGCTGGGGGATGGGCTTAGCGCTTGTTAAGCGAATTATTGAAGAATACCACCAAGGTCAAATTAGATTAGTAAGAAGCAATCCGAAAGGAACGCAATTTAATGTATTGCTGCCTGTTGAAAGAAGTTAGATGATAGCCATAATGCAAGAAGGGATTAAGTAAACAAAAATGCAGTCTGCAACACATAGCATTTTGTGGGTCGATGACGAAATAGACGTTTTAGAACCGCATATATGTTCTCTTCGTAGCAAACGTTACTCGGTTACCCCAGTTTCAAATGGGGTTGATGCCGTTGCGATTATTAAAGAATCACATTATGACGTGGTAATTCTGGACCAAATGATGCCGGGACAGGATGGGATGGAAACGCTCGATCAAATTCGGCAGGTCAATTCAGCAATACCCGTTATTATGGTTACTCAAATTAGCGATGAATTGTTTATTGAGGAGGCATTAGGGAAGCAGATTGACAGTTTCTTAGTCAAACCAGTTGGGGTGGCTCAAATTTTGTCGACTTTGAAAAGGGTTCTGGATCAAAACAGCATCGTTGAAGGGCAAATTCCACGAAACTACACAGCAAGCTTCAATGAGATTAGAGAGTTGACCCAAGGCCATCCAAGTTGGAGGACTTGGATAGATGTGTATCTGAAATTACTGTCTTGGGATTTGGCCTTTGATGAATTAGGAGAAACAGGGTTTAAAGAAACACACAAAGAACAGAGAAAAGAGTGTGAAGCTTTCTTCTCCAGGTATATTGAGGAAAATTATGTTGGTTGGTTACGTCTTAAGGACCGACCAGTTTTATCAGTAGACATTTTGAACAAATATGTTATTCCTCATTTGCGTGAAAACAAACAAGTTTATTACATCGTTGTTGATTGTATGCGTCTAGATCATTGGCTAATAATTGAGCCGATGCTTAGGCAATTCTTCTACATGAATCAAGATTATTATTATTCAATTTTACCGAGTGCTACGCTCTACTCTCGTAATGCCCTCTTTAGTGGGTTGTTTCCAAGTGAAATTGCTCAGAAATATCCAGAGTACTGGCAAGAGGGGGATGTCGATGAAACAAGCACAAATCGATATGAGAAAAAACTGCTCCAATCAAAACTACAACAAGAAGGAATTCAACTAAAACCACAATTAAGATATTTTAAGATTTTTGATGTTAAAGGTGGCAATGAGTTCGTGCGCCAAGTCACTGCTTTCGATCAGGTTAGTCTTTCGACCTTGGTCGTTAATTTTGTTGATATTTTGACACATCAACGCTCACAATCAGACATTTTGCAACAAATTTCCCCAGATGAATCGGCTTTCCGCTCTCTAGTGAAATCATGGTTTACACATTCCGTATTGTTTGAAATCCTCAAAATTATTGCTAAACGAGATGCCATGGTAGTCTTGACTTCTGATCACGGTTCAACTTTGTGTAACCGTCCCTCCCGCGCCTTTGGCAATCGTGAAACCTCGACAAGTCTTCGGTTTAAATTCGGGGCGAAATTAAGAGCTGATCAAGCAGTTCACATTGATCGTCCAAATGAATATAAATTACCAGCAGAATCTCCTACCAAAAACTATATTCTTGCCAAAGAAGACCACTATTTTGTCTACCCTAATCAGTTTAATGAGTATACGCGGCAATTTCGAGGAGGATTTCAACATGGAGGAATATCAATGGGTGAAATGATTTTGCCGGTTGTTACAATGGTGCCGCGCGGGTAAAATGGAGATAGATGAGCATTAAGAGAATATATCTGCTATGAGAAAAGTTTGATGCAATTTTCATGGTGATTTTCTCCTTCTAAAGTGACATGAAAACATGATCTCTCCGCCTCCACAAACATCAGTAATTGGAGGTAACTAATGAAGAAAGAAATTCTTATCTCTGAAGATCAGTATGAATCAAGGTGTGCTATTCTTGAAAATGGCTTACTCAGCGAAATTTATATTGAACGTCAGAATGAACAGCGGGTTCTAGCCAACATATATAAGGGACGTGTTGACAATGTTCTTCCCGGTATGCAGATTGCTTTTGTCGAGATCGGTCTTGAAAAACATGGTTTCTTACATGCGTCGGATATTGAGTATAGTTTCGAAGATATCGAAGATGAAAATGCGTCTACTAAGATATATACTGATTCAGATGGTTCTCCATTACGTAGCCGGCGAAGGAGAAGTGAACCTGCGATTACTGATGTCATTGAAACTGGCCAAGAAATTCTCGTGCAAGTTGCTAAAGCTGCAATGGGTACAAAAGGTGCCCGTATTACAAGTACCATTTCCCTTCCAGGTAAGTATGTCGTTTATCTTCCCACTTCATCAAGCGTTGGTATATCGCGACGAATTGAATCTGCAAAGGAAAGGCAGCGTTTAAAAGATCTAGTTCAGTCTTTTAGGCCTGACACTGAGGGCGGGTTCATTATTCGGACAGCAGCTGAAGGTAAGAGCGAGGAGAATCTCTCTGCTGAGATTGCCTATCTTCTAAATACTTGGAAAAGAATTAGCCAAAAGGCTAGTCGTGCTAATGCTCCAAGTTTAATTCATAGAGACCTTGGGTTTACTGAGCGGATTATACGCGATTATTTTAACAGTGATGTTAACGAATTGATTATTGATTCTAAGTCGCAATACGATACAGCCATTAATTATTTTACTCTGTTGTTGCCTGAATTTAAGTCTCGTGTGAAATTTTACAAAACGAAATCTATCTCGATGATGGAGAAATTCGGTATTGAAACAGGACTGAAAAAAGCACTGGGGCGTAAAGTTTGGTTGCGCAGTGGAGCATATATCATAATCGAGCAAACTGAGGCAATGGTTTCAATTGATGTTAATACAGGGAAATTTACGGGAGAGAGCGATGCCGATAGTACCATATTGAAAGCAAATCTAGAAGCAGCTGAGGAAATTGTGCGCCAGTTGCGCTTGAGGGATCTTGGCGGTATTGTAGTTATTGATTTCATTGATATGGATCGCCATGAGGATCGAAAGAAAGTTTATCAAGCATTACAGCAGGAAATCAAAAAGGATCGTGCTAAGACAAATATACTCAGGATTTCTGAACTCGGACTGGTGGAAATGACCCGTCAGCGTACCCGTCCGAGTATAGGAAGTGTTCTTACTCAGCTATGTCCGTACTGTGACGGGCATGGTTTCGTTCTATCTGTTGACACTGTAGTGACTAATGTTCTGCGGACAATTAAAAGAGTCGCCCGAGGATCTAAGAAAAAGGATTTTAAGGTTGTTGCCAATGAATTAGTTGTATCCCGCCTTCTCGATCGACGATCAAAATTGATACAGCAGCTTAATCGAGAAATGAATCTTCGTGTTCAAATTGAGGGTAATATTGATTTACATCTTGAGGATTATCAGATCTTGGATGAACATAATCGGCAAGTTCGCCTAGATTAAATTTGACATATTAAGGAATTGTTTGATATAATCGAAAGTTAGGTTTTATTTCGGATAGATCATGAGGGATTTTAAATGTACGCAGTTTTTGCCTCTGGTGGTAAGCAACATCGGGTCGAAGTTGGTATGCTAATCGATATAGAGAAGTTAGATGTGTCTATCGGTGAAATTGTCAATTTTTCTAATGTCTTGGTTGTTTCTGATGATGAGGGAGATCTCCAAGTCGGGTTACCATATCTTGAGAATGCAACTATTACTGGTGAGGTAGTGAAACAGACGAAAGGCAAGAAGATTCTCGTTTTTAAATCAAAGAGGCGTAAAGGTTACAGTCGGAGACGTGGGCACAGGCAGAATCTTACTCGAATCAGGATAACCGGCATTGAAAGTTAGACCATTATGCATTATGTTGAAAATTTTAAAGGAGACGTAAATGGCGCATAAAAAAGGGGGGGGTAGCACCTCAAATGGCCGCGATAGCACATCTAAGCGCCTTGGAGTAAAAAAATACTCAGGTTCTAAGGTCTTAGCTGGGAACATCATTATTCGCCAGCGGGGAACAAAAATTCATCCAGGGAATAATGTGGGGCTTGGAAACGACCACACCATCTTCTCAAAAATTGAAGGTTACGTTCGTTTTGAACGCAAGGATAAATATCGTAAGCAAGTGAGTGTATACACTCAACGACCTGATTTCTAAATTTAATTGCTGAAGAAGCATTGTAATATCATAAAGCCCCGCGTTTCAATGGGGCTTTTTTTGTAATCTGCGGTGGATTTTCATTCTCTGGCAGCCGAATTTCTTTATAGCTCGTTCCGATTTAATTCCAAGAATAAGCCATGGATTTAGATAAAGCCAAGATTTATGTGACAGGAGGGAAAGGTGGGGATGGATGCATTAGTTTCCGCCGTGAGAAGTATATTCCTCGAGGTGGACCAAATGGTGGGGATGGTGGAAATGGAGGTAGTATAGTCTTAGAAGCTACCGCAGGGATGACTACGCTTATAGATCTTCGTTATAAGCCACATCAAACAGCTGATAATGGTCAACATGGTATGGGAAAATTGAGGAATGGTGGGAGTGCAGAGGATCGGGTTGTTAAGGTTCCTGTAGGTACCATTGTTCGTGTTCATAATTCGGATGAGATTGTTTCTGACTTAGATAAAGTTGGTCAATCTTTCGTTGCAGCCCAAGGAGGAATTGGAGGTCGGGGTAACGCCCATTTCCGCAGTTCAACTTTTCAAACACCTCGTGTTGCTGAAAAGGGAGAACCGGGTGAAGAACGTACTCTAGATCTTGAAGTTAAGTTGATCGCTGACGTTGGGCTAGTCGGTTTCCCAAATGCGGGAAAGTCAACGCTGCTCTCAAGAACCTCTGCTGCCAAGCCCAAAATTGCTGATTATCCATTTACAACGCTGACACCAAATCTCGGTGTTGTCCGAATTGCTAGCGATAAGAACTTTCTCTTAGCTGATATTCCTGGTTTAATTGATGGTGCACACACTGGCTCTGGTCTTGGGCATGATTTCCTTCGTCACATTGAGCGTACTAAAATACTGATCCATGTTATTGATGTCTCAGCTAGTGATGGGCGAGATCCAATTGAAGACTTCGAGCAGATTAATAAAGAACTTTTTCTCTATAATAAGCGCTTAGCTCGTACCCCACAATTAGTTGCTCTAAACAAAACAGATCTACCTGTCGCTCAAGATCATCTCCGGGAGATTTTGGGATATTTTGGCAAACGGAAAGTCTATGAAATATCTGCTTTAACGGGGCAGGGTGTCAACACGCTCATGACATCAGCATATCGATTGTTGGATCGTATCAATAAAGAGTTTCAAAAGAAAAATCCTCAACAGAAACCTGTGACGATAAAAGAATCGAGGCCCAAAGAAAAGATAAAAGTAGTACATAAGAAAGGTCGTTTTTTTTTAGAAGGGAGAGAGGTAAGACGAGCCGCTTTGATGACAGATTTTGGGAATGAACAAGCAATTGTGATGTTTTATCGGAAGTTGAAAAAAATGGGAGCTATTAATGCTCTGATAAAAGCTGGTGTACAAGAAGGGGCTACTGTTCAAATTGATGAATTCGAATTTACATTCAACCAAAACCCAAATGATTGAATTTGACCGAAAACAGTTAATGGCATCGGTCAAACGCGTGGTAGTAAAGGTTGGCAGTTCGACACTATCAAGGAATTCTGAACTTTCTAGCGAGCGGTTAGACCATCTTACATATGATCTAACAAAATTAAAACAGAGAGGCACTGAGGTTGTACTTGTTACCTCTGGTGCCATTCTTGCTGGTGGACGACAACTTGGATTTAACCAGCGTCCTGGGACAATACCTGAATTACAAGCGTCTGCTGCTGTCGGTCAAATTCAATTGATGCAAGCATATCAGTCACGACTACAGCAATATGGTCAAATTCCTGCTATGGCATTATTAACACAGGAGGACTTTACCAGTCGACAACGTTATGTGCACATAAGTGATACGCTTCTTACCTTGCTTAGGTTAGGGGCTATACCAATAATCAATGAAAATGATACTGTTACAGTTGATGAAATTAAGGTGGGCGATAATGACACTCTTGCTGCCTATGTAACCAATTTAATTGATGCATATCTGCTGATTATTTTATCTGACCAGAAAGGTTTTTACACTGCTGACCCACGTACGGATATAGATGCAAAATTAATAAATGTTGTTTCCAAGATTGATGATACAATTCGTGTGTTAGCAGGAAAGTCTAGTACTGATGAGGGCACTGGAGGGATGATAACGAAACTTTTGGCTGCCGAAATTGTAACAGGTTCTGGTGGGTTGATGGTGTTAGCTGACGGATCTGAGAAAAATATTCTAAATCGCATTTTGGATGGTGAAGCGATTGGGAGCCTTTTTTTACCGCAAAAGCGAATATCCTCACGTCACCGTTGGATTGCTTACTCGAGACCGCCAAAAGGTCAGGTTTTTGTTGATGAAGGAGCGCATCATGCTTTGTTAAATCATGGTGGTAGTCTCTTACCATGTGGTGTAAGAGAAATTACTGGGGATTTCGAGTTTGGTGATACCATTTCGTGTCGAGATCAGAACGACAAGGAATTTGCCAGAGGTTTAGTTAACTATAATACTCAAGAAGCTCAACGGATTATTGGGAAAAATACACATGAGATTGAACAAGTCCTCGGTTATCATCATTATGATGAAATAATCCATCGTGATAATTTGGTACTAATCTCTTAAAGGAAACCTTATTATTCTTTTGTTGGAAAAAATAATTAGATGTACGATTGTGGGCTTGATTTATGTGTTATTTTAGATTGAAACTAGATAGTAGAGTTGCTATTATTCAGTGAATTAAATCAATCTTTTTAAGGTAGTCAGGAGGGGCGTTGTGCAAAAAGTGTTTGACATGACCAGTATCCGTCAAAAATATCCAAATCGTTGGTTGTTATTGATTATATATAGTTATGAGGATGGTCAACCAGTTTCTGGAAGGGTACTTGCCTACTCAAAGTCTCGCACAAAAGTCTATGATGCGCGAACAAGGACCAGAACGCATAATCCCGACTTAGATATGCGGATTGTGTTTACCGGAGATCAGGAGGAACTGGAAAAGGCAAGCCCGGATTTAGATTTGAGTTTGGCGATGGCGGAAGGTGAGAATCATGCTTTACTGTCATCTTTCCTTTTTGCTGAGGATATGGAGAAAGCTCTTGCAGCAGCTGAATTGAAGAAGAAACAGATCTCAGATTTGGAAAGAATCTATAAAGAACAAAACGTTGCTAATACATCTGCGAATTGGCATAATGCTTATCAGTCTGCGGTTGATAAAAAAACGGTTCCTAATCAAGCGAAGGCCTCAGATGAAAACGTCATCCGGAATCGAAAGAAGCCAACTGATGAATAATCTGGAAAATTATCAATCGGTTATTGTAAAAGGTTTTATATATGCTTTTTTGGTAATTACAGTCAGTGGCCACTTAATTTCACAACAGAAATTAACAACTGATGAACTTAGCCGGATTGAGGAAGACTTTGCGAAAAATGCTACAGCTAGAATTAAGGGGAAGGTGTTTTGGTCAGGTAAAGATATCTCAAATACCACAGTTCAGGTTTATAAGGACAAATCCCTCAAAGAACCATATACAGGTGTAACACAATTGATTAATGGGAAGTTTGATATTCGTGTTGAACCTGGCGATTATTATTTGGTGGCGTTTGTAGATCTAGATAGATCTGGCAAATTTGACCTTGGTGATGGTATGGGGGTTTTTGGGGTTACTAACTGGAACAATCCAACGCAGGAAAAACGACTGATTTCTATCGATAGTTACCAATCCATCAATGGTATTAATGTTCCTATTGTGGCACGATTACAAGATGTTAAAGGCTTTAACAAAATTGTTTCAACTGCTGAATATAAAGAAAGCGCGCTAACTAAATTTAGAGATAAGCTGGAGGAAATTACTTCTGGTATACAAGGCCATATAATTTGGGAAGATTTTCAGTCGCATGAAAAAGTATCTATTTCTGCCTACACTGATTTGTCATGGAAGTATCGTGTAGCGGTTTGTCAAATGGAAGAGGATCAGACTTTTGCCCTTAATTTAAAGCCTGGGAAATATTACTTGCTTGCTGTCGTTGATCGTAATGAAAGTAATAATTTTGATTCTGGGGATTTAGTTGGTATGTATGGTTTAGAAGATGTATCCGTTGACTCCTACCCACGTCCTGTTTTAGTTAGTAAAGCTAATGTTACTAAAGGAGTAGGAATTGCCATTACAGGGCGACAGCTGGCAAATGGCAAAACTATTCCCATGAATCAGTTGGTCAAACCGGTTTCAAATGATGGAGAAGTAGTGGTGGTCAAAGGGAAAGTTATTTGGCCCGGTCATTCCTTGGAGAACTCGATTGTGCAGATCTATGAGGAAGCAACTATGATAAATCCAATTAAGCAATTTGGGCTTGATCTTAATGGAGAATTTGAAGTTCCACTCCCATCCCAAAGTTACTATTTTTTGGTTAATGTTGATAGTGACGGTGATGGTAAATATAGTGTGGGTGACGCAATTGGAGGATTTGGAACTGATGACATCATTAACATTCCTCCCTCATTAGTGAAACTTGGGGAAGGACATAGTACATTGATCGAAATAACCATCAGTGCAACGTACTCTGATGATGGTCAACTTGAACCTGTTCACAGGTTGGAATGGGTTACACCAACGTCAGAAGTTCGTAGTGGTATTGAGGGACGAATACTTTGGTCAAGTCAGGAATTCAAGGTTGGGGTCATCTCCCTTTCACAAGATGATGATTTTAATCAACCTGTTGCATATCCCGTCAGTTTTCGCGAGGATGGTAAGTATAGGATTAATGTTCCACCTGGTGATTATTACGTGATGGCTGTTGTTGATCTCAACGGTAACCAACATGCAGATTTACGAGATGGTGTAGGGGTTTATGGGACTCAGCGTCCTGTTCAAGGGAATCCACACATGATATCTGTCTTTTCAGATTATATAACACCTTCAATTGACATTACCATCTCCGCAATTTATATTGACCAATTTGGCAATATAGCTGAAATTGATGATGGTCATCGTCATACAATCCAGATGCAGTATGGCAAACCCGATGATACTTTTCAGTTTACGCGTTCAGGTATACAAGTCGAAGAATGGTGGTATTGGGGGCAGGGGGTTGGCTTCGTCTTTGAAGCTACTGATAAAGGTTGGCGGTTGCAGGATCAGCAGGAATTCGATCCTGCTTTGCAGGATAAAGCTGGCGATGCCATAGTATTTGATGATCCGCAAGGAGTAGCCCACTACATTAGTAATGTATTAATTTTTTACGATTACGATAATTTAGTTTGGGGTTATGCTCCAGATGGAACAAATGAACCTCTGGGTGTTGGCAAAAAGCCAACAGTTTCGATGGATGGACGGATTCTGTACACTGACTCTGATAATAATGTGATTGTCAATGATCAAGGGGAGATTGACATTTTTTTGGATCGTAGAGAGCTCGCTAAGGATCCGGCTATGTCTCCAGATGGGAATTATGTTGCATTTGTGCGTCGTGGGCCAGATAGGCAAAGACTCTATGTTAAACACATTTCAACTGGGAGCGAATTCGTCATTCCTTCAACAGCAATTGAAGTCTCAACACCAAGTTGGAATACAGCAGGCGAAATCTTGGCGTATAGCGCACGAGGAACAATCGAGAATCCACAGGTGCGAGATGACCGGAATATCTATGCATATGACCGTGTCAGAAATCGTATCGACCCTATATGTGTTAGCTTGAATGACGATGCTGAGCCGAGATGGTCACCAATCAATCACAATGTTATGGCTTTCAGCCGAAAGGAAGGCAGGCATCGTCAAATTTGGCTTGCCGAACTAAACCCAGAAAACGGAATACGAGAAACTCAGATTACAAATTATGGTGGAGAAAAGCCTGCTTGGCTACCTAATGGTGAGCAAATTCTTTACGAAAATAATGGACAACTCTGGCTAATCTCTATTAATGGGACGGAAAATCATCCGGTTAAGGTGAACGAGCAGATGATGTTTGGGGGAAATCCATATGTAGTTCCTTCTTTGGTTTCGGATAGGCGAAATATGTCGAATTAAAAGAAACTCTTTTGTTGATATCTGTTTGACATGGTCTGATGGATATGATATGATTATTTGCTCGGGATGTCTCAGTTTGAGGTTACTATAATGCCGATAGTAGTCCTAGTAGAATAATAACTGTTGAGTGTGTTTTTAAGGTTTATAGCTTTAGGAGTAGATAGTATGACTTATGTAATTTGCGAGCCATGTGTTGATGTAAAGGATACGGCTTGTGTTGACGTTTGTCCTGTTGATTGTATTCACCCAACTCCGGATAATGAGGAGTTCTTTGAGGAAGAGGTACAACTTTACATTGACCCGGAGGAATGCATCGATTGTGGGGTTTGCGAGCCTGAATGTCCCGTTGAAGCAATTTATGCTGAGGATGATGTTCCGGAGGAGTGGGAAAGTTTTACTGAGAAAAATGCGGATTTCTTCGCTGCTTAAATTTGAATTGTAATAGACGTTCGACTAGCTCAATAAGCGTTTAACCAGGTAACAGTTTGGTACGCCGCGAGGGTTGCTCTCGTTTTCCTCGCTTAAGTCTCGACATTTTTCCCAGTACTGGTCATATTGTATTGGTTTGTATTCCTTCCGTTTACCAATAAAGGTTTTCCAACAACAGCCGATTTGGTTGTTATTGGTGATTGGATAACCCCAAACTCTGCATATGATCGGTCGGTGTTTGTAAACTGAGCATACGCCTCCGACAAGCATAGGACACTCTCCTTCAGAAGTGCCTTTTAGTGCTTCGATTATGTTCGTACCTGATGTCTCTGGGAAGTTTTTTTCAGTGAATCCTACTGTATTGAGTTTGGTGATGGATTTGGAAGCTTTTTCCAAGATATGGCTCTGAATTTCTTTTGGTAGTTTTTGTAACCCGATTTTTAGATCTTGAGCTTCAATTTCACTAATTCTCATCGTTGCAGTGTTGTAACAACAGTCATAGCAACTTTCAGGGCAGGGAAAACCACCAATTTGTTTCTGCAATCTCAGCGTTTCGCGCTCAATCTCGTCTATAATTTCCTGATACTCAGCTAACGCCTTTTGGCCAGTTATGTTTGGGGGCATCCGATCTTCCTTTACATTTTGTTTTGTGTAGGGAACGTCTTAAGGTAATGGATAACATGCAGGAATATAACGATCTTCGCGCTGTTTTCTAAAATCATCTTCACTTCAGCATTACTTACCCAATCAACCAAACCGTGAAAGGTTTCTCCTTCAATAATCTTAACCTCGATTGGGTATCTTCCTAATCGTGCCTCTCGGATCTCATCGATATTCACTTGGTAATCTGGGTCATGGGATTCAGTTTCTATATTTTCATCATTTTGTAAGCTAGAATCATGCTTCAAAATTGATTCGATCCCATCCAAATCCTCGGCTTTATAACAATATTTGACCTCAGTTTTCGGTACTTTTTGTTTGCCATCTTTGCCGTGAAGCAAAAATGAGTCTGTGTTAGCTTGGATAATTGTAACTGATCTTTCTATATCACCCCGCATAGCGAAGAACATTGGAGTTTGCTGACGGATTTGCTTTTCAATATATAAATATCCGAAATTCATCCGGTTATCAGCTGAGGTATGGTCATTGCCTTCGCGTGATGATGTATTATCGGTAGGAAGGAGGGATCCGTCCTCGGTATCCATCCAGTTTGGAATATTATTCTCACGTGGAATTAAATTTTTTCCTTGACGTAACCATCTGCGTTCAAATGCTGTTAAGAGTATTTCGACATCTTGTCCTACCAAGCCTTTCTTACCCTCAGTAACCTTGTATTTTACAGTTTGCCCAACTCGTATGTCATCATAGGGGCTATCAATTGCTGAACTGTGAATAAATACATCTGCTTCTCCGTCATCTTGGGCAATGAACCCAAACCCTTTTTCCGAATTATAATATTTTATTTTTCCTCTTGGCACTAGTTATCCTCCTCCCTAAAGGAAAATGGTGATTGGTTTAATTCTAGGTTTTCCGTTTCTTGGTTTATTCTTTGCGATCTATATGCAGTTAGAGATGAAGGTAAATCGTCGACACCATCCTTTTTTTGACTCCACTCTGCAATTTTACTTTTAATAAATGCACTTTGGCGTGCGGTTTCAATCCATTGTTGTGTTTCGTCTTCCTTGCATATCAACACTTCACATTTATCTCCCCAAATATCTAAACATGTTTCCCACCATTTTTGATAATAATCCAGATCTGATCTGTGTGGGCCAATTAAGTCGCATTCAGTAATCCATAACGGTTTCGTACCACGCCACATTTCAACTGATTCGACATAGTTAATTTCAAAACCACTTCTTTCATACTGAACCCATTTTTCTAATAAATCCTCATATTTTTTATCTTCAGGTGGCCAGTATAAGTTAAGTCCAACTGCATCTAACGGAAATCGAAATCCACTTCGGTAAATAGATCGTGCAACTTGTGCTCGTTGAACATCAGGGATTTCAAAACGTTCCGACTGAAAAACTAGATCTAATGCACGACTGTGCCTTCCCAAGAGTGATGACCAAAAAAGTGCCCAACGAAAACGTTTAATCAATGGCTGAGAAAAATTACTAGCATATACTAAAGATACTTCAAAACCAGTCATTGCGTCAATAACTTTAGCCCACTCCTCACGTTGAGCATGAGTTCCAACTAAATCGCTACCAACACAAAAGTATTGTGGACGATAGTCTCGAGTGAGACTTTCAAGTTCAAGCTTAATACGTCCCATAAGCAAACCCCATGAATTCATGTCGACTGTACCAACCCAACCTTGCCAATTAGGAGGTTGTTTCCCATTAGATTCTCTAGGTAGAAAGTGTGGCTTTATCATTAACTCAAAGCCACTTTGTTTTACTTCGTTGACCAGATTTTTGATTGGTAAATAGACACCAACGAGTCGTGCACGATCATCACGATCTAGCAAGTATTGCGGCACAATCACGATAATCTCGACTCCAATCTCGCGTAAATTCGCTAGGATCTCTGGGTAGTTGGTAAAATGATAGTCGTTCCAAAGAGTGTAACCTAACTTCATAGAAAACCGTTCAATACCCTTTCAAGTTCTACACTACGTGATCCTTTGAGTAAAACAAGATCTCCCGAAGCTACAACATCACGTAGCACATCTGTTGCTTCATCGGCAGTGTCACAATGATTTATCGATGCCATTTCATGTTTTAGCCCATCCGAAATTTTTCGGCTACAATCTCCGACTGTGATCAAAGTTTTGACATTTGGGCGAATATATTGTCCAATTTCAAAATGAAATTGGGACGTTTGTGCTCCCAGTTCCAACATATCACCTAAAATTGCTATTCGTTTGCCTTTAGTATGAGTGTTACTTAACATATCTAGTGCAACTCGAGCTGAATTTGGATTAGAGTTGTAAGCATCATTAATTATATTAAAATTATCTACTTTGGTCCATTGTAGGCGCATTTCAGGTGGAGAAAAATGTTCTAGGCCAATTCGAATTTCCTGGCAGGACAAACCTGCCCATTTCCCGATACAAGCAGCTGCTAGTGCATTTGAAATATTGTGTGTTCCAGCACAACGTAAATGTATTTCTTCAACATCTTGATCATCGAATTGCAAATGGAATTTGGGTTTTCCATGACTGTCAATATCAATGTTGCTAGCAAACACATCTGCTGGGTTTTTATGACCAAAGGTAACGAAGTCAACGGGGAATTCTCGTTGAATCCTTTCGCTGTAGTCATCGTCGGCGTTTAAAATTGCCAAATCCACATGTTCAAGGATAGAGACTTTTTCTCTAAAAACACCTTCGATTGATTCAAGAAATTCCAAGTGGCTAAATCCGATGTTTGTGATTACGGAAACATTAGGTTTTACAATGCTTGACAAATGTTTGATTTCACCTGGTTGATTTGATCCGATTTCCAACACGCCGATTTCATCTTGAGCATTCAGTTGTAGCAATCGATTTGGTATGCCAATGCGATTATTAAAATTTTTCTTGGATTTAAAAACGGTGTACCGCTGGCCAAGTATCTCTGCAACCATGTCCTTGGTTGTCGTTTTTCCATTGCTCCCAGTGATTGCTACAATTGGAATCTCAAATCGATTTCGATGTAGGTTCGCAATCTTACCATAGGCAATTAGTGTATCTTGCACCTCAATTACGACCGGAAGGTTTATATCAGCAGATTTTGAGACAATGATACCGATAGCTCCATTTTGTTTTGCTTGGTGAATGAAATCGTGACCATCAAAATTTTGGCCGATTATTGCGACAAAAAGATCTCCCGCAACTAAGGTCCTAGAATCGGTGGAAACACTATTAATAATAGTGTTGTGTTCTCCTTGGACTAAACGGCCATCTGTCTTATTAACGATTTCAGATATGGTAAAATGCATAGATAATAGTGAAATTTCAATACAACATATTAGCTTTTTATCCGGAAGTGAGAGAGACTAATCCTTCTAGAAGTTAGAGGGATTAGTGTTATCAGCTTCTGGCTTTTCATCTAAGGTTAGAATTTTACTCGTTGTGACAAATTCTTTTGATTTAAATTGACGGAGGTACATTCGCAATTCATCATTGCGAGGGTCCAATTTATAAGCCTTTTCGAGATTATCTTTTCCAACATCTAATTGACCGATTTTGATGTACAAAGCTCCCAGGTTCTGATAGGGGGCATCATAAGCTGGCTTGATATCAATCGCAGCGACGTATGAATCACGTGCTTTCAAAAAAAACTCTTTTGTCCTTCCAACAATAATATTAACTTTTTTGCTCGTACTGGACCAATGCTTATTGGAGACATATGCTCCTGTTTGTTTTGCTTTTTGTGCGATTTGTGCAGCCATTCCATGAGGGCAGATAAAAGCTAAATATCCAGATTCAACTTCACGCAACGCGGTTTCAAGCTCCAGATGTCCTTCAGAAATTGTATTAGCTGTTAAATCTCGTTCCCAAGATGGCCAAGTACTACCTGCGAATTCTAATCCCAGTGCATAGTAGGTTGCCCCTAAGTCATTCCAGACCTCTGAATTTTGAGGTCGCATTTTCAAAGCCCCTTTTAGTTTTAGGATAGCCTGTTCATACTTTTTACCACTGTGGTCGATTCGTGCTTGTTCACGTAAATCTTTGAATTCTTGGCTGTCCATGTTGACTATTTCAGTGTTGTCTTCATCTGACTGCATTAATATCACGATGGAGATTAAGATAACTGTTGAAACGATGCCGCCGATTATCAATGGAACTCGGTTTCTTTTTAAGACGCGTGGTCCTTCTTCAATACCCTTTTTTCCCATTTCAATGTCTACTCACTTTCCTGCTGTGGATTTCATCAATGACATAAATTGATTGTTTACCGAACGAAAAGGTTGCGAATAGCCCATTCCTCACGATCTCGCTCAAAAAAAAGTGAGAACCTCTGATTACGGCGCAATCGGACAACAATCTGTTTAAAATCTTCTAGTGAATCGATTTCGATATTCCCGATCTTATAAATCAAATCTCCTTTTTGCAGTCCTTTCCTCGCAAGTTCACTGCCTTTATTAATTTTAGACACAATTACACCACGATGGCCGTAATGATTCAATTCGTTCTTATGTTGCTGTCTAACCTTTAATTCCCAACCATCGATTTCATAGTTGCGTTGCATTTCTTTAATTGTAATTTTGATTTGTTGTTGAATACCAGCTCGAAATATCTGGAAAGTGATCTCTTCATTTTTACTAATTAACCGAGTAATCGCACGGTATTCGTCTTGATCCATTATTGTTTGATTATTTATTCTTGTGATAACATCACCACGTTTAATTCCAGATAGAGCAGCGACGCTTCCATTCTTCACTTGTGATACAAGAACTCCAGTTGTTTCTGAGAAATCCACTGCTTCGGCTAGGTCCTGCGTTAAATTTTGTACACCCAACCCAATTGCTGGCGGAATAATTGCACCATCGTCAATAATCCTCGTAACAACTTTTTTGGCAATATCTGCGGGAATTGCGAAGCCAATGCCCTGAGATCCTCCACTTGTGGAATAAATTGCTGTATTGACCCCAATTAGTTGACCATGAAGGTTAACTAGTGCACCTCCGCTATTACCGGGATTGATCGAAGCGTCTGTCTGAATCAGATGACGATAAAGCCTATTTTCTGTTTTTAAAGTTCGGTTTTTGGCACTAACAACACCGATAGTGACTGTTGGTTTAGGGTTGCCTACAGCAGATGCAAACGGATGTCCTATGGCAATGGCCCATTCGCCAATCATCAAATCATTTGAATTTCCGAATTGAATTTCGAGTAGTTGAGAAGAAGGCGCAATCTTCAGAACGGCAAGGTCCGATGATTGGTCTAATCCCACAACCTGAGCTTCGAATTCCTGCCCGTCAAACAGAATAACTTCAACAAAATCAGCACCTTTGATTACATGTTGGTTCGTAAGAATATATCCATCTTTATTAATGATAATCCCGGAACCTAATCCATGAAGTTCCCGTTTTTGAGGTATTTGGAATGGCATGTCAAAGAATGGCGACCAGAGATCTTGAAAAAATGGGTTAACTGTATACTCTTGAATTTGCGTTGTGCTAATATTGACGACAGCGGGACTTGCATATTCGATGGCTTTAACAATAGCATTTTTACGGGAATCTGATAATTCCTGCTGTAAATTAGCGTTTTTTCCTATACACACAACTGTCAAAAAGAGAAATAAAGGAAATGTGTAAATAGTATGTCGAAATCGATGAAGCATCACTTCTTCCAAAGCTGTGGTGTAAACAGTATTAGTACGGTGTATAGTTCTAAGCGGCCTAAAAGCATGCATAAACACAAAACCCATTTGCCGATTGGCTGAATATGTGCATAATTGTTCATTGGTCCAACACTTCCTAACCCTGGGCCGATGTTCATCAGTGCAGATGCAACCGCAGTGCTTGCACTGATTAGGTCTAGTCCTAATCCTGTTAGGGCAACTGTTGCTACTGTAAATACCGCTACACCGATAAAGAAAAAGCCCAAAATATTAGTTATAGTTTCTGGAGGAACAACTTGGCCATTTAACTTTATAGGTAAGACGGCATGTGGCAGAATCAAATGCTTAATTTCACGATACCCATGTTTAATCAAAAGTAAAAACCGAACTTGTTTCATCCCACCACCAGTTGATCCCGCACAACCACCAAAAAACATTAGGAAAACTAATATTACTTGCGACATAAATGGCCACTGTTCAAAATCTGTAGTTCCGTAACCCGTTGTGGTAACGATGGCTAAAACCTGAAATCCTACGAAGCGTAATGCTTCGCCAATGGACTTGTAGACAGGGGTTGCGTGGTAAATATCATAAGCGGAGCCGTCAATTACAATTTGTGCAAGGCTTTCGTCAACAAAATAAATTTGGTCTTTGTATTGGACCTGTTTATTGGTCACTGGATAGGTCTCGCGTCCTATTTTTACAATTTGATTTTGGGTCACTGAGGAGGTAACATCGTTAATTATAGTAACAGATTGCCACGTGGTATTAATCACTAAAATCACCACTATCAATCCAACCATAAAGGCGTAAAATCGAAATTCCTCATCTTTTAGATAGTTATGGAAGTCACCCTTGAGTGCCTTATAGTGGTGGGAGAAATTAGTTCCCGCAATGAACATGAAAACCATGATAATTATATCAATATAAAGGCTATTATAGTGACCAATGCTAGAGTTCTTAGGCGAGAAGCCTCCAGTAGCCATGGTTCCAAAGGCGTGACAAAAAGCGTTATACAGTCCTTCGCCAAAGGTTTCACGCACGTTTTCAGGTACGATCCAAACTGTTCCAACCCACAGAAAAGCTACTTCTACTAGAGTGAATAGAACATAAACCCACCATAAAACTTTTGCTGTTTCTTGGATTCTTGGAGTCATCCGGTCGCTTTGTGGCCCTGGTGCTTCGGCCCGATACAATTGCATACCACCGACGCCAAGCAAGGGCAAAATTGCGACAACTAGGACTAAAATACCCATGCCACCAAACCAGTGTGTGAAACTTCTCCAAAACAGAATTCCATGTGGTAAGTGTTCAATATCAGTCAGAATTGTTGCCCCAGTGGTTGAAAAACCTGACATTGACTCAAAGTAGCTATCCGTAAAGCGGGTGAAACTTGAAACTTGCTGGTCTATTCCATTTCCAAGAAAGTCTTGGTAGAAAAAGTACGGCAATGCGCCTACCATTGCAATTAATAACCAGCCGAAAGTGACAATTGCAAAGCCTTCTTTATTTCCCAATTCCCGGTTAGTACTACGAGTAGCCAAGTGCAAGAGACCACCTGCAATGACTGTGATCACAATCGTTTTGACAAAAGCCATTAAATCTTGTTCTCCACTACTAGTTGTATTGTAGTAGGCAGCAATCGCCAAAGGTACCGACAGTGCCACTGAAGCAGCAAGTAATAAATTACTAAGTATGAATAAGACCTGTTTCAGATTCATTTTGCCAAAAATAACTCTTCAATTTCTGGAATAGCATCAGGTAAGCTGAAAACGATGATACGGTCTCCAGGTAAGATGGTTAAACCCCCTGTTGCTACTGTATGTATACCATTACGTACGACGGCAGCGATCAAAGCATTACTAGGAAATCGAATTGAGTTGATTGGTTTACCCGTAACCTTTGTTCCCTGGTCGACAATCAACTCCAAGACTTCAGCTTCAATTTCGTGTAAAGATACTGCGGAAACAATATGAGCGCGTCTAACGATATGTAGGATTCTGCTAACTGCAATCAAGTGTCGGCTGACAACAGCGTCCAATAACGGTATGTCTGCCAATATAGGGAGGTATCTCGGTTGCTGGATGAGTGCAGAAACATACTGGGCCCCATTCTGTTTAGCTGTTACACAAGCCATGATATCGTCTTCATCATGACCTGTAACAGATATGAATCCATCAACGCCTGTGATACCAATTTCGTCTAGGAAGTGCGGATCAAGGTAGTTACCGCATAGTACAGTTGTTT
Organism: Candidatus Poribacteria bacterium; assembly: GCA_002709695.1. GTDB lineage: Bacteria > Poribacteria > WGA-4E > WGA-4E > UBA9662 > UBA9662. The sequence goes on from PAQF01000057.1 coordinate 63,805, forward strand.
TTTTTAAAACTTCTGAAGCTCTTTCTGCGTCGTTCAAATTTTTGTCGATTAATTTGATATCAATTCCACTATTTTCAAGTAATTGTGCAATGTATATACCGACTCGATTTGCTCCAACTATAATAACGCGAGTTGGTTTGATATTATGAGAGACATTGCAAAAATCAAGCATTTCATCAATCGACTTACGGCTGCCGATGACAAAAACTTCGTCGTTTTCTTGAATAGAATCACGTCCGGTTGGAATAACTGTATTTCCATTTGGACGTTTAATTGCTGTAAAACGCAGGTCCGTCGCCCAATTATAATGTACCAAGTTTTTCAATGATTTTCCAATTAGAGGATTCTTTGAAGAAACATTGAATGCAACAAGTTGAATTTTCCCATCTTCGAATTCAACAAACTCACGGGTATCAGGGAAACTTAAGAGGCGTACAAATTCATGTGCACTCAGTAGTTCAGGATTAATGATCATGTCTATACCAAAATCAGACGGTTTTAAAATCTCTGCATTATCAAAATACTCTGTTGATGACACACGAGCAATTTTGGTTTTAACGCCATTTTGGTTTGCTATTGCACAAGCAATAATATTAGTTTCGTCGGAATCCGTTACTGCTATAAACAAATCCGCTTTGGAAATCTCTGCTTCTGCCAATAGTATGGTGTCAGTTCCAGATCCCTGAAGAGTCATAACATCGATGTGCTCTTTAACATGTTGACGTGCACCTTCAGATTGATCAATTAATATTGTGTCTCTCCCTTCAGAGGCTAAGACTTTTGCTAGGTGAAGGCCAATCTCCCCAGCTCCAACAACAATTGCTTTCATTGAAAACCTACCGTTATTTTAAATTAGGTACAACGAATTCATAGAATTTAATCATTAATTATATCTTGTGTTTTCAATTATCGTATCGTTACCAATCAGCCGAAAAACAAATTCGTTTAACTCAAGATGGCGTTGAAAACGATCGTAGACAGAGTCCACTGTTGATTTATCATTATAATACATTAAAAAAGCTGTTATTTCATCTGGTGAACGAGATAACCAAGATGGTTTTGATAATGTAACTGAAATAGATTTTGTATCTCTATTTCCTAGTACATGTTTAGAAAATAGAAGGGATTTATTAGCAAAACCAACGCTTGAAGTGTATATCCTTTCACTGTCTGGTATCCGGTTTATCTCCGGCAATAGTTTCAAGATACTTGGTTCATTAGGTGCTTTAATACTTTCAATTATCATCCGTGCGAATGTGATTGAAGTCTGCCTAATACGAGTGGAAAATTCGTATTCTTCGATTTGGATAAAATATTTTCCCTTTGCAAACGTGATGTTTTCTTCCGATAACAACACACGAGTGCCATGAATTACGTTAATTTGATCCTCTGGGTATCGCATAGAACTATAAATGCCAAAAGCATTTTCTGCTGTCCCCATGTCGAAAATCTCAATCATAATCAGTGGATAAGATGCCAGTTTTGGAGATTTGTATTCGACATGGGCTTGTTTTATAAAGCCATGTTGATGGAAGAGTTTGGGCTGGGCGTTGATGACATCATTGTAGAGCTTATTCCCAACATAGGTTCGTGGTTCAGAATATCTTACCCAGTCTGGAATCTCGTTGCTAAGTGGCAACAAATTAATAGGGGGGACTTTTGTGGGAACCGATTGGCTAATTCCAATCTCTTTCTTACAGCTTTTAGAGATTTCGTTCAGAAAGTATTGTGCTATTTTTAAGGATCTTGCTCCCAGTACTCCGTAGATACATTTGTCATGGGTGCTTATGGCAATGTAGTTTTTTGATGAATCTTGGCAAGCAATATTAAGAGCACACAGCAAGAGGAAACCGATTACAATAGGTCGCACGATTTCACCATTTTTTGTTACCATTGTTCTGCAAGCATACTGTAGAAGTCATCAGACAATTCTTGGATTAATTTTTCTCTTGCTTCTTCAATAGTTTCCGGAGGCTCACCTCTGCCCTGAACAATATAAAATTCATAAATCTGGATGTAATTATCTTGACGATCTATTACTTTGTTACGAACTCGATCGGTAAAAGCATAATCTATCGTTAATTTCATCCTCAGTTGAATTGGCTGATTGTTTGCATTATAGTTTATCGGTAAGAGATCATAGTCAACTATTACAATATCTAACTGGGAGTCATTACCATCCTGCCATTTCTTTTCAAAACTTTCGGTTATCGACTCGCGAACAATTTCGTCATAAAGCCTCCCTGAATTTCGTTGATAAGTAAAGTCGGGGTCTTCGATAACCACAGGCGAAATGGTAATAGACTCAATGTGTTTAAGATAGTCGGTTGTTGAAACATACCCACAACCCGATATACAATATAAAAAGCATAGAAAAGCAAATAAAGAGAGTTTCATACAAGGGCTAGGAGTACAAATGATCTAGTTGTGGGAAGGACAGGAGGATAACAGACTCATTTCTAATATTTATCATCATAATGCTTGGACGTGGTTTTGGGCTTGGACGATGATGTGGGAGATCGTTTCTATATAAATATGCTTTAATAGTCCTTGGTAAGTTCAATACGTAGTAGGCAATCTGATCTGTTTTCCAAATAGAAAAACCCAAAATAACAATTTGCAACAGAAGAACCACCGTTAAAGTAGGATTAACCCATTTGCGGTCAAACAAAGACAAACTTTCGACTGAAGACAATTGGCGAAACGGATTACGCGTACTCATTTTCAAGCGACAGAAACGATATTAAATTAATTTTTATCAGTTTTGAGAATCACCTAAAGGAATTTAGTCTCTATCTTTAGGAATTCTCATTGATCTACTACGCCCACGGCTATCACGATTATCACGATTCTGTGGACGGCGCCTATTACCACCACTGTCTCTCTGGTTACGTGAGTCGCGTGATGAGCGATTCCTATCAGAGCCAGAGTCGCTATTGCCCTCTGCTGCTTTAGCGATATTAGCTTCTGTCCTTTCTACACTGATCATAATGAGATCTACTTGCCCGTTATCATTGACATCAGCAACGCGAACAGTCACTTTGTCCCCAATGTCCATGACTTCTTCAACACGAGCGACGTAACCTTCACCCATTTTTGAAATGTGTACCAAACCGTCGCAACCAGGTAAAATGTTTATAAACGCTCCAAAGTTCGTTGTTCGTACAACTTCACCAACATATTCTTTGTCAACCTCAGGTACTGCGGTAATCTCAGCGATCAATTCTTCCGCTTTTTTTGCTGCTTCTCCATCAGTGGAGGCGATTTCTACTTTTCCGTCGTCATTGATAGCTATCGTAACTCCGGTTTCTTCTTGAATACCTTGTACAACTCTACCTCGCGGACCAATTAGATCCTTAATTTTGGCTGTTGGTATTTGGATGGTGTAGATTCGCGGCGCATATTCGGATAGATCCGCGCGTGGCTCAACGATAATTTCACGCATCTTGGAAAGCACATGCAAGCGTGCTTCTTTTGCTTGGTGAATAGCTTTTCTCATCAGGTCCGGTGTGACACCGTCGATTTTAATGTCCATCTGGATTGCAGTTAAGCCTGTTTCTGTTCCAGCAACCTTGAAGTCCATATCGCCTAGGAAGTCTTCAGTACCAAGCATATCGGTTAAGATGACTTCTTGATCACCTTCTTTTATAAGTCCGACCCCGACCCCAGCTACCATCTTTGAAATTGGTACACCGGCATCCATCAGAGCCAAAGTTGCTCCGCAAACTGTTGCCATAGAAGACGAGGCATTGGATTCTAGGATTTCTGATACTACACGGATTGTATAATTAAAATCTTCCTGACTTGGTATTACAGGTGCCACAGCCTTTTCAGCAAGCGACCCATGACCGATATCACGCCGTCCAGGACCCATCATCCGCTTTACTTCTCCAACACTATAGGGTGGGAAATTATAATGTAGGAAGAATGCCTGGCTTTGGTCTCCAGCTAAGGTTCTGCGAGTAATCTCATCGGTACTTGAACCGAGCGTTACAGCGCAAAGTGCTTGTGTTTGCCCGCGTGAAAATAGCGCTGAGCCATGTGTTCGAGGCAGAACAGTAACTTCCCCAATTATTGGACGAACTTCCTTTACACTTCGTCCGTCTACGCGTTTTCCTTCCTCAAGAATTGAACGGCGCATTTCCTCTTTCTCAATATCACTTAGAATCGCAATCGTATTCGTTGTGACCTCACGAATTTCAGCTTCTTCTTCTAACGATTCATCAGCAAGAATTTCTTCAAGTATGCTCTCCTGAACTTTCTCAAGAAATTCGGATCGGCCTTGTTTCTCTTCCATGCCAATAGATTGACGTATTTGATCGGTGGCAAGTGTACGAACACGCTCTAAGAGTTCTTGGTCAATCTCTTTTTTTGTATATTCACGTTTGGGTTGTCCAACAACGGCAACTAATCCCTCTTGTAGTTTAATAATTTCTTTAATCATTCCATGAGCGTGGAAGATGGCATCAATTACCTCGTCTTCTGAGGTTTCGTGAGCACTTCCTTCCACTGACATAACCGCTTTCTCATTGCCACCAACAAAGAATTCAAAATCACACGTCTCCATTTCTTCAACAGTTGGGTTGATAACAAATTCATCATTAATTCGGCCGATTACGATAGCTCCAACTGGACCGTTAAATGGGATGTCAGAAACTGATAAGGCTGCGGATGCGCCGATTAACGATGGTACGTCGGCGGAATGTTTACCATCAAAAGAAAGAACTGTGCATAAAACCTGTATTTCACTTTTAAAATCCTTTGGAAAGAGGGGGCGGATGCAATGATCAATTAACCTTGCTGTTAATTGTTCATTGTCACCAGGGCGTGGTTCGCGTCGACCATAAACCGGCGGAATTCTTCCATTTGCGTATCCTCTTTCACGATAATCTACTGTCAATGGAAAAAAATCAAGGTTGGTAGCTTGCCTTGAGGCAACTACAGTTACCAAAACTACTGTTTCTCCATACTGTACCCACGCAGCTCCATCTGCTTGCTTAGCAACTTTCCCTGTTTCAATCGATAATTTATCGTTGCCAAGTTGCATTTCCACTTTCAAATTTTCTTCTCCTCTTTCCTCTTCACATTACTTGTCACTGTATGCTGTACCTCTTCTCCCAATGGTGTCCCGTAGGCTAAGCTGATCAATAATCTGACGATATCTCTGAACATCTTTCGAATACAAGTATCGCATCAAACTACGCTGTTTACCTACTAGCTTAAACAAACCATACCTAGAGTGATGGTCTTTCTGATTATGACGCAAATGTTCTGTTAATCTGACAATTCGACTATTCAAGAGCGCAATTTGGACTTCTGGTGATCCTGTATCATTATCGTGTTTCTTGTACTGATCCACAATCTCCTTCTTCACACTAGCACTAGACTTCAAAATTTTCCCGCATCCTTTCATGAGTTAGGTTATGCTGCTCAGCTATGCTGTTAATATAACATAAATATTTGGGTGTTGTAAATCAAATCGAAATTTCGGTACATGCTATGTTACAATTAGATTCTTTTGAGAAGAGACGACCCTCAAAAGGATCCTTTTGATAAAGACGACCTTGCGCTATCAATGTCTGCCTTAATTTGGTTTGTTAATCCATCTAGGTTGGAAAATTTACGTTCTTCTCGGATCTTAGCGGCCAATGTAATCTCAACCTGTTGCCCATAAACAATCTGATTAAAATCAAAAAGATGAGCCTCAACCTGAAAATTTTGGCCCTTAAAACTTGGCCGTGTACCCATATTTAAGACTCCTTCGAAAGATCTCTTGCCAAAATTAGCATGGATGGCGTACACACCACTTGGTGGTAATACCAAGTCCCCAGTGTTAATATTGATGGTTGGAAACCCAATTTTCCGGCCTCGTTGATCTCCTTTGATCACTGTGCCCGTAATTGTGTACTTTCTACCAAGCAAATCAGCGACTAGATTGAGATCACCTTTCTCGACTTCTTTGCGAATCCATGTGCTATGAACAGGTTTCCCTTCAATGTATCTTGGGGCTACAATTTCGATATCAACACCATGACGTTTTCCAACTGATTTTAGAAACTGAGGATTACCAGTACGTCCCTTACCAAATTGCCAATCATACCCAGAGACAACTGCCTTGGCTTTTAGCTGGTTTATCAAAACTTCTTGTAAAAACTCATCAGCGGACATGCCAACGATGCTGGAAAAAGGTACTATTACAAGCAAATCAAGGCCAAGTTGCTCAAAAATCGAGATCTTCTGGTTGAGGTCTGTTAGGCTTGATTTCTGTTGGCTCGATTGAAAGTATTCAACTGGTGAGGGGTCGAAAATTAAGACAGCAGTTAATAGGTTGTGATTTTTTGCTTTAGATATTAAACACTGAATAACAGCTTGATGACCAATATGTACACCATCAAAAACACCTACTGTAACAGCAACATTGTTTTTTGTTAACGCAGGAGATCGGAAATCGATAAAAATCTTCAATAATGAATCCCTAGGAAAATTACATTACCCGTTTCAGCGCTTCGATTACTACATTCATTGGGACAACAGATTCGTTAGATGTGATCTTTCCTTCTTCCAAACTATCTAAATTGTAAGCATCCTCAAGTTTAAAGATGCCAGATCGTGTACGTACCAGTTTTGACAGGATAGCTCCACACTCTAGTCGTTTCCCAGCATCACTAACCAAAGACCGAATGTACGTTCCTTTTGAGCAATCGACCCTAAATACAAATTTAGGCAGATTTATTGAAGTAATCTCGATGGATTTAATGGTTACTTGTCGAGAAGGTAAATTCTCAATTTGCTTTCCTTGGCGTGCTATTTTATATAATGGTTGCCCTTGATATTTAACAGCAGAGAATATGGGTACTGTTTGGTCTATCTTTCCAACAAAGTTTTTCAGTACAAATTCTATTTGATTTTCACTGATATGTTCTGTGGATGAAGTCATCAAAACTTGTCCACTGGCATCAAAAGTGTCAGTGGTAATACCTAGGGTGGCTGTTGCCTTGTAACTCTTAGTTCCCTTTTGTAGCGGGTCGAATAACTTGGTTGCCTTGCCTAAGCATATTAGTAAAACCCCAGTTGCGTCAGGATCTAATGTTCCTCCATGGCCAGCTTTTTTTACACCCCATAATTTACGAATTCGGTCTAAAGCTTGCCTTGAAGTCATTCCTTGAGGCTTGTTTAAATTCAAAACGCCATCAATGATCATATATCAATATACTTTTCCGTTATCTCGATGACCATTTCAAGAGCAGTCTCACAAGATTTATCTATTAGGCAACCTGCAGCGCGAGCATGGCCACCTCCACCAAATTCAGCACATATCTTGCCCACATCAACATAGTCTTTGCTCCGCATGCTAATCTTAGATTGTTCTTGCGCATTTGACACCGCCATAATTGCAACTTCAATTGTATCAATTGAGCGAATCTGGTTAATTATTCCATCTGCATCTTCCAGAGTTGTACCTGTATGATCAAACATTTTTTTGCTTATTATTAGCCATGCAATTTTCCCGTCTGGGGAAATTTCGACAGTTTCAAGTGCTTTAGTAAGTAGTCGAAGTCGTCGGACTGGATTAGTTTCATAGACTGCTCTGTAGATTTTATCAACTTCGATTCCTTGGTCAATTAAATTGGCTGCAATGTGGTGCACCTGTGATGTGGAATTTGAATATCGGAAGCAACCAGTGTCAAACATGATACCAGTATATAAAGCCATTGCTTGTTTGTAACCAATTTTTGTTCCGCTTAGTTGTATGAGTTTATACACTATCTCACATGTTGATGAAGCACCACTTTCTACTAGGTTATAATCACCGAATCGATCGGCTGAAGCATGGTGATCGATATTTATAGTTAGTTGTTGTGGCACAAGGTTTTTTGATAGATGATTTCCTATTCTTACGAGTGTACTAGCATCGAGAACAATTAATACTTCTGGAGAGTAGCCATCAAGATCACAGGGTTGTTCGATTTTCTCGCTAAAAGGAAGAAAATGATAGTTGGGGGGGATAGGGTCGGTATTAAATATCCGTACATATTTATTTAGGTCAGCCAGAAAGGAATATAATGCCAACTGTGCACCGATTGAATCCCCATCTGGATTAACATGTGCAGAAATTGCGAAGCTATCGTGTTGATCAATTAGCTCCAAGATCTTATGATAGATGTTCATGGGCTGGAGTATACTAGCTTACTCTCGATTTTTTTCAAGTAACTGGTCAATATACATTAACTGCTCAACTGATGCATCGAGTTTAAACCTCAGTTCTGGTGCGGTTCGGAGACCTAGCCGATGGCTAATCTCGCGACGAATAAAACCACTTGCACTTTTAAGGCCTGCAAGCCCGTCAGTCTTTTGCTGATCATTTCCTAAGATACTTATTTGAATATTGGCATAACTTAGATCGGGGGACATCTCAACGTGGGTTGCACAGCAAAACTTCACGCGTGGATCTTTTACATTATTTAGTAGAACATCGCCTAATTCTCTTTGAATTTGCGATGCGACACGATTTCTACGCCTTTGTCCGGGCATTTTTAATAAGCCAACTCAATCTCATAATCAACTAATTCCACCGAATGCGCTTTCTCAACGAATGTTACAACATGGGATAAAACTTTATTTAAATGATGTTGGTCACCAGATACAGAGACAACACCGATTACGGCCGATTGATGAGAATTTTGCAATCCAACTTCCGCAATCGAGACATTGAAACGATTTTTCACACGATCAATAACACTTTTTATCGCACGTCGCTTATCTTTTAATGATTGACTTTGGGGTAGACGCAAGTTGATAGTACAAACCCCAACATGCATAGTATTCTATGGACTTAATGTTCGTCTAACACTTTCGAGCGTGTAACACTCCAATGTATCATCGACTCTAACATCGTCAAAATCGCTGATACCAATACCACACTCATAGTTTGTGGCGACTTGGCTTACATCATCCTTAAATCTTCGAAGAGATTCTATTTTGCCTTCATATATCAAGACACTATCTCTGAGTACACGAACGGGGTAGTTATAGCTAACAGAACCCCAATTCACATAGCTTCCGGCAATTGTGCCAGCACGAGGAACTTTAAAGGTCTCTCGGACTACAGCACGGCCGACAATGACCTCTTTCACTTCAGGTTCAAGCAATCCTTCCATTGCGGCTCTCATTTCACTGATTAATTCATAGATGATGGAATATGTACGAACGTCGATGTTTTCCTGTGTGCTTAACTGCATAGCTTCCGTCGTTGGTCGAACGTTAAACCCAACGACAACTGCATTTGAAGCCACTGCGAGGAGAACGTCAGCTTCAGTGATCCCGCCAACCGCTGCACGTATTATTTTGATTTCGACTTCACCAACACCCAACTTCACCAACTCGTCACTAATCGCTTGGACTGAACCTTGAGCATCCCCTTTGACAATCACATTTAATTCTTTAATTTCTGCAGTACGGATTTTATCGAATAAACTGTCAAGAGTAACTGTGCTATTTGAACTGAGTTGTGATTGCCTCAGCTCACTTTGTCGCTTTTCGCTGATTTTTCTAGCATCTGCCTCTGAAGATACAACATTAAATCTATCCCCAGCTTCCGGAACGCCGTTAAAGCCTAGTACTTCAACCGGAGTAGATGGGCCAACTGCTTTAAGATGTTTGTTTTGATCATTGATCATTGCACGAACTCTGCCACTATATATGCCCGAAATAAAGGAGTCACCTATTTTCAATGTGCCATCTTGTACTAGGACAGTGGCCGCGACGCCTCTTCCTCGATCTAATTTAGCCTCAAGAATTGCCCCTTTAGCGTTCCGATTCGGGTTACCCTGTAACTCAAGGAGTTCTGATTCAAGCAACAGCATTTCTAGAAGATCTTCAACACCTGTGCCTTCTAAGGCAGAGATTTCAACACAAACAGTTGAACCTCCCCATTCTTCTGGTGAAAGCTCATGTCCCATCAATTGTTGTTTGACGCGATCGGGGTTTGCATTAGTGACATCAATCTTGTTGACGGCTACGATAATTGGAACACCTGCAGCCTTTGCGTGGTCAATTGCTTCAATTGTTTGAGGCATTACTCCATCGTCAGCTGCAACAACAAGTACAACGATGTCAGTTACTTGTGCTCCGCGAGCTCGCATAGAAGTGAACGCTGCATGGCCCGGAGTGTCGAGAAAAACGAGGTTCCCATTGGCAGATTCAACATAATACGCTCCAATGTGCTGTGTAATATTTCCAGCTTCGGTATCTATTACATTGGTGTTACGAATCGCGTCGAGGAGAGATGTTTTGCCATGGTCTACATGCCCCATAATAGTAACAACCGGAGCACGAGGTGCTAGGTCTTTAGGGTCATCTTCTTCCTCTATTTCGGATAAAATCTTATCTTCGAGTGTTAACTGACGAATCGGTTCAAAATCAAATTGGTCGGCAAGAGCAACGAGAGTTTCATAATCTAAACTCTCGTTTACGTTCGCCATTACCCCAATTTTCATCAAGCTCATGATCACTTCTGTGCTTTTCAGTCCCCCTAGTTGTGAGGCTAGTTTGGCCACAGTTATGCCTTCCTGTATTTGACGGGAGACATTGTCGTCAGGTATCGTTTTCGTTTCTATAATCTTTTCTTCAACAACTTCGCGTTTACTTTTCTTTTTCTCTTTCTTGGTTGTGTGTTTATGTTGATTGACCTTTGACTTTTTTTCTGCTTGGGGGGCTTTCTTGGTTTCGGGTTTCTCCGCATCTTCCGTGGTCAATGGTACACTTGTCTCTCTTGATTTCGACTGTAAGTTCCTTTGTTCTTCGATAAGTTTAACATCTTCTGGTGACAAGGAACTCATATGGGTTTTTACAACAATTCCATATGTTTCTATTTCTGTAATTAAATCCTTGCTTGTCAAATTATATTGTTTAGCAAGTTCATGGACCCGGATGTTTGTCTTCTCTGCTTTAATTTGTTTTTGGCTTGAGGCTGTTGATTTTTCTTTCATCTTTCTCTATCCCCTCAGTTCCCGATAAGCTTTTATAATGAATAGACACAATCTTGCTAGATTAGTGAGATTTCCTCATTGAAATCTTATGCCTGATAATTTAATTCCCGCTCGTTGTTTTGTTTCCAATGTATTTTCGGGAAGACATATGGAAGCATCATCATTCTTCACTTTCGTCAGACAGATTGGATTTGAATACTTGGGTGACCCCTTGCTTCATTTGTTCCATTGCTTCAGTTTCGCCTTTAACATTTAATCTCCAATTGGTGAGTCGACTAGAGAGACGTATGTTTTGTCCACGTCTGCCAATGGCTAGGGAAAGCTGATCTTCAGGAACTATGACTTCTGCTGATTGCTCTTCCTGATTGATATTAACGTGTGATACGTTGGCAGGCTGGAGCGAATTTTTGATGTAGGTTTCAATATTTTCATGCCAACGAATAAGCTCAATCTTTTCACCATCGAGTTCGTCAACAATTGTTCTTACCCGTGAACCTCTGACTCCTACACACGTGCCAACGGGATCAATACTGGAATCATTTGTATAAACAGCAACTTTTGATCTGTCACCTGGGTCTCGAGCAACGGCTCGAATTTCGACCAAACCATCCTCGATCTCTGGAACTTCCATCTCAAAGAGCTGAATTACTAAGTCATTATGATTTCGAGAAAGGAGGATTTGCAATCCGCGTTCGTCATTTTCCACACCCACGATAATGCATTTTAAAGGATCCCCTCGTCTATAGCCTGCGTTACGGTTAAACTCCCCGTCAATTAAAATCCCTTCTGTTCGGTCTAAGTCGATAATTATGGCATTTCGATCAATACGCTGAACATATCCTGTGATAATTTCACCTTCACGTTCCTTGTATTCTTCATAAACCTGTTCTCTTTCAGCTTCTTTGATCTTTTGTACGAGGACTTGTCTCGCCGTTTGCGCTTCTATACGGCCAAAATCTCCAGTATTAGCTTCAACTTGAATAATGTCATTTACTTTAACATTTGGATCAATCTTACGTGCTTCTTCGATGGGGATTTCTCTGGCAAAACTCTGCATAATATCGACCACTTTTTTGGGAACATAGCAGCAAATTTCCCCCGTTTCGGGATCAAGCTCAATTGACACTTCCTCAGTTGAACCGTAACGTCTCTTAGCAGCCTGCATCAGTGCAGATTGAATAGCGTCAAGAAAAATTTCTTGAGGAAGATCTGTCTGATCCATCATTTGCTGAACAGTTGAGATGAGATCACCTGTCATTGTTCTTTCTCCACATATGTCATTAAGGAATTTTTCTACCAACTTAGTTTAGCTGTAGCTCGCTCTATCTGTGAAATGTTGATTTGGAACACTTCACCAGACGAATGCTGAAGCATGATTTTTTTTGAATTAACCCTTTTTAAAACGCCGTTTACTTTCTTAATCTTTCCTTCTAAGTTTGATTGTAACCTCATCTCAATTGTGCGGCCAAGATTGCGCCGAAAATCTGCTTCGGTTACAATTGGGCGATCCAAACCGGGGGATGCCACTTCAAGGTTCCAACTTTGTTTAATTAAACCGTATACATCCAGTATTGGTCTTGTATTTTCTATGACTTGTTGGCAATCGTCTAATGTCACCCCCTGTGATCCGTGAATTAACAGCCGGATAGTTTTCTCACTCCCAGAATTATCTAATTCAACATCGACTAATTCAAAGCCGAGTTCCTCAAGTAATGGTGACACCAAATCTGAAACTGAAGCTCCAAACTGATTCATATTTTCTAACAGAAAACCTACTTCTAATAAAGAGAAAAGAGTGGGAAACCCTGCCCCACTCTCCATTCAACTGTAAACTAAATCGAAGCTCTTTAGGAGCCAAAAAACCGGATAAATCCTACCACAACAAGCACAAATATGCAAGAGAAAATTAACTCTTCTAACATAAGCCTATGCCTTAAATCTAATGGGGTTATCAAAGTTAGAATGACGCTCCAAGGTTAACATGTATCTTTCCTTGTGAAAGAGGATTCCCCTGGGACAAGGCATAATTAATTCGTAGTATTCCTCCTCTGGATTCGATCTTGGCTCCGAGACCATACCCAATTTTAATTGGCTCGAAAGTCATCGAGGAATTTGATTTAATTACCGAGCCTGTGTCTACAAAACTGAAGACTTGTGAGATGTAGCCTACAAGTAATCTGTATTCAATATTACAGTAAAGGAGGTGTTGGCCAAAAAATGAGGCCTCGTCATAACCGCGGAGAGAGTTTGCTCCACCAAGTGAGAACATTTCGGTCCAGGGTATATCTCGCCCCCAAGCAGATGCGACATGTACACCTACTAAGATAACTTGATTTTTCCATGTTTTGATATACTGATCTAGATCTAGCCATAATTTTCGCAATTTGAAATCGCCGCGTGAAATTTCAAGAGCAATATGATCTCTCCTACCTCTAGTTGGAGACAAGAAAAAGTCTCGACTGTCGCGGATCACACTAAAAGCTATTCCATATTTTATTCTGTCCAATTCCTCTGTTGCGTCAATTTTTAATAAATCGGTCTGTTTTAAAGATGCCGTCAATAACCCTTTCAACATTGGAGTTAAGCGTGCGCTGACTGTTAGGCCTGCGGATTTTTCTTTTGACATCTTAATTTTGCTTTGATTCTGACGTTTAATGTGTTCATATCTACCTCCTATTGAGATTGGTTTTCCAAACATCCATGGTTCAGTATATGAAAGCAGAATTGTTTTAATCAAGCCGGATTGCCATCGAAAGTTAAGGCGTCTACCTGTGCCCAATAAATTCGTTTCACTCGCTTCAATTAATCCGGTTAACCTTGGTATATCATTAGATTCAGAGTTGGCAGGAACATAACCAATTACACCGTTTATCCTACCTGTATGAGCGTCGGTAACTTGAGCGTGTATTTTGATTTGGTTGGGTGTATCTGCCGTTTCCAGTAGGTTCGGGTTGATTTTGTAGAAATAGCCCAAATTGATTAATTGGCGAAGGCTTTGGTCAATTTTATCTTGGTCAAAGACGTCACCGGCTTTAACTGGCAATTCCCTTAAAATGATTTCTTCCTTTGTTTTTCGGGAACCGCTGGCTTTGACCGATGCGATTTTTATCATATCTTTTTCGTCAATTTTTACCCGCAGATCTAATTTGCTATTATTTGGATTCGCGATTATGTCGACCAGCCTTACTTCTACCATTGGGTGCCCCTGCTTACTGTACAAGTTTAGTATTCTCTTAATTCCTTTCTCTAGTGATGTCATATTGACAGGCTTTCCCCGGCTTAACCCGATTAAGCTTAGTAAATAAGCAGTAGTGAACTTTGTGTTTCCCACGATGGAAATATTGCCAAACTTTGCTGTTTCCCCTTCATGAATCTGGACACAAATTTGTGCTTGTTTTTCTTTTAGGTCAATTCGAGGGGAAATCTCGGCGAATATTAATCCATATTGCAAGTATTGTTCAATGATTCGATTTAAGCCGTTCTTCAGCTTCTTCTCATTGTATGGATCTCCCTTTTTAACAGAGATTAATTTTTCCAAAGTCTGTTGATTTATCCTATGGTTGCCAACAAAGGATACTTCATCAATCAGAACTAGTGATGGGGGCTCATTTATCTCAGATTGTATGCAAGAGGGGATAATCGCCAATAGGATAATTAGCATATTTTGTTGAATTTATATTTGTGTTGAGGCTTTTCAGCTATGAGGTCTTCTCATCTTGGCTAAGTTTAGATAAAAAAATGGCCGAAATAATTTGGGTCCTTGCTACTACTTTGGTAAAATTTAACGTTTATTTAGATACTGTCAAGATTATGTCAAATAGGAACATAATGGCGTCAACTATCATCACGATTTTGGTATGGTCACACTTACCATAAATCCAGCATTTTTCAGGTTTAGCAAGGCTGGAACAAATACAGATCATTCCCCTGTAGTCAAACTTAGACACTCCCGAATAATGTTAGAAAAATGACCTTATCTGTTAACATTTAGTTTGGCTGGAACTCGTTTTATTTGTTATCCTTTGCAATGGTGTTGCTGATTTATCATGATGATGATTATGCACTTATCTATCTTTATTGATCTATGAAAACGTTTTCTGGTTGAATCTTATCATCTTAAACTATCCCCTGCAAGGAATTGTCCTAACATTGCTAGAAGCATGTCACAAATCGAAATTTCCAATATCAGTTTTACCTATCTAGGTCGGGAAGAACCTACTCTCAATGGCATCAGTATTGCGGTTGAGCAAGGTGATTTTATTCTGTTAACAGGGGAGACTTCCTCTGGGAAATCAACATTACTTAAAACCATTAATGGTTTAATTCCACATACTTCTAGAGGTAAATTCCAAGGTAATGTGAGGATCGACGGTTTGAGTGTTTCAGATCTCACTTTGTCGGAGATTGGACGCAAAGTTGGTCTCCTTTTCCAGAGTCCCGATAATCAACTTTTTTGTACAACTGTTGAAGATGAAATTGGATTCGGGTTGGAAAATATGGGTATGCCGTTGCATAGCGTAGATCAAGCCATTGATGAAGCTTTGGACCTGGTTCGTTTGGAAGGATTTAGACAACGTGAGACATCGACTCTATCTGGTGGGGAGAAGCAACTAGTTGCATTGGCCTGTTTGTCCGCGATGCAACCGGAAATATTGCTACTTGATGAACCAACAAGTTATCTCGATGTGAATTTCAGTAGACATGTTTTACAGGTTATTAGTGAGTTGAATAAAAAGCTTGAAGTCACAGTGATTTTTGCTACACATCAGGTACAAACAATTGCAGATTTTTGCAATCGTAGTTGGAGTTTAAGGGATGGGCAGGTAACAGAAGAGAAATCAGTACCTAAACTGCAATTTAAAAAGACACAGGTTTGGGAACGTTCAGTCATTCATGTTCAAAATCGAAAAAATCTGCTTAAAATGATAAGCTCAAGCTTTAATTGCGGGGGAAATACCGAAATTATAGATAACGTATCACTCCAAGTAGGATATGGTGAAATTGTTGCGTTGATGGGGCAAAATGGATCTGGTAAAACAACGTTGTTGATGTTGATGGCTAAATTGTTACAACCAACATCCGGTGAGATCATCTTAGATGATTGCGAACCCAAACGAAATGGGGAAAGCAAAATTGGTTTCGTTTTTCAAAATGCGGACTTGGTTTTACAAGCTAAGACAGTTGAAGATGAGATAAAGTTTGGCCCTCTAAATTTTGGGATGAAGTGCGATTTACTGGAAAAGCGATCAAACGAGACAGCCGACATATTTGGAATTTCCTCGTATAAAAATGATCACCCATATGCTCTGTCTGGTGGTCAACGCCAGCGGGTTGCTGTCGCTGCTAATGTATCGCTAAACCCGGATTTGCTTTTGTTAGATGAGCCAACTACTGGTCAAGATATGAGTTACCTCAACACTACAATGCAAAAGCTTTGCCACAAAGTTAGTAATGATAATAAGACTCTTATCTTCTCATCCCATAATGTTGATTTAGTATTGAGATACGCAGATCGTGTGCTAATTTTGAATCGAGGAAAGCTCGCCTTTGATGATTCAATTAATAAATTCATTGATAGTCATGCTGGCACTTTCATAAAGTGATAAAAGTGATAAATGATAGGAGTGTGTTGAAATTAAACATTTCGTATCACAATTTCGGGAAATTTAGATTATGGAGCACGAGTGTTAAATGTTTATTCTTGTCTTGAATATGTTTTGTGGAAACCCTTTTTCTGTCGGATCAGCGAGCATTTTACTGCTGGTTTTGAATTGACGGAGTTTATTTATTTGTGTTACGATTGGTGTCCACTTAGGAGTCCAAAAGGATTGGTCGCAAATGCGTTACCTTGTTAGCACGTGCTATTTCCTATTGATTGTGGAGATATTAGTGATACTTCGATCTTTCTTTTATGCTCGTCGTGAAAAGAGAAAAACATCTCCTGCCTTTTTTCCTAAAGCTGCTGTTATTGCGCCACACTACGGATGGGATTTTAGAACAGCAGAAAATGTTAAACGGGTACTTAAACAAGACTATGCTGGTGATCATCTTGTCTATTTAGTAACAAACTATGTTGGGGATGCAGGCTATGATAGTTCATATAGACCGTTATTAGAATTGGTAGAGGGATATACCAATGTGCAAGTTGTATTAGCGCCTAATATTATTGATGATAATCTGCCTAGATCGCAAAAAATACAGAACTTGATGTCAGCTATCGAATTGCTGCCAAATGATGTAGAAGTTATAGCTTTTATCGATGCTGATGCTGAAATACGAAGTGATTGGCTTAGCCAACTTGTGCAGCCGCTGAAGGATCCGAAAGTTGGTGCGACGGTTGGTGGGCGGTTCTATCTTGTTACGGAGGAAAATGGCTTTTTGAAAGATCTCGCTACAGTAACTGAGGCTGCATGGGTAAACTTTCAGCTTGCCATTCAGGGGGATCATCCATTAACTATGGTTTGGGGCGGGTCAAATGCGATTAGACGGAAATTGATCAGCCAAGGAAAAGTTTTAGAACGTTGGGCTCGGGCAGCTATCGAAGATCATAATCTCACGTTTGCAGTCAGATCGCTCAATCAGAAAATTCATTTTGTTCCAGAGGCTATCTCGATATGTCACACAAAACATAGATCATGGAAGCAAGTTCTTGAATTTACTAACAGGCAAACTATTATGACATACTGGATGCGACATAAAATACAATGGGCAATTCTTTTTATGACGGTTGTTCCAAAAACATTAATTCTGTTTTCTGTGCCTTTTCTTGCTTTATCGATGCGTACTACCATGTGGCTGTTTACCCTAATTCCTTTTTTGCTTCTGGAAATCTATTTTTATCGACACTCTTTCTTTGTTTTACCAGACGAGATGAAACACAATCAGCAGATTCGAGAAAATATTAAGCGTACATCTTTCGTTATTTCCATTTCAGGTTTTGTCGCCGCCGTAAATGCTGTGTGGGCAATATTTCAAAATGAGATTGTTTGGGGTAATGTGCGTTATAGAATTCTCTCCGACACGGAATGTCAGGTCTTAGGTCGAGTCACTAACGAATAACTGAATTCTAAACTAAATTAATTAGATCGGAAGAAAAATGTCAATTCGAAGTCGAGTCTCACCACGTTTTTTCATCAAGGAACTTGCGAATGTAGTGTCTGCCGAGTGGCATACATCGTACATTATGGCGCGTTACCAAATGTCTAAAGAGGTTTTCAATTTTCGGCACCCGTTAGGAGCTAAGCATGGACGGGGTGATAGTGTACAACTTGTTAGCCTTCGGATTACAGATATGTGCAACTTGCGCTGTCATTCTTGCGGTCAATGGGGAGATAATGGCTATTTAATTGATCAGGATCTAAAAGAATTGAAACAGCGGGAAGTACCAATCGAAGATTATAAGCATTTAGTCGATCAGATTTTAGATCTTGGATGGTCGCCAGTGTGGTACATCTGGGGTGGAGAGCCAATGATGTATCCTGGTATCGTTGATTTGCTATATTATATTCACGAGCGCGGTATGCCGATTTCAATCGTATCGAACGGAACGCGAGTGGCTAAATACGCGAAGGAGATTGCAGAGACATGTGAGGTCCTATATCTGAGTGTTGATGGGTCAAATGCTGAAATTCACGATAATCAGCGCCCTGCAGTTTCTGGGAAATATAGTAATTTTCAAGATGTCGAAGCGGCACTCCAAAAGGTGAGAAAAGAAAAAAATAAAAATGATTCGCCTTTTCCATACATAGTTCCTTTAAGTTGCATTACAGCTTATAACATAGATGATGTCGTTGATTTATACAAGTTTACTAGTCAGTATGCAGATGCTCAAATCCTTTATCTTACATGGTGGATTGATCAAAAATCTGCAATGGAGCACTCAGATGACTTTGAGCGTCGGTTTGGCAAAAAACCTCAGACCCACTACGGTTGGATTGGGGAATGGAACCAGTTTGATCATGGTATCATTCTTGAAAAGTATCATGAAATGATACGTATTTCGCAACAGAGTAATACTTGCCCTCCCATGATGATGCCGGAACTTCAGACAAAAGAGGAAATTAATACATACTATAAGGATCATTCTGAAACTTTTGGTTACAATCAGTGCGTTTCTATTTACATGACAATGGAAATAGATAGTAATGGCGATGTTAGCCTTTGCCGAGATTACCATGACTATATTATTGGTAATATCCGAAGAGATTCCGTAGCTGAGATGTGGAACAATGAGAAAGCTGTTCGTTTCCGAAAATCGATTAGTACTGAAGGTCTCATGCCTGTCTGTCGGCGTTGTTGTGGATTGATGGGTTATTGAGCTGAATCCAAATTCAAATGCCTCTCATTTTAACCATTAATGCAGATAATGCATCTCTTGAATTCAAATGTTTTGAGATGATAGGTGAAGTTTGTCTTGCCAGCGGGAAATTTAGTGACATTAATAATTCAAATCCCGAATTGACTTATGAGCGCCATGATGGAGATAGCTATAAGTTAGAGGTTCCTCAGGTTACCTATGACAACGTTTTCTCATTTGTCTCAGCAACTTTGCTCGATAAAGAACACGGCATTATTGATGATATGTCAGCTATTACTGCTGTTGGGCATTGCGTTATTCATGGAGGAACCCATTTCACTGAGTCACAACTGATTACACCTTTGACAGAAGGATTAATGGAGCAAAATAATCATCTTGCTCCATTGCATAATCCTTTTAATTTAAAAGGAGTTCGGTTGTGCCGTAAGATTATGCCGGATACTCCGCAAGTAGCAGTTTTTGATACGGCTTTTCATCAATCAATTCCTGATTATGCTTTGGTTTATCCTATTCCATACGAATTTTACATAGAGCATGGTATTCGTCGTTATGGGTTTCACGGAATATCTCATCGTTATGTTTCACATCGTGCTGCTGATCTCGTGGGACGTCCTCTTTCTAACCTAAAGCTTATCTCCTGTCATCTTGGAAATAGTTGTAGTATTACAGCGATTGATGGTGGATGTTCTGTGGACACAAGCATGGGGTTTACACCGTTGGAAGGGTTAATGATGAGTACCTGTAGCGGTAATATTGATCCATCTATTATTTTTCATCTGGCGAGAGAACATGGTATGTCGATTGATGATATTGAGGCGTTTTTAACTGAGAACAGTGGCTTACGTGGGATCTCGGGGCTCGAATTAGATTTTCGGGAATTTCTTAATACTACCTCAATAGATGATGCGCGTGTAATGCTTGCTTTGAAAATGTTTTGTTATCGTGTCAGTCAGTATATTGGTAAATATGTTGCTTCGCTTGGTGGTCTTGATGCGCTTATCTTTACGGGTGAGATAGGGGGGAATATGGCAAGAATTCGGTCGAAAGTCTGTGAAAAACTTGGTTTCTTGGGTATCGAAGTTGATCCGAATAAAAATAGTAATAGGGTATGTGAGAAAGAAATTAGTCGTGATGGTGCTACAGTTCAAACGTTCCTAATCCCGACGAATGTAGAATTGATGATTGCACGAGAGACACTTGATCTTGTCCAAAAACCTCCGGAACGGATTGACCGGGTGACACAATTTTCACGTTTGATGGAGATTGTTGAAAAACGTGACGCATGTCCTGCTGAGTTCCCTCAATTATTGGAGCAACCTAACCAAAAAGGAAATAGCAAACTACGTAATCAGAATTTACAGTCTGAACAGACGCGAATTTATGGCCGGCAACCGGTTGAGTCGCTAGAGTTGGAAGGGACCATGGATATAGAGCCTCCATTCGCGCCCAGTGCATGGTTATCGATCTATAATGAAAAGCCGTGAATTTTTCGAGAAATTGCCAATTTGGATTGAAAGGAAATCCCTCGTTTTTGGCCTTTTTTTAATGTCTATTTTCATCTTTTCGGCTAGT
Source organism: Candidatus Poribacteria bacterium (assembly GCA_002709695.1). GTDB lineage: Bacteria > Poribacteria > WGA-4E > WGA-4E > UBA9662 > UBA9662. The sequence continues at coordinate 84,682 of PAQF01000057.1, forward strand.
CGAACATATGCTCAGATTACTGACATTGAATATCTTGTCGATCGACTTGATGCGGATGAAATATTTACTCGACAAGTAGCGATAGAAAAATTGGCTGAAATTGGAGAACCAGCATTTCCTTACCTTGCAGCTACTCTCAGACAGGATAGGCCTATTGCTAGAAGTTCCGCAATCCGTGTGTTGCAAAAAATTGGTCATTCTGCAATTCCGATTCTCTCACTTGCAGTCAAAGATCCTGTCCTCAAAGAACAGAAGGATTCTGTCCTTGGGATATGGACAGATTCTGTACCGGATACACAGAAAGAAGCAATTGAGAGCCTCCGAGACTTTGGTTTTTCTGTCATAATTGTTCCACTGTTGACGCATGAAAATTCAAATGTTCGGCGAAATTTGGTTTATGCTTTAGGTGAGATGTCAAAGTCGACCTCTTCCCGTACTGAAGGTTTTCGTGACGTTGTTCCAGCGTTGGTACAGGCCTTAGGTGATCAAAACGTAGAAGTTCAACTTCATGCGATTGGTGCATTAGGAAAGATGGGGGCTTCTGCAAGAGTGTATAAAGACATTTTGCAGAAAATGTACAGCAAATTCCAATTCAATATCCCTGTGGAATTTGGAGGAGAATTGGAAGAAGGTAGTGAGTTTATGCTTCCTTTTGCGATTCCACTGGATTTGGTGGCAGACCTTGATCTAGGTTCGGCTATACCACCGGTACTTCTTGAGCAATTTACATTATTGGGTATCCCAATTTCTAACCAAGCAACTTTAGCAACACAAAAGAAGTACAAAAGTTGGAAGATTCGTGATGACAGAAATAAACAGATTTATACTTTGAAACGCAATAATGAGATTATTGAGATTCATCGTGTTAGCATTTCCCGAAATTTACAAATAGCACTTGAAGAAAAAGGACTCTATGTTTCTAGAAAAGCGAGAATTGATCGGGTGGTTCCCAAAAATGTTTGGCTGTTGGTTGATCGGAATCAAATATATACGATAGAAAGGAAGTCGAATCCTCAACGAATTGATTTTTCATTAAATCATGAAGATCCAGAAATACGGGCTGCAATAGTCAAAGCACTAGCGCAGATATTAGACCCATCTGAAATCGGAGAGTATCTGCTAAAAATGTTGGATGACCCCAATAGGTCTGTGATTGGTGCGGCTGCTGCGAGTCTGCCCAAAGCTAGAGGTGAAGATAGAGAGAAAATCATCAGGAAACTTATTGCTCGGCTTGGTTCAAAAATGCCTAGGTCTCGATTCTATGCTGCTGTTGCACTGGGAAAAATGAAGGCTCATTCCGCAACCGATGAACTCTTGAAGATGCTCCAGGAAGGTGGTAATCACGTTGCTGTAGCCGCGGATGCGTTGGGAAACATTCTAGGTCAAGAGCTCGATGAAACAGGCCGTGATAAAATCGTAGGAATACTGGTAGATGCGCTTACACATGAGAATTTTCTTATTCGGTTAAGTGTGGTTGAGGCTCTGAAGAAAATAGGAAGTTCAGCAGGAAATAAGAGTAAACTTCTTATTACAAAGAATCTCATTGGGTTGCTTAATGATAGCAATTTACAGGTTCGTCAGAACGCGGCATTGACTTTAGGGAAGATCAGAGAGCCTGTAGATTTGATTGTATCACAGCTTATAGTTGTTGCTTTGAAGGATCCTAATGTACGTTCAGTTGCTATCGCTGCTCTTGGTGAAATCGGTTATGAGGCTGAAAAAGCGATACCAACTGTTAAAGATGCATTGTATGATTTGTCTGGGAAGGTTAGAGCAAGCGCTGTCCAGACAATTGTCAGGATTTCACCACAGAGTTCGGCTGAGGATGATGTTTTGAGCCAAGTTAGGCGGATTCTCGATCAAGATACCAATGAGGATGCCAAAGCGGCCGCAGCCCTAGCATTAGCTGATTTTCATAGACTCAACATCCGAGCTATGAATCAAAAAAGAATTAATATAATTTTTTCAGCTCTGGTTCGTTCTTTAGGCGATCCTAGTCAAAAAGTACAAGTAGGTGCTATAGAAGCTATTAAAAAGCTTGGTCCTACCGTGACTCCGACATTGCTTGATGCTCAGCAAAGTACTAACCATAGAATTGTCAGAAATTCTGCTATTGTGCTAGCTTATATTGGTACTCGACACTCATTGGAATGGGGGAGAACAGTTTTACAGGCACTTTTCAGGTTATCTGCGGATAAAAAAGCTGAATATCATCGTAAGATAATTGATTTGTTAAAAGGTTTTGATGAACTTGCAAAGTTAAATTTCCTAAAAGAAAAATTAGGTGATGAAATCATCGATGTACGAATCCATGCTACATATCTTCTCGGTCAAGTGAAAGAACCATCTAATGAAATTATTCCAATATTGGTTCAGGTATTGAAGAATGCCGATCCATATTCAGTAGAAGACTCCAGAGTTTTTGCGGAAACACATCGAGCGTTGTTAAATTTCAAAATGGCAGAGGCTGATGAGGCCTTAATCAAGGAGAGGGTTAGAGCGTGGCAAAGGCGAAAAACCCAGAGGCAACAGAAAGCAGTAGCAGAAGTGCCTTAAATGCATATACATATAAAAAAATTATAATTGAGTTTCTGATTCTGCTGTTTTTTAGTCCGTTTTTGGCCGCTCAGTGGATTGTTGTACCAATGGACAAATCGCAGACGAATCATCTCAAAGCATATGGTCTCACCTACTGGTCTCTTGAAACCCCACGCGAATATAGTGCGAAATGGTTGCTGAATTATCGTGGAGGAGCGTTTTTGTTGTTAGATGCTCCGGATGTTCGAAAAAAATCATCTGAAATGGGGGTGATTTTCGAGCTATTGTCCAATGTAGATTATATCGCAATGCAGTCTGAAATTGAAAATAGAAATATGGATGAGATCTCGCTTGAAAAAGCTCCAAAGATTGCTGTTTACCGACCTAGTGACAACAGTCCTTATCAAGATCCGTGGGATGACGCAGTTAAAATTGTCTTGGATTATGCGGATATACCCTATGAAACTGTTTGGGATGAAGAAGTGATGCAAGGGGCGTTATTGGCAGAGGAATACGATTGGTTACACCTTCATCATGAGGATTTTACAGGGCAATATGGCAAATTTTATGCTTCTTTTCGAGATCAGGTTTGGTATCAGCAACGTGTACGAATATACCAAGATGTCGCGCGGAAATCAGGGTTCGATAGTGTTGCTCGCCAAAAAGGTCATATTGCCGAACTCATTCGGGATTATATTGTGAAGGGGGGATTTTTATTTGCAATGTGTTCTGCACCTGAAACGCTTGATATTGCTTTGGCTACCGATGGTGGCCGTATTGACATTGTGGCTCCTGAGATCGATGGAACGCCAGTTCAAACCAACTACCACTCACAGCTTAAATTCGATCGAACATTTGCCTTCAAGGATTTTGAACTTTATCCTGACCCGAACCGATACGAGTTTTCAAATATCGATAACCCAAAACCAGAGCTTAATCCTCTTACTGGAATTGAGGACTTTATACTTTTTGAATTCGCGGCGAAGCATGATCCAATTCCAGCAATGTTAACGCAGAATCATAACGGTCGAGTTTTCGGTTACCTGGGTCAGACAACCTCCTTCAACAAGAACACTATCCGTCAATCTACGACGATTCTTGGGGAAATCGAGGGTACTAAGTATGCAAAGTATATTCATGGGAATTTGGGAAAAGGTACCTTCACTTTTTTGGCTGGACATGATCCAGAAGATTATCGGCATCTTGTTGGTGAGGGACGAATTCCTACCAATCTTAATCTGCATAAACATTCGTCTGGCTACCGATTGATTCTAAACAATATTTTGTTTCCTGCTGCTAAAAAGAAACCACAAAAGACATGATGTTCAAGGACAAATTCAACCTCTTAGGCTTTATCTTTCTTATCTTCGTTTTTTTTTTAGCTCTGTAGCTAAATCTGAATTAATAGTAACTGTCCTTGATCAAACTGGAAATCCAATTTCTCCGGTTCGTGTTCAAGTTTTCCCCGGTAAACTGACCCCAGATAGTGAAGTCGAGCCTATTTCGCCTCCTAGCCCACGTGCTGATGGGTTCATTGGTTTTGTCACGGATTTAAGTGGTGTGGTGGAAGTTGATCTTGTGGATGGTGATTATAGTGTAGTTGCGTCACCTGATCTTGATTCTGGAAATATTCGCCAGAGTTTTTTGATTGTAAAGAGTGTTTTAGCCCCGGGAAAGACAACACTTTTTGCCAATCGGACGGCACCAGTAACTGTTTCAGCTATTGGTATAGATCGACATGCAGGTGCTTTAGGGCCTCTGATTGCTGCTCGGGTGTACTTTAGAGCTGGAAGACGTGCGGTTGGGTATGTTGGTAATTTGAATAACGACGGTCAGTTGCTGACCTCAATTTCGCCGGGAAACTACCATATTATCATAAAGGGCTCAATTTCCTTACATTATATTGTGTTACAGAATAAACGAATTACGGATACGCAAAATTCAGTTTCTTTTGATGGTTCACAAATGCCAACCGCCAGTTTGGCATTTAGACTTCCTGAGAATACTGAACTGGTTCTGAACGAGGTGTTGTCAACCAATTACTCTTATGAGTTCGTCGATATTATTGAGAGTCAGATTGGTTATGATGCCGCTTATACTGATTCTTTTTCGCTGGCTTTTAGTAATTCCTCGCCAACAATGCAGCTTATGCCTAACTTAATTTATCAATTTAACTTGAGCTATGTTGTTGATCTTGACGGAGAACTTTATGCTTATGAACTGCGCATTGATGATTTTCAGATTGATCATCCTCAAACCTATACACTTGGTAATTCTGGAAATTCGCCATTTAGCTTGTATGCATCGACACCTTCTCAGACCTATTATCCAGGTGATGAGGTTCAAGTTGGGTTTGATATTAGAGACAAACTTGGCAATCAATTATGGAGGCTTTTTAACTATTCGTCAGCGCGGCTTGTTTTTCCTTTCGTAGTTGTGAAAGATCCGAACGGAATTATTATTGCTAGCAACCGGATTACTGACGAGTCGCCAGAAAATTTCTTTCATTTTGCTTTTCTACTTCCACAAACAGCCCAACTTGGTATGTATCGTGTAGATGTGAATTTAGACGGGAAATTTTATGGTCAAATAAGCGATGAGTTTCGCTTTTCTGTGATTCCATTGCCCGCATCAAAACCACCGATTATTTCTGATTTGAGTGTTCCAGCTCAGATTCAATTGGGTGATACTATTCAACTGGCTGCCAGTATTCAGGCAGAGAGCTTGAACAACGTTTCTCTCAAGTTATCTAACCGATTTGGTGCGATGCATTTCTTTCCTATCGATGTACTTCAAAATCGGTATTTTTGGCAAATTAGTCCAATTATTTATCAGAATTATGATGAGAATATTAATTGGCAAGTTACAGCTATTAATTCGCATGGCCTAAAATCAAGCAAAGATGGTTCAATTACAATAGTCCAAGTTGATTCTCCAAGTATGCCACCTTCTGTCACAGGAGGAAAGGTTCAGCTTACAGTCGATGAAACGCAAGTTGACCCGATATTTGTTCCTGTGGGTTCTGTGCAAGAGTTCCACGTTGACGATGAAATGCCGATTTGGAATGTGAGTAATGGCATTGGTTCAATTGATTCCGAGGGTAAGTTTTATTCACATACGGAAGCCGGGAGATCTGGGTTGGTATCAGCAATATTACTCGTGTCATCTAATAAATTTGAAAGGCTTATCCAAGCCTCAAGAAATATCACCCTTGTTGCGACTGATGTCGATCAGTTGCTGATGGATCCACATTCTAAAATTATGCTTCTCGCTGGTGCCGAACAAGATTTTCGGGTAACTCTTACGGATACCTTTGGCAACCAAATAGAAATGTTGGAGAATCGGCTTCGTTGGGAGACTGATGGTGACATCGGGGAGATGATTAATAATGTGTTCTTTGCTCAGCAAATTGGGAATGGGCGAGTTACTGCATTTTATGAAAATTTGACAGTTTCAACGGAAATCAGGGTTGTTTTTGGAGATTTAAAGTCGATTGAAATCTTTCCAAAGAACATTAACTTGCGTGCGGGTGAAGTTCAAAATTTAACGGCAACGGCCGAGGATATGCTAGGGAATCAGGTGGAAGTTAATCCGATATGGTCAGTTGGTGGCGGCCTAGGAAGTATTCGCAATAGTACATTCATCGCCAAAGGTGTGGGTGAAGGGGAAATTTCGGCTGCACTTTTCAATCTAGTGACAAAAACTCGGGCCATAGTTGTGCGGAATAATCTGCACAATATTACGATTGATCCGTTCATTTCTTATCTTCCAGTATCGAATGATAAAATGACATATGCTTATAAGTTTGTAGCGAAAGGTTGGGATGTCATCGGTAACCCAGTACCAATTCAAAATAGTAGTTGGAGTGTTGATACAGCTGCAGGGATTATCAATTCTAGTGGGTTGATGACATCAATTAACCAAGCTAATTCCCAGACTCTTGGAAACATTGTCATCAATGGTACTATATGGTCTTATGGTCAAACAATACGTGGACAAGAAGCTATAGCAGGTAAAGGCGTTGTTGTGATACAGAATACTGTCTCGGGTGTGGTGCGTAGCCTTGACATTACACTAAATAATTTTGATCAAATTTTAGAACGTTATACTGTTGCTATCAATGAATTTCGGGATTTTGAAATTATTGGTCGTGATCAACAAAATCAACGGGTTCAGATTTATCCCAAATGGTCAGTAAATGGAGACATAGGTGTCATCAATTCCAGTGGGGGCTTCACTGCCAAAAGTCTAGGATTAGGGGCTGTCATCGCTACAAGTGCTGGTTTAACAACTCAGGTTGAGGTTGAGGTTACACCTGGGGTTTTGGACCGGCTTTTTATTGACCCACCTTATCTATCTTTGCAAGTAGGAGAAAGTCATAATTTGTCAATATCTGGTTTTGATGCATTGGGGAATTCTGTTCCTGTTGATCAACATCAATTGACATGGTCAATTAATCCCCAAGTAATTAGCATCGATCAGAATGGACGCTTGACTGCAAATAATCCTCAACTTACACAAGTCAAAGCAGAGATAGGTGATCGAAGTGCTATTGCACAAATCTTTATTAGACCAGGTTCTTTACCTAGCGTAGTAACTCCTATGCTAATGTCGGCAGGGAAAGTTGCTCTTCCTGATTTCCCTACTGTGAAGTTTTCAATGCCAACTAATTCGGATTTGCAAGTCGAAAAATTGAGTATCATTCCGCAAAAGTCAGTGGAGTTAGGGGTCGGTGACACGCAGGATTTTTATCTAATTGCGACTTATTGGAATAAAGGATTAGCGAGAAAAGAAATTTATCCAATTCCCGCTTTTTGGTGGTGTCCAATAGAATTAGGAATTATAGATGCCAGTGGACGTTTTGTGGCCCAACGCCCCGGAGTTGGTGAAGTCCGAGCTACCAATGGGAACATAAGTGTTGTTCGATTAGTAACAGTTACTGGAGATAGAGTCTCTCCGAATAGGTCTATGCTGATAGCCTCAGACCTTGTTAGCTGGAAAATTGTTAGTGATACCCGTGTACGTGCGGGGGAGACATTACAGTTGATAGCATTTGGGCAAACAGCTAGTGGAAATATTCAATACATCCGTCCGTTTTATGAAATATTTTCAGATGAGAATGTTGGTCATATTTCAACAGATGGAATTTTTTACGCTAACCAAGCTGGAACAGGGCAAATTATCGCGAAGATACTTGGAAATCCTATTTTATTACCTCAGCGTATTCCAATCGAGGTCGTTCCAAATCATTCGAATTCTATTCAACTGGAACCTCGTCAAGTTGTTATCGACGAAGGAAATGAAACTAGTAATATCAAATTTAGGTTGGTAGCATTTGACCTGTATGGTAACCACACTAATTTGCCCGAAATTCCGGTAACTTGGGATGTAGTTGGAGATGTTGGTACCATTTTAGCTAATGGGATCTTTATGCCCCAGACAGATGTTGAATTCAACCTGAGCGGGGAAGTAATTGCAACTATTGATGAGGCTAACTTAGTAGCAAGGGCACAGGTTCGTTATTATGCTTCTACGAATCAGGTGGCTCAAGTTCGGGTTGAACCAGACCAAATCGATTTGTTTCCTGGTGCAAGTTTCCAATTTCATTTGGTTGCCCAAAGCCTTAAGGGAGAACAGGTCAAGACAGGATCGGCATGGGAAATAATCGGCGAAGGGCTGATTAGCAGTGATGGTTGGCTGACAGTTAATCAAGATGCAAAAACTGGCAACGCCATTCAAGTTATTGGTGTGGCAAATGAGCTTGATTGGAAATATTCATCTACCGCACAGGTTATTGTAAAAGCCCTGCCACTTACGAGATTAGAGATTCAGAATCTTGATGAGGAGTTCGAAGTTGATATTAAGGAGGTTGTTCGGCTTAAAGCTTTAGGTTTTGATAAAAATGGTAATTCGGTTATAGTGACTCCGAGGTGGTTTGTTCAACCCGCATTCGGTAGTTTTGAAGTTAATGGTGATTTAGCTACGTTCACGCCAGTGTCCACAGGGAATTTCCAAATTCAGGCTCTAGAAAAGGGGCTTGCTAGTATCATTAATATTCATGTTCTTTCGCCAAGAATGCGTGGTGATCTTCAAATCGAGTTTAGGGATTTTAGTCTACATCAATCGATGGAGGGACTTGGGACAAATGAAGCGCCATTGTTTCTGAAAGCTGGAGCGAAGCTTCTCCTCGCTACTGTAATAGATGGAGTAGCGGTTACCGCTAGTTGGAAAGTGAATGGCCAAGGAAGCGTTTACTCTGATAGTGAGAATGTATTTTGGTTCCGTTCAAATATAGTAGATCGCAATCCAGTTGAGATTATTGCCTCAACGGGTAGTGCTTCTTCATCAATTTTCGTGCGTATTGTTAATGAGGATCTTGCTATGTTGCGGTTAGTACCGGAAACAATTTCGATTTTGTTAGATTCTAGTGGTATATCCGAATCTCGACAGTTCACTTGTGTTGGTTTTGATACTTATGGAAATATCATTCCTGATAATCAGATGAGTTCACCTGATTGGTCGATAGATGGTGAAATTGGAAAAATCTCCAACTTTGGAATCTTTACTCCGATTAAGTTTCATTCCGGGACATCGATCTCTGGGTTGATTATAGCTGAGATTAATGGAGTCTCTGCTAGTGCTAATGTTGTGATTCTTTCTGAGGTTGGAGATTTAGCTTCTCTCGAAACTATGTTGTCAGCAAAACACGTATCAGCAGGGGAGTCAATCCAAATTACAGTGGTTGGGAGAGACGTTGAAGGAAACCGATTACCGGGAACCGACAGAAACCTAACAATATCAGCTATACCAAGGATTGGGCATTTAGAAAAATTAGAAAAGATTTGGGTATATCACGCTCCTGAAATATTACCAGCTGATCGCATGGTAAATATATTGGCAAAATCCGATAACAATATATCTTCATCTAAGATTAGTATTGAATTGTTGACAGGAGATTTTGCTAATATAAATCTGAATCCAACAAGTGTAATACTACGTTCAGGTGACACGCAAGACTTCGAATTCACGGCATTTGATATGTTTGGAAATGTTATTGAGCCATTGGATTTGACTAACCGGCCACAGTGGGCATTGGCAAAACCAATTGGTATTGTGTCACAAACTGGAACTTATACCGCGACTCAGGTTGGTACCGTACAAATCACTGTTGAATCTGAGGGTGTTAGTGCTGAAGCAGAAGTCACAGTTATAGCTGGTGATATTGCGTCGATAAAAATTGTGCCTGAAAATTTGTTTGTTTCTGCTGGTGAAGTAACTGAATTTCAACTCCTTGGTTTTGATCGGTATAAAAATCCTGTTGTGGACCCTTTGGTTGATTGGAAGGTTAATGGTCTCGAGAAACTTGGGAATCTATTATCAGTCAACCAGCACACATTTTTGTGGAAAGCCACAATAGTTGGTGAGGGCGAAATTTTAGCTTCTCTAAATGTTAATCTTAATAGTATTGCGAAGGTCAGGGTGATCCCGGGAAAGCTTGAGAAACTTGATATTCAGATTCATAGCGGTGGAACTTTGCTTGAGCCACCATATGTTTTAATCTCGGGTGGTGAGTATCAGCTTTCTGCCATTGGATCCGATGCATTCAAAAATGAAATTCCCGCTCAAATGAGATGGAGCTTGCTTGGCGATTTAGGTTATATAACTAACAATCAGACATTTGAAGCAACTCTTGTTGGACAGGGGAAAATCAAGGCTGAGGTGGGGCAGGTCAGTTCGCTCGTACGGATTTCGGTTGTATCAAAGTCTAAAACGATTGATGATTCTGGTGGTATTCTTGAAAGCCCCACTGGATTTGCCCTTGAAGTTCCAAGACAATCGTTTGACGAAGCATACACAGTCGAGATTGCTGTAATACAATCGCCTGGCACTGCAATGGACGCGCGACGTATATCAGATGTTATTGCTATACAACCTTATGAATTTACATTCCAGAAGTCGGCGAAAATCATTTTTCGCTACGACCATATAGTTGATGTCGAGTTCGATCCGTCAAAACTTCACTTGCATTTCTGGGATTTCTTTCAAGAGACGTGGGTTTGGGTTAGCAGTTACGCTAATTTAGATATGCAAACTGTTTCTGCCAGTGTCAATCATTTTGGCGTTTTCACTGTAATGGAAGTCGATCGAAAAATAGATTGGGCGAGCAAGTTTCGAGTTGAAAAAGTTGAGATCAACCCGCCGATTTATTACTCCCCAGAAACAAATCGGTTGTCAATTAAATACGTCATTAACACCTCTAGAAATGCTATTGCAAAGGTCACAATTGAGATTTTTGACATGCGTGATCAACATATCAAAACTTTGCTTATTGAGGCAGAACGTTGGAAAGGAAGTAATGTAGAGCAGTGGGATGGTCGCAATACAAAAGGGAAAGTTGTCAAAAATGGACGATATGTGATTGTAATCGTTGCTAAGGTAGACGATGAAATAGCCATAGCAAAAAAACTGCTAGTGGTTTTGAAGTAGACTAGCGGAGAACGGCTAAACGCTTAATTTCTTCGAGGTGTTGATTTTCTATCTGGACTTGGATTTTGTAAAAGTATGTTCCGTTAGCAAGTCGTATACCGTCTTCGTCTCGGACGTTCCAGTGTTGTTCGTTATAACCACGTTTAGCCGACGCATCAGAAATCGTACGAATTAAACGTCCTGCAACAGTATAAATTTTAATTTCTACTGAGTAGGGAGATTGCGTCAATTCATAAGTAAAAAAGGTCTCATTTTTGATTGGATTAGGTATATTGAGTATCTTAGCGACTTTAACGGTTTCATCAATCTGAAAAACAATGTCAGATGATTCAGCTAGGTTGCCGCTTTTGTCTTGAGCTGTGACACGGATTTGATAGTTTGCGTTTGGTATATCTGGAGCGAAGTATATATTTGCTTGTGTTGGATTCGCAGGATCAAACGTAATATCAAAACTTTTGAGAGTGAGTTCTTCAAGTTGATTTCCCTCAACATTAAAAAATAGCTTTATTGTTTTTGCATCGATTTCTTTATCATCATTGATTGTTATATCAAACTTTGGTTGTTCGCGTAGAATCATTCTATCTACAACGGGGCTATCATTAACATACATGTCAATTTTTGGCGGGTAAAGATCTGGGTTTTTATTCACTTGGTATAGAAACTCAGAAAAATCTCCACCAAGTTTATTTCCGTTAAGATCTTGGGCTCGGACGCGAAATAAATAACGTCCAATAAACAAGATAGGTTCGTATTCAATTGAAATAATAGCTGGGTTGTCTTTATTGGCAACCTTGAAATCGTTGACTTCAGCAAATGGTCCTTCGTCCTTGCTAAGTTGGATTGAAAAAGAATCGATGTCAATCCCATTTACATCTTGAAGTAACATTGCGATTTCGGGACGTGGTTCGATTTGGCTCTGTGGCTCTCTTTCTTTGCCATCTACCCACAATTTCATTTTTGGCGGGACTTTATCGGTATTATATGACAATGTAAGTGGTGCTAGTTCGGTCACTTTGGTTGAGAACACTCCTACCATGGAAGTACTAAACTTCATCTTATCACCAAATTGGAACGGTCTATCTCCTGAGTTAATTAACAGATCAATACCTATAGCTTTTAGAGTGAGCGGCTGATTAACCCGGCCAACAACTGGACTTCCATGCAGATACCGAATAGGTGTGTTAAGGCTATCATGTATTTCAAACCGATCATGCTGAATGAAAAAAAGCAGCCAGTCTCCAGGCTGAAATTCTTCAGGGTAGTCCTTGCTGACATTTGCGTACCCTATGCCGTTACCTGCGTTCGCTTTCCGTAATGAATCAACTTGCACTTGTCCATTAGCGTTAACTGCAGTTTCAAAAACGAGAACATCTCCGAATTCAAATTCTTGGTCGCTACCAACATCATTGAGGTTTAGTTCGAGGCCAAGAATCTCGTCCTTGAATGTTCTGTTTACATAACCATTTTGTCCAAGTTTTTCGATAACACTCGATCCTTTTGGTTTAATCAAAACTTCGTACGAATGTTTATTTAAGAAGAGAATTACCCACTGGCCAATTGGCGTCAAGTTTGGGTCTATATGGATTTGTGACTTACTCAGTTTAGATAGGTTTCTGTTTTCTGCTTGCGTGGGAGTCACAAATTTCTCCTTGAAAATGGGGAAATTTCCATGCTCGTCAGGGATATCCATATCTCGTTTGACTTTGGAATCTATACGTTTCCATGCTTTAATGTTCTCCTTCCACTTATACACAGAAATGGCTTCTACTTCCCGATTCAACGCAGCCTTGAACTTCTCATATTGGTCTGGCTGACCAGGGTACAATCCATATTTATTCTGGATTTTTTGTTGCAGTTGATCTAAGCTTAATAATAAATCAATTTGTGTGGGTTTAGTCAAGTGTGCCTTATCAGACAATAAACCAATTTTGTAGGCACTATAATTTGGGTTCGATACAGCTTTGACCAAATTGGTTAATCGAGGTGTTGGTGCGGGAAACAAATCTGGTTGGAACGATTTTGGCAGCATGACCTCATCCACAGATATTGTGATTGCAGGGACACCGGCAAGTGTTCCTGCCTCAAAGTTAGCTCTAAAAACGTGATCTATACTTCTAGCGATTAAGGGCTCATCAACTTTAAGTGTAAACTCGTTCACAATTAAAATTGCGAATGATCTATTGTCAAAAGAACGTGGTTCATCAAGCTTACCTGTAATAAAATCCCCATGGTCGTCTTCAGGCCCTTCTGGATCGGCAAACACGTATATTTTGTGCAAGCCAGTCGATAAAGGTGTATTTAGCACTAAGATGGCAGTGGTTTCTTGGAGGCTTCTTGCGCCAGATTTCCAATCGCTTGGCAATATGTCTACATGTCCTAATGTTAAGGCATCTCGATCAATTTGTTGATCGGCATTCTTATCAGCATCTCCTTCTGAAAACCAGACTTCAATTGCTGAATTAACTGGTCTACCCCCATCGTTAACAATATCAGCAATTAGTGTGTGTTTTTTTAGCTTAGGGGAATAGCGATAACGGATTGGTGCGATTTGGTTCGCAGAAGATGCGATGGCGAGGTTTGCTCCTTCCGGCACTTCTACTACTTTGCGTTCTGAACTAATTATGTAGTTAGACACGTCCCTGGCGTGAATTGTATATCGAACAACCCTTCCCCCTTTTGGTAGTGGAATTGGTTTTTCAATTCGATACCACGTTCCATTCTTGATTGTTGGTCCAGGAGGATTTTGGTCGGGAATCATTCGATAAGTATTGTCTACGAAATTCTGGGTGTCACTCCAAACTACTTTTACAGATGCAATGCCATCGAGTCCCTTATTATCAACGATTTGGGCTTGTAGATCGAGTGTGTTGGTAACAAGATGATCCATGTTTTCACGGATATCGTAAATAAGTGGCTGATGAATCCAAAAACGACTACCTCCTACGGCTGTGTAGTTCTCGTCGTATGCAATTGCCCGAACAGTTCCTTCTCCAAACGAAACTCCTCTCGGGGTTGAAATTCGGACATCACCAAACTCTCCCTGCCAGACAGTAATATTGTTTCGTTCCCGAATAAGTAGCTGAGTTTTAGAACTAGCTGGGAAGTTCGCTGCCACTTTCAGGTTTTCAGTATTAAAACCTGACTCAATTTGGAAATCGAGTTTTCCTGAGGAATTTAAAGTACTTCGACCAATTGAATTTCGATGAATTACCAACTCTTTATTAGGATCAACTACTAACTCTTTTAATTCGACATTAATCTTTAATTCTGGTATTGCAAGTCGTGTTGCCGGATCACCAAAAAGCGTATACTGCTCCGCACCAGGAATCCATCGTGTTGAAGCGTTACTAATGAATCGAGTCTTAGCTGTAGCAATGATTGATCCTAGTGTTTCATGGCTTTCGCTAAGCATGGCCCGAAAAATTTCTTTGTCAAATTCGGCATTTGCACTTCCGTAAGTAAGTCTAGTTGCACTAAGACAAGCAACAGATCCATATTCACTAAATGTGAACTGATCGACCAAGCAATATTGGCCAAACTGAAGGGGTTTATCAAACTGACCATTGAGGCAAGTGGTAGCAAGGATAAATGGAAGATGTTTGTTTCGAAGTGCTCGGGCATCTTCTATCCGAAAGATAGATTCATCTGCCCAAGTCTGAGCACTGCCATGACCAGCGTATTCCACAACAAGTACACCTTCATTGATTGAATCCATAATAATTTTGTTTGTTCGCAATGGGCTTACGATTTCTCGAAGGTAAACTTTCTTCGTATCATAGGCAGGAGGGATCACGTTTTTGATTAGCTCTTCGCGTGTTTTTTCGAAGATATCATCTTGTCCTGGGTTATCGATTTCATTGTCGGCAATCTCAACTATTCGTCCTTGCCATGGACCGCGTTGCAAATTCTTTTCATAGTTAATGATTTTTTTAACAACTATGTCCAATTCATGAGGGTATTGTGCAGGTAAACGTCCTATGTACATGTCTGGCAATGAATCGTCACCACTTAGTGTAACAAAGCGATGGTCCATAGCAGTTTCACCACTTTCTGGTGACCAGCCGTGAAAAGTTGGTACAAAGATGGGATATAGATTATATTTTTTATCGTAGTCCTTACGGTAGACTTGAACAATTGACCCTTTATAATCATAGTGAGCGTCTCCGACCAGTAGTACAAACGTCGGAGCAGGTTTTCGCCAGTTTACGTATGCATATCGTAGAAATTTCTGAATAGCGTTTGGATTAAACACGCCATGGCTGAATTGATCATATATTATATCTATATCCACGATTTTAACTTCCATCCCTTGGGATTCACGGTATTTAACTAGGGGTTGGATGCTGTCGAAGAAAGTGCTGTGGCTAATGACGATGTAGTCTGCTTGGTTAGTTGGATTTTTTAAGTCTGACGTTTTTGCTGGTATCAGTTGATCAATGTATGAATAACTAATGCGTTCTGTCGCAAAATAGGTTGTGGGTTGATTCACTTGGTCTTCGAAGGTAACACGGTATTTTCCCTCAAGTTCGTCAATCCACATATTATGGAGTTTTGCGACTATACTTCCCTTGCGAATTCGGTATAAATCAATTTCTTTTCCGGAAAAACCATCAATTTTAAACCTTGTTGCTCCTCCTATCGTTGGTGGTTCGGTATCGGAATTAAACTGGAGTTTGCCATTATCGGCATTGAAGGAATGCCAATAATCCAGTTCTGCCCAATCTAGGTAGAAGTCTACTCTACTTAACGGGGTATGGTTATTATCCCCAGCTAGAATGTTTAGGAAGTTTGGCGAATCGTGGTGCAAAACAGCATTTTGATCGAATTGGCGAATTAAGAGTGGGGCGCCCTGTTTCCTCCATTCAACAGCCGGTGCTAAGGCTTTTCCGCTCAATCGTATCCATGCTCGATGCTGGGCGTTGCTTCTAGTAGATATGCCTTGAAACTTAACCCGTAGCTCACCACGTCTGGAGATTTTGGCTCTGGGAATAGCAAACGGTAGATCGATTCGAACGCTTTTTTCACGTGCTACTGGATCTGCACCTCCAGTAAAGCGCATCCAAAAATAGTGATCGACAAACTCGGATTTTACTTCTATGAGTGGATCGTGGTAATAATCTTTTTCAAAATGTTCTGTTTTCTTAAACGCGATTGGTGCTTTGGCATTTCTATCTTTGGGGATTGCATCAATCAAATCTATTAGGATGGATGGATCATCACTATTCCAACTCAGCCAGTAAACGTTTTCATCAGTAAACTTATTGTTAATAAGTTTTTCCCCGTAGAATACAATACCATCTTTAGTATCCAAGTAGTCATTATGGTTGTTATCAATAGCAAATGCACCTACTTTGAGGCCGCGATTCTCGATTCTGATTGAACTTAGGTCCACAGTTTTCAGATCAATGCCAAGATTAGTCAAATCGTAAGATTCAATTTTATATAGTCCTGTTTTTTTAACAAAAATTTTGTATCTTGGAGACTCGGCTAATGTCTTCGCTGGAGCTGTATGGGTCTGCTGTGGGTTTATACGCCAATTAAGGGCTTGATGGTAGTTAAGTAAGTTCGATTGAAAAAAATCTTCAAAATATGGGGAGTTTCTATCCGTGGTAGCAATAGCTGTTGGTGAATCAAAATCGATCTGAAATTGTAAGGTTTCATAGATTTGATTTGCTTGAACTGGTTGTACTTCAATTCGTGCAATATGTTGATCACGAATCATTCCGATAGGGGTGATTCTCACAGAATTCGATGAGGAGTTAGCATTAGTATCAGGTGTGCCAACCAGTTTTAAGGAGTTGATTGTAACTCTGGGTTTGGATCCAACTGGGATACCTATGAGTTGTGAGAATGAAGCTTGCCGATTGTGTTTTGGAAGTCGAAACTCAATTGTCAAAGTGTGAGAGTTGGAGTGGAGTAATTGAAACGGTGGAGTATCACAAAGCACATTGGAAATCAAGAAGAAAGAGAGAAAAATTTGGGCAACAGGAAACCGTAGGGAGCGAAAGTGCCCGGGCCTAATCATAAAATAATACTAGGATCAAGAGCTCTAGATAGGACTTGGCTAGCTCGTAGAGATCTTCCGATAGCAGAACGTTGCCTTACTTTTTGGAACATTATGGGAGGGAACTTCCAGTATTTCATAACTTAATATTTCATTTTCCCCAAGATCGATATCCAGCCGGTCCCCTAACGAAATTTTCTTGCCGGCTTTTGCTATTTGGCCGTTAACTGTAACATTTCCTCGGTTACAAATTTCGTTTGCTAGAATTCGCCGCTTAATGATTCTGCTAATTTGAAGAAACTTGTCTAGGCGCATTGCTTTTTTTGAAGGCTAGATCGAGCACTTGGGCCATGTCCTCGACTTTATGGAAATGTAATCCACCTCGGATTTCTTCTGGAATCTCAGATAAATCTTTGTCGTTTTCTTCTGGGATAATTACGTTTCCAATATTATTTCGGTGAGCAGCAAGCACCTTTTCTTTTAAACCTCCGATTGGGAGAACTCGACCACGTAGGGTGATTTCCCCTGTCATAGCGATGTCACTTCGTACTTCCTTTCCTGTTAGTGCAGAAATCATCGCTGTTGCAATAGTAATGCCTGCAGATGGCCCTTCTTTGGGGACAGCTCCTTCAGGAACATGGATGTGGATTGAGTTATCACTAAAGTTGAAATCATCAGGCAAATCGAGGGCTTCGGAGCGAGACTGGATGTAAGCAAGCGCTGTCTGTGCAGATTCTTTCATCACGTCCCCGAGCTGTCCTGTTAGAGTTAAATCGCCCTTACCGCGCATTGTTGTTGCCTCAATTGCAATAATGTCACCTCCTACTTGAGTGTATACCATGCCAGTTGCAACTCCAATTTCGTCACTCTCTTCTGCTTTTCTCCGAGTGAATTTCTCTGGGCCAAGATAGTCGGTTAGATTATCCAGGTCAATCTGAAATTGTTCAGATTCATTATCGCCCACTGCAATTTTTTTTGCTACTCGCCTACAAATGGTTGTGACTTCACGTTCCAGATTTCGCACTCCAGCTTCGCGCGTATATTTATTAATAATTTGGCTGATAGTCTCATCAGACAAACTAAGGGAATTTTGTTTAAGACCATGTGATTCAATTTGCTTTGGAATCAAAAACTGATTCGCGATTCTACTTTTCTCGTATTCAGTGTAACCGGCTAATTCAATGACTTCCATTCTGTCGAGTAACGGTGGAGGAATTGACATCTTCGTATTTGCAGTTGTGATAAACATAACTTCTGACAAATCAAAGGCTACATCAAGATAGTGGTCACGAAAAGTATCGTTTTGTTCAGGATCAAGTACCTCAAGCAGCGCAGATGCAGGATCTCCTCGAAAATCGCTCCCCATCTTATCGATTTCGTCGAGCAAAAAGAGTGGATTTTTTGATTTTGCGTCACATATACCTTGGATTACTCTCCCGGGCATCGATCCGATATAAGTTCGGCGGTGACCTCGGATTTCTGATTCGTCACGAACGCCGCCGAGTGACATACGGATAAAGTTCCGATCCGTTGATCGTGCAACCGATTTCCCAAGTGATGTCTTACCAACTCCGGGAGGGCCAACAAAGCACAAAATTGGTCCCTTTACCTTTTCAACAAGCTTCATTACCGCTAAGTATTCAAGAATTCGCTCTTTAGGCTTTTCTAAACCGTAGTGATCTTCATTAAGAATTTCTTCAGCCTGCTGGATATTAAATTTTGAAGTTGTACGTTCATTCCACGGAAGGGAAAGAATCCAATCAAGGTAGGTGCGGATGACACCAAACTCAGCTGACATAGGCGGCATTTGCTGAAGACGATTAAGCTCTTTTTCAGCTTTTTCTTTTGCTTCTTCTGATGCGTTGAGCTTCTCGATTTTTTCCCGTAGCTCGTCTATTTCAGATGGGTTGTCTCCTCTTCCAAGTTCTTTTTGAATCTCTTTCATTTTTTCTTGAAGATAGAATTCTTTATGCGTTTTCTCGATTGATTTTCGAACTTTTGAATCGATTTTCCGATCTAGCTCAAGTACATCAAGTTCATCATCAAGAAATTGGTTGACTAACTTGATGCGCTCAATTGGATCAATCGTATCGAGGATTTGTTGTAGCCTTTCATTCTGACCACTGATTATTGAATTTGCAATGTAGTCTGCTAATTTGCCAGGGTCTACTTCTTTTCGCACAACAACGAGCGTTTCTGAAGATGATTGTTTGCCTGTACGAATATATCTTTCAAGTAGCTTAATAGCTTTGCGCATAAGTGGGCTTGCATCGTCAGGAGATGATGATTCTTCATTGGGAATCCGAACTTCTGCTAAGAAAACCCCTCCATCTTCAACTAGTTTTAATACTTCCCCACGGCTGCTGCCTTCAACAGCAATTCGAATTGAGTCATCTCCCGGATCATATGAATCAACAATATCAGCAATTGTACCAACAGTATAAAAATCCTCCATGCTGGGACTGTCCGCATCTTTATTATTCTTCTGATTCAATAAGAGAACAACTTGATTTTTTTCTAAGGCATACTTGACAGCCAAGACTCCAGATTCCCTCACTACATTGAGTGGTGTATTTGAGCCTGGAAATATAACTTTCCCAGGTAATGGGATAACTGGTAACATATAATTGGCATCACGAACTTCAGTCGTTGAATCAGGTTTCATTTTGCATGAACTCCTTGCTCCACATTTTATGCGCTTTTTACTTCATCGTGACTAATTAGTTGAGGTTGTTCGCCTTTTACAACAGAATCGTGAGTAATCACACACTCACTAATACCTTCTAAAGAGGGGATTTCAAACATAGTATCCAACATCAGGTTTTCTAGAACGGAACGTAACCCACGGGCGCCTGTTTCATGCTCGAGTACTTCCTGAACGATTGCCGTTTTCGCATCGTCTGTAATACGGAGTTTAATGTCATCGTATTCCAGAAGTTGTGTATATTGTTTCACAAGTGCATTTTTGGGTTGCGTCAAAATCCGAACCAAAGCCGATTCATCTAATTCATGAAGCGATGCAATAACTGGTAAACGCCCCACAAATTCAGGAATAAAGCCGTATTTAATTAAGTCTCTTGCTGTTGCTTTCTCAAGGAAATCGTCAAGTTTTACATTCTCATCGCTTTTAACCTGAGCGCCGAATCCCATTGTTTTCTTCCCCATTCTCTCTTCCACAATCTTTTCCAGTCCAATAAAGGCACCACCACAAACAAACAAGATTTTACTAGTGTCTATCTCGATGAACTCTTGGTGGGGATGTTTCCGACCACCTTGGGGAGGAATGTTAGCAACTGTTCCTTCAAGAATTTTCAGCAATGCCTGCTGAACACCTTCACCTGATACATCCCTTGTAATAGAGGGATTATCAGATTTTCGAGTAATCTTATCGATCTCATCAACATATATTATCCCTCTTTCAGCGCGTTCAACGTTTCCATCTGCTGCTTGTAGAAGCTTTAATATAATGTTTTCAACATCCTCACCAACATAACCTGCTTCTGTAAGAGTTGTGGCATCTGTGATAGCAAATGGAACATTTAAAATTCTAGCGAGCGTTTGGGCTAACAGGGTTTTACCAGTGCCAGTTGGGCCTATTAACAGGATGTTGCTTTTTTCAAGTTCAACACTAGATTGGTCCTGATATTTGATCTTTTTGTAATGATTGTAGACTGCTACTGACAGAATTCGCTTAGCTGTGTCTTGGCCGATAACATATTCGTCTAATTGTGCTTTCAATTCGGCAGGTGAATGAAGATGAAACTCTTCTTCTGGGATAGAATCTGGTTTATCTTCCACTCGATACTCGTCGAGTACTTCAATACAGACACTGATGCATTCGTTGCAGATGAAGACACCTGGTTTACCTGCTATCAATTTAAAGACTTCTTCTCTTACTTTAGCGCAAAATGAGCATGCAACAGTATCATCACTCATAGCAACCTCATGTAATTTGATTTATGGATACAATAATAATTGTCGTTATTATTCATTATCGGTAGGTCGATGCGAGACCACATGGTCAATCAAGCCATATTCATATGCCTCTTCCGCGTTCATGAAGAAATCACGGTCAGCATCATTTTCTATTCTTTCTGTATCTTGATTACTATGTTGAGCTAATATTGAATACAGTTCCTTCCGAATTCTGAGTATTTCTTGCGCGTGGATGCTAATGTCTGAGGCTTGTCCACTAACTCCTCCCATAGGTTGATGGATGAGGACGGTGGAGTGTGGCAGAGCATAACGTTTTTCGGATGCCCCACCAGCGAGTAGAACTGCTCCCATACTATAGGCTTGGCCAACACACCAGGTTTGAATGTCTGGGTTAATATATTGCATCGTATCGTAAATAGCAAGTCCTGCGCTGACAGAGCCACCCGGAGTATTTAGGTATAGGACGACATCTGTATCCGCATTCTCGCTCTCGAGGAAAAGCAATTGGGCAATTACACTGTTTGCAACCATATCATCTATCGGCGAACCGATCATCACAATTCTTTCCCTTAGGAGCCGGGAATAAATGTCATAAGAACGCTCCCCACGACTCGTTTGCTCAATGACAATAGGAGCTAGATTCATCCCACCTTTTTCCTTGTTTGAGGTCTCATGTGATAATAAGTTTTTCCTTTTCTGAGGCTGACTCAATGAGCAAATCACAAATCTTCTGATATCTCAATTCGTTTCTGTAACTGTCCAAACGATTACTTGCCCGCAACAAGCTGAGGTACTTGTCTGGGTCACGATCTTGTTGCCGTGCCACGGTGCGTACGTTGAGATCCAATTCATCATCGGTAATTGCGATATTTTCATTCTCAGCAATCTTATCAAATATCCAGTTTAGTTTAGTTTGTTTGATGGTTGATTCTCGAAGTTCCTGTGGTAGGGTCTCAAAGTTAATATTAGCTTCTTCTGCTGTTTGGCCATCTCGTTTCAGTTGCTGATTGATGTTTTCGATTGATTGTTCAACGTATTGGTCAATCATCGATGATGGGACATCAATATTGATTGCTTCTATGAGTTGGTCTGTAACTTGTTGTTGTTGTTCCAACCGTCGAAGCCTCTTTTTCTCTTCGACGAGGTCATTCCAAATTTCAGCATACATTTGATCATAGTTATCATACTCATGATTTTGGGCAAAAGAGTCATCAAGTTCAGGTAGCTGCTTTTCCGTGATGGACTTAAGGGTGAAATTGAAGGTCGCGAGAGTTGTTCCATCCTCATCATTTTGCTCATTTTCAAATGTAACTTCTGTCGTTTTCGATTCACCAATATTCATTCCAACGATCGCACTTTCAATGTCTGGATGAAAGGATTCTTTTCCAAGTTCAATATCACTATCTTTCCCAGATCCATTTTCGATGGGTTCACCATCGATTGAACTTTCCCAGTCGATTTGCACACAATCATTCTCATGAACGGGACGATCTGCCTCAACGGGAACGAAACTAGCTTCCCGATTTCTGAGTTGCTCGATGTATTTATCAACCTCATCTCGTTCTACATTTGCAGGTGACTTGTCGATTTCAATTGTACTGTAATCCGGTATCTCAATCTGAGGTTTTACATTGATCACAGTTGCAAAATTGAGCGGCATTCCTTCTTCTAGTTTGGCATTGTCTAACTCGAAATCTGGGTCGCCAACCGGGGCCAAGCTTTCTTGGACAATTGCTTCTTCTAGAGCATTAGGAATGAGCTTTTGAATGGCTTCAGCCTTCGCATGATCAGCAAAGCGGGATTTGATCATACTGATTGGCATCTTCCCTTTACGGAAACCAGGAACCGAGAGGTTTTTTCTTAATTCTTGGTAATTACGGTTGAGTTCTTGGTCAACTTTTTCAGGTGGGATCTCGATTTGCAATCGAACGCTACTGGAAGTTAAATGTTCGACTTCAACCTTCAATGTCTCCTCCGATGTTTAAAATATATTCAGTACTCAATTATAATGATGGGCGTGAAGGGACTCGAACCCCCACGGGGAAACCCCAACAGATCCTAAATCTGCCTTGTCTACCAATTCCAACACACGCCCAAGCAAGCTTACCTCAACAACCCGAATCTTAATCTCAAGGTAAGCTTAAATAACACGTCCGGAGGGACTCGAACCCCCAACCTACAGATCCGAAGTCTGTTGCTCTATCCAGTTGAGCCACGGACGCTCATTAAAAAGGGTGGATGATGGGATTTGAACCCACGACCACCTGATCCACAGTCAGGCGCTCTACCCCTGAGCTACATCCACCAAGATAAAAATGGCACGCCCGGCAGGATTCAAACCTGCGACCTACTGATTAGAAGTCAGTTGCTCTATTCACTGAGCTACGGGCGCAGACCCAAAATCGGGGTGAGAGGATTTGAACCTCCGACCCTCTGCTCCCAAAGCAGATGCGCTAACCGGACTGCGCTACACCCCGTCCGATTTGACGCCAAAATATAACACATTTAGGAATTAGATTCAAGAGAAAATTGGCACACATTTTTTCTCGTGAATCCTACGAATCGCGACTTTCTATTAACATATCTCAAGTGTTACATTTAAAACTTCCATTGGTATGACTTGACACTTGTGTGGATCCTGTGCTAACATGACAATCACTGACAATTGGAACAGAATTTTAAGACACAAAAAACATATTATGAAAAACTTGTATGAAGAAATGTCATTCTGGGATAGACTCTATATTCCAGCACTCATTAAGGGCTTATTTACCACTCTAAAGCATATTCCGCGGGCTAAACGGAATACTTCTTATCAGTATCCGGAGGATCAAAGAAGCGTTGATGAACGGAATGAGCGTTATAGAGGTATACATAAGTTAACTGTTGATGATCAAGGAAATGAGAAGTGTGTTGCTTGTTTTCTTTGCTCAACGGCGTGTCCTGCTAATTGTATTGCTATTGAGGCTGAACCCGCCCCAGAAGGCTGGCAAACGTTGGAAGGTTACCAGCGGGAGAAACGTCCCAAGTCGTTTGAAATTAATATGCTCCGATGCATTTTCTGTGGTTATTGTGTTGAAGCGTGTCCGGAAGATGCCATTCAGATGACAGGCCTTACCTTGCCTCAGTATTTCCGTGAAACCCAGCAAGATGAGGAAATTCTCGGGAGGAAGCGAAGTGATTTCATTTTTAATAAGGAAAAACTGATTGGCAACAATTCGATATCGCAGCCAGGCCTAAATATTTACTCAGAATAGAGAAGTTCTGAATAGTCCGAAAATGAAGATCTTACGGGTAGTTAATCCTCTACGACGTAGGATTTTTTTATTGAATACATGTAGTTAAAAGTGATATTAGAGTAGGCTGGAAATATGAAAGTCAGCATCATTGGACAAAAAAATACCGTATTGCTAATTGCTCAGCATATATGTCGATTGAAAGAGGTTAAGGAATTAGTATTGGTTGACGATGTGCATCGCATTTCAAGTTTAGCCCTTGCTGAATTGAAGAGAGTTGCATGCATTGGTCGATCTGATGTGCATCTAATAACTAGTCGAAATCCATCTGTTGTGACTGGTTCTGAAGTTTTAGTGTATTGTCCTTTTGACTTTAGTCAACTGTCAGAATCCCCTCAAGCTGGGTATTTAAGATCTTTCGAATTCGAAAATAAAGATCAATTTGGAAGTGTTTTTCAACATGCTCCAGAAGCTAAAATTGTGGTTGCTGCTTATCCGTCAGCTAATATTGTTCAGTCTGTTCATCAAAATAACAATATGAATTTAGGACAAGTAATTGGGGTTTCAGGACACTTGGTGAATACAGATCTAAAAATAGGGATTTCAGAAGCTGTTGAAGTCTCAGTAGAAGATGTTGTGTCAATGATTATTGGGAACGATGATGAATACTATATGCTATCCCAGTATTGTTGTGCAGGAGGGATCCCAATTGACCAACTGTTAAGCCAAAGCCAAGTTGTGAAATTGGATTCGGCTGTGAGAAATCAGCCCAAAAAACTCATCTTTCCCGATTTTGTGCATACAATTTCGATCTTAACTGCACAAGTTGTAAACACGATTCTCCTTGACAAAAAACGGATTATTGTAGCCGCGACAGTAGTTGAGGCGGATGATATGGAAGTGTGCCTGAATTTGCCTGTGAAGGTTGGACGCAATGGTGCAGAAAAGCTTACTTCGCTGCCTCTCACAAACAAACAGTTTGAACAATTCGTGGAGTTAATCAAAAAAACGGCCACTCAACGAAGCAATTTATGAAAGAAATTTACGATAAAATCGTTGATTTAATCGAAGCTGATAAAATTGGTGCTTATTGTACTGTTGTAGACACTAAAGGATCAACTCCCCAAAAACCTGGATCGAAACTCTTGATCTTACCCGATTTGCAGAATATTGGGACGCTCGGTGGTGGTTGTGTTGAAGCAGAAGCGCGTCAGCAAGCAATACAGCTTCTGCAAGGTGGAAGTCCGCGTTTGCTTGAGTTCCAACTCAATAGTGATTATGGTTGGGATGATGGTCTGATTTGTGGTGGTAGCATGAGGATCTTTATTGATATACCACAGTCAGCATTAGAATTAGAAATCTTTGCATCTCTTCGAGAACTTTCCGATCAGAAAACCCCACTCTTGTTTGCTACCATAATAGAGAGCGAGACGAAACATGAAATTGGTGCTAAATTACTGGTTTCGCCATGTGGTCAGAAATTTGGGTCTCTTGGAGATTGGAGTTTGGAAACCCAAGTCGAAGAGCAGTTAGAAAGGCTGCTTGGAAATAATACACCTGCAATCATCAGGGCTGATAATGATACTGTAAGTGTTTTTGTTGAGCCTATTCAACCTCGCCATACTCTTTTGATTGCTGGGGCAGGCCACATTGGTCAAGCATTATGTCACCTAAGTAGCTGGCTTGGTTTTAATGTGGTTGTTGTTGATGACCGCGTTGATTTTGCTTCTCAGGATCGTTTGCCTGATGCTGACCAGATTATCGTTGGAGATATTTTTGAAGAGTTACGAAATTACCCAATTGATCCTTGCACCTACGTTGTAATTGTAACTCGTGGTCACAATCACGATGAGGAAGCTTTGCACGCGACGATTAATTCAGATGCTCGCTACATTGGATTAATTGGCAGTCGACGCAAGGTGAAATTAATCTACGAGGATCTGATGGAACTCGGAATTTCAACTGAGAGGTTAGATCGAGTATACGCGCCAATTGGGTTGGATATCAACTCGAAAACTGTTCCTGAGATAGCTGTCTCAATCGCAAGCCAATTGATTCAGGTACGTAACAACCCAAAGGTCGGTTCTCGTTTTGACTCATCTCCCTCTAAGATGCCAACAGTTAAGTTGGACTAGACCGAATCAATAGCTTTCCCCTTCTTTTGGCACTGGATTTGGATGGACACCGCGCACGATTATACCTTGTCCAGTGCTTCCACTTGGTTCAGTCGTTCGGCAATCCAGTGGAGATCGAAACTCAAATAATAACATACGCCGCCAGTGTTCGGAGATATTTGGTGAGGATCCATGAATTGTATAGTAACTAAAGATAAGCAGATCGCCTGCTCTCATTGGTATTGGTGTGGCACGTTCTATTGGGTATTCATTCACTGGCAAATGGTGTGAGCCGTCATGAACATGATCTACGTAACCTTCTTTATGACTGCCAGGAATAATGTGTAGGCATCCATTATCAGTTCCTGAATCATCCAAATAAAGCGTTGCTGCAACCATAGTATCCAGTTTGTGTGGGAAGTAGTCATAATCTTGATGAAGGGGAAACGCTGCTCCTATTTGGGGAGGTTTAGCGTGCATCAAAGTATGATGTAGTTGTAGATTCTCAGATCCTACGACTGCTGCTACAGGGTCAGTGATATTCGGATCAAACATCAGCTGAGCCAATGCAGCTGAGTGGTCTTGAATTCGATGAATTGAGAGAACACTCCTTGCTTGCTTATCCCCATCTACGTTGATATTCTCACGCCACTTCCCTCCCCAATGTGCTTCTAACCTTCTACCCGCTTTATGGGATCTTTTGATCATTAAATCAACTTCATCTTGAATTTTCTGAAGTCGTTTTCCTGCAAGCACCTGATCAATTTTTATGTAGCCATTTTTGTCGAAAAGTGATTTAATCTCTTTGGTGGTCATACCCTGTTCCGTTTTCTTTTACTCGGTTTGTATTTCTCAACTTAAACAAATTATACCAAACCGAAGAAATCGTATCATGGTTATTTAATAGTTTTGAAGGAACGAGTTAGGGGGTATCGAGTATGTCAAATACTAATACAGAGAAAAAGGTTTCGGCTTGCTCGGTCACAATTGAGGATAGAACCTATACGGTTTCGGAAGTCTCACAGATTATTATTGATATCTTGAGTTATACTAGTGGCCAGTCCGAGTTTAATAACCTTAAATACTCAGCAGCTGATGTTTATTGGGTGTTGAACGATTTGCTACGTTACATAAACAATAGAATGGAGGGAGAATTTAGATTGCAAAACCTCAAAAAAGGGACTTGGCAGGTTCGATATGAAAATCAGAAGAAAGCAGAACGCTTATCAGCCCAACAGCAGGGAAAAAAGAAACGGGAAACAGCGAATTATATTGAAAAGCTAACAGGAAAACGACCTCCGTGGGCCTAGTTTCTCCAGAGATGAGTCTCATTTAGAATATGTTGTCAGATGATGCGTGGGGCAAAGCCGAATTTCTTGGGGAAGCCAAAGCTGATTTTCTTCAATTTTCATTGGGATTGTTAGTGAAATGACAGTTTTCAATCAAACGAAATCAGAACTGCGTTATGTTGTGATTGCAACCATAAGTGAAATTTTCCTTGTTGTCTGTTTGTCCAAAATCTTACTAGTTTTTTTCCTCGCTATTCAATTCTTGGACCAACTGGTCAATTTTTTTGAATTGCCATGTCCAACGTGCATTATATAAAAATTGTCGCAGATCAAATCGGTTATCGTCTGGTGAGTAAGATTCAGCATGGTATGCGGGTGTCAGTGTTGTCATTTTGTGCCGATTAATGGAGTAATAGAAAAAGAAGCGCTTCACTTTCTTTGCTACCTCAGATGGTGCTAGGTGGTTCCATTCATAAACCAATTTTTCAAACATGCTGACTGGGCCGCATCGATAAATTTTCCGTAGTATCCCAAAGCGACTAAGTTCTTCATAGGTCATTCCCATGTCGGCTTCGTCTTCTTGGGTATAATCTTTCGTGACAGGCTCAAGTTCGGCTGTAGGTAGGGCGGCAATCACATCGACCAGGGAAGTATAACCGAGGTAATCAACTGCCCAGTTTAAAAAACGTCGAAGATCCGTTTTGCTGATCCCTCCAATCGGATTAATATCTGCACTACTGCAATCATACTTGGTAACATAACCACGCAGGCTTTCATCAACATTAGCACTTCCAAGTACTAACAAACTGCCTTTGCCACCACGTACCCATAACAAAAGCTGAGCGAGGAAATATGATAGAACCATTCGTATTCTTGCTTGAATGTTTTGTAGGGCTGTATTCTCTATGTCATTACCACCTTTAACTCGGAATTTCGGTGTTTTACCGGTCAATGTAACAAAAGTGGAAAGTAACGCTGATACCACCAAGTCAATATTGAGGTTTAGATGGTATGCGCCTATCTGCGAAGCGATAGCTTTAGCCCTCTTTCGAGTAGCTTTTGAACTGTTTTCTGATTCCATGTAACAGGTATGAAAAATGCGATTAGCGAACTCTCGTGGATTTGTTGGTAAGTAACTATGGTCTTCCCCTAGAATACGTTGTGCATCAGCAATTACTTGTTGATTACCAGATGCAACTGCTTTAATTACCATTTTGCACATTGATCCTACAATAGCCGCTGTAGATGAACTATCCGCGCCCCCTGACAAAGGCAGGAAAAAACCCCCAGAACCAGATCTACGTAGATAGTCCCATAACCAGCATGCGGGACCATAAGCAATTTCCTCTTCCGGAGTATGATATGGTATAATCTCTAGGTTGGATGGAGGAATACGACGAGCTGTTGTCAGCTCAAAGTTCACCGGAATGCGGGGAATGGGGTTTGCTTGACTTGCTTGGACGCTCCGACTACCAATTGCACCTCTGTATGATCTAACTTCTTCAAGATCAACCGTTCCGGTTATGACTTCGACATCCTCAATTGAAAATTGAGCTCCTCGTTTTACGATTTCCCCATTGATTGCAATGAGCGCGCACCCATCGAAATATAGTCGCCCACCATCACAACCTTGTTGATTTGCATAAAGATAGACGCCACCACTTTTTGTGGTTGCACTTCGGATAAGATCTAGTCTTTGGTCGAGTTTACGGAGTTGATGGTGCGAAGCTGAACCATTAGTAATGATTTCAATTCCATCTAGGCCAAGATGGATGTGTGGGCTATTTGGGGTGAAAAGTTCTTCACATGTTTCGGTAGCAATGACAGTTTCGCGTGTAGAAATCGATGCCAAGCCAATTGGTACAGTTTGTTGGTTCGTGATTTTACGAATTATATGAGGTAAATGATAGTCTTCAACTGGCCTTTTCTGGTTCCATGCAGTGAACCAACGAGATTCACGGTAGTTCCCATCATTTGCGAGGAAAAGCTTAGGACGAATTAATAGGATTTTGCGATTGAGCACGAAAATGCGACAATTGTAGCGCACATTTTTATGCATTATCGGAATACCTATATCACATAAGATATCTTCCGTTAAATCATTATCAATAATCTCAGCAAAACTTTCCCATGCGTGTAAAAATGTGTCTTCTTCAAGAAATGCATCCTCACAACCATAACCGGTGATTTCAAGCTCAGGCCCAAGTCGATAACGTGCTCCCTTATTCTTAGCCTCTGTAATCGATTCAAGGATGCGTTCAAGATTGCCTTGGAAATCTAAGGCCCACTGGTTGAGATTACAAGTTGCAAGAGTTACTAGTTTCATGATTAAAAGTGAGGAATAAAAAAAGCAGGGAAAAAACTCTCCCTGCTTTAGAAACTGGTTTTATGGTAGCCTCTTATGCTTGAGGTGCACTTTCCTTTTTAGTGTCTGGATTATCATCTGGATCTCGATCCGATGTTCCAGACTCTTGCTCTTGATAGAACATAAAGCCATCTTCATCTTGATCTTGTTCCATTTGTCGTACTTGCTGATCTGCTTCTCGGTAGTATCTTAGTTTTTCAATACTATTACTTCCAGCCAAACTCATGTATGTCTTAAAACCTTCGTAGGCTAGCTCAAACTCCCGGATACCACGATAGCAAACTGCTTGTTGGTACACACATTCGTCACGCCATATTGATTGAGGTGCTATTTCAAACAGAGTATCATAACCCGAAATTGCGTTTTCAAGTTGTCCATCCAACTGGTACAAACGACCAATTTGATACAACGCATCTGAGACGGCGAATGCGTTACCTCGCAAATTATAAGCAAGCTCCTTATAGCAGAAAACTGCGTTCGGGAAATTTTCCATCTTTTGCCAGCCCGCAGCAATGTTCTGATAGTTCTGAACAATTCTATCGCGGAACCCCATCTGGTAGAGTTTATCTGGTGTTACATAACGACCCATTTTCCTCATAGCCATGGCTTTTTTGTTGGTGTATTTGTTTATGTCATCTTGGTCCTGCTTGATGCCTGTTAAGGTGTGTGCCGATTTTTTTAGCAAAGTTTCAGCTTGCTTAGATTCAAATGAACCTTCGAAATCTTGTGCTACCTTGACAAACGCGCCCCAGCCACCTTTATTTGAATAATCGTACAACTTATAAAAGTAGACATTGCCAACTTTAAATTGTGAACGAGGTGCAAGCTCATGATCAGGGTATTCAGCAGCCAATTTCTCATATGATTCGATAGCTTCTCTATAGTTTCCAAGCTTCATGTAGGATTCACCAATATTGTACAAAGCTTGCGCGGCAGAATCTTGGGTTTGCCTCGCCCTGTCATCATCTCCTGAAAGTTGGTTACGATAGATTCTAAGGTTCTCTTGAATGTCACTTCTGCCTTTTCGAATATCTGATATGCTACTTTTTGAACGACTACCAAGATAACCAGTTGGTGCTAAATCAACAGCAATTTGGTAATGTTCTACTGCTAAATCCCACAATTCGTCTGATGATCTAGGTGGAAATCTAGTAGACTCTGCTTTATCTCCGGACTCAGAGAGTACTAGCTTTACTTCATGGTACGGGCTCTTATAAATCTGCGCTATTTGGAAATGTGCCCTTTGATTGTACTTATTACTCGTGGCGCATTCTATATAAAGCGCTATTGCTTCATCATAAAGGGTACGCTTATTTGCAAGCAACTCCCTTTTCTTTTCGGGTTTAAGATCATTACTAATAACCACCATTGCAGCCGCTTCCACTTTACGATCTGCGTTTTGTACTTTTACACTCAGGGGCACAACTGATATACCACCCGCACACCCAATCAACATGACTACAGCGTAGACCATTAAAACGTTAAGTATACCGACGGTTGAAAGCTTCTTTGCCACAATATAGCCTCCCTTATTTATATAATTTTCATATTATATCGCATTACGGCAAAATCGCAAGAAAAATCCATATTTATTTTAAAACGCGTTCAAAATTAACGTGAATTTCTCCTGATTGATTGGTCTGAGTTTGATTTTTAGGTAGTGATGCAAACATAAATTTTGAAATATACTCGATGGCGACCTGCTTCAATGCACCTGTTCTGTTTTCGATGATTCGGACTTGAAAAACAGAACCATCTGGTCGAACGCTGAAACTAAGTTTGATAAAGCCTCCTTGTAATTCCTTTCTTATTTCTGGTTGTCGTGGTTTGTAAACAATTGTACGGCCTTCCACTTGACCGCTAATTTGAAAACCTTGTCCACTTGATACACGGTTTTTTCTAGAGGTGATGTTGCCGCCAGTAGCTAGTTTCCCTAAGAATTTTCGCCCGCCGCTTCCTTGTTTGTTTCTTTTGATGTTTGAATCTGATTCTCCAAGACGAGTCAGTGAAGCTTGATAGGTTCCGACTTTCGTTACTGACCGAGATCGGATTGGTGCATCGGCATTGATGTCAGAACTTCCCTGTTTATGTCCTGATGCGGCTGCGGCATCAAGGGAAGTTCGATCCAAGTTCGATTGAAAAGGTTGCCTTTTCTGTGGAAGGTCAGGCAGTCCAACTGAATCATCTGAATTGGTAAGATAACTCTGTACATTTTGAGAAGAATGGAGTACTGGCAACTCAAGTGGAGTTATAAATTCTTGCGAGACAGGATTTATGATAGGCAATTCCTCAATATTCTCTTCCTTATCTTTCTCCCTTTCCGGATTAACAAGGATTTCCACATTGATAGGAGTTCTGTCCACTTTTAACTGTGGTTCTTGGTAAATGAAAATTGCGAAAAGTAAAATAATAACAATGTGTTCGGCAACGGCAAGCGCCAAAAATTTCTTTAAACTTTCTCTTTCTTTAAACTTAATCATGATGAACCAATCTCATCAGATTCTTCTGTGGTCCAATGACGGACGTTCTCTAGTTCATCATCAAACATCCCTCTGTCTTCAGCCGATAAGAAACGAATAAGAGACATTGCATATCTCTCAAGCTCGATTGTGAAAACCCGGGCTTGGTCAGTAAAATAATGATAAGCGATGTAAGTTGGTAAAGCGACAATTAGTCCGGCCGCTGTTGTCAGTAGCGCTTCTGATATACCGTTTGCTATTTCAGATAGTTTGCCAATTTGGCTGTCGTCTCTCCATAATGCATTGAATGATGCTGTCATGCCGACAATCGTGCCGAGAAGGCCTGTATACATCGAGACCAATGCCAACATGCTGAGAGTACTCAGGTATCTATGTAATATTGGTTTTTCGTTATTGATGGCTACTTTCAGAACTATCTTTAATGCCTCTTCACTTTTTCCCTGATTTTGAATTCCAGCTTTGAAAATATTGGTCAGTGGGCTAGGGCGTTTATCACAGATGCTAACTGCTGCGTCTGGATTACCCTGCACTAACTCATCATAGATGCTGCGTGTAACAAGATGTGATGGGATAATTTGTTTACGTCGTAATCGAAACATCCTTTCGAAAATTATAGTGTGCGACCAGACGGAATAGATGATAAGTGGGATTAAAATGACGCCTCCCTTACTTAGTTGAGCAAGCCCTATTTCAATCATTTCAAGTAGGTTCAAAACTCTAACTCCATTCCAAAGTCGACAGTATTTGGCGTAAACGGGTAATCAGTCAATTGCATATACTGGCCAATGGCAAATTTCCCGCCAATAAAACCATTCATATAATTTCCAAATTGCTTAGTGAGTTTTGGTTTTATTAAAACGTAGTCTTCGAGGTCTGAATTTTGGCTACTTGTTTCTGTGGTTCTACCACCACGAAATTCACCAATTAATTTTACTTGAAAACCTGAGGGCAGATAATATACCAGGTTCATGTCGATCCAATTAGTTGCTCGATATGGAATGCTTTTATGAAATTCGTGTTTGAGTTTTAGATTCAGGCTGAGCTGGTTGAGGAGGTTTGCTCGCACTAGAAGCTGTCCCCCGGAGATGAGTCTATTTTGATCAAAATTGTATGGGATCCATGCAATCTCGAATGTTCTCGGGGCTCTTTGGTCTCTTTTTAGAATAACAAGGTCGTTTGCTAGTTTTGAGAATCCGGAGAGATTGACCTCAACTTTTTTAAAATAGTAATGTTTCAGTGTGATTTGGCTACACCAAATTTTCTCGGATCTTAGTGCGGGAGATACGTTGATATAATCCTGATCAAAATAGAGGGCAGATAATTGGGGGATTTTTGTTGCTCCATATAATTCAACTTGTAGTTTCCATTGACTATTTAAATTCACTACTGTGTTCAAAGAAGGATTGAATCGAAATCTGGTAGGTGCCTCATCTATCTCAGTGGGGTTTGAATCCAGTTTCTTACTGCTTTCTAAGAAACTGACAAACTCTCCGCCTAAGTCAAAAAGCATTGGCCCGAGGGTGCTATATTGGTCACGTATATATAAGCGAAAGGTTGTAGAACGTGTGTCTGTCGAACTCACATAAGCTGCAGTGGAGCGGTATTCAAGAACTCCTCCAAAATGCATTGGATTGAGTATATGTCTTAAGCGGTTCGGGGGGAAATCTGTGAAAAAGTCCAAGTTAATTCTTAGATCTTTTCCATTGTCAATGTGGTTATTTGAATCCAGTTCATAAGATTCAAATTTCACACTCAAATCTGCCTTTGTTTTTTCTGTGACTTTTTGGCTTAGGTTGAGATTTGTCCACATTAATTTGGGTGTTTTAGAATCTAATATGAATCCCATTGGACGTTGCGACGTTTTCGTTTTCCAATTCAGTTCTTTGAGGTTCATGCCGAGATTGATCGCCAAAGAAGAATGTGTAGTATATCGGTGGCCAAAGCCTCCATGAAATAGATCAAGGCTATAGTTCCCACGATTATCTGTGTTTTCTGTGCCAATTTGGTTTCGTGTTATGCTAACAAAACCATTAGTTTGATTTGTTTGCCCAATCAATGTCAATTTATAGAAAAGTGATTCTGGAAGACTTGGATAGACAGTCAAATTGAAATGATAGTCTTTTAAACGTTGGTTATTGAGATAGACTGATTTGCTAGGGGAAATGTTGGGTGGTAAGTTCCAGAGTCTTTCTTTTGCGTATAAGGCTAGGGAATGTATCAATTCTGGTTTTGATTGATCATTAAATCTATCCCTTGGTTCAAGTACAATTTTAGTTGTATCAATGATCTGGATTTTTTCCTCTTCAAGTTGTATTTCCGCTGATTTCTCGTCAATTTTTTGTGCCTCTGTTTGTGCCTCTGTATATAAAGGTATGAACGGAGAACAAACAAGGGTAGAGTGTACTAGTACGAAAACCCAAAATTGATAATAAAAACTTAATTGGAGTTGGGGGATTTTCACGGATTGTAACTATCGTAGTAGTTAATTTACTAAGTAATATGCTGAAATTATATTAATTGGGGAACCGTTTAGTGTCCACATAGTGTTATGCATACCCAATTTCTAGCTGATGTGAGACGAGGTATTGATATTAACATAATAGGGCCAAGCGTTCCATATTAGCAGTGATTGTTGTTACTGAAGTTATTATTGTTGTTCGATTCGGCTCAAAATTTGTTTATATTGGTTTTGCGCATAGTCGTGAAGTTGATTCCACTCTTCTATTTTTCGAGCATCGGCGTTTGCAACCTTAGCTTCAAACAAATTGAGTGCGTCCTCGCAGGTGTCTTTTGCCATATATATATCGTTGGCTTTGATAAAAGCATCTGAGGCACGTACCGCAGCATGGAAGGCTGTAAGACTGTCATGTTGCTCACGGAGATGTCGTACACGAAGATAGGTTACACCTGAATCGTAATGTCTGCCTAGAATTGCCTGAGTTTTTGCTAGGTGGAGTTCGGCTTCAACAACTATCTCTATACGGTAACGATCTGTTCCCTTTTGGCGAATGATATCGTAGGCTTCAATTGCTTGAAGAAAGTTTTTTTGTGCTTTATAGGAGTGTCCCAATGAGATTTGTGCGTATTCTGCTTGGTCTGATTGAGGGTAATGCGATATAACTTGGTTGTACAGATCTATTGCTTTTTGCCATTGAACCATTTCTTGGTGACATTCACCTGCGAGAACGAGGGCTTTTGCCGCAAAGGGACTTTTCGGGTGCTTTTCAGGGATATCGATTAATATATTAATCGCATTGGTTAGATTACGGCGCGAGTTTTTTTTGTTATACCATGCATTTCCGATTTCGAACATTGCGCTGGCAGAGAATTCGCTTTTCGGCTCAACTTGACTAAATGCTTCAATTGATTGCTTATATGATCCAAGCATCAGGTAGGATTTGCCTATATTATATTTAGCTAACCAGGCAGATGAAGTGTTTGGATATTGTTTAACGACTTTTTGAAATTCTGAGATTGCTCGTTTGTAATCTGTCTCAACATAGTAAAATCGGCCAATTTGAAGCTGTACATCTGGTGCAAGGCTACTAGATCGATAGTCTTTTATCAGTGTACGGTACGCTTGTAGAGATTTTGCCTTTTGTCCTAAGTTTTCATGCGCTGTAGCGATGCTATATTGGGCATCGTCAGCCCAGTTGCTTTTGGGATAGTGCTGAATAACTTTTTCAAATGCGTTGATGGCTTTACTATAATTTTTGAGATTCATGTGACTTTCAGCAATATAGTATTGAGCTTCTGGGCGGAGATTGACCGCTTTCTCCGCGCCACTTTCACGTGATTGGACCTTTAGGTTTGGATAGTTTTCGACAACTTTTTTGTATTCGTTAATTGCGTTTGTATAACGCCCTTGTTTGAAATAGCAATTTGCTATGCCAAAAATCGCGTTAGGTTGGAGTCGAGATGAAGGGAATTTGCGTATAACCTCTGAGAAAGCATCGATAGCGTTGCCATATTCTTCCAGTTTGTAAAAGGCCCACCCAATTTGGTATTGAGAGTTATCTTGCCAGCTACTACTAGTATATGAAGTTATCACACGCTTAAATGATTGAATTGCTTCCGAATATTTTTTGAGATTACTTTGAGAAACACCAATTTGATATAATGATTGGTCTAGTAGTTTACTCTCAGGATACTTCTGACTCATTGTTTTCCAAGCAATAATAGCTTTGTTGTAGCCATCTTGATGGTCTTTAGCTTCAGAAATCGCGGCTTCCGAGAAATAAGTCCAAGCAATACTAAATTGTGATTTCTCCGCCCATTTGCTGCTAGGTTGTTGTTCAATTATTTTCTGATATTTTTGGCGTGCAGATTGATAAGATTCTTTAGTTGGACTTTGCCAGTATGTACTTTCCGCGACAAAGTAGTGGGATTGGAATAAACGTTCACTTTGTGGGTATTTCTGTATTAGTAGATTACATGCCTTAATAGTTTCGGCATAGTCTTCTGCTTCATACAGAGCTCTTGCTTTCCAAAAAAGAGCTTCATCTGCTGGTGCACTTTCAAGGTTCTGATCCTGAACTTCAGCAAAGTAGAGGTCAAAGGTTTGTGAACTTTCTAAGTATTTTTCCGAATTAAAATAAGCGAGACCAAGATGGTAAAGTGCGTAAGGTCTAAGGTCTGTTTCGGGATATATTTCGACGAGTTTACTTAGCTCGTTGATTGAGCCTTGATAGTCGCGCAATTGAAAGTAGCAAATTCCAATTTGGTAGGAGGCATCATCAATATAAGGGGATGAAGAAACCAATATTTTTTTATAGTTAAGGATGGCAGTGTTAAACTCTCGAAGCATTCGAAAGCATTCTCCCATTCGGAACCGGGCAGCGGTTGATAATTCCGATTGCAGATTGGCTGATACCAATTTAAATGTGCTGAGTGCTTTAGCATACTCACCTTGTTCAAAGTAAACTATTCCAATTCCGTACCATGCATTGTCAGATACAGAACTGTCTGGATACAAATCGATTACTTTTTGATATTCATAAATAGCTTCAGCTGCCTTCTTTTCTTCAGCCAGAATCTCTGCAATCCAATATTGCGCTTCAGCTGAAATGAGGGAACTAACTCCCTCATTGAGAAGTAGGCTGAATTCTTGTCTGGCTTCTTTCATCATTTGTTGTTGAAAATAACATTCGCCAAGTCTGAATCGAGCATCGGTAACCATTTGCTCCTGGTTTGGGGAAGTTGTGTAAGTTTGAATGAAATTTCTGAACCCTATTTGTGCGTTCGTCCATTTACCCATTTTGAAAAGTGACTCGGCAGCACGATAATTAGCTTCAGGAACAGCGTAATGCTCAGGGTGTTTTTGACCAAAACCAGAAAGAAGTTCATATGCTGATTGGTAGTTCTTAAGTCGGTAGAATGTCCATCCTTTGGAATAAAGTGCGTCTGCTGCTTCATTCGATGTCGAATATTTCGATATCACTTGGTCGTAATATTCACCTGCTTTTTGGTATAAACCGAGGTTATCAAATGATTCGCCAATAAAATAGAGGCTATGAGAGATAGTTTCTGCTTCACTTGCGACTTCCAATACCTCTTCGTAACCCTTGATTGCTTCTTCATATTTTCCTTGTTTATACCATGAGATTGCTACACCTTGTAGCGCATCTAGGGAAAGGTTAGTTTCTGGATAATCAATTAACAGTTGTTTGTAATTTTGGATTGCTTCATCGAAGTTCTTTAGTTGCAATGCGCATTCAGCTGCTAAAAGCTTGGCGTCGTCTGCGTTATCGCTACGGGGATACTTTTTGATAAATTGGTCGAATTGATTCTGGGCAACTGGATATGCTTTGTTTTCATAAAGTTTGTAGGCGAAAGTATAGTCTTCTTGCTCCCCACCAGATGCATGCTGGAAAACACCTAAAAAAAACACAATAATGGTGGCCTTTCGGCATAAAAAAAGTAATCTAGTAAACAACTTAAACACCTTCATGGTATGCATTCTGCCTATTAGGATTCCATTCTTAGCTACAGAATCACAAAACAGAATGCTGTTTCCTTCATCTGAATAGTATTTCGATCAATTATAGTGTGTACTGCCAAACATAGCTGAAAATTTCGATGGTATCAAATACCATGTAGCAGCGGTTTTAAAAAAGTATCGTTCAAAACTCTGCTCCTCTTGTTATGGCATCAAGAGTTGAGTTAATATCTTAATTTGTAAGGTTGATGATCGGGAGTTTCTATTCTGTATCTAAAGAAGGCTATAACTATAGAGTCCAAATCAAAATAGTATTTTTAGTAGGAATACTGTTTTGTTGGAATCTAAATGCTATTGGGGTTGTGTTTTTCCTACTAGGTCAAAGTTCAACTAGTTGGCCAAATTGAGCTAAAGAAGTGATTGAATCAACCTCCATTGAGATGGGATAGTCTGATATTTCCATAGAGAAGATCTCGCTGTCAAAACTAAGCAGGTATGATTCCCAAACGTAACTGCTCCATATAGCTATCAAAAACAACGATGTTGACTGGAACATCACCAAGAATCCCGATTAGACAAGTTGTTTAAGATGCGGAATTATTATAACATTGAGAAAAAACGCTTTTCAAGTTCGAGGTTCCATTAAGGGTTTATTTGTTCTTTCAGTTCGGTGATCTTTTTGCTGTATGCTTCGCGTGATTTTGCCCATTCTACTTTGTTCTGATTGCCGCTTTGTAGATAATCGAGTATATATCCTTCTGCGTCAACGAAATGAGCTGCAGATTGTGCTACTTGATCTGCGATTTCATTTGGTACTGTGGTCACACCGTTTGCATCACCATGTAATAGATCTCCTGGATATATGGTGATGCCCCCCACATGTACGGGAACGTTAATGTCAATGATATGACAATAACCGTGGGCGCATATTGTACCATTCGTAAAAACGGGAAAGTCGATAGCACGAACCTGATCCAAATCACGTCCTGTACCAGAGGTAATTAAGCCTGCGCAACCAAAGGTTTTGTATGTTGTACACATGACTTCACCGAAAGTTGCGGCTACAGATGGGCTATCTAAGTCTTGAAAAACGACAATACGTGGTTCAGGAATATCTCCAAATTGATCAATTTGCTCTTCAAGTCCCGAATATACATCGTTTTCGCGTGGTGGAGAATTGGAACGAAATGTAGCCGTTGTTGCGTAACCTACCATGGGGGGCATTTCAGGAAAATTTGATTTGATCCGCTGATCCATATAACCGGTATTACGCGAACGGATCTCGAAGAGTTCAATAACATTACATATGGTTGGTGTGTCGAATTGCTTGAGTAGTTCTAAATCTTCGTTTGA
The DNA here is from genome assembly GCA_002709695.1 of Candidatus Poribacteria bacterium. Lineage (GTDB taxonomy): Bacteria > Poribacteria > WGA-4E > WGA-4E > UBA9662 > UBA9662. The sequence goes on from PAQF01000057.1 coordinate 124,422, forward strand.
TACAGTTTGAATTTGGTTCATTATAATTTTACCTGCCTGTAGGTTGTTATACAAAATATCATTATAAAGCCAAGATTATAGCATGGGCTGGCGAAAAATACGGAGATAATTTGAGGTTAACAGAACGCAGATTCTATCTTGATTCGAAGAAATTGGTATGCTAGACTCTAGAGACGAGAAAATCGAAGGTTCAGGATTACCAATTTGGAACGAAAAGCGGAAGTTCATCGCCAAACAAATGAAACCGAGATCTCGCTCAAACTGGATATTGATGGATCTGGTTCGTCTGATATACAAACAGGGGTGGGGTTCTTAGATCACATGCTTGAATTATTTGCCAAGCATGGTTTTTTCGATCTTGAGCTGAAAGCAGTTGGGGATTTGCAGGTGGATGACCATCATACTGTTGAAGATGTGGGAATTTGTTTGGGTGATGCGTTTCGACAAGCAGTTCAAGACAAATCTGGAATACGGCGTTTCGGAAATTTCGATATGCCAATGTATGAAGCACTAGCAAGAGTTACTCTAGATTTTTGTGGTCGACCCTTTTTGGTTTACAATACCTCCCTAACCAATGAAAAAATTGGTACTTTTGATGTTGAACTAGTAGAGGAATTTTTCCATGGGTTCGTTAATCATAGTGGTATGACACTTCACATTAACGTTGTTTATGGTGCTAATCGTCACCATATCGTGGAAGCGATCTTTAAAGGGATTGCCAAGGCGTTGGATGTTGCAACTAGTATGGATGAACGTATCATCGGAGTTCTTTCCACCAAGGGAAAATTGTGATGTCCAACTTGATAATGTATAGAGAATTATTGTGTTTTCTGGTCTGACTGCTTGGGGACTATCGAAAAGTCCCCGATTATGTAGGTTGTATTACGAACGAAGTTTCTAGGCATAATTAGCAAAGCGGTCGTATCGTTTGTTTATTGGCTTATTACCTACCTTAAAACTTAGCTGCACTGGGGTTTCTAATATGCGGAGTGTTGCGATTGCATACTCTGAAATCGATTGTTATCGCCGTTTTTTTCTTCGGTGTTAAGTAATACTGGAATTAGAAATGATTCCAAGTCAATTGTGTGGTTTTAGAACAACCTTTTATTTTGAGCCTACAGCAAATACGAGCTGATTCTATCCTAAGAAAACCCGTGGAGTTATTGTCTCACTAGCTAATTCTGATATAATTGGGCCGATTAGCTGTAAAGTTAATCGAAAATCAAAAAATTAAAGGTTTTGTGATCAACAGTTCTCCGTGGCAAATGAGTGGGCTTTCGTGGTAAAATTCTCTACAGAAGCTGTATAGGATAATAGTCTAGGATGCTTATGTTAAATTGCGAAAAAAACGTAATTATATTTTTACTGTGTTTGTTGGTAATGCTTTTTAGCTGTGCAGATGAAAGTAGCGATAACGTGTTGAGTTCGGTTACTAAAGAGAATCTGAGCCTGCCTAAACTTGGATTACACGGTAGCGAATATCGAAACCAAAGGTACCTGTTTAAGCTTCTTGGTTTACCTGTCAATAATTGGACTGTTCAGGAAATTAGCAATAAGAATACCAGTGATGCGTTTCTTGATTGGGAAGAGATTTTTGGGTTTAAGGTTGAAGTAAATGAGATGGACTCGCTTCTTCTAATGGAACCGGTGGCCGAGTCAGATTTCGTTTACCAACTCGTTGATGTTCTAGAGAATAAACTTCCTCATATTCTTATCTGGATTGAAAAACAGACTGTAAGTGATATTAACACCCCAAAAGATTATGTTGAAGGTCTTCTTGAAACGATCGAATTTCTGAATGAGGTTGGAGCACTGAGGGAAAATGCCTTGAAGGTTACAGGTCAAGGGAAGATTCTCTCTGCTGACCGAGTTGGTGGATATTACTATGATATTGTCGCTGATGACGGTAGGCACAGTAAAGCTTCTTTGTTCATGCGCTCAACCAGCAATACTTTTTACATTTATCATTATGATCTTTGGACTCCAGATCAAGCAAGTTATGAGAAATATCTACAGATCTACAATCAAATGCTTTCAACTTTAGCGTTTAATACACAATAAATTTGGTGAATGCTTTTTATGAAACTATATGATCCATGGAAGATTATTAACGGACTTATAGGGTTATTCATTGCCTCTACAATTGGTTGTACTCAATTAAATGAAATGCACGAAAGAAAGGCTACAGAGGCTAAAAATAGGCTTAAAAAACAATATGTTACACTTGCCAGATCTGACGCAGGTATTCAAGTTTCTGATAGTAGCGTTTCGTTTGAAAGCAAACATTATGTTTTGATTTTTAGCGAAGATCTTCAAAAGCTCAAAGATTATGATAGTGTGGATGAGCGTCATGGGGTTGGGCATGGGTCGCTTGTATATATGGAGAGTCTTTACGATTTTGTGCATGATATCTTTGGCTTTGAACCTGGCAGTCAGGATGTTTACGGTTTCGAACCCAATCAAAAAATAAAAATAGTTTTGCATGACTTCTACAATGGTTCCAAGCATCAAGCAGTAACACAGACTCAATCGAGGACTGAGTATCAAAATGGAGGGTTTATCAAAAAGATTACAGGCATTCAAATGGATTTTCCTATTGAAATGTACAATCAGAGACCTGTCAAAGCTCACGAGTTAGCTCATGCTTTTACAAATATCTATTTGCTTCCAACGTGGTTTGCTGAAGGAATTGCCGTGTTGGTTGAAGTTGAATATGCAAAGGGGAACGAACACGGAAAAGTTGATCTTTATGATGATTTAAAGCTTGATCTCGACGGGGTCAATGCTATACAAGGTTGGGGAGGGCATGTCGGGACTACATTTGGGCCTTTAACTCATTGGTGTTACAATTATTCATATTCCATCGTTTCAGAGTTGAAACAACGGTATGGTAGCCAGTTCTACCCAACTTTTTTTCGTTTGGTTGAGGAAGATCGTTTGCATCAAAAACTACCAGGGAAAATGAAAGACAGTTTTCTCCTCTATTATTTGAGCCAATCGGCAGGGGAAGATTTAATTCCATTTTTTCTGGATTTGAAGTTTAAGGTTAGTGAGCTGTCAAAGAAGGACATTTTGGAGATGATCCAACAAATGAATCTAACGATAACACAGTAAGGAGGTAAATCATGAAATTGCAAGGAATAACTCAATTGACTGTCGTGGTTTCTTTGGTGGTAATGGTGTTGGGTTGCAAAGCGTTGCAAAATTTTTCTGCTGGGCAAGAATGGAGTTCAAATTACTCGCTAATGGAAGGGACTCAGGCCAATGACCCCGCTATAATTGATGGTGATTTAAAGACTATAGGTCAGACACAATATGTTGAAAGTTCAATGTCTGGTGAGGATAACTATATCAGGACGATGGCTACTTATGCTGCTCCATCTGAGGCGGTTGTTATTCTTCCTGAGCCTAAGGCCATTCATCGTGTTGTAATCTATTCTGCTAATGTTATACAGATGCTTGATATATGGATAACAGATTCAAACGGAAAATGGGAAAAGGTTAAGGAAGTCAAGAGTAATAAAGAAAATAAAATTGATATTCGTTTGACTAGGACTATTCATACTTCGGGTGTTAGGGCTCGTATCCGTCGTACTGCAGATGATGCGGCTTTGAGGAGAAAGAATGTGCGGAGAGGTTTTGGATATCGACAAATAGGTGGCAAAACAAAAGCTCAAGCTAAGATTGCAGAATTCGAACTTTACGGTTTTGTAACAGAAGGAGAACAGGTGGGAGGGACGTCTGAAGTTAAAGATGACGAAGCAGAGCTAGATCATCTTCTCTCACAATGAATCGATATGCACCTCTAAAAGGAGTTGTGTTTAATGGGAAATTTTGCTTTAAACAAACGAGAGGTTTAACAACTTCGATGCTTTCTGAAAATTATGTTATTGTAATTTCTAAATCTCTATAATTGTGAGAAGTTTGATGGATTCTTAATCTTCAAGCTTCTTTGTTAGTTCTTGTGTCTTATGATTATTGTGTTGAATGAAAGTTAATATGAAAGAACTTAAAGTAGCGTTGCAGGCAGCAGAGAGCGCGGGAAAAGTCATAATGAAATACTACCGAAATAGCTACGAGGTCAAGGATAAAAGTCCAAATAATCCTGTGACAACTGCGGATCTCGAAGCTAATCAAGAAATCTATGAGATCCTCATGGGAAATTTTCCTGATGATGGTTGGTTATCGGAAGAAACAAAGGATTCTTCTGATAGACTAACGAAGTCTCGTGTGTGGATTATCGATCCGATTGATGGGACCAAAGAATTTATTGAAGGATTATCGCAATTTGCAGTTTCTATAGCGCTAGTTGAAGATGGTAATCCAATTGTTGGTATTTTACACAACCCCGCCACAAGTGAAGTCTTTAGTGCTGTGTCTGGTGAAGGAGCTTTTTGTAACGGTTCTCCTATCCAATGTGTTGGGTGTGATGATTTGAAGCAGGCATCCGCACTGGTAAGTCGTACTGAAGAAAAGAAGGGTATGCTTGAAGGTTTTGTGCCAATTCTTGGGGATCTACATTACATCGGCAGTGTGGCTTATAAGTTGGGAAAACTAGCTACAGGCACATCAAACTTATATTTTACGGTACAACCAAAAAACGAATGGGATATATGTGCGGGCGACCTAATTGTGAGGGAAGCAGGTGGGGTTGTATTGGATAGCAGATATCAAACCATGAGATACAATGAACGAAACCCGAAGAAACCAGCTGGAATATTCGCAGGAAAAGCCAATATTCTAGACGAATTAATTGAACACTATAACAAGCTTCAAAGTTAGCTAGCCACTAGAATCTACGATAATACCGCTACCGACCAAATTGCCGCTTGCATCGCGACTGACGGCCGATGGGGATGCTGCGGAGGTTGCAACGTTAAAAGAGCGCTCAACGACCGAATTCGCAGGCGCTTTGGAGCGACTCGCTAAAGCTGCACTATCTCTACCCATTTGGAAAGAGGGGCCTATAGATGGTTTTTGCAGCGCCGAGCCTATCGACACTAAAGGTTTCGTCTGAGCAATACCCGGAACCGCTCCACCTGAAATTAGCGGGGATGCTGCCATCACAGCTACTCCTCTCTATTCAATCTTAATATAAGTTCGAAGGACCAAAGAAAAATATAACATGCGTCTAGAAGGATAGTCAACAAAAAAACCCTCTGATCCGCAGAAAACTAAAGCTAAGTTAGGATCTAATCGGACTCCGAAAACCCTAATATACTATAGTTCTGTTGGTTTGTCAAATGAATTGTTGTGATCATTATCATGCTTGGATTCTAATGACGGGTTTTATAAAAAAGCTTGCAAAATTCTTCGCTTTATTTTAAAATCGAGTTATTTATTAGATATGTAGGAGAGTGTGATGAACTTGGTTATCCAATATTGTTCAGCTTGAAACTACTTGCCACAAGCCGCCAGTTTGGCGGGTGATCTACTCAGCAAATATAAGACGGCAATAAAAGGCTTGACGCTTGTTCCAGGAGGCGGTGGTTGTTTTGAAGTGTCTTTAAATAGCGAATTGATTTTCTCTAAACTTGAAGTGGGTAATTTTCCAACCACAGAGCAGATCTTCGAAAAGCTTCCGTAGTGAATGGTTTTCTTGTTTTAACGAGGTAGCTGGTTTATTAAGTGTTGTGGGGAGTTCAATTAACTGCAACTAAGGATATTTTTAGTTGATCCGCAATCTGATAGAGTTGATGGCCTCTTAGTAGAAAAGTCCTACCTGCTTCAACTGCCAAGACGCTTCCATTAGTTTGGTGGAGCAACTTCAAAGTTCGTTCTCCAACTGTCGGAACATCGACTCGGAAATCGTGGTCAGATGAAGTTGCTTTGGCAACCACAATTCCTTTTCCTCCTAATGCTCCTCCTCGTTCGATTGTGGCGTCTGTCCCTTCAATTGCTTCAATTGCAATTGGGATTCCGTTTTTAACCACGACAGTTTGTCCGATATCTATACCTGCGACTTGGCGAGCTAGTTCGATGCCATATTTGATGTCTTTCCATTCAGTCCTTGAGGGCTTCCGTTTAGTCAAGACTCCCGCAACAGGCAATAGATCTTTTAGGAAAAGTGTCTGATCAATTATTTTTATGCCTTTTTTTTCAAAATAGTCAATTGCGGCCATCATGATCGTTCTATCTCCTTTGTTAGGGAGGTTCGACAAGATTTTAATAGCTGCAGTGTCTAGCTGAAGTGGGTTGAGAAGAGTGCTTTTCTCAATTTTTCCAATGACTGCAACTTCGTCGATGCCTGAATCAAGGAATAATCTAATAATTTTTCGGATTTTTCCAATTCCAATAGGATAGATATGTTTTGCAATTTTTTCTAATTTCGGCGACAGGTTTTGTGTGACTTGAACAATGATTGGTTCTATCCCATGGTCAGCTACAGATTTCGCAAGTAGAAATGGTAAGTCACCAGAACCGGATATAATGCCTAGTTTTTTCATCTCTCAGGTTTTACCAATTATGAATGACATAGACAGGGGCCGATCCCTCAGCTAATTCAATCATAACTTTGTTAGCATCTGAAATAAATTCGTTTCTTAATGTTTTTGGTTGATCGGGGTCTATCCACATATTAGATACGTCCCACCGTAGTCCCGTGCTGCTTTTCACATGTACATTTCTATGTTCGGCAATTAGGGAAATGTATTGTGATTTTTCGCTTTTACGATTGATTTCTAACTGAGATGAAACGAAATATATTGCCTGAAATACATCTCGCATTTCTGCTCGGAAGCTCGATGGAATTATCGATATGTGGAAGCCCAAACGCATCAACTTGAGGTTTCCGAGGAAGTGATCTACATCAAAGGAGGTTGGAAATCCTCCATAAATAATAATGTAATTACATTTCAGTTTTTTAAGTGCATAGATGACTGCAAGTTGACCATCTGTATAATCTTTATCAGTTTGTCCGATCCATTCACTAATAACATTCACTCCAGATTGTTTTAGTTCGTTAATTGTTGGGGTTGTAAAGTCCGAAATGGAATCGAGGTCTCCAATTAGGATAGTTGGTTGCAGGCCACACATTTGAAATATATGAATACCTCCATCTGCACAAATCAGAGGTGTATCTTGTTTAAGTGCGGATTCAATTTCGCTACGATAAAATTGTATTTGATCAAAGTTATAGTAACCATTAAGAAATATAGATGCGACCTTCATTATTCATGCCTGATGCTATAAACTGGAAGTGTTTGGATTGGGCGATACGACATCTTTACCTTCTTTAGATTATCTAGATTAGAATCACCCATCGCGTTCAACTGACGTTCTGTCCGACTACGGCAAAATTCTCGGAAAGTGAATTGTGATAGTCCTTTGATGGTAAGATCAACCACTTCAAACAAAATGCAAAATATTTCATGGCTCAACTGGTATCCACAGGTGTATGCTTTGAGTTCTTCGTTAATGTAAATTAGTGAGCCGACTAGTTTAAGTTGTTCAAAATAGTTTAAACTAGATTTGTAAGCGACCAAAGAGTCTACTAACATGGCTTGGTATATAGCGTCGCTATATTTTGCCTGACGCCCTAATTGCCATTGATGATACAATTCAAGGCATTGATCGAACATTACTGGTTGATAGGTTTCAATTCGAAGATCTGGTTTGCTTCGTATGAGGTTATTTATCGAGGATCTCTTACTTTTATAAGAGGTTCCATGGAGGTTCGTTAGTTGATTTCTATCGTAAAGGTATTCTGTTTCTTTTAAAAAGGGTTTAAAGCCTAAAAGATGAAAAAGAGGGAGTTTATTATTAGGTACAGCCTCAATCCGAACAATTTGGTCGTTTCGGCTGTTGGCAATCATAAAATCCCAAACGTATTGGATTGTGCTTTGGTTGAGTTGATTACCCATTGGCATAATTGGCATAAAAAAGCTATCTATTTGTTTGGCAAATAGGCAAAATTGGTCGTCAATAATTGCCCACTGAAAATCGAAGAGATCGTGCCAAATCCAGTTTGATGCAAAAGCATAGCTTGACAGCTTAGTTTCTGCTTGACATGCATAACTATCAAAAACGGTTTTGTCATCAATGGTTAATGGTTTGAGTAAGATAGGAGGTTAGCCTGTCGAGAGTGCAAATAACCGTTGCCGTTTCCAGACGCAAACCAACTAAACTCCAGTTCTCGGCGATTTCTAACATTACTGTATCTGATTCCAAAAACGCGACAACTTGGCTTGAGTCTCGGTAGAATTTTGAGATTTCTATCTCTGTATATGGGCAAATTTCGTCAATACAGAGTAGAACTTGTTTGTGATTCTCGTCGAATGTAATTACAAATGGATATATCTGACAATCAAGGGGACGGATTGGATAGATAGAACACTCTCCCGTTTCAGGTAAAAAGGCCGGGCAGATAAACATTTTGTCGTAAGCTCTTAGTTGAATTCGTGAACTCTTACCGTCGTCAGTGGGGTCGAAAAGATCTGGTGAGAAACCATCTTCAATTACGCGCTTCCGTTCTTTGTGGGTGAAAATCGGTGCCATTAAGCTGTCTTGGCTAGGGAAATGGCAACACGTATCACATGACACACACACTGGGCTAGGAACCGTTTGGTTCAATTCCAATTTTTTGATGATCATTTTCCGATAGTCTCTTCATCATATGAAAAGTTCTGATCGGTCCATTGTTCGGCATCAACGGCTGTTCCATTTACAACCATTCCCCAATGTAGGTGGGGGCCAGTCACTTGGCCTGTTGCTCCCATTAAACCAATCTCCTCTCCTTTTTTTACCTGATTACCAACTTTAACTTTGATTTTACTGAGATGATTGTAACTTGTTGAGACTCCTTGTCCATGGTTAATGATTACGGTTTGGCCATATACGTGTAGATTATCTACCAGTGTGATAATCCCACTATTACCTGCGTATATTGCGGTGCCTACTTGATTGGCAATATCAGTTCCAAGATGGTGCCGTTTTACACCTGTGTTGTATTCACGATATTTTCCAAACGCCGATGTCAAAGCCCCTGAAGTTGGTCGAATGAACAACCCTTGCCAAAGTTGTGATTCTGTTTTTTGCGCTTGTTCGTATGCTTTCCAGCGCTTAGCATTATCCTCACGGGTTTTTGATTTGTCCATCATGACCTTCTGTTTCTCTGGTGATAGTTTGATATATCCACCATGTGTAAATTTGGTTTTGCTAACCTTGGCGAAAAAGGTCTTTTCGACCGATCGATCCATTTGGTCAGTCACCAAGATTTTTATTGGGTGGATACCAGTATTTTCTTGCACATTCACACCAATAAGTAAGCGATTAAGGTGGCCTTGGATGGTGTTAAGCTTGACTGGATAACATTCATAATCTTTCCCAAACATGTTTGCTTTGACTTTTGTTACAAGTTCACTCGTTTTGATAAAAACTGCTGATGTGTGGCCTTGTGTAACTCTGATTGGATCTGGTAAGGTGTGGATTTTTAATTGTTGATTGTCAACAAAAAAAGTATATTGGATTTGGTTCTGGTTCCTATTTCGCGATTTGTCAGTTGCAATCACGATGATGCTATGGAAGCCTTCATCCAAGTTTTTTGTATCGATTATGAACGGTTTAGGAGGTCGGTTCGTGTAAAATTTGCTGAATCGCTTGCGTTTTTTCAACTTTATCGGAACTTCTTGGTCAAGTTTTGCAGTGACAAGTCTCAACCCCGTTGATCGATGGGTTGGATCTGTTGCTATAATGTCGACGTTAATTTTACCATTATAAGTTCCTTGGTCTACGAGTCCTTCAACTTTAAGAACTGGCTTGGTAGAATCAAGCAGATAGGGAGAGAACCAATACCCTCCCCAGCCCAAAACAACAAAGATAAAAAACGCAGGCGTCAATTTTCGCTGTGATTTCTTTTTTTTCATTTCTTGAAAAACAATATTTTGAAAGGAGTTGTTTTTGTGAGCTCAACCGAAAAATTATTCTTGAAAGCCAATTTGGCTTTGGGAGAATTGCTTCGGCAAGATCTGTATTTTCTTTGATGGAAAAGATGTAGGTTTAGGGGAATATAATGCACTTCCTGCTTTCTAGGTACATACTATTTGTGAACACAGTTGGCTGAGTCCAAAGGTGTTGGTAGCGAACTGAATAATATAGAGAAACTAGGTGTGACATCCTAATTTATCTTTATTCCGCTTCTTGGCAAGTGAAGCATAGCCGTGTTACTGAGTTTCTTATCCAAAATTGCAAAATGTACTTAGGTTTGGTAATGAGTCCTTTTATGGATTATGACTGGAATCATAAAGTGGCATCTTTTTAAACTATCTTTGTTTATAATTATAATCTTGATAGGTTCTTTTATGGTGAAACATACGTCACGATTTTACTAATGTATCTGCGCATTTCTATTGGTTTTGTGTAACGATACAACCAAACCGGGTGTTTATCCATGATTTATTTTAGGACACTGATTAATTATTTCCAAGCTTATAAGGTAGCGTAGTAAGGCTAACTTAATAGGATGTTTTCCCGTCAGGAACCCAAAAAACCAAGCAGCCTAATTTAGTCTTCTGCTTGGCTTTTTGCTATTCATTTGAACTTTCTAGTGCTGATCAAATCAGTGCATTTTTACAAGAAAAATCAATGAGTAACTGTAGCTCTTTGAGTTGTATTTGCTCAAGAAAAGTCTTTTTATTGTCTTCTGAATTAGTTGCAGCTTGACACCAATCGACGAATTGGGCAGGATTCCATTCGTCATTGGATTCAAGGATCTTTGTATATTCTTCTAGTTGTTCTGTTTGAGATAGTTCTTGGGCATAACAGAGCAATTGAAAATAAATTGGATGCTTGCCAACTCGTCCGAACCAATATTTTGCATTGCTATAGTCACTTTCACGGCGATGCATGATGGCATGCCAATAGTTTCCTGTTTTCGTACCAATATTTTGTACAATTTCATGGGATGAGTCGAGGGCGTCATTCCAAAGCAACAAACCGCTTCTCACACAATTTCCAAATTCCGAATCGGTAACAGCAAAACCATCGAATAACTCCCCAAGCGAGTAATTTTCAAGTCTAGTGGTTAGTGTAGAACTCCATTCCTTGGTTGGAGAAAGTGGAGGAAATGAATCGCGAGATTCCAGTTCCGTGATTATTTCTTTTACAATCACTGAATGTTGTTGGTTCATAGTATATTAGCACCTCTTGTTACTTTATCTGTTTGCTTAAGCCAAGATGATTTTTGTTATCAATTTCAATGCTTTAGCGCGATGGCTAATTTTATTTTTGATTTCGGTTCCAAGCTCAGCGAAAGTTTGATTATAGCCTAGAGGGACAAAGATTGGATCATAACCAAAACCGTCTTCACCTTGCTTTTGAAATGTGATTTTTCCTTCACAAATACCTTCTACAACTTCAATCACCATGCCGTCGGTACAACTTGGGATTACTAAAGCGATTGCACACCTGAACCGAGCTGTCCGTTTAGTATCGGGTGTTCCTTCGAGTTCTTTTAATACTTTAGAAATCAGTTGGTCTGATGTTGCGTTCTTACCTGCATATCGGGCTGAAAGAATACCTGGATTACCATTAAGCGCGTCGACTTCCAAGCCTGAGTCATCAGCAAGGGTAGCAGTATCTGTGTGTTTTGACACTTCAATTGCCTTCTTAATTGAGTTCCCAGCGAAAGTGCTGCGATTTTCATTTATATCAGGGATAGTGGGGTAATCTAAGAGTGATCGCATGCTGATGCAGCTCTTATCTGCTAGTATTTGACGAAACTCTGAAATTTTTCCACTATTCTGTGTCGCCAATACTAACTTCATCTAAGCCCTCATTAATCAATTGGTTTTGTAACTGAACTAGATCGCTAATACCGGAAGTTCCAAACTCTACCATTTGGTCAAGCTCACTTTTTGAAAAAGGGCTTTCTTCAGCTGTTCCTTGTAATTCAATGAATCTACCGTCGCCTGTCATGATAATATTCATATCCACATCTGCTTTCGAATCTTCTTCATAAGATAAATCAAGCAATGGTGATCCTTTTACAATTCCAACACTGATTGCTGCGACATTAGTTTCAATTGGGATTTTCTTGATTGCTCCACAATCTTGCAACCATTTACAAGCGTCCCACAACGCAATAAATGCTCCGGTAATAGCGGATGTCCTAGTTCCTCCATCAGCCTGAATAACATCGCAATCGATCCAGATGGTCCGTTCCCCAAGTTCTTGGAGATTGGTGATAGCACGCATTGACCGGCCAATTAAGCGTTGGATCTCTTGAGTTCTGCCACTAGCTCGTCCACGTGTAATCTCCCGTTGCATCCGGTCATGCGTGGACCTAGGTAACATCGAGTATTCAGCTGTAACCCACCCTTTATTACGGATATTTTGTGCTTTCATAAAGCGAGGTATCTCATCTTCGACTGAAGCTGTACATATTACTTCGGTTCCTCCGACCTGAATCAAAACGGATCCTTCTGGGTGTTGTAGGTAGTGCCGTACGATAGTTACAGGTCTCATCTGATCCTGACGTCGGCCATCAGATCTTTGCATTCAATTCCCTCAAACATTCTATTTTGATTATAGTTTTCATTATCCATAAAGATCAAGACTTGAAAAAGCAATCTGATCGCTGGACAAATCGAGTTGTTGGTAATTTGGTAGGGACTGCATAATATTTGGTGTAGAATAGGTAATGCGAACCGAGCGCGGAACCGATAATGTAGTACTTACTATTGGTATGTGGGCTGTAGATGATGGCTGAGTTATAAAAGGATCGCTCGCAGGTCTAAATTCTGTGCCAAAATCAATCTCATTCCTCAGTTGTTTTAGTCGGTCTTTAGCTAACTCTGCGGATTTGGCAAAACCTTCGCGGTCAAAACCCCGGTGGCGATAGAATAGTGTTTTATTTAGGTCTACTGCTAACATGCGATTATCCAGTTCCACATTTAAAAGCCAAAATTATATCATCTTGAAAAACAAACCGTCAATTGAATCTCTGCTTGCAGAAGCTTGAATTAATTAGTTTGGATGTCGATTCCTCTTTCGACCTCACCTGTGCGAATCAATTCCCGTTTGAGATTTTGGTGATTTTTCAACGATTTCGATGATTCGCGGTATTTGGTGTCTACCTAGATTCCTCCGGCATAGATCCAAGATGCTATCTTTAGATGCGCTTTCTTGGGCTTTTAAGACAATCACTGCCCGTGGAATTTCTCCATGTAAGTTAGTCTGGTTCTGGCACGACCGCGACCTCTAGCACTGCGGCATGTTGATAAATAATCTCCTCAATCATTCGTGGGTAAACATTCATGCCATTGACAATGATCATATCTTTTTTCCGATCGACAATATAGAAAAAATCTTCATCATCAACATAACCCATGTCGCCAGTACGATACCATTCTTCAAAAAATGATTCAGTACGTTTCCACCGCGAACGACAATTTCACCTACAGGCATTTCATTCCCATCTTGGTCAACGATCTTCATTTGTACGTTAGGGATTACTTTGCCGATAGAACCTGGCTTGCGTTTCCCATATATCGGGCTAATTGATGTTACGGGAGAACATTCTGTCGGCCCATCGCCTTCACAAATTGGAACATTATATTTTGCCACAAATCGTTTCATCACCTCAACGGGAAGTGTCGCTCCGCCAGAAAAACATATTCGAAGTGAAGAAAGATCTCGTTTTCGGTTATCAGGGATGTTTGCAAAGATCGTATACATTGATGGAACTCCCATAAATATGGTTGCTTGTGTCGCGTAAATTATTTTTACGGTTTCCTTCGGCATAAACCGAGGTACCGCTATAATTGTTGCGCCACCAGCGATCGGTGTGTTCATTCCAACTGTCGATCCAAAAGAATGAAACATCGGTAGTACTGTGAAAAAAATGTCATTATCCTGCAGGTCTATCGATTGAAGGATCGAATTTACGTTATGTAATAGATTGCGGTGTGTAAGCATTGCTCCTTTTGGTTTACCCGTAGTTCCGGAAGTGTAGATAATGGAAGCAATGTGTTCCTTTTGATTAATTTTCGCAGTAGTAAATGTAGATTCTTCGTTAGCAATGATGTCGGTAATCGGCCGAGCCTCCAATTTTGTTGCTTTTCCAATAACAATAAGGTTTTTTAAAGTAAGGTAACTGGTTCTTGATTGGGATGATATTCCGTTCAAACACATCAAAATATATTAATATTTTAGATTCTGAGTTTGATAGTATGTATTCAATCTCATTGATGTTAAGCAACAAATTGATGGGTACAACAGTTGCTCCTACTTTTAGAATTCCATAATATGCAGCGATAAACCAAGGTGAATTGATACAATATAATGCTACTTTGTCCCCTAAAGATATACCCATGTCTTGCAGTACATTGGCAACTTGATTCGACATCATTTCAAGCTGTAAATACGAGGTGGTTTCGTTCTGAAAAACTACAGCCGTCTTTTGAGGGACCTTCTGGGCTGTAGTAGACAACATTGTAGCAAGCGATTGGAATTCTTTGTGGAGAACTAACATGAAATATCATGTTTATATTTGCAAAATTCTGGAAAGGTAGAAGTATTCATTGTCCATGGATAATTGATCTTGAGTAACCGTTGAATTGTACTGTGACCTCTGAAATGGTGAGTTTGATCATTGCCGTAATTGGGACAGCCATTAGGAGACCGATAAAGCCAAAGAACTGTTCTCCCAATAATACGACCACAATAGTCGTAATTGGGCCAAGTTCAACGCTTTTGCCGATCAACAGTGGGAAAATTACAGCATTGTCAATTACTTGAACCGCAATGGTTATTATCCCAATGCCTATTAAGCTCCAACCAAAGCCGAACCGCGTGTCTATTTCGATTAAAGCAATAATTATGGCAGGAATAGCGCCGATAAACGGGCCAATGTAAGGTATAAGGTTAGCAAGGCCTGCGGTGAATCCCAAAATTAAGGCAAACTTAAGTCCCAAAATCCAGTATCCAATTGCACACAAAATGGAAAGTAGTATTGTTTGAATGACACGACTACGAAGGTAGTCGCCTAATTGTCGGTTGAGCCCGTCCAGTAAGACAAGAAAAGGTTCAAAAAAACGATTTGGAACAATTCGAATAAACGTTTTTTTAATTTCTTCTCCATTATTGAGCATAAAAAAAGTCAGGAAAAAAACAATAATCCCAGTGGTAAAAGCAGAAAGTAGGCCTTTAGCCGAATTAGTAAGTGTGCTGATAACTGCTTCTGATTGGTTACGAAGGAAAACCTCGATTTTATCAATACTTGACTGAATGAGGATTTCCTCTGCATTCTGTTGAGGTTTATCTACGCTGTCTAAATAAACATTGGCTATACTTTTTAAAAGATGTTGTGCAGATTCTGGTAATCTTTCAATATAGGCTATACCTGACGTTGCTAAATCACTTTTCCATTCCGGACTTTGCATATACAGAACTTGTCCTTGAATTTGTCTAATTGCGATGGATGCAATGAAAATAACACTAGCCAAGATGAATACTGTTAGGATTAGTATGGTTATTAACCGGTTAATGCCTCGGCGTTCAACATACTTAACAATTGGACTGAGTATGTAAGCAACCAAAAAAGAAAATAATAGTAATGTTGCTGTGTTCTTGATTAGGTATAGGCCAGCAAGTATGATTGCGAGTGTAATAACAGTGGTGCTGAAGGAAATGATTCTTAGAAGGTTGTTGCCTTCACGCGTATGGTGGGTTTGCTCGCGATTTACCTCTATTGTGTCTTGTGTGTGATCTGCGATTTCCTTCAAATTTTCTTGAATTGGTAAAATCGCTTCAATAGAAAGCTCCCTTGTTTTCGAAAAGGATTGGTTCGAAGTTTTTTGGGAGCTGGATGAATTAGGGGCTGAATCTTTTTTGTTCATCATTCAATTTCTCATTTGGAATCTTCAACCCTCTAATTTTGATCTCCAGACTGTTTGTCTGTCTTTTGGGTAAGATTCCGAAGTCGATCGTTTTCAAATTGGGCTTTTTGCAATTCTTGATTAGTAAATCTCAACCTAGATGCAAGAACCTTTGCCAGCACAAAAATGACTTTAGAGGCTAATTTGGGGTCTGATTCGATCAAAGTAAGGAGTTCCGGTCGGAAAAAACCGATAATTCTTGATGATCGAATCGCAGTAACTGTGGCTGTTCGTGGAGCGTTGTCTAACAAACCAACATCACCAAAAAAAGTGCCATTTTCTAAAGTTTTTAAAGTGATAGTTGTTCCGTCTTCTACTTTTCTTGTTACCTTGACGGTACCATCAAGGATAACGTACATCCCAGCGGAATCTTGTCCTTCAATGACGATAGTTTCGTTTTCAGCATATATGCGTTGGTAAGAAATTCTGGCGAAATTTCTTAGTTCTCGATTACTTAAACCATCAAAAATCTGGATCCGTTTCAGTACGTCGACGATATCACGTTCAACCTGTTTTCGGTCCGTTCGTCCAACAATGGAATCCCAAATTCCATCGTAGTATTCAGTCTCCAATATGATTCCTATGTTATCTGTCAGGTTTTGGAAGCATTCTATTATAGTTAGTGAAGTTTGTCAACTGCAGTCCGTGATGCAATCAGAGCTTGAATCACTTTTTTAATGTCATTTTCCGTATGACTAGCAATCACTGACATTCTCAAACGACTTGTACCTTCAGGAACAGTAGGAGGGCGAATTGCAGGGGCATAAACGCCATGTTCAAACAAGACTTCTGAAAAATGTAGTGCTTGCTTAGCAGGTCCAATAATCAATGGGATAATTTGAGTCTCATTTGGCAAGAAGTCGAATCCATTTTGAAGAAGTGCATTTTGAAGATTTTGTGCATTTTTAAGCAGGTTTTGGCGAACACTAGCACAGGAACGGATGATATCAACTGCGGTTGTTGCTGCTGCTAGAGTTGCAGGAGGAAGGCCAGTGGAAAAAATGAAACTTCTCGCCTGGTTAATCAAGAGCTCAACTAGGTTTTTGCTGGCGGCGACATATCCTCCCAGACCACCGACAGCCTTACTTAAGGTGCCAGTTTGAATGATATCCTGATTTTGACTAAGACCAAAATGTTCAACAGTTCCGCTGCCTTTTTTTCCCAGTATTCCTAGTCCATGTGCATCATCCACGATGAGTCTTGCATTGTATTGGCAAGCTAAATCGTATATATCTGGGAGTGAGGCAATGTCGCCATCCATGCTAAAAATACCATCTGTAATGATCCATCGATGTTGATATCCGCTAGCATCTTTAAGCAGATGTTCCAAGTGGTTTAAGTCGGAATGCAAATAAATTGATTTCCTCGCTTTACTGAGGCGGCAACCATCTATAATGCTAGCATGATTGAGTTCATCACTCAAGATTAGATCTCCTTCCACAGCTAGAGCGGGAATTACTCCAATGTTAGCCAAATAGCCTGAGCTGAAAACGATCGCAGCTTCGGTTTGTTTAAGGCTAGCAATTTTTCTTTCCAGTTTCGTATATAGATTGAGATTCCCAGTTGTTAGCCTTGAACCACTTGATCCCGTTCCGAATTCAGTCAGAGCATTATTTGCAGCTTCAATTACCTGAGGGTGTGCGCTAAGACCGAGGTAATTATTTGATCCCAAAAGTACTATCTCTTTGCCATCAATCGTAGCTCGGCCAAGTGGGATGCTTTCGATTGATCTAAGTGAGCGCCAAAGATTATCTTGTCTAAGTTGTGCAATTTTATCTTCGATCCAGCGATCGTGGTTCATAACAAAATTATATGAAGATTTTCAAAATCTTTCAACAATACCATTATACATTCTTTGACAAAAAGAATTGCATGTAGGATAATTAGCTTCTATGAATAGATGGTGTTGAGGCTACAGAATGTTTTTAAATGATGAAGACAAAAAACACTTTAAGGAGTTTGGTTACTTAATCAAGCGAGGGGTGATAGATTCTGAGCGTATTGAAGCAGCGTTGGATGTAATCTGGGAAAATATCGAGGAAGACCGAAATGATCCAGAAACGTGGGTTGGAAAAGGTTATCGTGTCGCACCGGTTGGGGGTGAGGACGCCTTGAAGCGTATTGTCTATAGTGATCCTGTTTTTTCGATGGCGGAGGAATTGGTAGGTAAAGGTAAACTTCATTCAGATGGTGGTGCTGGACCACATTTGGGTTTTCCTAATTCAGGTGCAGATTGGAATCCACCAAAACAAGGACATCTTGATGGATATCATACTCTCTCAAATGGTGTTCCCAAGGGAGTTGTTGGCAGTTTTACACTGGGTGCGACAGTTTATCTTGATGAGGTCCCACCACAAGGTGGAGGGTTTACTGTATGGCCAGGGAGCCATATTGTTTGGGCTGAGTATTTTCAGTACCATGATATTGATAGTTTACCTGGAGGGGTAGCCCCTTTTGATCTTGGTGAAGGTTTTGAATTTACTGGATCAGCAGGTGATGTTTGTTTTTGGCATCATCAAATGACACATACTGCTGGCTCAAATGTAGGACATAATGTTAGGGTGGCTGCAATTTCTCGTTTGCGACGTAAGGACTTAAATGATATCAAAGATGAATTCCCCGAGGATATGTGGCAATATTGGGAGGGTATTGGCTAAGATTGATTGATTTTAAGCTGTACGCAATTACCAACCGGCGATTGTGTAAGCCAAGATTGATACAGGACTATGTTGCTTCTCTCCTTGACATTGGTGTGCGGGCAATACAGCTGCGCGAAAAAGATTTATCAGACACTGAACTGCGAAGTATTGCAGTTCCCATTAACCAAATTTGCAAAGCCTATTCTGCTAAGCTATTCATTAATTCGAATATAAACATTGCTGTGGATGCAGGTGTTGATGGTGTTCATCTTCCAGGATCTTTATTAGATACTATTCAAAATGCAAAAGCTAGAAATTTGTTGGTTGGGTGTTCAGTGCATGATCTTGATGTTGCTAAAAAGATGCAGGTGGCAGGGGCCAATTTTGTGACCTATAGTCCAATTTATCCGACAATAAGCAAATCAAATCCTGCGGTTGGTCTTAAAAGCCTGAGACGAATTGTGGGATCTTTAGATATTCCGGTTTTTGCTCTTGGTGGCATGACCCCTGGTAAGGTGTCAGAGTGTTTAAATTCAGGTGCTTTTGGGGTAGCTGCTATGTCTAGTATAATGTCTTATGGAACTGGGATTGATCAAGCGAAAAATTACTTAAAACAGATCGAGGAATACTGATGAAAATTGGTGTGACACAAATTATTCTTGGGGATATGTCTATAGATGATACTATAGATCTCTGTCAGGTAGCAGGTTATCAAGCCGTCGAACTCACATTTCGAGACGGTAAGGATATCCATGTTGATTTGGATGATGATGACATCCGTGCAGTTGCCGAAAAATTCGATGAAGCAAGCATTGAAATCACTAGTATGGCTGCTTTGAAAGGTAGTCTTTTAAGTTCAGATTCCTCTGAACGACTAGAGGCGGCAAAATCGGTTGAAAGAGCCCTCGAAATTGCAAGCACCTTAAAAACAGGTGCTATTCTGGTGCATCCAGGTCAACTTAGTGTTCAAGGCACGTATCAGCAAGCTTGGGATAACCTCGTTGGCACACTCAAGGATTTGGTTCCTGTGGCTGAACGTTGCCAAGTTGCGATTGGTCTTGAGAATGTATGGAACAAATTTCTTTTAAGTCCAAAGGAAATGCGAGAAATTGTAGATGAGGTTAATAGCGATTGGGTTGGTGTCTATTTGGATACAGCTAATATGATGGCTTATGGTTATCCGGAACATTGGATTCGTGAACTAGGTAATCGTATTAAGCGGGTTCACCTGAAAGATTTCAACCGTGGTGAACATCGATTCGTCAATCTGCTTGATGGTGATACTGATTGGGCAACTGTAATGAAAGAACTTAGGTCTGTGGGGTATACAGATTCGGTTATTCATGAGGTTGGAGGTGATAGGGAAACACAGATTGATCTAGCGGACCGAATGCGGAAAATCGTTTCTATGTAGTCGATGATATTTAAAAATAATAGTAGCATAGTCAGAAATTAATTTTTAAGGAGATTTAGTATGGAAGGGAACAACGATATTCAAGTAATTGCTTGGTCCGAATTCACTGAGCCGGAGTCTGTGTATCCAACAGGGATACATGGTTGCTTGGCAGATCATCTCAACAGTTGTCAAGGTGTTACTGCCAGTGTTTCAAGTATTGAAGATCCCGATCAGGGGGTTAGTGAAGAGCAACTTGAATCAGCAGATGTATTGATATGGTTTGGACACGTCAAGCATGGAGATGTGGCAGATACGAGTGTGGAGCGGATCGTAAAATACGTTAAGGAAAATGGTCTAGGGTTCCTAGGGCTACATTCAACCCACTTTGCTCGCCCATTTAAAGCGCTGATGGAAACTGAATGTTCTTTTCGCGCATACGTTGAAAATGGAACCAAAGGTGATATCAAGGTTGTAGCTCCGGATCATCCGATTGCTGCAGGTGTTAGTGATTTTACGATCCCACGAGTGGAATGGTATGGTGAACCCTATGCTGTTCCAAAAGCTGAAACTGTTGTGCTCGCTGGAGTCTATGACAATTATACAGAACTCACGCGCGACGGTTTAGCATGGACAGTTGAAAACGGGCGTGTGTTTTATCTTCGGCCGGGTCATGAAACTTTCCCCATTTACCATATGCCAGAAGTCAAAAAGATCGTTGAAAATGCGGTGCGTTGGTTAGCGAAAGCAACATGATTGAAAACCTGAATCTTTAGATAATAACACTTAAGTTTTCAATTACCATTGTCCAAGATATAAGGAGCGGTTGCCCATCGGCATGTAAATACGAGTTCCCTTTTGTCTTTGGGATTCAACGATACCCAATGTTATCTCTGTACTGATACGTGCCAGACGTATATTCCCTTTGGTCTCGCGTTCTGTATCAATGGCTTCAACAATATCAGCGATGCAGCCGACAGTTCCGCTTTTATGCTCATAATTGGGGAAATTGGTGTCCAATATCTCGTTAAACTTTCCGTGTTTTTTACGTAATTGAAAGTCCAAACCGTTGTTTAGTGAACGTATAACGCCATTGCTGCAATTGACTTCAAACTCATAGGCACTTCCTGGGATACTGATACCTCGAACTCCATTTCGAAACTGAATATATCCCATTGTAATAGAGGGGTCAACTTCAGTTCGGTTATCTTCGAAGTCGTTATCATCAATATTAACATCCCCTTGAACGTAATCCACATTGGAATCACTAGCTAAAAAGAGAATCATGTCTGCTGCGTGTGTATAACTCCAAAGTGCAGCTCCCCCTGAATAAGCAATTATCGAACTGCGTTCGCCGATTTCACCGCTTTCGATAATTTCGCGCATTTTCAAATAACCGGGTGAGAAACGGCGTTGGGTGCCCAAATTGAATTTGATATTATGCAAAACGCATATATCGTACATAGCATCCGCCTCCTCCATAGAAGCGCAAAGGGGCTTGTCACAATAAATTCCTTTGACACCATGTTCGGCGGCAAAGCTGGTGATTTCAGCATGGTTACCTGGACGAGTAGCGATGCTGATGATCTCTGGTTTTTCTTTTTCGATCATTTCTCGATAATCAAGATAGTATTTTGGGATGTTCCACTTGGTGCAGACATATTGAGCTTTTTCTTCAAGAACGTCTGCTGCAGCTACCACAGTTGTTCGTGGGTAAGATGTGTAACCAGCTGCATGGGAATATGGTAGTGATCCATGTTTATTTCCCTGAATTTCTTCGTCTATAGTCCCTCCCATCCTCCCACACCCAACAATACAGACTCGGTATTGAGCTTGCATAGTATTTTCCTCCTGTTGTTTATACTACTACAAAAGTTAATTTCAGGAATATGATTATCAATGTGGTAATTTTTCTCTTAAGATACCGTAAAAAAAAGCACCGATAACGGCCATTAACAACGGAACTATCACAACCCACACACCATTACCGACTAATGCATACAGGGGACCAGGACAAGCTCCTGTAAAAGCCCAGCCTATACCAAAAATAAACCCACCGATAATATATTGATGGAACGTTCTGTATTCCTGGTTCTCGATGATGATGTCATGTCCATCAATGTCCTTTAATTGATACCTTTTGATACCTTGAATTGATAGTCCACCTATAATGACTGCTAAACTGATAATACCATACATGTGAAATGACTGAAACCGAAACATTTCTTGGATTCTGAACCAAGAGATAGCTTCTGAGCGTGTGAGAACAATGCCGAACATTATGCCTGCAAAAAGTAAGCGCGCATCTTTCATTTTATTATCCAATTTAGTTTAAAATTAAAGGTAATAACAC
The DNA here is from genome assembly GCA_002709695.1 of Candidatus Poribacteria bacterium. Taxonomy (GTDB): domain Bacteria; phylum Poribacteria; class WGA-4E; order WGA-4E; family UBA9662; genus UBA9662. Next base: position 146,682 of record PAQF01000057.1, read on the forward strand.
GTGAGTGGCAAAGAGACCACCAGCAAAAAAACCAACCACGGCTACAAGTGAAGATAACTGCAAATTTGATAATCCACTGATGGCATGACCCGATGTGCACCCACCAGCATAACGGGTACCAAAACCGATGAGGAAGCCGCCGATGGCTAGTTGAATTAAACCTGGGATTGTTCTTAAGTAACCCCAGTTAAAAATTTGCTTCGGAACAAGCCCTTCAAATTGTGTAATTCCGATAGCAGTTAGGCTTTGTTTTGTTTTTTCTGAAATATCAATTACATCCGTACTGCTTATGTAACCGGCGATCCAACCACCGATGACAATTCCGATAACGAAGTACAGATTCCAGGCGCCTTCCTCTTTCCAGTTGTAGGCAAAATATTTAATTTGGGACAGTGGAAATGCGGCGCAGATATGCCTTAAACTGGCTGACACACCAAAAGTTTTTCCTCTTAAAATAAAAAGCAATGGAACAAATAACCCGATTATAGTTCCCGAGATATACCATGGCCAATTGTTGCTTAGAAAGCTCATTTTGGATTTCTCCATATTATTTAATAAAAAAGCTGTTGTCTGATTTACCGTAAAATGGGTAGTTCCTATATTTCTTGTGTAATTCCCTGTGATCTCCAAATACAGCTTGACAAGAGAGATTTCCAGTGTGTTGCGTCTTGTGGTGTTTTAGTTCAATTCAGGAATTCTGTCATTCCACTTCAATACCATAACACAATCCACTGATGGTAACTTACTAATGATAGTAATTAATTTCTTCTTTATATTTTTGTATTCTTGTTCTGTTTTATATTGTGGTTATGGATGATTCAAGTGGTTAGTATAGTTTGAAACTGAGTTTTCTATGAAAAAACTAAGATGACTAACTTTAATGATACAAAACTTTTGGATGTTGCGATGAAAGACGACAAGTTCAGTAGTTTGTGGTTTGGAAGTTGGGAGAGTAATTCAGACTCTTTAAATATAGATTACCCAACACAATATGTCGCTGAGTTAGAATTATGTAAAAAGCTGGCATTCTATTGGGGGAAAGATTTCAGGACAATCGATCGGATGTTTCAACGAAGTGGATTATACTGTGAAAAATGGGACGAGCTGAAATACAAAAACAGGGTTATAGAAAAAGCTATTAAAGACACAGAATTTACTTATCGAGACCGGTGATGAAAAGATTCTTAGGTAACCCACACTTGAAATTTGATAACGTTATATATATTTTATTTGTATAAGATTCCAGCTATCGTTGCAGTCATATTGGCGGCTAGAACACCTGCGATCATAGCTCGAAGTCCTATTTTAGCTAAGTCTGTTCTCCGTTCTGGTGCAATCCCGCCAATTCCACCCAACTGAATGCCAACTGAAGCAAAGTTAGAAAACCCACAAAGTGCATAGGAAAGAATGACAGCGCTTTTCTGGCTAAGTGGATTGGAACTCGTCATGATATTTGATAGATTCGTGTAGGCAATAAATTCTGTTAGAACCAATTTTTCGCCTAGTAATCTACCAGCTTGAAGGGCTTCAGCAAAAGGGATTCCCATTAGGACAGCAAAGGGGGAAAAAAAGTAACCGAGGAGTTGTTCCAGACTAAGGTTCAATAAAGATAAGATACCGTTGACTAGGGAAATTAGAGCTACAAAACCAATTAGCATGGCAATAACATTCAGAGTTAGTTTCATTCCATCAGTTGCCCCTCGACTGGCAGCTTCCAGAACATTTTGGTCAACTCGCTCTATTGTAATATGATCAGTTGCCGATGTCGTTGGTGTTTCAGTTTCTGGAATTATAATCTTGGATATTGCTAGTGCTGCTGGAGCACTCATTACACTTGCAGCTAAGAGATGGCCTGCTATACCTGGAACTTGATCCTTTAATAAGCTGACGTATATAGCCATGACTCCACCGGCTATCGTGGCAAAACCACCCGTCATTACCACCATCAGCTCGCTCTGTGTCATCTCTTTAACAAAGGGTCTGACCACTAGTGGAGCTTCTGTCTGCCCCAAAAAGATGTTAGCGGCAGTAGAAAGTGTTTCTGCACCTGAGGTCTTCATTGTTTTCTGCATGATCATTGAAATCATTGAGATAATGAATCCCATGATTCTGAGGTGATATAGAATAGCCATAAAGGACGAAAAAAAGATAATTGTGGGTATAGCCCTAAAAGCAAGGTTTTTTACAGAGGGATCTATAGTATGGGTAACAAGGGATCTCAGGACAAAATCTGTTCCAGTATCAGCACAGGAAAGTAACCAGTTTATAGCCCTGTCACAACCTGAAAAGAAAATCTGCCCAAATTCTAGGTGCAAAATGAGGATGGCAAAGATTATTTGTAGTCCAATTCCCCAAAATATCGGTCGCCAATTAATAGCCTTTCGATTATTGCTGATTGCGTAGGCAAAACCAACCATGGCGAAGATTCCAATAAAACTGATAAATTTTGTTAGCAATTTCAAACTCCATCTTGTCTTTCTACTATAATATTCCAATGAATAAGGTAACTGTTTTGTTGGTGTATAAGGGTTGACTCCTTATTAGTGTTTAATTTTCTCATAACATGCAACAGTATCTTACTAGCAGAAGGTGTTTAAGCAAACTGTAATCCATAGATAGTATAAACGGTTAATGCCACTGCTCTTCCAAGATAATGACCGATCAGTAACCCGATAAAAAACGGAATGCCCTTTGCGTAGAGGCGTAACCCGCCCCACCGTAGCATAGTATGTTTGCAAGCCCATGTGATAAAGAAACCTAGGTAGACGGTATACAGAGTAAATGAAGAAATGATGGCAAGTCCTATTGGGTGAATTGGCCACCAAAGAAATTGATAGTACATGATTGTTATTCCTACTGTTAGCAATCCTCCAATTCCAAAATAAACTAGGCGTTGCCATATTTGTTCTTGTCCCATTGAAGATTCAAGTTGTGTAAGTACTTGGCCGTATGTATTGGGGCCGAATCCACGAAATAACCATGTATTCCAGTTTGTAGCACCTTGCCAATATCCAGAGAGAATTACTCCCCATGGTGCAACAAGTAAGCCTACACCTAGGGCAAACAAAATCAAGCCTGTTAACTGTCGACCAGTGCAACCAATCGCGGACTGCAATTTTACTCCTTCCGCGCTTAAACCAGACACAACAGATTGAACGTCACCATGCCAAGCGTAAGTTAAACCCAGTGAGATCATTCCTTGTATACCAATTCGTCGGGGTGAAAAAAGATGGATACATGGATTTTGTGCAATCATTGGGGGGACGACATAAAAAATACCTGATTGGCAAATCACACGGGCGATGCCGAGGTAAATTAGCATCAGCAGTGGTATGAAAATCACGTTTATTTTGAATTGAAGGCCTGATTGAGTCAGCCATATCAGCATAAAGACAATACTGGTTCCAAATGTTATTATCGTATTTCTCGGTGACATCAGCCTGTTTCGATCAGGTTGAGTATTTTGTAATGATAGTCTGAAAAATTGCCAGAGATGTTTTCTGGCACGGTAGATGAAGAATACAACAAAAACAAGGAATGCGCCGAAGGATTGCCAGGCAATCGCTGCGTTTCCCCAGACGAACATACCTCCAGAACCAAGATACCATTTACCAGTGTAAGACAACGCTGAGACTTCTCCAACTTTTATCAAGAGGTAAAGTAGCCAAATACTCAGTAGTACATCTTGTGGGACAAAGTACCCGACCCCGATGGCAATAAAGTTGATACAGCATGCGAGTGATGAAAGACCTGGGGCTGAAAAAGGTCTTCCCCAGTTGAGTGAACCTAGGTGATCAACTGGAAAGGATGGAATTTGAGGTTTAATGTGGTGGCATACATCCAAAACAACAATGAAAAATGGGATTGCAATTCCCAACCAAAGCCATGGGTTAAACCACACGGATAGTTCAGGGTGACGACTTCCTTCAGCTAGATGAAGGACTGGTTGCATTAGTGGATAGGCAAGCTTTTCTCGCTCTATCCATTGTTGACGGAAGAAGACGATTAATGTATATGAGGCTAGGATGAGGGCAACAAAGAAAGTTGACCACACTGCTAGAGGGATGATCCAATCTTGCCAGGGCATTTTTGCTCCTGATGGCAGACCTTCGTAAAACCACCGGACAGCATGATTAGTATCGCCGATAATTAACCAATCTGGAAGATGAGGAAGGAGGAGATGTTGCCATTCATTTTCTGGTGAAGCGAAATATCGGGGAGAAACAATTGCAGCGAGAAAAAAATAAATTAACCAGATCGACGTTGCGTTGGATACTAATCCCATGACGAAAATAACCAATAACTCACTCTGGGTTAGACTTAGTGTTTTTCGTACATTTAGGATCAATGCATTAATAGCCAAAATGAGCAACATCGGGATGGCCGCTCCTTCAGGAAGATAACTCCACGAAAAGTTGCTGAAACCAACGCTTTCAGTATAAGGAGAGGCTAGATTGACAAAGATGACTACGCCGGCTCCGATCATTACAGATCTGGCGGTTATCTGTTTTTGGATGTCCTTTTTCATCTGCGAAATCCGTTTCGCAGGTTTTTGATCATAATTGCATTTGACATATGTGTTTTTGTTGAATACTAGTTAGAATAATTTTAGTTAGTACCAAACGCGATAAACCGATATATTGAATATTAATCCAATGATGCTCCAAGCAAAACTAATAATATAGTCGCCCCAAACTAAGCTAAAGAAAAATGGAACTGCCCTTCGGTACATCTTCAATCCACCGAGTTTAAGATAGCCAATTTGATTGTCCGTCCAGTAAAAACGGCACTCCAGACCCAGACTATTCCAGAAGACGATCCCTAGTGCATAGTATGCAGAGTGAAATGAGCACTAAGCATCTTTTCATTTTCATTGGAGAGGATGGTGCAGATTGAAGCTAGAGCTGTAAACGATAGTCCTACAAAAGAATTCTGGGATATCTATCGTTCTTTATTCGGAGGATTCCAACGGGTGTGCTCGATCTGCTAAGGGGATGTCGATTCGACGACCATCGGAAAAGTGTGAGAGATACACCCCTTGGACCATTTCGTTGATGTAATGTGCCATACTGATACTGGAAAGTGGTTCTGTTTCTGTTTCAATAGCCTCGATCAAATCTTTGACAAGAATTTGATTGCCCAAATGAAGGAAATTTTTCCAAAGGAAACTGTGGTTGTATTTGTCGTGCCAACCTTCAATCCAGACCTTTTCCCAAGCCAAATGTGCCTGGTCTGGCAATACTCGTGGCGCTGGATAAATGTAGCAATCGCCAGGTTCACGAAGCTCCAAGCTCGCTTGCTCGCATTCAATTGACATACCAAAGAGATTGTTAAAGTTCGACTGACCCGAAATTGCCAGATTGGCTGTAGATTCAAAAAACCCCCGAATACCATTATCGAAACCAAATGTAGCTGAGATTGAATCGCCTATGATAAGGCCAACAGGTTGCGTGCCCTGGTGGCAATCCGATTGGATAGATTCCCGTCCATTCTGTAGTATATGACCGCTAACCCAGCGAGGAATATTGCTGAAGGCCATCATCAAATCAAATAGATGTGTTCCGTGTAACAACAATTCTTCACCTCCACCACGACTGTCATCTTTAGGGCGTGTCCAGATCCGTAGAAGTTTCCCAAACTTTCCTGATATGACATCCCTGATAGCCTGCCTGATAGCAGGCATAGCGCGCCACTGGTGGGCAACTGCCATTTTAATGTTCCCTTTACTACATGCGTTGACAATAGCATCAATTTCAACTAGGTTGCCAGCCACTGGTTTTTCGCAATAGATGTGGCTTCCAACTGAAGCCGCAGCTTCAATCATGGGTACCCGTTCTGAAATCCAGCCGGGAGCGATGCTGACAATATCAGGCTTTTCCACTTCCAGCATTTGTCGATAGTCATCGTAAAGATTGGAGACATCTAACCGATTCCCCGCTTTGATCAATCCTTCAGGATCGGCGTCTGCCACAGCTACCAGTTTAACTTTATCTAGACCCTTAAATACTTTGTCCAACCCATGACCGTAGCCACCTTTACCGGTTGATCCAATAACAGCAACTTTATAAGTTTTAGACATTAGATTTTTTCTTTCATGTCAAATTTACACGCGGTTAGGAAATGAACGTCCACATACTTGCTTGAATGGTGGCATCTTGGGAGCGTCCGTGACTGACTCATCTCGCCACGAAGTCGCACGCATATAGTGAACAGCATATCCACGGCGACGGTGACTGGATTGGTTGGCATGGCTCATGTGCAACGTGAGACTGTGGTGGAAACTGATGCTACCAGCCTGCAATGGTATAGGGACAATTGGCCACTGGTTGCTACCGAGATCAGATAAAAAGTGTTTCAGTCTGTGTGATGACATCATGCCCCAACGATGTGTCCCGGGGATGAAATTTAAGCATCCGTTTTCTTCTGTTGCATGGTCAATAGCTGTCCAAGCTGTGACTAAATCCATGGGGAAAATGTCACGCCATGAAGCTGAATCCTGATGCCATCCTTGTGCAGTCCCTGTTTTTGGTGCCTTCATAAATAGCTGATCTCCGTACATTTTGACATCGTCTGTTACTAAAAGGTCAGTGATGATACCCACAATTTTAGTATGAGTGACATGTTCCCACATTATTTGATCGTAGACGGCTAGATTATAGAGTTTGCGCACGGATAATATCTGGTCTGTAACCGTTTGTTCACCATTGTTGAAAATTTTTTCTAGTTGAATGCTAGTATCTGGAACTTGATTGACCTTGTTTTCTGCTATGAGATCGGTGCGTTGAGCTAGTACCTCGATCTCGTCTTTGGACAGTACATCTTCAACTATCAAAAAGCCATTGAGCTTGAATTGGTTTACCTGTTCAGCAGTTAGGAATCTCAAAAAGGTTCCCCTCTCGTCATTTCAGGTTTGTTAGTTGATTAACCTCTACAAAATCGCATGTTTTGGATCGAATGTCAAGAATTCTGAACGTGGTGTTTCTAGTAAGTAATTTAGCCTAATCAAATCGCTTTGATCTCTTGTTTCTAAGTTGCCATGGTTAATGAACATCTTTTCAACAGGTTATCCGAAATCTTATTGATATTCGAGACGAGTCAATATCAAGTTTCCAGCTAGAGGATCTGGCCATCAATTTGGGGGAAATTTAGCAGGTTGTTTTCAAGATAAATTGATGCAATAAGGTCCTAATTTAAAGATGTCTCATGTTTGACGAGAAAACGCGAAAGATGCTGGGCTCGATTGGAAAGGGTCTGATGAAGTTGAAGAGGTAGAAGTGGTTCAAAGCGGCTATCTCGGTACCAAGGTGCAAAGTATCCAATACCAAGCATAGGTCGAATTTGGTTCGAAACGTTTGGAGTGCCGCCGTGCCAGCATCGTACATCACGGACAATAGCCGTGCCTGCTGGGGCAGAAATAAAGGATTGTTTGAAACGTTTTGGTTCTTCTTCCAATGTGGGAATTGGTGTGCGTGTCCGATGTGTTCCCGGCACGAATCGTGTCGCTCCATTTATCTGCGTGAACTCAACCATCAAATAGTTTACAACGATAAAAGGTGTTGGTACGTCCTTAACAGTGGTAATTCCTAATGAATCGTTGAAAAAATCACCAAGATCACTATGAAGTGGCTGAATTTCAGCTCCTGGGGTTGAGTAGTCTCCGCCTGCGCCTGAGCAGACAAAGTCAGAGCTATTCCAGATGGTTTCTAGAATTGGTAGAATGGATGGATTATCAATTAACTGAGCCCATTCTGGATGGTGCACTTGTGAACCGAAAGAGTAGCGGGCATATCCGCGGTTGGCTTGGTCAAGTGGGATGTTTTTCATCTGCTGGGCAATGACACGCTCAGCTCCAGATTGTGCCATGACAAGTTGATCAACTGTCAACGCGTTTTGGATAATGGTGAAACCATCTCGATAGAAGATGGTTGCCGCTTTTTTAATTTCTGTAGGATCAAGGATCTCAACTTGCAGCATATTACAATGCCTGATTGTCTTGGCTATAGTAGTCGTTGGGTTGACCTTGGTGGAAATTGTGTCCCCAGACACCTCGGAATGCTGTCCGTCGCTTCGGGGGCATCTGATCAATTACTTCGGCTGGCAAATTGGCTTTGTGCCATTGAGCTAAATAGCTATTGTAACAATTGAAAATTGCTCGTCTGTCTCGATTGGTATCCTTCCATTCCAGGCCATAGTGCCAGCAACTTTCAGAAAAAATCAAAACAGATCCGGGTGGACATGAATAGCTTTCGTATAGCCATGGATCGAAGTGTCTATAATCCTCTGGGACTGGAAAATTCACTTTATGAGATCCGGACATAATTGGGGTGCCTCCCTGTCCTTCTTGTACCTTAGTCAATTCCCAGACGACGCGAGTCAAGCCTGACCAGATCCGACCATTTAAAACACGATAAGCGAGTGGTCCGACAATTGGGCCGCAGTGAGGAGGGCTACCTGATTGGCCTGCAGTACGATACATAGCAAAACTGTTCTCACAACGAAACCCGTAAGAATCTGGTCCGGGATCTGGTGCTATAATTTCTCGTAGAACACCGACAATAGCAGGATGATCGATTAATTCCTGAGCTGGACCAGCCAGCGAATATCGTTCATGTTTAGGTAATGAATTGGGTTCATGTTTGAGCTTGTGGAGATGTTCTTGACATGCTTCAATCAATTCTGGTTCTAATACACCGGATAGCAGTATCCAGCCTTTTAGGTCGAAAATGAATTTTTGCGCGTCTGTCATTGGGACAGGGTCAGTGGTAGTCGAGATAACGGTCACGATAAACTCCTGAATGAAGCACAATAATGAAATGGTTTAGTAGCCAATGTGAGGTATGATTCAGTTTTGATAGTGGAAACTTATCAAACGTTAGTCTTCAGGTCGTTCTCCGTGAGGAGCCATCTTGACCAGCCTAGGATCAAATCGGGCGATAGTTTCCACTAAATCTGCTTGGTCTGCCATTACTTCTTCGATGTTTTTATAGACAAAAGGTACTTCGTCCAAACCCGCAGATAGTAAAGTTACCTGTTTTTTTTTCAGTATCTTTCGTGTATCTTCCCAATTAAGTGTTTTAATAGCTTTTTTTCGGCTCATCACCCGTCCTGCTCCATGGGCTGCCGAGCTTAGTGATTCTCGGTTTCCTTTTCCACGAACTACAAAAGTGGGACTTGCCATTGATCCCGGGATGATGCCAATCGTACCTTCCTTTGCCGGCGTAGCACCTTTACGATGTACAATCACATCGCGTCCATGGTGGTTTTCTTTCCAAGCAAAGTTATGATGATTTTCCAAATCCAACAAAATATTTGCTCCAAGATATGCAACTATGTGTCGATGAATGCACGCGTGATTAGCCGCAGCATATTTTCCCATTAGCTCCATAGCCGCCCAATACTCTTGCCCGACTTCAGTATCCATATCAAGCCAAGCTAATTGGCGAAGTTTTTTGGGTAACTCAGGATGTAATTTTTGAGCCAATTTGCTATAGTGAGAGGCGACAATAGCACCAGTACCTCGACTGCCACTATGGCTGAGGAGGGCTAGGTAGGTTCCTGCCTCCAATCCCAATTTGGTCTCATCGACTGTTAGGACACCAAATTCGACAAAATGATTACCACTACCACTAGTGCCTAATTGGCTCCAAGCCTTATCTTTGTGTTGTTTGGTAATAGGGGAAACTGACCATTCTTCATCCAAAACCTCATGTTGGCGTCGATGTTTGAATTTGGAACCGATTCCAAATCGAGTTTCTCGCTCGATGGCTTTGACTAATTGGTTTTTGCTTTTATTGTGCTCCAAAGCTTTAATGGGTATATCTAAGACTGTCATCTTTACGCGACAGGCAATATCAACACCAACTGCATACGGAATCACTGCATTTTCGGTGGCTAATACACCACCGATTGGTAACCCGTAGCCTAAATGTGCATCTGGCATCAAGGCACCTGAAACTGATACAGGCAACTGGCAGGCATTTTCCATCTGTTGGACAGATTGAGAATCTAGATTTTTTCCCCATTTTTGGTAGGTCGCTGGTGTTTTGGGTGAGGGATAAGTCCCTTTTTTCAAGACTTCCGCTAGTTTTCTGTAAGTTTGATGATTTCTGTAGAGTGCAGGATTTGCTGCAATTCCTGACAGGATAGTTTTTATTTGTTTTTGATTATGTTGTTGGGAAGCCAAATCTTTAATGAGTTCGTAGGCACGCTTAGTGGGTTCTCCCTTGGGAATTCCAATTTTCTTTAATTCTCTTGTTCTCATGTTTTCGATACTAGGTTAGGAGTGATTCTCAGGTTTTTGTCAGTTTGGCAATAGCGATGCCATGCTCTCCAGCGATAGAGTAAAGTAGATATGTTTCATTTCCTTCCCGATAAATACAGGGATCTCGCAATTGGCGGACTCTGTTATTAATTTTTCCACTCTTAGAGGGGGTTAAGGCTAAATCTGCGCCTTCATATTCTGTCTCTGGTTCTAAAACTGTTTCAGCCGGACTGGGTTGCCAATCCATCCAATCTGGGGTTAAATCAATCGTTGAACAGAGAATCCTCTCAGGACAATCCAACTTATTGCTATAGAAAACCGTTAGTTGGTTGTCGTCCAATTTGATTGCAGAATGACGCATATTTTCAGAGAATAGGGTTGGTCCTTGTTGAAAGTTTTTCAGACCATCTTTCGATCGATAAAAAATTCCTGGCATGGCCAATGCATACGCAAACTTTTTCCACCAGAAGACTCTGAAGTAGGAATTTCCTAGATTTTCTGGGAAAGCTGTAAACTGGATGCCATCTTTTGAGATAGCAACCTTAGATTGTTGTTTCTCCGCATTGTGTACAGGGCCATGGTAATACATAATGATTTCTTGATTTTCTTGATTAATGTGTACGTCAGGTGACGCTAGGTGTCTTTGGCAGAAAGAATCTTCCAACTGCAATGTGCCAAGTGTGTGGGTTTTCCAGTTTCCTGCGAGTTCATCGGCGTACGCTAAACGAATATATTTCCCGTTATGGCATGCAAAGTATAAGTAATACTTTCCTAAAGGATTTTCCACCCATTCAGGTATTTGAATCAATGAAGGGCCATTGATGTTATGGCCCATTTTTTCATCCATATGGGGCAAAATAATAGGGTTATTTTCTAGACGTTCAGCATGCATTATATATCCAAATTGAGTTAGGGACTAAAATAATTCCGACTGTATCCTTGATCTTGATATGTGTCGAGCAATTTTGTCAATTGTTCGACACATTCTGGTTGTTCTAAGTAAAGATTATTGGTTTCACTGGGGTCATCATCAAGATTATAGAGTTGACCTGTGGGACCATCTAGAGATGGTTCCACAGTTTGTGGTGAGCTGAAACCACCGGAACCCAGCCCTTGAATTAATTTCCATGCTCCTTGACGAATAGCAAACGTTCCGTTTGCTGAGTGATTAATAATAGTATCTCGTATTGGTTGATCTAATTGATGGTTGACCAATGTGGGTAAAATGCTAATGCTGTCTTCGCCTGCATTTTCAGGCAAGTCTTCATCAAGAATTTCACCAATCGTTGCCATCAAATCGGTTAGGCAGATAGTTTGATCATTTATTGTGCTTGCTTCAATGTGTTTCGGCCAGCGGGCGATAAACGGGATACGGTGTCCACCTTCCCAAATATCAGCTTTTTGGCCACGCAAATGCAGATTCGAACGATGATCAAATTGTTCAATATCATTTTGGTACCAATGTGAGCCATTGTCACTGGTGATGATAATGAGTGTGTTTTCTGTCAGATTATGTTGTTTTAATGTATTCATAATCTGACCAACCGACCAATCCACTTGTGTGGTGAAGTCACCATAATAACCTGCACCACTCTTGCCTAAAAAATCTTTAGTTGGTATCCAAGGGGTATGTGGTGCAGTCAATGGGAAATACAGAAAAAACGGGTTTTCTGGTGTTTCTTTAGCGTTTTTCTGGATAAACTCTACTGACTTTTGTGTGATGATGGGCAGAACATCAACATGCTTGAAATTGGGCGCGATTGGACCTCCGCGCCAAAATCCTCCACCATTTTGGCGGCGGTGAGCGCTATCTTCTATCATTTCAGTAGCTGATTCTACAGGACGATCATTTTCGATGAAGATGTATGGATCCATATCTAGTGAGGCGGGGATCCCATAAAAATAATCAAATCCAAGTGTAATTGGTCCAGGCTGTAATAGTTTGTTATAATCTACTTGGTTTTTTCTATTAACAGGGTCGCCGTTTTGGAACCCAAGGTGCCATTTACCGACACAACCAGTGGTATAACCGCGTTGCTTGAGCATGGAAGCGACGGTCGTTCTACCTTTTTCAATTAAACTAGTAGAATATCCCCATAGAACGCCATTCTTCAATCGGGAACGCCAAGCATATCGACCTGTCAAAACACCATATCGCGTTGGAGAGCAGACTGCAGATGGTGAGTGGGCATCAGTAAAACGCATTCCTTGTGATGCTAAATTATCCATATTAGGGGTTGGAATCTTTGAGTCTGGGTTATAACAACCCAAGTCTCCATATCCCATATCATCTGCTAGAATAAATACGATGTTTGGTTGGGTAGTTATGTTATTATTAGTGAGCGTTTGTGAATTCACAGTTGACACCGTAGATGGTAAGGTTGTCATGGTTATTCCAATCTGCACCTTGGTTTCTCAGGCTACGTTTAAATTGAAATCTAGGACTAAGCAAAAGGCAAAGCAACACCATTATAACAAAACTGAGATGAATAATCTACGTCAGTTTCCAGATTATAGATATGATGTATTTGAGAGGTTTTGGGGCATTTTCAAGTTCCCGGATTTAAGATGTTAAAAGACGTGATTCTAAATGAACTGAGTTTGATCTAGGTGACTTCTGAGACTTAGCACTGGAGATCTATGAACACAATTGGCCGCCAGATCCACGAATTAGATACACCGTTTCTCTGGGTGGATTTAGAAATTATGGAAAGAAACATTCAACTGCTAGCGGACTTTTTTAGCTTTGTTGGCGTCGACTGGCGCCCGCACACTAAAGGAATTAAGGTGCCAGCAATCGCGCATAAAGCCATAGAAGCAGGAGCAATAGGTGTTACATGCGCTAAACTGAGTGAAGCTGAAGTTATGGCATATGCGGGAATTAAAGATATCCTAATTGCTAATCAGATTGTAGGCTCTCAGAAGATTCAACGATTGGCTAACCTGTGTCGTCAAGTTGATGTCAAGATCGCTGTGGATAATGAGTTGAACATTGCTGAGCTTGGAAAAATTGCTACACAGTTTAATACTGAAATCAATGTGCTGGTTGAAGTTAATACAGGTATGGATCGTGCAGGTGTTCCTCCTGGAACGGAGACAGTCAGAATGTCCCAGCTTATTATGGAAACAGCAGGGCTTTGTTATAAAGGACTCATGGCTTGGGAAGGGCACGCAGTTGGGATTGAAGATCCACAGTTAAAGAAGCGAACTGTGGAGACAGCAGTAAGTATTCTCGAGGAAACGACTGTAATGTGCCGGGATGGAGGGTTACCAGTGGAGATTGTCAGTGGCGGGGGAAGTGGTACTTACAAAATTACTTCACACTTGTCAGGGATTACTGAAATTCAAGCTGGTGGAGCATTGTTTTGCGATATGTCGTATCAGAAATGGGGTGTCGACACTCAGCCTTCTATTTTTGTCAGAAGTTTGGTAACTAGTCGGCCTAATCCCAAACGGATCATCTTCGATGCGGGCTTTAAAGCGTTGCCAGCTTGGGGGGAAAGAATGCCAACACCAATTGGCATGCCTGGATTTGAATCATTTAAAGCTTCTGCCGAGCATGGTGTTGTGACGTTAAGTTCACCAGAAAACAAGATTCAAATTGGTGAGACATTTGACTTCATGCTGGGTTATGGTGACTCAACTGTTTTCCTGCACGATATATTGTATGGTGTTCGCCAGAATGTTGTTGAAGTTTCTTGGTTAATTCATGGACGGGGTAAAACACACTAAACTGCTAATTTTGAGAATCTTCTGTTCTCGCTTGTTGAACCATTTCAACTAGAACCTTTCTAACTGCGTTAGCATTTCGTACTTGACGACTAAAGTTCAACCTGATTTCGTGTAATTGATTATCTTGTATCAATTCCAGACCAAACCCAAGATGGTCTACCGTTATCATCTTAACTTGATCACCTGAATGATTCCCAAAATGTTGGGATAATAATACTAAGGCATCTTTGTGGTCCTCGTTCATATGTTGAATGATTTCGGAAGCGATGTCAGCTAGAGGATCAACTTCCGCTTGCTGATATTCTTCTGCTGTGATCCATCCCATCGCACCAAATCCACCCACGAAATAAAGATCTATAATTGTCATGCGATAGAAAGCAAAGTCACCAAAATCAACCCAGTATCTTGCCTCGTGGTGTTGGTTGAGATAACTTTCCCGTATCATTGCTAGGTCTTCCTCTGCAACCTGAGTAATTTCACCCATGATGGAGACCCTTGCTTTTCCTAGTGGATCTTCGTTTTCAGTTGCCTCCGCGATGAGAAGGCTGGCTTTCGGGCTGTATTGGAGGTTTTGGGTGTGCACCGCCATGGTGCTGATTAGAAAAGTTGGATTACCTGTTTGGTCTAAACTGTAAGGCATTACCGAACCAAAAGGCAAACCCACATGTTTTTTAGACAATGTCGATAAGCTACCGACGGGTTGGAGATGCATCAATGTTCGCACACGTTCAGCATAGGAGAGTTCTAATATTTCACGTTGTTTGGAGCTGCTTCCTTGATGATTGTTTGGAGTTACGTCAGGCATATATTTCTCCTGTGTGTAATCAATTAAGTAATTTCTTCTTATTTTAAATTACGTTTTCTCTTATCCAATCCGGCTGCCAAATCCGGATCAATCCACCAAGTGTCCATGCCGAGACTATACTGTGGTCTTACCTTAGGCATACGGAACTTATCCCAATATAAAATACGGTAAGCGGTAATGTGCCAGTGTGGGATTACATAGTGGTTATGTAATAGTAAGCGATCGAGCGCTTGGGTACGGGTAATGAGACTTTGGCGGTCTGGTGCGGAAATAATTAGGTCAATTAACTCGTCAATCACTGGGTCTTTGATGCCTGCCAGATTTCTTGTTCCGTTGACATCTGCTGCTTTCGAGCTCCAGAAATCACGTTGCTCGTTTCCTGGAGAGAGTGATTGTCCCCAATTAGCAACCGCCATGTCGAAGTCATAACTATCTGTTCGTTCTTGGTACTGTGATGTATCTACAGTATTGACTTTTGCTTGTATCCCCAATTTTTCTAGATTCTTTGTGAAAGGTAAGACTATTCTTTCGAATTCCGGCGAACGAAGAAGAATTTCGAAATTCATAACTTCTCCTGTTATGGTGTTAGTCAATTTCCCGTTTTGGACTTCCCACTTTGCTTCTTTCAGGAGACGAAGTGCTGTTCGTATATTTCCTCGGATGTTGCCGGTTCCGTCTGTCTCTGGCAATGAAAAGGCTTGACTAAATACTTGAGCCGGCACCTGTTCCCGATACTGATCCAAAATCCGTAATTCCTCTTGACTTGGTAAACCACCGGAAGCCAGTTCAGAATTAGAAAAGTAGCTGAAAGTACGTGTATAAGAACTATAGAAAAGATTTTTGTTTGTCCACTCAAAATCGAAAGTATAACCTAGGGCTTGACGAACTTTTCGATCTTTAAATATTTCGCGCCTAGTATTAAAGACAAAGGCTTGCATTCCTTGTGGATTGTTATGCTCTACTTTTTCTTTGACGATGATACCTTGTTTGACAGCTGGAATATTGTACCCAGTAGCCCATTCTTTAGCTGTGTTTTCAAACAGGAAATCAATTGAACCTGCTCGGAATGCTTCTCTTTCAACATTCCGGTCCCTGTAATAGTCATAGTGGATAATTTCGAAATTATGTCGCCCGACATTTACAGGCAATTTACTTCCCCAATAGTTTGGGTCTCGTTGATAAGTGATGGAACGACCAGCATCCAAGCTTTTTATCTTGTAGGGGCCACTACCAACTGGTGGTTCAAGTGTAGTGGACTCAAAATCGCGTTCCTGCCAATAGTGTTTAGGTAATATCGGCATTTGTCCCGTAATCAGAGGTAACTCTGGGTTTGGAGGCCCACTAAAAGTGAACTTAACTTTTCGAGTTCCCACCTTTTCAGCACTAGCTAAGTTAGCATAATAAGAACGATAAAAAGGATGGCCTTTTGTTTTGATCGTTTCCAGTGACCAGATTACATCTTCCACAGTCACTGGTTGTCCATCGTGCCACTTGGCTTCGGCACGCAAGCTGAAAGTTACCCAGGATCTGTCTTCTGGCCATTCAATGTTTTCAGCTAATAAACAATATTCAGTAAAGGCTTCGTCATGTGAATTGGCCATTAAGGTTTCGAAGAGATTTCCCAGACCTGCAGCCGATCTGCCTTTTAAAATAAAAGGATTCAAGTTGTCGTAAGTGCCAAATGCGCCTTGAACAATTTTACCTCCCTTAGGTGCCGCCGGATTGACATAATCAAAGTGTGGGAAATTCGAACTGTACTTAGGGTTCCCATGCATGGCAAGCCCATGGGCTTGGTATTGCTTTTGGCTAAATACTTGGTGAGGAATGATAGTAGACAAGAATATGATAAGGACGAAAAAAGTTTTTTTCATTTGAACTCCTATGAGTAAATAACTTGGTTCTATTTGGATTTTATGTGTTTGGTGTTTCTGCTGTAGTTTCAAGATCAAAGGCTGCAGTAATCAGTGATTTAGTATAATCGTTTTGTGGGTCTTCGAAGATTAATTCAACTTCACCTTCCTCAACTACTTTTCCGTTGTGCATAACGATCACTTGATCGGCCATGGCTCGGACGACCTTTAGGTCATGGCTGATGAAAATATATGATAGATTGTGTTCTTTTTGGAGTTGTTGCAACAGATTGATGATTTGTGATTGTACACTGACATCCAGTGAAGAGGTGGGTTCATCAAGTACAATCAATTTCGGCTTTAATACAATGGCTCGTGCAATAGCAACCCGTTGCCTTTGTCCACCAGAAAATTCATGTGGATATCGGTCTTTGATTTCCGGGTCTAGGCCCACATCCTCCAATACACGACTGATAATTTGTTTCCGTTCTTCTCCATTTTTGGCAATATCGTGCACTTTCATTCCTTCTTCGACAATTTGGCCAACTGACATCCGAGGATTAAGACTTCCAAAAGGGTCTTGGAAAATTATTTGCATTTCACGTCGCAGCGGCCGAAGATTGCGAAATTTTAGGCCGTGAATTTTCTGCTCTTTGAATTGAATTTCACCTTTGGAAGAGATCAGTCGGAGCAAGGATAATCCGAGTGTTGTTTTACCTGAACCAGATTCCCCAACCACACCTAACGTTTGCCCCTTGTTAACAGTTATCGTAACATCATCGACAGCTTTTACATAGTCATGACTGCGACGGAAAATTCCCTTTTTAATTGGATACCAGACACGAAGATTATCAGCATGAATCAAAGGTTCTGAAGTTGGATGAGGTCGTTCGGTTCTTTTGGGTTCAGATTGTAGAAGATGCTTGGTATACTCATGAGATGGTTGATCAAATATCTTCGCAACAGATCCTTGTTCTACGATCTGACCATTATTCATTACACATACACGATTGGCCACTTTTCTGACCACTGCCAGATCATGGGTAATAAACAGCATTGCCATTTTGAATTGGTCCTGTAAATCTTTTAATAGCTTGAGGATTTGTGCTTGAATTGTAACGTCTAATGCAGTCGTTGGCTCATCGGCAATGAGCAGGTCAGGTTCGTTGGCTAAAGCCATGGCTATCATTACCCGCTGCCTCTGTCCGCCGGATAACTCATGTGGAAAAGCATTAAGTCTTTGGCTCACTTGTTCCATTCCAACAAGATGAAGTAACTCGATGGTACGTTGACGTGAAGATTCTTTAGAGAGTCCTTTGTGAATTAGTAATGTCTCACCCACTTGTTTCTCAATTGAGTGCAGGGGATTTAAGGAGGTCATAGGTTCTTGAAAGATCATGGAAACCCGGTTTCCGCGCACAGACCTTAGTATTGAGGGAGGTCCGCCAACTAGTTCTTGGCCTTCTAGGAGAATGCTGCCATTAGGATGAGATGCTGCGGGATAAGGTAACAACTGCAGAATACTAAGAGCGGTCACAGATTTACCTGAACCAGATTCTCCAACAAGTGCTACTGTCTCACCCCGATTGATAGTAAACGAAACATCTTGCGCGGCATGAACTGTTCCTGCCTCAGTGCGAAAATCGACTGATAAATTTTCGATTGTCAACAATGTAGGGTTTATTTCTGTAGACACAAACTATCCCTTAGTAGTCTCTAATGTCTTCCGTGGATCAAAGGCGTCACGTATCGCTTCACCGATGAATATTAGTAAGATTAGCATTGTCGCCAATGTTATGAAACTGGTTAAACCTAGCCATGGAGCATGGAGATTGTTTCTTCCTTGTGTAACCATTTCACCTAGCGAAGCGGAACCGGGTGGCAACCCAAACCCGAGAAAATCAAGGCCTGTCAATAAAGTAACTGCACCACTGAGGTTAAAAGGCAAAAAAGTGATGGTTGCTACCATTGCATTTGGCAGGACATGTTTGTATATAATGACTATATTTGAAACGCCAAGCCCTCTGGCTGCACGGACAAAATCAAAATTCCTGGCACGCAGAAATTCTGCGCGTACCACGCCAACATACCCCATCCAGTTAAAGAGCAATAAGATGCCTATTAACCACCAAAAACTGGGCTGTACAACACTGGCTAAAATAATCAACAGATATAATCTTGGCATTGACTGCCATATTTCCATAAAACGTTGAAACAGAAGATCAATCCAACCACCGAAGAAGCCTTGGACAGCCCCGGCAGAAATACCAATGATACTTGAAAATGACGTTAGGATAAGTGCAAATAAGAGCGAAATACGAGAGCCATAGATCAATCTGGCTAAAACATCTCGGCTTTGATCGTCTGTTCCTAACCAATTTTCTTTTGATGGTGGTGCTGGAGCAGGACGTCCAAAGACCACTGTGTCATATGAATATGGTATCAGTGGCCAAATAGACCAGCCTTTTTTTTTAATTAATTCGATAACAAAAGGGTCACTATAATCAGCCTCTGTAGGGAATTCACCTCCAAAACGGGTTTCTGGATAGGATTTTATAACTGGAAACAAAAAGTTGCCGTCGAAGTAGGTTAATATTGGCTTATCATTGGCCAGAAACTCACTAAATATACTGAGACTAAAGAGAATCAGGAAGATATACAATGAATAATAACCTCGCCTATTAGCTTTGAAATTAGCAATTCTTCGGCGATTGAGGGGGGACATTTTTCAGACTTCCCTAGTTTCAAAATCGATTCTGGGGTCAACCAGAGCGTAAGTTATATCTCCAATAATGCCCATAATTAGTCCAAGCAGAGAAAAAAAGTACAGAGAGGCGAACATAATCGGATAATCCCGGTTGATAGCGGCTTCGTATCCTAATAGTCCTAATCCATCAAGGGAGAAAAGCACTTCGATAAAGAGTGAGCCAGTGAACAGGATGCTTATGAATGCACTAGGGAATCCTGCAATAACAATCAGCATAGCATTACGAAAAACATGGCCATACAGTACTCGTTTTTCAGTTAAACCTTTGGCTTTAGCTGTGATCACATATTGCATTCCGATTTGGTCGATGAATGAATTTTTTGTTAGATAGGTTAAGGTCGCAAATCCGCTAATAACCATGGCCACAATGGGCAATGTCATATGCCATAAATAGTCAGAAATTTTATGTAATAGGCCAAACTGGTCCCAGTTTTCAGATACCAACCCGCGAATTGGAAACCATGTGAAATATCTCCCTCCAGCAAAAACAATGATTAACAAAAGAGCAAATAGGAAACTAGGAATTGCGTATCCAATTGTAATGATACTGCTGCTAATAACATCAAAACGTCCTCCATCGCCAACTGCCTTGGCAATTCCTAGCGGGATGGATATTGTATAAACAAGTAGCGTTGTCCACAAACCGAGCGAGATAGAAACAGGCATTTTATCAATTACGATGTCCATTACACTTCGGTCTTGAAAAAAACTGTTTCCAAAATTGAAAGTTGCGTAATCTCCTATCATTTTTAAAAAACGAATATGAATTGGTTTATCCATACCGTACATTTTCTCTATTTCGGTAATCAGATTGGGTGGTAAACCTCTTGCACCTCGATACTTGCTATTCAAATTGGAGGATGCATCGAATGCTTGTTTGTTTCTATTTTCCCCCATTGTTTCGCCTGTTCCCGAACCAGCAAAACGTGCCGTTGCTTCCACCGCATCTCCAGACAATTGGGCAATCATTTGCTCTACTGGGCCTCCGGGTACAATTTGAATAACAAAAAAATTGATTGTCATGATGCCCAGCAAAGTTGGAATGATAAGAATTAATCGACGTAGTATGTAAGTGAACATGATTATTTTTATCGGAATAGATATTTTTGCATTTAGATCACAACTGAATTGTAGAACGAAATGAGACGGGTAAATATATTCCCTGTTAGAAAAGAAACATATAAATACTTGCAGTTAAAAACTCTAGGTTCTCAAAAAGAATGGGCTGTACATATTTCTAATGGCTAACCCTAAGTCCTTTCTCAGAAATCTCGGTTTAGAGTGGTCGGAAACTAATATTCGCACGCTGAAAGCGACATTTAATCTCCAAACCAACGTGGGAGGTCAATAGTGTGGGTATTCTAACTCATTAGAAGGGAGAGAATCTTCTACAATATCCATCCCGCATTCCTTTTTAGGTAATCTTAGTTTGCATTAACTACTCGTCTTTTTTGTCTCGGTATTGATTACTTCCTGTTTTGAGCGGAGGTTGAGTCTAGAAAATGTCATTGGCCGCGGAACAAATGGCTGTTGATACTTTTTCAATTCCCTCATCAGTCATTTCCGGGTGAACGCCGATACAGATGGCACGTCCTAGGTAATCTAGTGTCTTGGGACACATCCGATCTGAATATTCGATTTTACCATAAGATGGATGACTGTAAGGTAACCCATTGGGATGGTAGGTCTTTTTTCTCAATATATATTCCCAACCTGGATAGACATGTTTGTCACCATTACCATGCGAGTACATTGGTCCAGCACCAACACCATATTCGCTCATTCTTTCACCAAATTTGCTGGCCAAATCGGGGGTGGGCAATAAAAAGACCATTGTAGTAGCCGCATCCCCCTCTTCATCGTGCAGTTTGCGCAGCTCGATTCCGTCTACATCCGTGATGGCTTGACGTAGTTTCCGTTTGCGAATCCGCATGTTTTCGATAAAGCCATCCAACCGTGTTAATTGTACTGAAGCTATTGCTCCTCGCATTTCATCCATACGGAAGTTCATGCCGGGGAAAAAAGCGTCACTATGTGCGGAAATCCCCCAAAGGTTGCCACCATCATGTATCATTCTGGCACGATCAGCATATTGCTGGTCATCTGCAATGACGATTCCACCTTCGCCGGTGGTGATGATCTTGCTTTGTTGTAAACTGAAGCAACCGATGTGACCGTGGGTGCCTAGTCGTTTGCCTTTATAACTTGCTCCGATAGCTTGGGCGGAATCTTCGATTACTAATAGGTTGTGTTTGTCGGCAATGGCTTTGATGGCTGACATGTTGGATGGCACCCCGATCATGTGAACTGGCATAATGGCTCGGGTTCTAGGTGTGATTTTGGCTTCGATGTCTTCTGGGTCGATGGTCAGTGAGTTATCGATTTCAGCAATCACAGGTACTGCGTTGGCAATTACCACTGAGGCTGGTGTCGCCACCCAAGTATAAGCGGGCACAATTACCTCATCTCCTAAACCAATACCTGCAGCATAAAGACCAACGATCAGGGACGAGGTCCCGCCATTTGTCGCGAGGGCATGTTTTGTGTTAAACTTTTCTTCGACGTCGCGTTCGAAGTTTGAGACTGTAGAATCTTCGGGTCCATATCGGCAGAGGTCGCCTTTTTCCAGCACTTTCAAAACAGCCTGTTGTTCTTCCGCTCCAATATAGTACATTTTTCAAATTCTCCTATGGAATGATGATTACCCATTGTATCATATCTGGATCTGCAGATTCAGAGATTTGTTTTAATGTTACTTGTATGTACAATCGAGGAAAAGATAGAATACTATCATCAGGTTGAGGCCTAATTCTGGTTAGTCATGGTATTGAAAAGAGTATTCGGTGGCACAGGTGGCTTCCTATGTATTCAAAAGAGGAAATACGATGAAGCAAATCGGATGTAGTACTATGTTGTACCGCAACTTTAGTTTGAGACAGGCACTAGCAGGTATTCAACAGTCTGGTGGTAGTGTTATTGAACTTTGTGCTCGCCAATCTTTAACTGGACAGGTTGTTCATCTGGACCTGAATCGGTCTGACGATGTGGATGATCATTACGAAGAAGTCAAACAGACTATAAATGACTACAATTTTCAGGTTGAATCGATTGCCGTTTCCAATCAACAGATTTCACAGCCAGCGGAGTTAGAACGACTGATCGAGGCCTCTCACCAAATGGGTACAAACACAGTGGTTGTAAGTTCTGGTGGGGTTTCTAATAGTGAGGAAAGTTTTCTGCTGTTTGTCAATAAAATCAACCACGCTAGTTCCATATTGACTGGAAGCCAGATTCGCTTGTCTGTTAAGCCTCGGGTGGGTCGTGCTGTGTACGATGTTGCCACAGCGGAGCGGTTGATGACTCAAGTCGACGCCAATTGGGTGGGGCTTAACTTCGATGCGACGCACATATACCGTTCACATCCCCATGCTGATCCTGTCCAGGCCTTGTCGGAATTACAGCCTCATATTTTCACTGTTCGAGTACGAGATCATCAAGTTAGTCGAGAGCCGAAAGTGGGGGTAGTAGAGACTCAAATTCCGGGTAATGGAGCCTTGGACTTGGTAGGGCTGGCTGGTATCATCAAAAAAATGCCGAATATTTCGGCTGCGATCTTGGAAATTGTTGGTATCCATAAGCGACCGGAGCTGACCTTCGATGCCGTACAGGACATGGTTGTCTCCTCGACTTCCTATCTAAAGCCACTACTGTGGGAATATGTGGCCACGCCGATGACCACCATCATCTAACTATCCGAAAATCATGGTTTAGTTCAATTACAACTGGCACGAAAGCATTGCTGAAAATAGCTGAATCGTGTTGTACAGAAGGCCTAAGCTCATATGTTTTTAAGCTAAAACTTTTGTACAGTAGCGCTGTTGGTATAAAAGTCAATACTGGATTTCGCCTATTTGGCCATTTGACATCTTATTTTTTACACTCTTAAATAAAAAATAAGTCATTCACCAATTGATTTAATCATCCCCCAAAATGTGGAAAGTTTATCGACTTTATCCACATTAGTTTTTTTGACTAGTGCGAGTCCTTTCGGTTTTGCTTTTTCGTAGTCTTTATCAGTTGGTTGATATGCTCCATCATCGGTCCACATGATGACGTCCATTTTATTGAGTTTATTAGTATTCCAGTTTCCTTGTCTTCTAAAGAAAACTGTGGCATTTTTCCCATTTCGTAGTTGTTTTGTATGACCTTCTTTATGATTAGCGGGCCCCAACCGAATGTATTAGGAGCAGTACCTACATTAAATTCAAATGCACGTTGGTGGTTGCCAAATACTCCGTTATCTACCATATTGGTGTGTTCTGCTACATTGGCGGGAGCTTTTTTCGGAATTTTGTCCCTAGGATGCCCTTCAACCAACATGTAATCCGACTGATTGCCTGGATTGATCATGCGAGCCCACATATACTATTCCCCGCCTTTGGCATTGGGGCCGATTGCGCGAATGTCGAATTCGTAACGCAACAACCTCCAAACTACCTCGTAGAGGCCAACACTGTTTTTTTATAGGCATTATTAATCTCTTCAATGGCCCAATGATCATCCGTATCAGGAGTCCGTGATGTGTAGTTTTCTGCTTCAAACCAAATTTGGTGACCCGCTCCATACTCAGACACTTTAAATTCATTCACACCCAGAGTTTCAGGTATCAGTCCCGTTAAAGGTAATGCTAATATACAAGCAAGCATAATTTTAATTTTCATTGATGTCTTCCGGTCAAAAGCACCAATTAAAGTATAAGATATACTGGTATACTCATAGGCTTATGCCAAATAAGATACACAGACGTGCGTTAAACAGATCTCTCCAGACAAGGAAGAAACTTGTTTAATCTTGAAAGAGAGGCTTAGAATGCCCTTGTACAAAGGTTAAAACTAAAATACAATCCTGGTTATCGGATAGATACCGTGAGACTGAAATCAAATGCTAAATGTAAAAGGTGAATATGATGGTTCAGAGATCAGTTATCTTTTTGTTGGTAATGGTTGTTGCTTTTGCAGGGTGTAAGGATGAATCTGGCAAACCTAAGATGATTAGTTCCAAGGATAAGGTTGAAATGGTTCGGGTTCCTATGATCTCTGGTTATACCGAAGCTGGTGATCCTATTTATCAAGATTTTTACATGGATGTAACTGAAGTTACTGTAGGTCAATTCAAGGAGTTTCTGAAGTCCTCTGGTTATAAACTTGAAAAGCCTATTGATTGGGCTGAGTTATTTAAATTTTCCCCAACTGATAAACATCCTATGATTAGGGTTAGTTGGCATCATGCAACCGCTTATGCTAAGTGGGCGGGTAAGCGATTGCCGACTGAAACCGAATGGGAATTCGCAGCCCGAGGAGGATTAGTTAATAAAACATTCCCTTGGGGGGATGATGAAAGTGTTGCACGTGAGTATGCTAATTATTATGGGACTGGAGATAAAGATCAGTGGGCTGGTACGACTGCACGTGTGGGCAGTTTTCTGCCCAATGGATATGGTTTGTACGATATGTCGGGCAATGTTTGGGAATGGTGTCAGGATTGGTATGACGAGGGTGAAGAATATCGTGTTTGCCGGGGTGGCTCTTGGGCTAACTCTTTGCTCAGCCAGCGTGTGGGTTATCGCGTTAATGACGTTCCAACGGCTATCAACTACTATGTTGGTTTTCGTTGTGTTTCAGGTTTAAAATAATTAGCATTTTTCGCGCGGTAGCATGCTCTTCACTATTTTAACTACTGGTTGAGCTTATCTGTATAAAACGAAATTTTTGCAAGTCTGTGGGTATATTGAAACTGAAATTACATTGGTTTTAGCAGATCGTTTGCTAGCTGTGTGGATCGATAGTCCTTATGAGTCTTTTGGAAATCCCTAGAATCAGAAATGGTTGGAGAAATGGATGTGTCTAGAATTGTTCCCTTTTGCCCGATAAAGATTTAAGAAACAAAATCACAAGAACGTGCATCTTGAGGGCAATTCAAAAGTATATAAAAAGGGCGAGATATTTTAATCCCGATTACGGCTATTAAGTTTGAAACTTAATAGCCGTAACACATTATGTACAGGGTATCTATTGCATTAAGTATTAGTGATGAAGTTTTAGAACCGTTTCAAATGAATGTAGTTGTCAGTATGAAATGGTAATGGGGTAATTGGAGTTTGGCAATACGATACCCGACTCTACTGTGAATCTTAGCATCAATGAAAGTTCCTTGCATGAGCCAAAAACACGAGCAGAGAATGGAATAAGTTAGGTAGGAAGAAGGGAGCCAGGGGGCGTTACTTGGTTGATTATCCTGTTCCGAAGTTGAATCCTTGAAGACCGATGTCCTCTAGTATGTAATGAAAATTGGAATACAAGAGGGTGTAGGTAATTGATTATATTTATCATTAGAGGAGATTGAGTTATGAAAGGGGTTGTTTATCTCGGGGATAGTAAAGTTGAGGTCAGAGACTTTCCTCGGCCAGAGCCAGGGCTAGGGCAGGTTGTTACCGAGATGAAGGTGGCAGGTTTGTGTGGTAGTGATTTGCATAAGTACCACAGTAGCCAAAAATGGGCTCGGGGAAGAAAGGGGATGATCTCTGGTCACGAACCGACTGGTGTGGTGGTGGAAGTGGGATTAAATGTCGAACATATTTCGGTCGGAGATCGTATCGCCGTTTA
Source organism: Candidatus Poribacteria bacterium (assembly GCA_002709695.1). GTDB lineage: Bacteria > Poribacteria > WGA-4E > WGA-4E > UBA9662 > UBA9662. The sequence continues at coordinate 172,759 of PAQF01000057.1, forward strand.
CCATCGAGTGGGGTGTGGTCATTGTGCCGATTGTATGTCGGGCAATGATGCTTTTTGTCATGCCAGTGGTGCTTTTGGTCGGACACAAGATGGTTCGCACGCCGATTATATGTTGGCTGACGCCCGCCATTGTTTGCCGTTACCAGACGACATTTCATTTGTCGTTGGTACCCAACTGGCTTGTACGGCTGGAACTGCCTTTTCCGCACTGGGTAAGATTCCGGCCCGTTCGGGAGATACGTTAGTAGTTTTTGGTTTGGGGCCGGTTGGTTTAGCTGCTTTGTTGATGGGGGTGGGCATGGGGTACCGGGGAATTGGAGTAGAGATTCAACCTTATCGCATTAAATTGGCTCAGCGACTTGGTCAGGGAGATATTATTAATGCTCAGGAAGATGATCCCGTAACAGTGATAAAGGAGTTAAGTGCGGGGAAAGGATGTGGTGGTGTAATAGAGTGTTCTGGCTCTCCCTTAGCACGGAAACAGGCCGCTGCAGTAGCTAGTCGAGGAGCAACTGTTGTCTATGTGGGCGGTGGTCATCCACACCTCACTGTTAATTTCGGTGATGTGTTGGGAAAAGATCTAACCCTCAGGGCTAATTCCGTCTACTCAGTTAGGCACTACTTTGAAGCTGTCGCTTTTTTAGGCCAACAGTCAGTACCATTGGATGATATTGTGACTCATCGTTACAAAATTGAACAGGCAGTTGAGGCTTTTTCTACTTTCGATCGGGGAGAAACGGGTAAAGTGGTCTTTGAATGGTAGGGTTAGGTATCACTGAAATCGGCTAAAAATTGGTTCTGAAACTTTCCCGCTTTACCAAAATAACTATGGTATAGTGATGTGTTGCTAGAAGTACGATGAATTTGGTAATTTGATGAAAAAAGGGAAATTGTAGAGGAAATGAGCAACCGGCTGTTAGCCAACAAGATGGGGTAGATATATAGATCCAATAATATGCCGACGGTGGTATGATATATAAAGGGCCGGGTGTTGCATAGGTGTCAGTAGTTAGTTTTGAAGTGGCAAGTCAGTACCCCATATTTCTAGCAAAATCTAGGAGGCATTAGTTTGCTTTCAAGTTTGCAACTCAATACTAAGTCTGTTAAACTTTTTTTGTTTTTCAAGCTTTACTGTAGAACTAGTGGTAAGTCAGTTCTGGGTAGTAAATGCAAGATTTTTGGAGTATTGGTTGGTTCGTGCCATAAATACAACAGGGACTGTTTGTTATGCAAGAATTAAGAATGTTCCGTTTGTAATGCCCAATGAAATGGAAAGACCTGATTGTGAAATTAAGACTTTCCTTCCTTCAAGTTAGGGAGGAGGTCAATGTTTCGAAGATTTTGAAAGGGGTTGGTCATGCTCACGCAAGAGCAAATCGATTTTTATCACGAGTACGGATATTTGGGTGTAGAAAATGTACTGAGTGAAGATGAGGTGGCAGAACTTCGACTTGTAACGGATGAATTCGTGGAGAAGTCGAGGAAGGTAACCGAACACACAGCAGAATTTGATCTAGAACCAGGTCACACAACAGAAAATCCGAGATTGCGCCGATTGAAGAGTCCAATTTTGTTGCACGAATTATATCGAAATTTAATGCACCACGAGAATATTTTAGCGCATGTGTCTCAGTTGATTGGTTATGGCTTGCGTTCCAATGGCAATAAACTGAATATGAAGCAGCCTGGATATGGCAGTCCGGTTGAATGGCATCAGGATTGGGCATTTTATCCGCATACTAACGATGATTTGCTGGCTGTGGGTGTAGTTATTGACGATATGACCGAGGAAAATGGGCCGTTACTGGTGATTCCGGGATCGCATAAGGGGCCTATTTACGATCACAATTTGGATGGTCACTTTTGTGGCGCTGTCACAGACCCAGCATTTAGTGACGAGACTGCTGTATCTGTTATGGTCAAAGCAGGTGGGGTGACGATTCACCACGTTCGGATGTTGCATGGATCGGTGGGCAATATGTCGAATCATCCACGAAGATTGTTGTTGTTTCAATATTGTGCAATTGATGCGTTTCCGCTGGCTGGTTTTAATGATTGGGATTCATTTAATGAAACGGTTGTGCGTGGTGAACCGACAAATATTCCAAGAGTAGAATCTCTGCCAGTGCGTATGCCATATCCTCCTGCATTACGAACGGGATCGATTTATGAGTCACAGTCAGTTTTAAAGGAATCAAATTTTGGGCAGAGATGATAGCATATAATAGTGGCGAGATTGCCTGACTTGACATGATGTTTGCTGATCACTATGTTCTTTTTAATTCTGTATTATTGGTTTGTTCATAGTGAAGTGGTGTGGGATGAGTTATTTGATCATGACGCCCTTTAGTTTTTTAACGTCGCTTTTTTCCTACTTGTCTGGGTCAAGCTTGACGAATTCTTAAAGCATATAGCAACAAAACCCCGTTTTTAGACCCACTGAATTCAACTATTTACCATGGCAGTCTGTATTTGCTGGATTCCAATATGAATCAGGTAACCGACACAGAGAAGTTCCTTTTCGATATTCAAGGCTATCTAATTTTGCGAGGTGCTATTGATGGTGACTTGATTGATGCACTTGACTTTGCCGTGGTACAAAATGAAGCGTTTGACCATGACGAAAGTTGGGCTGATGGATTACCCATCGTCACCGCGCAACATTTTATCAAGGATAATAATATAGAACATCAGGTTCGATTGAATGGTTTGCCCAGACTTGATCCCATTTTTGATCAATTGATTGGCCATCCGTCGATCTTGCCTTACCTCAAAGAATTCATGGGTGACCCGCAGCTTGTGAACACTTGGTCGATTTCGAAATACGAAGGCCGTGCCGCTACCGGATGGCATCATGGGCTACCGATAGAAGAGTATACCGTTCGTAATGGCTTGATTCGATCACCAATGTTGAATGTTGTCACTATGCTTACGCCAAATCATTCAGGCGATGGTTGTTTCACCGTAATACCTGGTTCGCACAAGAAGAACTTCAATTTGAATCCGCAATGGAAAACAGCTGGTCTGGAAACTCCAGGAGCAGTCGAAATCATTGGTGATCCAGGAGATGTCATGATCTTCACTGAGGCGCTAACACACGCTGGTGCAGCCAAGACGACCACACGCAGGCGAACAACGTTGCAATACAATCACGTCCATCGCGATCGGGCCTGCCCGATGTGGGATCATCACAATGCTAGGCATTACTGGATACCTCCATCCATTCGAAAGCGTTTTAAACCAGAACAAAGAGAACTTACTCGTTGGATGGATTACACAATTCCTGATCGGAGTGTCTCGGGATCTGAAAGGATTAATGACTGAGTCGCTTGTTGTTATGAAAAATAATCAAGTAGAAAGTTCAAGTAGGAAGACTGATTCTATTTCATTAAACAAATCAGTTTGAAGCGGTAGATTAGCTAGGATTTGCCCAGTTAAAGTTGAGTATCCAAACCTGCTTCCTTGGTGAAGATTCTGTGGAATGGAGTGCTAACCAGTATTTGAGAGAGGATCTGAAAATGCAGATGGCAAGTTTTTCAACGGACCACTTTTGGTATCGCCCGCAGCCAGAAGGTCCATATATTGATTCGCAACGTAATAATAAGGCGTTCGGTTTTGCGGATGGGACTATTTTTCTATCTGAAGACAACGGCGACACTTGGCCGTACAATATTGCTTTTCCCAATGCAGCCAACATAACGTTCAGTTGCATTTTGAAGAACGGGACTATTCTCTTCGGTGCCGGCTCAAAGCTATACCTTAGCACGGATAACCTGAAGACATACGAGCAAATTATTGTGAAAGACGTTGATGGGTCTGATTATGTTCCGCATACGCCGCAAAACGCAGATCACCCAGGCTGGTATTTCCATACGCTTTCGGGTATTAATTCGTGGGATGTGGATGGTGTAGAGATGCTTGTATGGGGGAATTATTGCAATGTCATCGGTGGAGCGGCCCCTGTCAACATTTATTATTCAATTGACAATGGACATACCGTAAAAATCGCGTATGCTTTTGGACAAAATCCTTATAATCGGGATGATGGATCCGCTGGTGGAGGCGTGACAGGTACGCCGCTTGGTAACACCGATAATCCAATTATTTGCCGTCACGTTCACTCTGTAGCATATAATCCTGCCGAAGACGCGTTTTATGTATGCACAGGCGATCATGATAAACCAGAGGGTTATGAATGCCATTGGTTGAAAGGTACCTATGATGCCAGAAAGGACGAGTGGTGTTGGATTGTTCTCGTGTCAGACAAAATGAACTCACGGTATAAATCCGGTGGTATTAACTTTGTTGATGGGTATCTTTACTGGATTAGTGATGCCAACGTCCGTGAACCGTATGACCGAGGCGTTTTCCGATGTGACCCCGCGGACATAACCAATCCCGAGGCGCACACGATGCTGTTCAGCCCGGGGGTCGAATCTGGAAACATGATTATTCAAGGTAACGTGATCTTGGCGTCGCATTGTACGCCCGCATCGCCATTGGACACAGGAATTATTGTTTCTCTTGATTTAGGGCAAACATGGG
>PAQF01000058.1 GCA_002709695.1 Candidatus Poribacteria bacterium
CTCAACGGATAAAAGGTACTCCGGGGATAACAGGCTTATCGCGCCCAAGCGCTCATAGCGACGGCGCGGTTTGGCACCTCGATGTCGGCTCATCACATCCTGGGGCTGCAGAAGGTCCCAAGGGTTGGGCTGTTCGCCCATTAAAGTGGTACGTGAGCTGGGTTTAGAACGTCGTAAGACAGTTCGGTCCCTATCTTTTACGGGCGTAGGAAATTTGAGTGGAGCTGCCGCTAGTATGAGAAGACCGTGGTGGACGAACCTCTGGTGCACCAGTTGTCACGCCTGTGGCATCGCTGGGTAGCTATGTTCGGAAAGGATAAATGCTGAAAGCATCTAAGCATGAAGCCTTCCTCAAGATGAGATTTCCCACAGAGTTAATCTGGTAAGACCCCTTGTAGATAACGAGGTTGATAGGCCAAATGTGTAAGCACGGTGACGTGTTTAGCTAACTGGTACTAATTGGTCGAGGGCTTAACTTATTTCTAACTTTTAGTTAATTGAGATGATTGTACTTGTCAATTTGAATTTATTTGGTGTTCTTTATACCAAATTGATCGCTTTTCCGGTGACAATAGCGAAGGGGAAACACCCGTTCCCGTTCCGAACACGGTAGTTAAGGCCTTCAGCGCCCATGATACTTCGAGGGAGACCTCGTGGGAAAGTAGGACGTTGCCGGGATTTTTTATTGAAAAGCTCGTGGAAGTTGGATTAGATCCGCTCTCCACGGGCTTTTTTGTTGTCTGATTGTTTTCTGTTCTTTTGACAAAGTGTCTTTCCCTGTGCTATGATTTTATGTGAGATTTTAGGATAAACTTGAGAGGTATAGAGTGTCTGGACATTCCAAATGGGCTTCAATTAAACATAAAAAAGCTGCTAATGATGCTAAAAGGGGAAAGTTGTTTACCAAGTTGCTTAAGGAAGTCTCCGTGGCTGCTCGAAATGGTGGCGGGGACCCAGAAATGAATCCTCGTTTGCGCACGGCAATGCAAACTGCTAAGGCCGCGAATGTCCCAAATGATACGATTGATCGTGCTGTTCTCAAAGGTACGGGAGAGCTAGAGGGAATTAATTACGAAGAGGTAGTTTACGAAGGGTATGGGCCAAATGGTGTCGCGCTGATTATCGAAGTTCTGACTGATAATAAAAATAGGTCTGTTTCTGATTTACGAAATATTCTAGATCGAAATGGTGGTTCGATGGGAGAACGGGGTTGTGTTTCATGGATGTTTGAAAAGCGCGGTTTAATCTTGGTTGAAAAAAGCAGTATTGATGAGGATGAACTTTTTTTGATTGCCGCAGAGGCAGGGGCTGAAGACCTTGAAACGCAGGGGGGACAAATCCAAATTATTTCCCCGTTTGAAGATTTTGAGTTAGTGCGTCTCGCCATTCAAGAATCCCAAGCTAGTATTGCTCTGGCAGAGATCACAATGGTTCCACAGACGACAGTTGCGTTAGATGAAAAACAAGCTGAACAAATGATTAGGCTTATGGACTCGCTTGATGATAACGATGATGTCCAAAAAGTTTATGCGAATTTTGATATTCCAGATGATATTCTGGAAGCTGCCTAGTTGGGTAATAGATTGCTGGTATTGGGGGTTGATAGTGGTCTTGCCAATACAGGGTATGGTTTAGTAAGGGCCGTAAATTCGAAATTTGAGATGGTGGATAAAGGCAATATTCAGACTACTGCTAAAACCCCTTCACCTGAGCGATTGAAGATTATATCGGGTGAGCTAGATAGTCTTGTTGAACAATATCAGCCACAGGCTTTAGCGATCGAAGAATTGTTTTTTAGCAAAAATGTAACCAGTGCACTTGCAGTAGGGGAAGCAAGAGGTATTGCAAAGTTGGTTGCTGCTAATAATGGAATCCCTGTCTTTGATTACAAACCCGCAGAAATAAAAATGGCTATTGTTGGATATGGTGCTGCCACAAAACGCCAAATCCAAGAAATGATTAAAGTCGTTCTTAACCTCGACTTTATTCCTCAACCTGACCACGCGGCGGATGCCCTTGCTTTGGCGATTTGTCATCTTCGGTCACGAAAAACTCTTGAACTCCGGGAAAAACATATCGTATGATTGCATTCCTTCATGGAAGGCTTGCGTCTCAAGACTCAAATCATGTTGTGGTCGATGTTAGTGGTGTTGGATATCTGTTGGAGATTCCACTTGGAGCAGAGCATAAGTTGCCAGATGTTGGCTCAGAGGTTAAATTTCACACGCACTATCATATTCGTGAGAAAGAAGTGAAACTTTACGGTTTTTGGTCGCTTGATGAACTTAAAGTTTTCACAATTGCAATTACTGTAAAAGGAATTGGGCCAGCACTTGCTTTAAATATTGTTTCTAAGCTTACTCCTTCACAATTTCGGCAAGCAATATTAGCAGAGAATCATGCAGTGTTAATGCGGGTTCCTAGGCTTAGTAAACAGAATGCTCAGCTTGTGATTATGACTTTGAAAAAGAAGATTACTCAGATTGGGTTTGACGAGGAAATTGAAGAAGCAGGATCTGAGAAAAGAAACAGAGATGCAATTGAGGCTTTAATAGGTCTTGGTGGATCGGAAGTAGGCGCGGAAAAAGCAGTATCAGAAGCTCAACGTGTGCTTGGTGATGAGGCAAAGACAGAAGATTTAACCCGTCTCGCACTACGTTACTTAAACCAATTTTCTTAAGTGAACTGGGATAGATGGAAAAACAAATTGAGCATTTTCTTGATGAAGAAGAAAATCAATACAGTCTGAGGCCTCAAGAACTCAGTGAGTTTATTGGGCAGGAAAAAAACAAGGAAAAATTGCGGATACATATTGAGGCCGCTGGTCAGCGTAACCAGGCTCTTGAGCATGTTTTGCTTGTTGGTCCTCCAGGGCTTGGTAAGACAACCTTGGCTAAAATTATTTCCAACGAAATGTCGAGTGGTTTTAAGTCCGCGGTTGGTCCATCAATGATAAAGATTGAGTTGGCGACAATTCTAACGAATTTGGCAGAAGGTGATGTGTTTTTTATAGATGAAATTCATCGGATGCAGCCGCAAATACAGGAGACACTCTATCCTGCTATGGAAGATTATAAGCTTGATTTGCCTGTGGGGCAGGGACCATCTGCTGATATTATTCCAGTACCTTTATCTCGTTTTACTCTTATTGGTGCCACGACGCGTGAGGGGTTATTGGCTGCACCGTTTCGTGATCGATTTGGAATTCGTATTCATCTTGATTATTATACAGTAGAAGAACTAAAAATTGCTATTCTACAGAACAGCGAAAAAATGAATGTTGAAGTTGAAGATAACGCACAGTTTGAGATAGGCTTGCGGTCACGGGGCACAATGCGAATAGCCAAAAATTTGCTCTTTAACGTTCGGGATTATGCTTCTGTAAAGTATGATGGTGTTGTTACAAAGGATATTGCGCTTGAAGCACTCAACTTCTTCCAGATTGATGAACTTGGACTCGATGAACAGGATCGTGACTATTTGCGAGCGTTGATAGATAAGTTTGATGGTCGGGCAGGGCTAAAATCGCTTGCTGTTGCAATCAGCGAGGATGAACGCACTGTTGAAGAGGTCTATGAGCCTTATCTGATTAAGATTGGGTTTATATCGTTTACACCGACGGGGCGTGTAGCAACCGATCGGGCGTATAATCATTTAGGTTATAAAAATCAGACATTGCTTGAACTCTAACTGAAGTTGCGACTTACCGATTTCGATTATAATCTTCCCAAACATCTTATTGCTCAAGATCCTCTTGAAAAACGAGATCGTTCCCGGCTTCTGGTTGTCGACCGGGAGACCGAAAGGATTCAACATATTGAATTTTCGCAAGTTGCTGATTTTCTTCCTTCTCCATCTCTCTTGGTGTTCAATAATACAAAGGTTATTCCCGCACGGTTGATTGGTAAAAAAATTACTGGTGGGAAGGTTGAAGTTTTTCTTTTAAGACAAAGGGGAAATAAGACTTGGGAAGTTCTAATGAAACCGGGAAAAAGGGTGAAGCGAGGGCTACTACTTGAATTTGCGGGTGGCGAACTGACAGCTCGAGTTTTGACACGCACAGATACTGGAAATTATGTGGTACGGTTTCGTTACAATGGAGATTTTGATCAGATTCTTGAACAAGTGGGGCAGATCCCACTCCCTCCGTATATCAAGAGATCTCCAAGTTTGGAGGATATCGATCGATATCAATGTGTTTATGCTAGTGTACGAGGCGCAGTTGCTGCTCCGACCGCGGGCTTACATTTTACGCCTGAGTTAATTGATCAATTGAAAGGGAGAGATATCGAGATATCAAATTTGACATTGCATGTTGGTCTTGGTACCTTCCAGCCGATCAAAACACTAAACATTACAAATCACAGGATGCATGCTGAATATTTTGAGATCTCCCCTAGAACTGCTGATCAGATCAATAATGCTAGAAGACAAGGTCGGAAAATTGTTGCTGTAGGAACAACGACTGTTCGTGCAATTGAGTCTGCAGTTGTTGATGGTCAAATTCGTGCACAAAGAGGAGATACTGATATTTTTATCTATCCAGGTTATGTGTTTAAGAGTGTGGATGCTTTGATCACCAATTTTCATTTACCCAAATCGACATTATTGATGCTTGTAAGTGCTTTTGCAACTCCAGAGCTCATGTTTTCAGCATATCAGTGTGCCATTGATCGGGAGTATCGCTTTTATAGTTATGGTGATGCTATGTTAATTAGATAAACAAAAATTTTGAGGAGAGAATTTTGGAAGTATTAGGTAGTTTCATGCCAATTATTTTAATCATACCTATTTTTTGGTTCTTGATTTTGCGGCCAGAACAGGTTAAACGGAAAAAACACCAAACTATGCTGGATAATCTGTCAAAAGGGGATCAAGTTGTTACAAACGGTGGTCTGCATGGCAAAGTGGTTGGAGTCGATAAAGATATTGTTGTACTCACTATTGCTGAAGGGGTTAAAGTAGAATTAACCCGAAGCGCAGTTGCGTTTCTAAAAAAAGGAGGGGAATTAATAGAAGGTGAGTGATTTAATATGATTTTAGGTTGCAAGTGATTCAATGCGGTTGAGGCCTCCCATATATGGTTGAAGTACTTGTGGGATTTCTACACTTCCATCTTCTTGCTGATAGTTTTCAAGTATAGCAATAACTACGCGTGGCAGTGCTAAACCTGAGGCATTTAATGTATGCACGAATTCTGGTTTTGTTCCGTTTTCTCGGCGAAAACGAATATTTGCTCTTCTCGCTTGAAAATCTTCGAAGTTGCTACAGGAAGAAATTTCGAGAAACCTTTCCTCACCAGCTGTCCAAACCTCTACGTCGTAACATTTGGATGCTGAAAAGCCTAGGTCTGCTGTACAAAGTGTAATTACTCGATACGGTAGACTTAGTGCTTGTACCACAGATTCTACGTTTTTCAGAAGTGATTCATGTTCATCATAGGAAGTCTCAGGGGTGGTGAATTTGACCATTTCCACTTTGTCGAACTGGTGAAGCCGAATCATCCCTCTTGTTTCACGACCGTAGGATCCTGCTTCTCGACGAAAGCAAGGGGTATAGGCCGTATAATTTATTGGTAGATCCGTACCACTTAACATTTCATTGGCAAAAATATTGGTTACGGGGACTTCGGCGGTTGGAATGAGAAAGAGGTCATTTTCTGGATTTTCTTGATCGGAATCACATCGATACATGTCAGATTCAAACTTGGGTAACTGCCCGGTTCCAGTCATTGTTGGTCGATTAGCTACAAAGGGGGGGGAAATTTCGGTATATCCGTGTTGGTTTGTGTGGAGATCAAGCATAAAGTTTATTAATGCTCGTTCAAGCTTAGCTCCAATTCCTTTGTATAGTAAGAAGTTGTTACCTGCTATTTTCGATCCTCGTTTAAAGTCTACGATATCCAGTGCTTCAGCTAGTTCCCAATGAGGCTTGGGCTTAAAATCGAAATTTGGCTGTTTCCCCCATCGTTTGACTTCAGGATTGTCAGATTCGCTAGAACCAATAGGAGTTGTCTCGTGTGGGATGTTTGGAATCTCCATCAGTGTTTTGTCAATTTCTGCCTTTAACGATTGTGTCTGATTATTAAATTCCTTAATTTGTTGAGAGATGTTTTTCATCTCGGCGATCTTATCGGATGCATCCTGATTGGATCGCTTCAATTCTGCAATCTCTTTTGAAACATTATTTTGGTAATTTCTAAGCTTGTCGGCTTCAGTTTGTGCCGTTCTCCATTGACGATCGGCATCCAACAACCGAGATAGCGACATATCGGCTTGTCGGTGCTTTAAGGATGCTTCGACAATGTCTGGATTCTCACGAATGAATTTGAGGTCTACCACGTGTTATTTCCGTTACGGAGGATCTGTGCATTTAAAATATAAAAACTACAGGTAATTAACCTTGATGATATGGGAACGACCCCGACGAGATTTGAACTCGCGATCTTCTGCGTGACAGGCAGGTGTGTTGACCAGGCTACACCACGGGGCCAATTGGTAAGGACATGACACTATTCTAAATGGTAGGCGGAACAGGAGTCGAACCTGTGACCTACGGCTTGTAAAGCCGCCGCTCTAACCAGCTGAGCTATCCGCCCCTAAAGAAACTCTCGACAAAAGGCTCAAAAATTGTAGCGTACGTCAAATTATTTGTCAAGGACAAAATAGTAGTTTTCAAGGTGTTTTGCAGAGGCTATTGCTCGAAATTTAGTCGAAATCAAGATTAGATCTGAATTGGGTTACTTGATTATTTTTCATTATTTAACAGCTTGGTTTAATTTTAGGAGATCTTGATTTTTTAGATTTGGGTTACTTTTGTATTGATAATAGTAGTTAAGTACTTTTCCTACATGACGTTCTGTCTCGCGAATAGGTGGTACATTTTCTTCAACGCGTCCTGGGCCTGCATTGTACGCTGAAATGCCAAGTGCGTAGTTATTATCGTAGCGATCTAACATCATCCGTAAGTATTGAGCTGCCCCATTTAAATTCTTTTTGGCGTTGAAGCGTTCATCAATCTTTGAATTGTGATTGGGTTTTGTAATGTTCTCGTAATCAGGGACTCTTAGGCCGAGGTCTCTAGCGGTGGGTGGCATTAGTTGCCCAAGTCCAACGGCACCGGATTTAGAAATTGCATCTGGTTTGAATGTAGATTCAACCTTGATCATTGCCAGAAGCAATTCGATTTCAATATCGTACTGGCTGGCGATGGTCTCAGCATGTGACGCACGGGTTATTTTATTTTTATTGTAGTCATTAATTTTGGTATCTGTTAGGAACCCGAACGTGAAACTAACCGATATGAAATGTTGGTTTTCACGTTCTTGATCTTTGACATAGGCATAGCTAATTTCGCTGCTGTTTATTCTAACAGAACTTCCAGCGCTCCACGCGGACCAATTGCGAGATCCATCAAGGTGAAAAATTGAGCCATATCGTAATGCGAATCTGTGAAAGCTGAGTTCAGCACCCGCTCTGAATTTCCATGTGGTTGTATCAAGGGCGTTACTTAGTTGAAAATAGTTATGAGCTTTCCAGGTCATTCCTAGGTCAAAGACTGGTTCACGAGATTGATCTCCGAATTCCCTTAAGCTTGCACCTAAAATAATACTAGGAGCAGCATTGATAAGAATGCCTAGATCGTAGCTTGGAAGTAGCTTCTCGTGGATGTGTTTAGTTAAGTTTAAGTTCGCCCCCAAACTCAGCCGAGAATCGAACTTACCTGCTACAGAAAAGACAGATTGATTGTTGCCGTGTCCGAAAGTTCCAATTGGATTTTTTGCGTGATCAATTATGAAACGATCAGTATTATTGAGATCGAAGAAACTAGCTCCTAAAATTAGAGATGGTAGGAGCGGTAACCCAACTGAAAAACCTCCTTGTGATAGATCATAGTCGAATGTTGTTTTTCTCAGGTTAACTAATCCTGCTGGGTTCCATAGGGCACCCAGCGCATCTTCAGAATTGCTGATGAATACACTACCTAAACCAATTGGTTTGGCTCCAACTTGAGGGCGACTCGATCCAGAAACAAGGTTGGTGATCAGTATCGAGATGAGAAGTGAAATCCAATATTTCTTCACGTCATTGTCTTAAGTTTAGATAGTGGATGGGGTTCACATTCTTTCCATTCTTTCGAATTTCAAAATGCAAGTGAGGACCAGTTGATCTTCCTGTGTTGCCTGATAGGGCTATGATTTGTCCTTGCTTGACATGTTGTTTGTTTTTTACGCGAATTATGTAGAGGTGGCCATATAATGTTTCAAAACCTTCAGCATGTTTGATAAGTACATAGTTTCCGTAACCGCTTCTCCAACCTGATCTTATGACTTTTCCAGATTTTGAGGCGTAAACACGTGTCCCTTTTCGGGCACGGAAATCTAGTCCATAATGGAACATTCGTTTCTTTAAAATAGGGTGTCGTCGATAACCGTAGCCTGAAGTCAATACTAGTTTTATGCGCATTGGTGGGGCAAAGTTGGAAGGGTGGAGATTTGGAATAAATATCTTCTGATTTGCTTGGAGATAATCTGCAGACTTGAGTCTATTTCGCCAAACTAGGTTAGAAACGGGAATGCCATGGTTGACTGCAATTCTTGATAGAGTATCTCCATGTTTTACCCTATACCAGGTTCCATACTTATGCTCGGGGAGACCACCTGGGATAAACAGCTTTTTCCCAATGTGTATTCGTTTCTCCGATTGAATTTGATTCGCCTTTAAAATTGCGTTATGTGGAACCTTATATTTTCTAGCGATATCCCAGACAGTATCGCCTTTTCTGACACGATGCCATATTCCGGATGATTTTGCTGAGGCTATAGGTTGATCGTCGACAACCAAGGAGAACAAAACGGTTACTATTACAAGAGACAGAACGCTACTGTTTTTTAGTGGTTGTGTTTGATGTTGGCGCATATTCTTTTTACTTGATTAGGTTCCTGTTACAGTTAGTAAAATAGTTTTTGTTTCTGTCAGAATTTGCGTTCGTGTGTCAAGGCCATCTGTCGAGATCATTCGGCTAACTCCCGTGACAACGACATTGATAATCTCAATAACTTCGAGGGTATTTATGTCGTTGGGGGCTGTCCATGTGAGTTTTTCTTCTTCTGTTTCTGAGAGTTCGCCGAATTCTGTAACATTGATCCAGTCAACTAAGATACGAGTCTCAGGGAGCTGGGTATATTTTACCTCAAGTTCCACAATTTCACCCGGTTTAATTGTTGTTTTGATTGCTTCAATTTTGACATCTAGTGCAGATGAAGGAATCGGATTATTTACGTCGTGAATGTCGTATTGATTTTCTTGTCCTTTAACTGGGTTTTCGCTACTGCCACCACATCCGAGAGTAAGAGCCAATGCAACTAGTGAGAATAAGCACAGAGTTAATAGCCTTATCATAAGAATTCTCCTGTATTTTTGAAGTACTTGATTAAGAATGTTCTTCCTGCAGGTAAATTACATCTATGTTAAAAACATTTTCATTTGAAAAACGCAGATGTCATACTATGGTTTCAAACAAAATTGCGTCTTATACGGTAAATTGCTATGCGCGAAATTTTGTTATTCAAATATACAGGTTCAGAGAATTTTTGGTAAATGAAACCTTTTGATCTTAGTTGTGAAAAGAACGTACTGGTGTTTGTGCGGTTTGGTTCGGACAATATGACTTCACCTGTATCAGTTAGTAGATTCGATATAAGTTTTAAAATAGGTGCCCAGTTTTTCTTCTCGTAAATTACATCGGAACCGAGGATAAGCGGGAACTTGTATGTTTTTGGGGCAAAACATAAACTCTTCCAATCCATTTGTATGAATCTTGCTAAATCGTTACAATGGTTTAATGATGTATTATGATGAGCGAAAAATAGAGGGTCAATCTTCCAGTCGGTGAAAATTACTTTTCTTTTTTGCCTGCAGGCTACAATTCCAGTAAGTCCCAAACCACATCCTATTTCCAAAACGTTTCTCCCAAGGATTGGGGCATTTGGGGTTTCAATAAAGTTTGCAAGTCCAATTGCGGAGGGCCATACTTCCGCCCAATAAGGGAAATCATCTTCGTGTTCAGCTTGGTCAATAAGTGGTTCTGAGTCTGCAACAACAGCTACTTTAACGAAGCTCCCTTTAAGCTGAACCTCCTGTTCTATGATAGGATATTTGCGTATAGTTTTTCTTTTTTTGTTTAACATTTTTATCTTGTGTTTATGTAAATAGATTACTTGACGGAGTTTCTGATCTGTGATATATTTCTTAACTATATGGTTAAGATTTCAATTTGGCAATTTAAATTAGTCTAACTTGGATTCCATTGCTAGAAACTTGAAACTTCTTAAATATCCTTTACGTTCATTTGGTTGTTGATGTCGATTGGCTCTTCTTTAAAGAGCAATCAAACATCATACAAGGAGAGAATTTTGGCGTCTCGTGTAGACGATCTGTCTTCTCAGGAAGACACACAACTTGCAATGCTTGTCAAATCCGGTGATGAGTATGCCTTCCAAATGTTGTATAACAAACATTACAATTGGGTATATAGCAAGGCATATCGTACTCTGAGTCACCATCAGGAGACGGAAGAGGTCTCGGAAGACATCTTCATGAAAGTGTGGCAGAAGACTGACAAGTGGGATCCATCACAGGGCAGTTTTCAAGCGTGGCTGAACACCGTGGCTAAGCACACGATCATCGATGCTATTCGGAAGAAGGATAGAATTCGTGAATCGCTTCAAGCTTCGGAAGAAGATGACTCAGGTGTGCCGTTAACTGAACATGTTGATTACAAGCCCACTCCCGATAAGTTGGCTGAGTCAGCTGAAGCTAAGGAAATTCTTGAGCGAGCTTTGCAACAAGTTACCAAGCCGAATCATCGTATTGCTTGGATACTGCGGCATGTTGAAGGATGTAGCATTGCAGAAATTTCACAAATTCTTAAGCGTAAAGAAGGCACGGTAAAAATCTGGATCTTTCGTTGTACGAAGGAGCTAAGGCAGATTCTGAGCCGTAAGGGTTTTAACTACGCTTACAATGTAAAAAAAACACATTCCTCTTGGGAGAATAACGAAGATGAAGTTTTGGCCCCCGTCAGTACCAGATCATGAAAATGAAACTGATCAGGCAGAAATGCTAGAGGCTTATACGCAATGGATTAACGGCGAAAAACTCTCTGACAAACAGAAAAAATATCTCCAAGGTTTTCAGATGTCTGGCGACTTAGAACCACTGAAGGATTTAGTTGATTATGTCCAATATAATTTTGAGGAACATAAGGAAAGTGATGTCTTTGAACCGCCTGCCGGTGCCAAGCAGAGAGTTGAGCAAAAGCTCATGAGTA
Source organism: Candidatus Poribacteria bacterium (assembly GCA_002709695.1). Lineage (GTDB taxonomy): Bacteria > Poribacteria > WGA-4E > WGA-4E > UBA9662 > UBA9662. The sequence continues at coordinate 11,332 of PAQF01000058.1, forward strand.
GAATTAGTCGGCAAAATCGTGGTAGTCAGATCGGTAAATTTTTTCGTGATGTTGGAATTGGGTTTATTCCGGAACCAGTACTTGGGTCTCCCATAGATCAGCAGGTTGGTAATCCCGATTCAGTACTTGAAATCGATAAAATCGTTTCTGTGGATCCAGAGCAAAATGCCGATTTAAGAAGTGACGATACAGAAGGAAAACTTGAAGTTCTAAATAGTTTGACTATGACCCTACGAGTTATTGAAGGCGAAAACTTAGGAAGCGATTATTGCGTAAACTTGCAACCAATAACTATTGGTTCCGCTCCTAATGCAACTATCCGCTTGAGTCCAGAGTCTGATGTCTCTCCTTTTCATGCCTTACTCGTGACTCATCGCGAACAGTTGTTTGTTGTTAATTTAGATCAGGGAGATGGAATTTATCTCGATGGACGTCAAATTATGGATCGGGCTTCCCTCAGCCTTGGTTCTGTAATTCAACTTGGAAGTAATGAGTTTGAAGTCATTGAATTAACACGTGCTCAGAGCCTGACCGGGATTTCCTTCAAAAATTTGGAGGCTGGCAACGAGGGAGGTGTTTTTACTGTTCGGGTTCCAAACGTTGTTATTGGTAGAAACGAAAAGACAGCCCATATAAAATTTCCTGTCTCCAGCCGAAAACTTTCTAGGGAGCATGCTAGGTTTGATCTGGAAAATAATGGGATCTATATCACTGATTTGAATAGTACAAATGGAACATTTGTTAATGGTACTAGGGTAACAGAGCCTGTGTTGTTAAAGGATGGTGACCTGATTAAGCTAGGTGATATTACACTAGAAATTATCGATGTGGGGGCTGTGCCACTCACAAAAATTGAGACTGTTTAGCATTTCAAATCTCTATCGATATTGCTGATATCGATGAACCTTCTCGCCAAAAAACATTTCTATCAAGCATCTGTATGTTATAAGAGAGCAGATTATTCGGAAGCGATTGAATACTACCTTGCGGGGTTATCAATCGAACCGGAATGTGTTGAAGCATATGCGGATCTCGCTAAATCTTATGAGATGCTTGCTTGTTGGAGCCAAGCCTTAAGAGCTATAAATCAGGCTTTTCAGCTTCGGCCAGATGATCCTACTGTCCTGCGTCGCAAAAATCGAATCGTTGAGGAAAGTTCTGTCTACAGTATATCTGCAAGTACGATACCATCCGTCAGTGGAGATTCAAGATATTTTGATTTAAATGTTTCACCTGAGATTTCTGATATGTCTTGCGATCTGGTTCAAAAAATCTCTGGTGTTCTTGAGCAAACCTGTACGTTTGTTGGACAGCTTTTGCATTGTTTTCCTTCCGACCCTGTAAAAGTTTATCTTGAACAAAATCGTTTAGCTAAGTCTGCTCATAATTATTTTGATACTTTCCCGGATTGGGCACCAGCCTACTATGATGGAGATATCCGGATAAGATGTTGCAATTATAGTATGTCAGGATTAGGCGTGTTGCAAACTTTAATTCGCCATGAATGGACGCATATGATTGTTGATTTGATTACGGGCGGAAAGTGTCCAGCTTGGATTGATGAAGGATTGGCCATGTCGATTGCTCGCCAAATGTTTAGTTTCGAGATGGAGTACTTAAGAGTTGCCAATGGAAACGGTGTAATGTTGAAACCACAGCAATTAAATGGGTCTTTTAGTCAAATTGATAGTAGATTGCGTCGTCTTGCGTATTATCAATCACATGCTATTTTGCTAGATTTGATTGATTCCTTTGGATTTTCATCTATATGTGTGTTTCTCGGATTAATTGGTAGTGGTTGTCAACTGGAAGATGCTATCAAAAAGGTTTTTGGAAAGACCACAATCCAAATATTTTCGGATTGGCAGAAGAAAATTGGTATGGACTAGATTGTGCAAGAACTGGACTTCGGTATTCTAATTTTAGTAGGGTTAAGCGGATGGCGTTGTTTTCGGCATGGATTTACTCGTAGTGTCAGGGGCCTTTTGTCTATTGCCTTAGGTTTTTTTATGGCAAACCAACTTTGGTCATCGCTTGCTTCTTTGGTAGTTGTATATCTGGAGAACACAGAAATCGCAAAATGGGTTTGCGTGATTTTTATAGTAGTTAGTGTTAGCATAATAGTCGATTTTTTCCTTGAACGTTTTGGGAATATTATAGAAAACGGAGTTTTAGGATGGATAAACAGTATGATTGGGGCAGTTTTTGGTGTTATGTTCAGTTGTGTATTAGTAGGGACTATTTTGCTCTTTGCTCAAAGGTATGGTGGCGAAACTGTTAAGAATTTGATTGTTGACTCTAAGTTCGCACCAACTTTGATAATTGCAGCAGACCAATTTCTGAATTTTGGCAGACAAGTAGTTGAGGAACAAGCAGATAAATTTTCCTAAGGTTTAAAATCTTTATGGATAAACATTTTCCTATGGATTTCGCGAGACATTGCTTTTTTTCAAGGGTAGATTTTAAGTGGAAGTCTTAAGTGATGATCTCAACGGGAAGCAAGTTGAAGCTGTTGAGCATTTTGAAAAAGCTATCTTGGTTATTGCGGGGCCTGGTACTGGTAAAACCAAAGTCATCACCCACCGTATTGCCCATCTGATTCGTCATCATAATGTTTCTCCTGAGCAGATACTTGCTGTTACTTTCACTAATAAAGCAGCACAGGAAATGCTCGATCGTGTTATGGATGGAGATTTGGTTGATAGTGATGGTAGCCGTGGGGTTCGTATTCATACATTTCATGCGTTTTGTGTTGGTTTGATTCGTGAGTTTGCTAACGAAATTGGCTTGCCTCGGAATTTCGCCATTTTTGATCAGGAGATGCAAGATGCAATTTTGGTTGAGTGTATTCGTGAACAACAGACGAGTCAGTTCAATTTCCCCCTCCCTAGTTTGCGCGATATTTTGGGTAGCTATAAAGCAAAGTTTGGAAACCTCGATTCGGGCATTACCGAGTTCGAAACCTATAGTGGTCGGAAAATAAAGGGTGGAGATGAAATTGAGGCGATCCAGAACCTGATTTCAGCTTATCAAACCAAGCTTGATGCCCATCATGCGCTTGATTTTACTGACTTGATTGCTAAATCTGTTGGATTGCTAGAACAGAATTTAGTTGTTCGCGAAAAGTATCAAAGAGAGCTGAAGTTTATTCTTGTTGATGAGTATCAGGATATCAATGAACCTCAATATCAATTGCTTAGATTGCTTTGTTGTCAACCTGAAAACAATTTGATGGCTGTGGCTGATTCTGACCAATCGATATATAGCTGGCGTGGTTCTGATCCAAAGTTTATCAGTCAGTTTAAGGTTGATTACTATCCTAAGGTTGTCGAGTTAACAGATCATTATCGTTGCTACAAAAATATTCTTGATGCTGCTAGATCTGTGATAACCAAGAATTCAGAGTACAATACGATTGATCTTAATTCTCACCGAGTTACACAGCAAAATCCGATCATACATTACACATTGCGAGATTCGGATCAGGAAGCAGAGCATGTAATAAAAATCATTCGTTATCTAACCGAGGAGTGTGATTATAAATTCAGTGATATTGCAGTGTTTTATCGAAGCCATCTGGTGGCAAACAAATTAGAAAATCGTTTAATTGACGAAAACCAATCTGTTGAAGAAGAAGATATAATCCCGTTTCAGAGGATTGGTGGAGAGATTTCTTTTCGTGAGCAATTTGCTAAGAATGTCGTAGCATATCTGAATTTTGTGGAGTGGAGAGATATGCCTCTGCAGGCCGAACGGGCAATAAACTTTCCGCAACGACGGTTGGATGACGTGAGTCTGGCGCGACTTAAACTCCTCGCGCAAAGTCAAGGAGTACAATTTTGTGATATTATCGAACAAGTCGATGACTATCCTCAGTATTTTGGCCCGCTGACACGAAAGAGTGTTGCTCAGTTTTTAGCTCAAATAGATGAAATCAAATCCAAGCTTGAAGAGAAAAATGTCGTTGAAATTGTGGACGAATTATTCCTTTCTCTTTCTAAGTGGCGTTTACCTTATCTTGATAGTGAGGTTTTAGAGCTTAGAAGTGAAGCTGAGATTCCGAATCTCCAAGAAGCTGCGGGTGTTTTATACCAAGCAATTATTCAACAGAAACCGATTCGAATTGTGTCAGGGGATGATATTGATACTTCTTGTGCCGTATACATTATCCAGCAGGTATTAAGTGAATACCTAGATGCCAAAATAGAAGTGGAGAAGGAAGACTCCCTTGATAATGTCCAAATTTCTATTGATGAGAGCAGATCTTTTATTCAAATCAGCCCTCCCTCAACGCCTGAGAATTTGTTAATTATCCAAATTCGGTATACAGTTCTTTCCATTGTTGCTTTGAAGTTGTGTCAAAGATTAATGGCAAAATTTGAGGATCAAAATTTTGAGGATTTTATTGTTTATGATTTAGCAACAGTAGGTAACAATCCCAAATGGGCAGAGATAATCGAAGTTGGGGCAACTAAACTAGATCAGATGGGGAATGCTTTAGAATCGCGTCATCAACTGGTGAAACCGACAAGTTGGATACCACCGACTAGCGTGAATTCATATAACATTAGTAATCAGATGGTGGCCAATAAATCGCCTATTGCCGAAGTTCTTCCCAATTTTATAAATTTCATCGATAATCAGGTTTTGGTAGGACATAATATTGCTGATTTTGATAACGAGATCATACGACGGGACATGGTTAAGTATCTCAATCGGGAGTTTCAGAATGCTGCTTATTGTGATGTTCTGGCCGTAGCACAAAGGTTATATCCTCGCCAAAATCCGTCCTTTGAAGCATTGGCTGAGAAATTCAATATAATTGAGGAGGATGCTCGACCCACTGGGATTGTCGATACGACCCTGAAAATATTTCGTCAATTGGTAAATGAAGATGCAAAGCGTCGAGAATTAACATCTTTAGCCGAATTTTTGCCGCTAGTTGGATTAGCAATTTTGTATCGGTCAGAAACAACACCCAAATATAACCAAATATTATACCGAGCATCACTTCGTTATCTTAGGAATAACCAAATCCAGTCCTATGGAGACTTCCTAACCAGCATTACTAGTGTTAGTGAGGGTGAAAAGTTGATTAACCAGTTGGCAGAAAATGTTGAGAATTTCAAGGAGTCCTCGCTTGATTTTCGTAAGTCTCAGGATGTAGATTGGGAAGAACGCACATTGGGTTTCATGAAGGATCTTTCGAACTTTGAGCAGAATTTTGATGCTGAAGAAATTGGGATAGCCGATTTCTTGAAATATTTCAATTTGATTAATCGTGAACCAGAGGCTGATAAAGACGAGTTGACTTTAATGACTATCCATGCGGCTAAGGGGATGGAATATCGAGCGGTTATAATTATGGGAATGGAAGATGGCGTTTTTCCAATACGTTATAGAGATCAAACGAGGCAGGAAATCGAGGAAGATCGGCGACTTTTCTACGTCGGTATGACTCGGGCAAAAGAGCGTTTATATTTTACTACCGTTCGACAACGCCAAGAAAATCGTGTTCAAGCATCATCAATGTTTATTGATGAAATTCCAGGGGATTTGCTGAAAAGTTGGGCGTCAAAATAGGCCTCATTTTCTTACCCTAATTAAACTTCTTTGTTGTACTTAATTGTTTGATACCAAAGTTTTTTCTCGTGGGATGACTTTTTTCAGTAAGACTGATTACTAAAGCGGATCCACTTTCAGTTTTGTGAACAGATCCCTGAAAACTTTGTCTCGTGATACTGATCTTGCAACTCTTATCATGTGACGGGAAGTATCCACGCTCCACGTGAATTGGTCTGTGAGGACCGGGCTGTGGGTTAGATACGTCGAAATCCAGGTTGGGTTGATAACGTATGCAGTGGCAGAAAGGTCCCAAATCACTTTTGACCAACCAAAGTGATCTGTGTGATAATTTTTGAAAATTTCTGCTAAGTAATTACCGATTTTACCTTGTCCTTGGATGTATCGTTCTACTTCTGGTACGGTTGTTGTTAGGTGATCGGCAACTCCGGCACAGGGAATTTGGATCAAAGGTACGCCACAATCGAAGATCAGCTTAGATGCCTTAATATCTTGGTGCAGGTTGAATTCTCGTGTGTTGGGCCAATAGTGTGCATGCCCGCCGAGCCAAATGACAACGATTTTTTCGATGATTGCTGGTTCCAGCAGAATTGCGGCTGCTACGTTGGTGATTGCTCCAATGGCAACAACATATAATGGATCATGCTCATCAGAGACCATTGCTTCTTTAATTAATTTATCTGTTGCCTCAGATTTTTCTGGGTCATTTATATTATTGATATATGTTGTTGATCCTCGGTAGACTAAACCGTTTGACTCTACTTGTAGTTGGGTAAGCAAGCGAAGTATTTCTTGATAGCTCTTTTCCATTCCGTCGGCAGGGCTTTTCGATCGGGAATTGAAAAACGGAGCAGCGTGAATAGATTCTAAGCTCAAGATGTCCGGTGATAACAGGGCGTGGACCACAGCGAATTGATCGTCTATTTCATTATATGTGTCAGTGTCAAGAACCAGACGAACTTTCCCTGTTGGAGGGGTTAGTCGTTTGATTAGTTCTGGAGTTGTTAACTTTGGAAACTTAACCATTTATTTCCTCTTACCGAATTTTTTTGAAATGTTAAGGGTGGGATTCACCCTGTTTGGGTTTTGTTTTTGTAGCGGTTCTATCTGGGCCAAATCGGATATGAAGCCCGGAATGAGCAATTGGACTATCGTTGAACAGTATCCGCGTAAGCGACCAATAAATGGTTATTACAACTGAGGTGGTGATAGTACCGTACAAGGCTATATCTACCAACCAAATTGTGCAGTTTTCGGACAGGAGAACGACTTCTTTAGCTGGTGATGGTTTCAACGCCAGCAGGATGGTAGCGATGATAGCGTTAAAGGTGATTACTCCTTCAGTGACAAGGCGGTGCGGCGAAAAGCCAGTTAGGGCTCTTTCAAAGTTAAAGATTACAATCCACCATAAAAATATTAGGTATAGAAGCTGACTTCTACCGAGCCAGCTTTCTGGTATTAGATCAATAGGTTTTTTGGTATGTGATGTCAGGATGAGGATAGATGCGATACCTATTGAGACATAGATTACTTCAAACCAACCCAAAAAACCTTTGGAGCTTAGGAACGAACCAACAGTTGGTAACCCGAAGAAGTGTTCTGGAAGTGACTTGATTTGTTCAACCCATGTGCCGGCGGCTTTTCTGTGGTTGAGGTAAGTGATAATTACTAATATAAACACGATTGCAAAGATGTGTGTCCAAGCGGGTAGATTTGTTGCGTTAGTGATTTGAGGGGTTAGGGTTGAAAGAGTTCCGATGCCTGCTACCAGGGCAATTCCAAACAAAAACCCTTGTATTTGTTCGAGGATGCTGTGCCAATTTGTTTGTAATCCTGTTTTGATAAAAAGAAGTTTGATTTGTTGTCCAGAGGTGAAGCCGATTCCACCTAAAATGCCGGTTAAGAGTGTGACTAGGGCGACTTGTTCAAGGCCATTACGAAAACAGAAAGCCAAGGCTCCCAATACAATTCCCACGCAGCCTGCCCAATTGTCGCCGCGTGGTGGGGTCATCCGGAGTTTCAACAGATTGACCAATATTAGAAATGCTATATACCAACCGATTCCTAAGTGCAAAATCAATGAGGTAGAGAAGTCAAAGCCTCCACGTATGACGACTACAATCATGACTGCAATCATTGCAACTAATACATCAAGCCAGTCAGTATCATACCAATATAGAGGGCTTTCGTGACGTTGCATCGGATGTTGGTGGAAAAACCAATCAACAAAAAACTGCTGTAGTGTCCAACTGATAAACACCGCTAAAAAGGGAAAGAAAAAGAGTTGTAGTTGGTTACTTTCTAGAATGGCGGGGATAGCCACTGCCATGCCTCCCGGAGCAGCCCACAGGAACCCAATAATAAATAGATTAGCAAATCCATAGAAAATTGTTAATGAGTGACCGGAATGAGTGTATGATATGACCTGCATGTATGACATACTACCCCCAAACGACCAACCAATAGCGCCAAACATGGCAAAGTAATGAATTCGTTCCCACCAATCCGTACGACCTGACATGATGACAATTGCCATGATTGCCAAAGCTCCTGGCATAGCAGCACCGATTTCGTGCCCAAAATTCCCTCGGATTCCCCACCCAATTGACAAGGATAGTGCGCCGAATATCCACATTTCCCAAGGTATTTGTGTTAGGGATGAGATCAGTTCCATTCTTTGATCCTAATTGTATGTTGGTGGTTAATGTGCTTATTGGATGAATTGTATGTTAGGAAAGCTGGGTTAACTCAGATGTTCGAGAGATTGTGTTTGGGGCTTTAAGTCTGTGGTTAGATAAACATACGAAAAGGGCAACGTCAAATTTATGATTTATAGTAAAGACTATTTTGTTTGTGACTAGTTATTGATTGGCTGCCGTGGAGGATTTTATTTTTGTTTCTTTCCAATCAAGTAAGTCCTGATTCCATTCAAATACTTGTAACGGCCCAAATTTGAGGTTAATTGTTAAACTTCTTGGTGTAGGTGAGCTGTCAAATAGGTTAAAGTCGCGGATAACAACGTAAGTATGTGCTCCATTGGGGATCTTTTGGCAGGCTTGAATGAATGAGTCCAAGTTTACAATCTGATGACCGTTCATTTCCTGAATTACGATCTTGGAGTTACCGTTTCTTTCACGTCGGCCTAACATTGAAAAACTACTGCCTGCTTCTGCGTGTGGAAGATAAACTCCGTTGGCTTCAAAATAGAGTAGTCTCCTTAATTCGGGAGTAATGTCGTGGAAGATTGAACCGGAAAAACGGGCGAACCTGTCTAACTTTCTGTGTTCTAGGTTTTCTACTGGAATGTCTACAACGATGTTTTCTCCGTTTCGATAAATTTCTAAACTGACGGTGTTGTCAACCTGTTCATTCAAAATAAAATCGAATTTGTACAGATCATCACGAATAAGCTGACCATTAATCCTGTAGATAATGTCCGAAGCACGGAGCAATTTATTTCCTGTCGTTCTGGGAATGATGGACGCGATTTGCATGACTTTGGGGGTGCTAGCTTCTGAGGGGCCGATCTCAATGCGAGATGCTTCCGGAAGCTTAAAATGCTTAATTGCTTCACCAATAGATATTAGTTCTAGGTCAACACCGATTTCTCCATGTTGAATTTTCGAATTGTTCTGTATTTGTTTTAAAGCATCAATTAGGTACTCAATTGGCAATTCAAAACTTGATGTGTCGGTACCACGTGCGTGAATAGCTACGACTTCACCTTTTGTGTTCCAGACAGGACTTCCGCTCGAACCACCCGTCCGATCGAAAGTAGTATGTATGTAGCTAGAGTGTCGGTCTCCTTTGTCTACATTGAGATTGGTTACGGTGCCGAACTTAATTGAATATTCTTCCTTTTCATTGTTTCCGATTAGGAGAAGTGCATCGCCTAAAGCTAACGCTTTCCAAGAACCCAATTGTACAGCTTTTAGCTCAAAAGGGATGTCTTCCGGGTAAATCTGGTAAAACCCAAAATCGTGGGTAAGATTGTAATAAAGTACTCTTGCCTCAGTAAAACTGCCATCATAGAAATTGATTTTTACGTAAGAAGGACTGCTACCTGTTACATGCCGGTTAGTAGCGATGATTCCACGCTCAGCATCGATGATGAAACCAGTGGCAAAGCTAGTACCTTTCACCTCTGTTTCAAAGACGATTTCCGATGAGGTTTCGATATTGACAACCATTGGTTTGAAATCCTTAATTTGCTCGTTCCAATTGTGCTCGGCTATCCCTTCGAAAATACAACAAATTGTGCCAATCAGGATCAGTAGATTCCGAATCTGAAAACATACAAATTGTTGTTTGACTTTCATGGAAATCATATTTTAGCTCCTTGTAAGTGTGGGTAAAATAACATGAATTTGACTGATCAAGCAAGACAAAA
>PAQF01000059.1 GCA_002709695.1 Candidatus Poribacteria bacterium
CTGTCTTCTCAACTGCTTTGATCGTTGCTGTAGCCGTAACTGTCGGTGAACCCGAAGCAGTATCTTTATAATAGAAATCAGCTGTTGTCTGATCAGCACCCACGGTCACCGAAGTAACAACGGTAGCGAAAGCTGCATCGGAAGCGAAAGTACCTGTTTCCGAACTAGACGTCAACCCAACACTAACAGCCTGGGCAGCAGCAGATTCAACACCAGCATCATCAATCAGCTTTACAGTAATTGCCTGAGACGCTTCACCTTTGAATGCGGTTCGAGCAACACTGGAAATCTTCAGGTCAGTTGCACCCTCGGTAGTGGTTACAGCTACACCAGCTGCCAAGGAAACATAAGCACCACTGAAATCGCGCGTAGCACCAGCAAAGGTGTGGCTGCCGACCTCTGTTGGTGACGTGGCATTAGAGTAGACGATGTTAATAGAATTATTAGCACCTAGAGAATTGATAGGCACAATAATGTCCGATCCTGCAGCACCAAAATTGCTAGTAACACTAGCAGCTGAAATGGATCCAGTGGAACCGGAAGCCAAAGACGCCGTTACGCCACCAGCAGAGCCGATGACAGCACTAGGCGCTGTCCAGCCAGTAGGCACTGACAACTTAACAAACCCATTAGCAATATCGCCAACAGTCGTATAAGTAAAGGTAAGCGTCTTGGTACTTCCACCGATAACTGACGTTGGGCTAACCGCTAAACTTCCCGAACCGGCAGAGGCATTAGCCACTGTAACCTCGAGCGTACCAGCAACTGAAGCCGCAACTGAAGCCAGAACACCGGTAGCTGTACCTGTTGATTGAACACCAAAAGTATAACTATTAGCTGCTCCTGGTGCTGTTACATTAGCATAGGTAAAGGTAACCGTTTGGCCAGCTGCCAAGACAGCACCTGTAACTTTAGCTTGTCCAGCAGCATCTTCGACAGCTAGTCCATCAGCATCTACAACAACTGGGAAACTGAGCGTACCAGCTACACCAGTGGAAGCGACCGTTGTATTAGTTGCATTCGGTGCCGGCCACGCAATTGAAGGAACACTAAACAGAACCGCACCACCATCAACTGGTCCAACAGCAGTATAAACAATACTGAAGGAATTACCTGTACTACCAGCAGTAACTGTACCTGTAGTGGAAGAAACAGCAGCTGTTCCTGATCCATCAGCAGCTGAGGTAACCGTAACCGACGGCTGCGTCAAAATACTGACTAAGCTACCAGTACTGGATCCTTTACTGCTAAAGGCAAAGGAATAGCTTCCCAACTGACTTGGTACCGTTATAGCACTACCACCACCATAATTGATAGCTACTGTTTGTCCAGCAGTTAACGATGATACAGGCACTTCAATGGTAGATCCATCACTAGCGATAGTCGCTGTACCAACGGAAGCACCAGCACCTGCCGTAGCGGTTGTATTAGCCGAAGTAATAACCGGCCAGGCACTACCTGTCGGCAACGCCATCTTGATAGCACCACCATCAATTGTTCCAGCAGCGGTATAAGTAAAGGTTAAACTAGTTGCATCACCGGCAGCAACACTTGCAGTCTCTGCAGCTACAGTACCAGTACCACTAGCAGCGTTAATTATCTCAATAGCCAGAAATCCAGCGACTCCATAATCAGCATCATCTGCTTTCCCCTTAGTGTGAAACTCGAAGGAGGAATAACCGATAGTACCTTGTGCCGTGGCACCTGAACTACCACTAGCTGCTCCATAACGAACACGGAGAACCTGATCCTTAGCCAAAGAAACAATTGGCACTGTAATAGTATGCCCATCAACGGCTACGACTCCTGCAGTACCACCACTAGGCGTTTGCGCTAGCACGTAACCCGCTTGACCAGCATTCAACTGCGGAGCAGTCCAAGGATTAGTTTTATCCGTTGTCGGAACAATAACCTTCAAGGAACCACCATCCATAGTACCGTCAGCGACCAGTTCAAAGACCAGTTCATTACCAGCCGTAGCAGAAGCAACAGTTGTCAATGCACCTGACATAAAGCGCAGCGCCTGCTTACGTCCAGGAGCAACGTTAGTCAAAGTAACCGTCGGTGACAAACCAGTCGGAATACTGGCCAAATCACCCGTAGCACTAACTTTGGATTGCGGATTAAAGTAAATGGAACCCGCATTAGCTTGAGCTGTACCAGTATAAGTGAAGGTCCTTGTGGCATCTGCAGCCAGAGACGCAATAGTCGCAGTTATGGTTCGCCCAGAAACAGCAACAGTGACTCCTGTGCCGCCTGCAATGTTGGCTTCAATAGCCTCTGTTGTAGTGTCTTCCACCGCTGGTGCAGTCCAACCATCCGGAATAGTTACCGTTACTGCACCTTCAGTAACAACTTCTGAAGCAGTATAGGTAAAGGTATAAGTACCCGCGGTATTGACCTCTTTTGTAGCCGGGTCAATAGCCAGCTTACCAGAACCTCCACCAGCCTGAGCTACCGTAATCGACGGTGAGCCGGAAACGATATCAGCCGCAGCAGGTGAACCAGTAATGGAAGAACGAACATTAAACACAGCAGCTCCCGCAGTTGCTTGAGCTGTTGGTGTCTTATAGGTAAAGACCACTTCATCATCTTCGTCAATACCATTGGCCCCAACCGTACCGACATAAGTCTGACCATCAGCACCAATAGCTTCAGCGAAATCCGTCCCAGTATTACTAATACCAGTAATCAAGAGATTTCTATCATCATCAGCTGTATCAGGATCATTGACAATCACTGGCGCTGTCCAACCCGCTGGAATCTCCAATGTAACCTGTGCTCCAGCTGCCATAGCTGCGGCCGGGGTATAGGTTACAACAATATTGGTAGTGAACACCTCACCCACCTTGGTAATAGTGGGACCAGTTGTCAACACAGCTGCACCAGAACCATTCTTGGCACCGATAACCACAACTTTGGGCGAAACAGCAACACCATCCGCATCCTGAATCGCAAGAAGGTTTGTATCATGACCAGTAGCACTAACAGTAAATTCCAAACCGTCGCTGGTATCTGTCGGCGCTATCAGTTCATTGATGGTAAAAGTCACCGTTCCTCCTACTGGCAAAGTATCGATGTAGGCCGTGACAGTACCAGGTTGTGTCCGTACAAACGGAACCGTGACAGGAGTGGTAGTATCATCCGCAGCCTTCAAGGTCCCACTGGTAACAACCGAAACCTTTATAGGAATGACAGCATCAGCCGCATCCTTCAAGACACCATCAGCAGTCCAATTAGCATTTTTAATGGCAAGTGTGTCCCCTGCCATTGTAAAGGTACCAGGCTTAACCAGAGAAACGGAACCACCATTCATGGTAGAAGTAGCAGTATAAGTCACAGTATAGTTCACTGTTTCTCCAGCATTTACCTCAGCTGGACTAATCACTGCCGTACCAGTTCCTCTTCTAGCACTAACAATATCAACGGGTATTCCCGTACCAACTGACGTCCACGCTGTACCATCCGAACTGGTCTGAACCTGGAATAGCGGTGCACTATCTCCCAAAGCAGCGGTATTGGGTACCACCGCACCTTTAGTGCTGTCAGTAGCCCCATAATAGAGATTAACAGTCGCACCGTAAGCTAAGCTAACAATGGGGAAAGAAACCGTCTGCCCAGAATAGCTTGGGTAACCAACAGTTACACCAATATTATTAGCTGACGTATACCCTGGCAACGATGGGTTCCCTTGTGGAGCAGACCAACCATCTGGCACTATTAGACGAATATACTGACCATCCATCTTACCAGCGGAAGTGTAGTTAAGGGTAACTTTAACCCCAGTATCGCCTGCATGTACCTGTTGACGGGTGACTTGTGTGACTGAATTATCAGCATTAGTAATGTCATAATCCGTATCGTTATCTCCTGGATCAGCACGTGTAGCGCCAGTTGTATAGTCCACAGCTAAGGTTAACGCACCAGTACCAGTTTCTGGTGCTGCTAATGTGGTTACAAATACCCCCGTATTATCAGTAGGCAAATGACTGGTTTCATCAGCACTAGCATCCGTTGCAGTACCAGCAGCTTTATCTGTAAAATCAGCACCATTAATAGTCAGAGCAAACACCTGACCCGTTGTTCTGGGAACAGCATCTGTTGCTGCAGTGACATATTCGTCATCCGCTACGCTCGGCGCAGTCGCATTGTTGTAAGTAATGGTAAGACTCCCACCAGCCTTTAAGGTACCAGTATTGACGGAAACCAAAGCGTCAGCTACAGTAACCTCCCCTGCTTCGTTGATTGCAGTGGTGGCATCATCCACAGGCAACGTGGACGTGGTGATTTCACCAACATTAACTGTAGCATCATCGGTAAATCCTGCCGCTGCCGACCAACGTTTGTCAGCATCACCACTAACAACAGGGATCCTCAAGTACAAATCAGTGGTAGGACTAATCTCAACCGGCGTCGTATAAGTAAAGCTAAAGGTATGACCTGTTGAACCAGCGGACACCGAAGCAAGATGGTTAGAACTGGTAACTGTTCCCGCCAGTGGATCACCATAAGTAGTTTTCAATATAACAGCAGAACCACTTATGTACGCAGCATTGTCAGCATCCCGCTTGCGGTTAAGGGCAGTATCAGTCCGACCAGTCAGATTACCAGATCTCTGTAAAACAGTAACCGAAGACTCTGCAATGTTATTCGGAGCTGTTCCTTTATAACTGACCTGCAGCACATCATTTGCCGCACCAATGGAAGTCATAGCATCAATGGCCACAATAATGGACCGGCCATTGACCGTTATTTTGCTCCCCCAATCTTCTTCAGAGAAAGCCGCATTATTAAGTTTCACTTCAATTGTGCGTTCAGCGGCAGTTCCCTTGACAGGCACTGTCCAATCCGAAGGTATTACCAATTCCAGATCACCACTACTAATGTATCGATCAGTAACCAAACGATAGTAGAAATCAATGGTTGCCTCACTACCAGCTTGTGTACCAGCACCGTTCATCACCACTTGACGTTCACTATTATTAGCCGGTGTGGTATCACCAGTACTAGTAGTGACGATACCAACACCATCGTCACTGACAAAATGAACTGTCGGTACAGAGTCAGGTGCCAGAGCTGTTGTAAAACCAGGACTCGCTGATGTATCAGAGGTGGAATTCGCATTAAAGGTCATAGCACCAACACCATTGGCATTCCCAGCCCCAGCAAAAGTCGCTTGATAATATCCCACAGTAACCGACTGACCAGCAAGCAAAGACAATTCTTGAACAACAATAGTTCGAGCATCTTCATCAACTACTAACGTACCACCACCTTGCTCAATCCGAACAAAACCGGCATCAGAAATCGACTTCGGCGCCTCAGTTGTTGAAACAACCGGTTTCGTGATATCACTATTTAAATTGATTCGGAACGCACCAGTTGCTGCCGCAGCCGTAAATTGGAACTGAAAATTATTGACTGTACCATTACGCAAAATGGTCGAAGGTGTGACTGCTAACGTCCCTTTACCTTCTACAGACTGCACATTAACCTCTAACGGCAGATTTTCTTTATTGACACCAGCCCTAACCAAACCAGTTGTGGTGTTATTGAGATCAAAACCTGTATAATATGCGGCCAAGGTATCACTCTCTTGATCACTTCCTGTTGCCCATGAGTCAGTAGCACCATATCGCATATAAGTTGGGAAATTATACGTTGCAGTTTCAGGGAAACTCAGGTTAGCCAAAGTCACCTCAATACTCTGTCCAGCAGATAAGGTCACTCCTGTCAATTGCAAATACTTTGCTTGTATAGGTGACAAATCAAGCGCAGTGTAACTGCCTGCCGGTGCAGAAGTTACGCTGGCATATGCAACACCAGTAGGGCTCGTTGTCTGAGGATTACTACCTAAAGCAGTCACGTAATCAGAATCAATTGCAAACTTTATATCAGCTCCAGACATAGGGCCAACAGCTTCAAAAGAAAACACGAGTCTTTCATTTGTCGCACCTTTTAAGAACTCGCGTTTAAAAACATCGTCCGTCGTGACATCAGCAGTATCCGCACCCGCAGACTGTGTCAGGGGATAAAGAATCGAAGCTTTACCACGCCCTTTAACAACATTGGTTACGTTAACAGCCACCGAACCAGCGGCAGCAAGTGCACGACCTTCAGCATCCGACCCCTGAGAAGTCGCACTAAAAGTTGACACTCCACCAGCCGGTGGAGCTTTAGCTCCATCATAAGAGATCACGATAGTAGCGTCCGCAGCGAGATCAACATCGGTAACGGTGATTGTCCCAGCAGTCGCATCAACGCTCCACTTATCGTTGGCCACAGTAGCGATACTAACGTTAGTACCTTTCACAAGTTCTGACCAACCAGTCGGAATCTGCACCACAACCTGCCCATTATTCATTTGAGCAAAAGCCGTATAGACAATATCCAAATCTTCACTCTCTAAAGAAGCCTGAGTTTCCACTGCTGTAGCAGTACCATCTGTAATAGAAAGCGTACCCGACCCATCAGCAGCATAGTCGACCTCTATCCCTTTAGTGGCGTCGTTGGGACGAAGCGAAACTGGTTCTACTTGTGGATCAACGACCGGACTCAAATCAACAGTGACATCAGCATAAGCATCCGTATCATCATCAAAGTTGGTAACCTGGAACCCAATGACATTATTAGCCTTACGAGTTTTCGGCACCTCTACACCGCTATAAGTAAAGACAACCTGCTGGTCTTTACCCAAGGTGGTGATTTTGTAAATAGCTTGACTTTCAGTTGAAGCATCCGCATCCAAGACTACATTGGCGCTATTGACACTGATGTTAGCTTCAAGGTCCGTGGTCCAACCAGTTGGTCGGATAATCTTAATTTTTCCACCGTCCAACTGACCAACAGCTTTATAAGTAATGTTAAAGATATTCCCAGTACTCCCTGCCGTCACAGTAGTAGTATCCACACCTACCGATCCGGAACCGTTAGCTGCTTTTGTAACTGCCATCGGATAATAATTCAGTACGGGATCAACACCTTTGTTTGTGATAACAGCCAAACTTCCACTTGCAGTACCACGGGATTTAAAGGTGAATTGGGATCCATCAGCAGAAGCTGTAGATGGTGCTGTAGCAACATATTCGACAGTAATAGACTTGGCAGCCTGAATAAAGGTAATAGGAATAGTTAGTTCACGACCCACCAAACTTTCTGTCCCTCGGGTAGCACCATCATCCGTAATTTTCACTCTACCATCACCTTCAGTGGCAACCACAGGTACCGGCCAGTTGGCAGGAAACTTGATATGGAAAGCTCCATCACTTATCAACCCAGCCACTGTGTATTTAATGGTAACAGTGGTTAAAGCACTAGCAGTTGTAGTCGTGGGAGTCAGCGATATGGTACCGGAACCGTCACCAGCCTGAACAGAAACTTTGGGCTGACTGCCAGTGCCAAACTTGGTAGCAGGATCAGCTAAACTATCATCATCAGTACCACCATCTGCAATAAGACCATCATCCAACGATGCGTTCGGTGTAGCATAAACTACAAAACGCGAGAAACCAGTGGAGGAAGTAGCTGTCGCGCCAGAAGCTGTACCTGTATAACCATAAATAACCGTTAAAGCCTGATTCAATTCCAAAGTACCAACTTTGATACCAACACCATTACCAGAAAACCCATCAGCGGTACTGACGTCAAAAAGAACTTCTGAAGTGGCATACTGCGCACCATCAGGACCACGAACAATGGTATAACCCACCCGACCAGGTTCACCTTGCGGCTCAGTCCAACCAGTTGGCGGAACAATTTCAATTCGACCACCGGTCATAGTACCAGATGCAGTATAAGTAAAAGTGATAGTATTTCCAGTACTTCCAGCCGAGTAAGGACCTCCAGTAGCTACAACTGTACCGGTACCAACACCTGCACCTTCCACGGTGACTGTCAAATCGCTAACCTTGAACGGCACACCAAAAGCCGGGCTGGAACTGGCAATACTAATTGCAAAATTGTAAGTCGCTTTAGCAGGAATAGTCACATTAGAATAAGCAATTTTCAGTTGATCACCACCACTTAAAGTGGTCAGAGGAACAGTGACCTTGTTACCAGCGTAAGTAATAGTACCAATATCAGCTGCTGTCCCATCACCTTTGGTAATTTTCAAGTTAGTAGCAGTCGGGGCTGCAAAAGCGGCAGGAATATCCAACACGAGTGAACCACCACTCAACACACCAGTGGCAGAACCAACAGCAGTATAATACATATCGATCGTCTGTTCAGTTTGACCAGCTGTTTGGGTCTTGGCAGCTACAACAGTATCTTTTTCAAAACTGAGAATACCGGACCCATCTGCTACCACATCAACATCCATGTTAGCTAAATTTGTTGCATCTTCAGTCACGGTAAAACCCACCAGCCCAACAGTAGTACCAGCTTTAGCAGTATAAACAATAGTAATATCTCCATTAGCCGTCGGTGTAACGGTTATGGCTGCTGTTCCCACACCACCACCAACATTAGCACTACCAGAACTTTTCGTAACACCAGCTCCTACCCAACCAGCCGGCGGAGTAATAACGATATCGTCGCCACCAGTTGCACCAGTAATATTGATAGTAACACTGTTACCTGAAGAACCAGCAATAAATATGCTACTGGCAGGAGACACAGTAGCCGCGCCATAGGCCAAGCTGGAAAACAGAGACAACATCACGATCAAGGAAAACACACCAAAAAAGTTTAACTTGCTTGGAAATGTGTTCGAATTCATAAAGGATTTTTCCTCCATATTGGAATTGTAAAAGTTTGTTTCTCTTCTTTTTTTTCGAGTTTTAACATTCAAATTATGATGTAAAAATGATGGCACCAAAACCTACCCCTAATAAACACAAAATCAAGTAATAATAGTATGAATTATTTCAACTAACTTCAAAACCAACAAAAAACCTCAAGTCCTATAGACGGACTAAAGGCTATCTAAACTCTAAAACCTATTCCTACAAACAAAAGACGACATTAACCTTCTTCTTCACTTGGGCCGATCCAACTCAAGCCCTGACTAACAAAAAACCGGTCATATATATATGGACGTTGTATAATACAACAGATACAAAACAATGTCAATACCCTAAACGAAAAAAAGGCCACAAAAAAACAACTGATTGTTAATTCTATTTAAACCAAACAAATTCAAAACCAGCCGTTACAATCGCCGTTTTAAGTTGTTCAAGATCCAAGCGACCCTTCTCAAACTTTATCTTGGCTTCACCTTTCTTCAGGTTGACTTTTACCTGCGAAACACCGTCAAGATCTGACACAGCATCCGTGACAGTTTTGACACAATGTTGACAAGACATACCGTCAATCTTGATCTTCGCTCTTTTCAACATTATCATAACTAGACCTTCACAACCAAACCATCATAGGCTAGTTGAACATTTTCGGGTAATTTCCGATTGGTTTCAGTATGCTCCACCGTATGCATCATATGCGTTAAATACGTCTTTCCAGGCCGCAACTCAGCTACAACATCCAACGATTCTGGAATGGTCATGTGGATCCAATGTTCCGGTTCCCAACGCAATGCTCCAAGAACCAAGACATCCAAATCCTCTAACATAGCCATCGATGTGACCGGTATTTCTTTGCAATCCGTAATGTAAGCAAACTTACCGATACGAAACCCAAAAACCTCAGTCTTGCCGTGAATAACGTGGACAGGTACAATTTCGTTACCAAAAACATCGAATGGTCCCGTAAACTCGATCAATTGGATCTGCGGAATACCAAACCCCAGATGCTGTAGTTGAAAAACATAATCAAAAACATGGCGAATACGAGCGGAGGTTTTCGGACTACAGTAACAGGGAATCGAACTTTGTTGACGTGAAGAAAACGCCCGTAAATCATCCAACCCAAACAAATGATCAGCATGGGTATGCGTATACAGAACAGCATCTACCCGATCAACATCCCAGCGAATAGCCTGATGCCGCAAATCCGGCCCAGTATCAACCAAGACATTCTTATCACCCATCTGAATCAAGACAGACGCGCGATCACGCTTATTTTTAGAGTCAGTTGAAGTACAAACTTCACATTTGCACGCAATCTTAGGAATACCATGCGATGTACCAGTACCCAGAAACAAGACTTCCATAAACCTAACTTGGAACTAACCGTTTTTTGGAAACACAAAATGACATTCAGGACATTGATGACTATAAGCCCGAATCATAAAACCACACTTAGGACAAATCCGTTTGGCCTGATTTCGAAAAAAGAGAATAAAACAAAAAAAAACCAGCAGCAGCGCCAAAATCTCCCAAGGACCAATCATGAATCACCTTCTCAACTCCTGGAGAACTTGCAAGTTTTGACCGTGCATTTCGTCCATCTGAGGCGTTTCAATAATCATCGGAACTGCGGAAAAACGTGGATCATTGACCAAAAGTTGGAAAGGAGTGATCCCGATATTTCCCTGACCAATATGTTCATGACGATCAACTCGGCTGTTAAACTCTGATTTGGCATCGTTGAGATGAAACGCCCGCAACCGATCTAAACCAACAACCTGGTCAAATCTATCAAATGTCCGCTGATAATCGTCTTCGGTCCGCAAATCGTAACCAGCCGCGAAAACATGGCAGGTATCAAAACACACCCCCAACCGTTCAGGATACTTGGAATCATCAATCATCTGGCGGATATGCTCAAAGACATACCCCAAATTAGCTCCTTGACCAGCAGTAGTCTCCAGTAAAAGCATCACATCCGTCTGTTGGGTCGCCTCTAACAGGAAATCCAAACTCTGACTTAAATTCTCCAAGCCTGCAGGTTCACCAGCACCGGTGTGAGAACCTAAATGTTTAACCAAATACTTAATACCCAGCTGACAAACTAAGTCAATTTGCGCTTGAAAATGCTGACGGGACTTCTCCAAGATATCAGGTTTAGGTGACGCCAAATTGGTCAAATGAATGTCGTGGACAATAACCTCTTTAATTTGGTCAGAAGATGTCCACGCTTGACAGAAACGATCAATTTCTTCCTGAGTAAATGATTTACTTTGCCATCGGTTGGGGTTTTTGACAAAAATCTGGATAGCTGAACAGCCGAATTTTTCGCCGTTGCTGATGCTATTATGCAAACCACCGGAAATTGAGACATGCGCACCGAGCACTTGAAGAATTGACCATCCTTTCTAAAACTAAAACCGAACCTCTAATGTATCACATATAAGAAACAAATTCCAACTGAATCTACCACCAAACAGAAAGACGAAAAATTATCAAGTTGACATCAAATAACAAGCAACCTGATGATCTGAATCATCAACCTGATAAAGAGGCGGTTGCTGCTGAAGACATTGATCCAACCGTTGGGAACAACGCGAATAAAAGCGACAGCCACTGGCAACAGAGCTACGCATCTCTTCCTCCGGAGGAAAGACAACTTCACCCTCCCACTTAACATCAGGATCCGGAACAGGCACAGAATCAACTAACAATTGTACATAAGGATGACGAGGCCGGTCTATTACACTGAAGGTAGCACCTTTTTCTGCTACCGACCCCTGATAGAGAACGTAAATCTGGTCACCAACCTGATAGGCCGTACTAAGATCGTGCGTAATATAAAGGAAAGAAATCCCTTTTTCCTCCTTCAGACGAAGCATGACATCCAAAATCGACGCTCTCAAGGAAGCATCTACCATTGAGACAGGTTCGTCGGCTACAATCAACCGAGGTTCAATCATGTAGGCCCTGGCCATCATAATCCGTTGGCGCTGCCCACCACTGAGTTGATGAGGATACTTCCGTAGAACATCTTGACCACGCAACCCAACAGCGTTTAAAGCTTCTTCTATCATCTGCTGCCATTCAGCCCGATTGTGATTGAGACCAAAATTTCTGATAACCTGATAAAACACATGTTGTACACGATAGAAGGGGTTATAGACGCCAAACGGATCCTGAAACACGGCCTGTACATCCCGGCGGTAATCTTTCATTTGTGCCCGAGCAGCGTGAGCGATATCCTGGCCATCATAGATCACTTGACCAGAAGTCAGTTTGACAAAACCAAGAATTGCATTAGCTAAGGTTGTCTTTCCACTACCACTTTCTCCAGCAATAGCAGTAATAGAAGCCGGACTCTTGGGGATTTTCAGGTTAAAATCCTGCAAGGCGACAACTTCATCTTTACTTCCCCCAGATGACCCATAAATCTTGGTCGCATCACGAATTTCCAATAACATTATTGATCCGCCTCGCTGGATTGATAGGCATGACATGCAACCCACTGTCCCGGTCGAACCTCTTGGGAAACCGGTTCCTGTTGGCGGCATTGATCCATCACCAACGGACAACGCAACTGAAAAATACAACCTGGGGGAGGATGACGGGGATCATGAGTAATACCTTCGGTAACCTTGAGTGGTTTGTGCTCTTTAAGTGAGGGAACCGATTCAATCAACAACTGGGAATATGGATGAGCAGGCTGATCAAAAATATCTTTTACCAAAGCAATTTCCACAATCTTACCTGCATACATAACAGCAATACGATCAACCATCTGTGCCATCAACCCCATATCATGCCCAATCATAATCATTGACACACCAAGTGCTTCTTTGACTCGCAATAGCGTCTGGGCTACCACCCGCTGAACGACTACATCCAAAGCACTGGTCGATTCATCAGCAATAATAACCTGCGGACTAAGAGCAATAGCCATAGCAATACACACACGCTGTTTCATACCACCGCTGAGTTGATGCGGATACATATGGTACACACGTTCTGGCAGACCAACCATCTGCAAAAGTTCCAGAATCCGATCTCGGATTTCTTGCTTAGAAGTTCTATCAAGATGCGCATTAATCACATCTTGAATCTGACGGTTGACCTTCATGGTCGGGTTTAAGGAATTCATGGCACCTTGCGGGATCAGAGATAATTTTGCCCAGCGTAACTTACGCAATTCCCTTTCACTCAAATCCAACAGATTCTGACCGTCCAGCAACACCTGGCCAGACACAATGCGTCCCGGAGGAACAACCAGCTGTAAAACCCCCATAGCCGCCGTCGATTTACCACAACCAGACTCACCAACCAAACCCAACGTCTCACCTTGATACAACTGAAAATCAACACCGTTTACAGCCAAGACATCACCAGCCGGTGTTTCGTAGTAAACACGTAAACCTTCAACTTCCAATACGACTGGCTTCTGGTTCTGATCCAACAAAAATCTGCCCCCCTACCCTGATGCTCGACGCAACCGAGGATTAGCAATTTCATCTAAACCAAGATTAATCAGGAACAAACCAATGAAGATGATTGCCAGAACCAGCGTCGGCAACCCCCACCACCACCACATATTGCGCAACAAGGCAGAAGACTCCAAAGCCAAATATATTGTCCGCCCCAAAGTCGGCACACGCTGCGGCCCTAAACCAAGACCTTCCAAACCAACAGCCGCCAGTATAGCACCAGCGGAACTGCCAATAAAACTGGCAGCCAAATAGGGCAACAGATTGGGCATAATTTCACCGAACATTAGACGAAAGACGGAGGCTCCGGATAAACGTGCCATCTGCACATACCCGCTTTCACGCATGCTCAAAACCTGTGCACGAATCAAACGGGTCGGAGCCGGCCAAGCAAACAAAGCCAATAAACAGGCCATCAAAGTCAAACTCACCTGAGGTATCAAAGCCTGGATGATAATTAAAACCAATAAAGAAGGTATTGTCATGGTCGTATCAGATATTAAACGAATCAGGTCATCCACCCAATTGCCAATAAAACCGGCCATAAAACCAAAGATAACACCAACACTAAGACCAAGACTGGCTGCTAAAATACCAACATATAATGAATTCGGGGCGCCAATAACCATCAAGGCCAACATATCGCAACCCCTATTTTCCGTTCCCAACGGATGTTCCCAAGTTCCCTCCTGTCCCCGTCGATTTTCAAAACCTACAGGAGGTAAATTCAGCGGAGAACTGGCTACGTAAACCAAATCCATATTCCAAAACAAACGCCCACAAATCCCAATCAGCACAATCAAGCCAATGATTGACATCCCCGAAAGGAACTTCCAATTCAGCCAAGGAGTATCCCATCGGTTCAATCGCCCCATTTTGGGTGTCGAAGGTCCCGGTTCCAGTGACGGACTCAAACTCACATCTATCTCGGACAACAGCTAATGGCCTTTCTCAATCGAACTGTTTGCGTAAGAAATACGGGGATCAATGAACGGATAAATCAGATCTATAACCAAAACGGCGGTAGCAGTGGTAACAATCAAAATAAATGAAGTTCCTTGAATAACATTAAAATCCTGATTACGAATGGCAGTGAAGATTAAAGTCCCCATACCAGGGTAGGAAAAGATATACTCAACCAAAATCTGTCCACCAACCATGGTGCCCAAGGAGATAGCCAAGGCAGTAACCTGAGGCAAAATAGCATTACGTACCATGTAACGATACAAGGTGTAAAACGGGTTTAATCCCTTAGCTTGTGCCAAGTGCATGTAATCCTCTCCCTCAACCGTAATCATCATGCCACGCATGCCTAAGGCCCAGTAACCGAAACTAACCAAGACAATAGAGGAAACAGG
This sequence comes from Candidatus Poribacteria bacterium, assembly GCA_002709695.1. Lineage (GTDB taxonomy): Bacteria > Poribacteria > WGA-4E > WGA-4E > UBA9662 > UBA9662. Next base: position 14,584 of record PAQF01000059.1, read on the forward strand.
CAGAATACCATGGTAAATAACGCTGGAGATGAACTCCCAGCTCAATTCGGGTTGCAAACCACGTCCGTAAGCCCCCCTGAGAGGAAACAGATGTAATCGAAAAGCAAAAACGTATAACAAAAAAATAGCAGCCAAAAAACTTGGAATGGAGGTAAAAATCATGGTTACAGGAATAGTCATTTTAACAACAGACGGTGTTCTCCGCCAAGCCAACAACGCGCCCAGAAAATTACCCAGTAGAAAGGTCACAATAATAGATACAAACAGCAACCCCAACGTCCAAGGCAATGCCCGCTTGACCATGGAACTGACGGTGGTGGGAAAAAAGGCCATCGAATACCCCATATCGAAACGCAACAAATTCCGCAAATAACGGACATATTGCGTCATCGGAGTATCATCCAGGCCAAAACGTTTCCGCCATCCTTCGATGATCTTGTCGGAGTTTTCGACGTAACCCGCTTGCTGTGACATTCGCGAAATCATAGCAGCAATCGGATCACCAGGAGCCAACCGAGGAATACAAAAAATCACCGTAGCACTGACCCAAATAGTCAAGAAATAGATACACAAGCGCCGAACCAGAGCTTTAATACTCAAACTACCCATCCCTTTATACTTATAGAATCACTACAAGGTAAAATTGCGATAGGCTCAAGGCTCAAGAACATGCACACAGACAATCACCCATCGGTCTTTTTCAATCGATGAATAATCTGATGCGTGCTATTCCACCAAGTACAGGGATGATTATAGTTGTTCTTTTGTGTCGGCCAACCAATCCAGTAGGTAGTGTCAAAAGGCACCAGTTTTCGAGCTTGTGTAATCGGAATCACAACCTGCTCAGCTATAAAAATCTCCATAGCTTCAGAGAACAAAGGATTAATGGCTGCATCCCCCAGCGGCAGAACTCCTATCTGTGCCACCAGCTGGCTGTATGCCTCAGCAGCTTCTCCACTCCAACGAACAAAATTATTATGGCCTGGCGACCGCTGATCAATGGGACGGAGAAACTGTTGCGTATAACGGTTCATTGAAACCCATGGTTCATTGACTGACCCACAAGCGCTCCAATCCATAACAGCTTCAAAATTACCAAACGCTTGATTTTCAGTCCAAGTAGAACCAGCAACCGAACGTGCGGTTGTCATAACCCCAGCTGTCCGAAGTTGCTCAACCACCACCTCGGCAATCCGGCGTTTCTCAATAAACCCTTCATGTGTTTGAATATCCAAAGACAATTCCTGACCATCTTTTTGGTAAAAGCCACTGGCGTTCTTTGACCAGCCATTGGCTTCAATTAAAGCTTGTCCAGCAGCCAGATCAGCCGTCGGACTAGCCCATAAATCTTTGATGCTATCAATATAAGGCTCCATTTCTGCATACTGAACAAATATGGTTTTGGATGGCAAAGATGTACCTTCATAAGCGATTTCAACCACTTGTTGCCGGTTAATCATTAAGCTCAAGGCTCGACGCATATCAGGATTGTCCCATGGCTCAATCGTGTGGTTGATAGATAGCTGACGCGGACACGGATCCAACCAAACATAAGGAAGTTTATCTTGCCAGGCAATGACATTCGGATTCATATCCTGAATAGCTTCAAAAGCACCCAAAGTAATATCCATAATACTGTCCAACTGACCATCAGCAGCTAGAAAAGCCCTGTTCTCTTCTGCCCCGCTGACAATCCAAACTAACCGTTTGGGAACAGGCATCTCCATAAAACCAGTCTCACTACCCCACCAGGTATCACGTCTGTCATACACAAACTCATTCTCAGTTGCCTGCACCAGCTTATAAGCTCCAGTGCCAAACGGCCACCCTTTTTCCTCATCATAAAAAGTAAAAGTAGAAGGATCTTTACCTTGCCAGACATGTTGCGGCAGCATAATGGCACTGCCACCAACCTTCACTGAAAAGTAATCCAGCTGAAATCGAGGGTTGGGCGATTTCAGGTTGAACTGAACCGTCAGATCATCAACTTTTTCTACACTTCCAACCCATTGCTGCATGTTAGCGGCTTCGCTAAGAGACTGTGTCTCGTCATCCAATAAGGTCTGAATGGTGAAAACAATGTCATCAGCATCAAAAACTTCACCGTCTGCCCAAGTCACACCATTACGAATCTTCAAAGTCCAGATTTTCAGACTTTGATCAGCCATAAAGCTTTCACCCAGCCAAGGCTCTATTTCACCAGTCTCATAATTCAGGATAAAAAGCGGTTCCCATACACATTGGTGCATTCCTTGATTACGATTTGTCCCCGGAACCATCCAGTTGAAATTGAAAGGATCCGCAATGGCACTACCATCCACATCAAAAATGACAGTATCTTCGCGCGGCACTTTGCCTGCAGCATAACCAGAAATACTACTTAACGCGACCACAACCAAAATAACGACTGCGCACATCATGATCTTAATTTTCATCAGTAATAACTCCAAAAACAAATTCCCAGAAAAACATAATACACTAGCACAATAACTTTTACATTATATCAAAATAAATTCATAATAGTCGACGAAAAGCCAAGACCATTGCCTACAAATAACATATCATACTCACATTGACTATAACGAACCACTAGATTAAAATCTAAGTGTTATGATAAAACGCAATCTTTTTCTCGTATGGCTACTAGCTTATGTAACCCAAGGACTATATACCTTGTTCTGGTACGTCAAAACAAAACAAGAGATGACCAATCTGGGAGAAAACATACGCCCTGCATGGATGTTAATTATTCCTATCGTCAACTGGTATTGGTTATGGGGCTATTCACAAGCAGCTTCCAAGGTCATGAATCAAAAGCTACAACCCATGACTGTCTACAAAATACTTATCAGTATCCCTATCCTTACTAACATCCTCGTCACAGGGGTGCTGCTGGCACGATCCGGCATTATTTCCACAACACCAGACCCATCCAGAGTAAAACTCGTTTTCACCATCCTTACTTCACTCCAAGCGACAGCAATAACTATTATCCAAGCACACTTTAACCAAACAATAGACCAGAATACAATCTCCGAAAACTAAATAATAAACGAGATCAAGCCCCTTTCAAAATAGCAATAACTCTACAATTATAGACAAGTACATACAGGAGCTTAATAGATGACCAAGACTTATCGTGTCGGTTTGGTTGGATGTGGCGGCATGGGACGCCATCACCTCAGAATACTCAAGGACCTACCCGAATTTGAAATTGTTGCCCTGTGCGATATTTCCCAGGAAGTTGTCGATCAAGCAGGAGACGAATATGCCGTCAAAACACGATATACCGATTTTGACCACATGTATCAGTATAGCAGTCTGGATTTGGTAACCGTAGCCACCCAAACACGCGGCCATCACGCACCAACGGTTGCAGCTTTAGAACAAGGGATTTCCGTCCTTTGTGAGAAACCAATAGCCATAGATCTAACCGAAGCAGACCAGATGATTACAGCTGCAAAAAAATCGGGTGCCAAGTTAGCCATCAATCAACAAAACCATGTTAACCCTGGAATCCAACAGGCAAAAACCATGGTAGCAGAAGGCGCTATTGGTAACGTGATCATGGTCCGAGGAAGAAACAAAGCTGGACGTAAAAGTGGGAACGAATTTATGGAAATGGGTACACATGTGACAGACATGATGCTCTGTTTTGGAGGCGTCCCAACATGGTGTTCCGGCACAATCTATAACGGTAATCAACTGGCTGGTCCCAAAGATATCATGCAAGCCAAGGAGATGTCTCCAGGAGATCGCGATTCAGGGTTAGTCATGGGTACAAAAGCAATCGCCCATTACGGGTTTGACACAGGAATCATAGGTGAGATCCACTTTATTGACTATCAACCCGGTATGAACGATAACTACGGCATAGATATTCTGGGGAGCCAAGGACAATTGGCTGTTCGAACTGCAGGTTCAGCCGGCCAAAATCTCTGGCACCTACCTCGACCAATGGAGGGAACACCAACACAACTATCAGATTGGCAACCGGTAGACCTTCCAGACAATCTAGAGAAAGAACCTGTTATTACCATGTATCAACGAATGACCCAAGCCATCGAAACAAATACTGAGCCACCAAGCAGTGGTACAGAAGGACGCTGGGCTTTCGAAATGATAATGGGGATCTACCAATCCCACCGAGAAGGACGACGCATTGAACTTCCCTTGACAAACCGCCACCATCCCTTAGAAAAATGGCATTAATTAAGAATCACTCACTATTTTGTCGCACCTAAACCAAAGTAGATCTCCGAGTTCAAACTGAATTGGAAAGAAAAAACATAACCATGAAAATTAAAGAAAAACAACTATATACACCTAACAACAGATACAGCCTGACATTTTTTTGTCTACTGATAATGCTGACAATTTCGACAGGTATTTTCGAAGCAAAAATTGCAGCGCAAAATGATATTGAGGTAACAGAGAATCCTATCTATCGGGACCCACAACCAAACCAATTCTTCAAGAAATGGCTTGTGTTGGGACCAATCCCGGTCTCTGCTGAGGAAACGATTCCAGAAAAAGACAAGCAAAAAAAGATTTTCGAAGCTGAACCTCCTTTCCCAATCAAAGACCTTTACCCAGCCAAATCAAGCCATCAAATCGGTGACAAGGAATATCAGTGGCAACTGTTTGCCTCAGAGGATGAGACTATAGATCTAAACCAAATCTATGGAACAACAGAGTTTGCTGAAGCTTATGTCTGGGCGGAAATCCACCTGTCAGAACCCAAGAACGTTTTACTTGGTATTGGCAGTGATGACAGCGTAAAGGTATGGCTCAATGGGCAAACCATCCACCAAAACTGGAGTGACCGTCCAATCTCGAAAGATCAGGATCTGGTACCTGTGACCTTTAAAAAAGGTCAAAACCAACTACTACTCAAAATTCAGAACGGAAGATCAAATTGGGGGTTTTGCTGCCGGATACTCGGTTCCGACACACTACCCAGAAAACTGCTAGAGACGGCGGGGTTGGGAGATTTAGATACCCTTGAAATGCTGTTATCGAACGGAGCAGATATCAATGCCACCAACTATGGCCTGACAGCCCTGCATTACGCCAAAATCCGTGGGCGAGATGACGTAATTACATTCCTACGCAAAAAAGGAATAAACGCCAAAATTCCGATGCCCGCCCCAGAAACAGTTATAGACGCTCTGTTCCAAGACATCATCAAAGAAGATTCACCGGGAGCAGCAGTTCTCATCGCTCAAAACGGGGAGATCCTTTACCAGAAAGGATTTGGATATGCCAACCTTAAAAATCAGATTCCAATCACGCCACAAACCAAGTTCCGCATCGGCTCCATCACCAAACAATTCACGGCATCTGCCATCCTGAAACTAAAAGAAGAAAACTTACTAAAAGTCACAGACCGTCTCTCCAAGTTTCTGCCCGATTACCCTCGCGGTGATGAGGTTACCATCCATCATCTACTGACCCACACTTCAGGAATCCTCAATTACACCAATTATCCAGAATTCGCGGCAGCAGTGGAAACCTATGTTGAAGAAGAAGAGATGATCGAGCTTTTCAAAGCAGATAAGTTTGACTTTGACCCGGGAGAAAAATGGTCCTATAGCAACTCAGGTTATTTCCTACTTGGACATATCATCGAAAAAGTTTCCGGCCAATCCTTGAAAAATTACCTCAAACGCCATTTTTCCGATCCGACTGGCATGAAAAATACTGAAGCCCATGACTCGAACCACCCTCCACAAAATGAAGCCACCGGGTATTCCTATGTTACAGACAAACCTGAAAAAGCAATTAACTGGGATATGTCCCGTGCAGGAGGAGCAGGAAATCTCTACTCCACAATCCAAGATCTTTACCATTGGAATGAAGCAATTTTTAATAACAAACTACTAAACCAAAACACACTCAAATTAGCTTTCACACCAGTGAAAATTAATGATGGCAGTTCAGGTAATGCCTTTGGAGGCCAATACGGTTACGGCTGGATGCTGATGGAGAAACGCGGACTGAAAGAGATTGGACATGGTGGTAGTTTACCAGGATGGGCGTCTTATCTGACACGTTATCCCCAGCAAAACCTGACAATTGCCATCCTGGCAAACGCTTCGCCAGCAGTTCCAAATCTAGTTCCATCAGCTCTAGCAGATACAATTGCCGAGATTTACCTGTGGCAACAAATGAAACCCATGGAATCTTTTGCTACAGACAAAACCGTAAACATTAGTGATGACTATATCGGCCAATACGACTACGTAGGAGGCATAATGACCATCACTCGGGAAGGAAACCAACTATTTGCTCAACTGACCGGGCAACCAAAGCTGAAAATCTTCCCCAAGTCCCAAACGGAGTTCTTCTGGAAAGTTGTCGACGCCCAAATCACTTTCGTTCGTAACAAGAAAGGTGAAATTGCCCATGTTATCCACCATCAAGGAGGACAAACCCTCACAGCTCCCAGATTAGAACAGAAAAGTGTTGCGCAAATAAACACAGCCACTTATAGCCATTACGTAGGAGAATACGATTATGGTCATGGTGCTATTCTGACCATAACCAAGGAAGGAGGCCAGTTGCTAGCACAAATGACAGGACAGCCAAAATTCGAAATCTTTCCGCAATCCAAGACAAAGTTCTTCTGGAAGGTGGTCAATGCCCAAGTAACGTTTGTCAAAAACGACAAGGGCAACGTTAGTAAGATAATACATCATCAAGCTGGTGCTGAAATCCAAGCCCCAAAAATCAAGTAAGACAAGGAATTAAGAGCTTCTCCCAGATAATTTTATCAGGAAAGATTTATCTTCACCATATTTCAAGGAGATCAATATGAAATTCCGAGTTGGTATCATCACTATATAATTGGTATCATCACTATATAAAAGGTCTAGGCGTGAGAGATTGATCCTTCCCTGTCGCATAAGGGTGACATAGAAATTTAAAATCAAACGATTTATAAATAGCCAACAAACGAAAGCCACCATCTATTTCAAAAAGTCTGCTACGAGAAAAAGCAAAAGGTTATAAATGATCACAGTTGAAATTTGCTTAGAAGACATTGAATCAGCGATAGCCGCCCAGCAAGGCGGTGCTAACCGCATTGAGCTCTGCGACAACTTAACAGTTGGAGGAACCACACCAAGTATTGGACTGATAAGTCAAATCCGAAAACAACTGGAGATTGAATTACAAGTCATCATTCGCCCCAGAGGTGGAAATTTCTGTTATTCAGATATTGAATTCAACGTCATGAAGGAAGATATCGAAGCCGCCAAGTCAGTTGGGGTTGACGGAATTGTGACTGGAATTTTAAATACTGATGGAACAATAGATACATCACGAACAAACAGCTTGGTTCAAATTGCCAACCCAATTCCAGTAACTTTTCATCGTGCTTTTGATCATACCAAAGACCCTTTTGACTCCCTAGAGTTGCTGGTAGATATTGGTGTTTCCAGAATTTTATCTTCAGGCAAAGCCCCGTCAGCTATTGAAGGATTGTCATTGCTTAGACAACTACAAGAAAAAGCAAAAAACAGGATTTCAATCATGGCAGGTGGTGGTATCAACCACGAAAATGTACAGTTGATTATCAATCAAACTCAGATCCAAGAAATCCATGCAGGTTCTAGTTGTACACAACCAGACTATACAAAAACATATTTTCAATCTTCAGATGTTATCATTGACCACAAGAACAAAAACAACGCGTATCAGCAAGTTTCCGCCGCACTGGTCAGCCAACTGGTAACAGCCACAGGCCAAACAAAGAACTTCTTAAAATAGAGATGCCTATAGCCCTACTGTTAAACGAAAAAACCACATCTAATCAGTAACATTAAATCACATAAATACAACCGAACCAAACCCATGAAATATCCAACACATTTTACCTGTTATATCAAAAAAGGATATTGTTGATGATTCAGATCAATCGAAAAGAATTTCTTACCAATCTAATGGTTGGAGCAGCAACCACCACAACACTCTTGGGAGGTAGAATGGCAGCAGCAGAAACCGAGAATCACAACATCCAAACAAACAATTATCCATTGTTTGTCTCAACCTGGGCTTTTGGAAAAGCAACCAACGACGAAGCCCTGAAAACCTATCAGCGAACAGAATCCCTATTAGATGCAGTAGAATCCGGCATTCGCGTTACAGAAGCTGATGTATCAAATGCTTCCGTTGGCATTGGCGGTATTCCCAATGCCGATGGAATTGTACAACTCGATGCCTGTATTATGGATGGACCAGACCATCGAGTTGGCAGCGTCGCCGCCATCGAAGGTATTGCACATCCTATTTCCGTTGCACGTAAAGTTATGGAGAAAACACCACATGTCATGCTAGCAGGTGAAGGAGCCCAGAAATTCGCGCTAGACCAAGGTTTTCAGCACACAAACCTGTTAACCAAAAACCGGGAAGAAGAATGGAAAAGTTGGCAAAAAGGAAAGGACAAAGAGGCACACAGTGATGCACACGACACGATTACACTACTAGCCTTAGACCAACATGGTGATATTGCAGGTGGTTGCTCAACCAGTGGTTGGGGTTACAAATTACCTGGTCGTGTCGGTGACTCTCCAATCATCGGTGGAGGTCTCTATGTTGACAATCAAGTAGGTGCAGCAGGTTGCACGGGAAAAGGCGAAAATTGTATGCGCTACTGTGCCTCCTTCATGGTCGTTGAGTTTATGCGTTCCGGTTTAGACCCGCAAAGCGCATGCATAGCTGCCATCAAAAGAATTGCTTCTACTGATCCACTAGGTCTTAACTTGGAGATTTACTTCATTGCCTTAGATAAACATGGAAACCACGGTGCTGCTGGTGTTGGAAAAGGGTTTCAATATGTCATAACGACCCCAGAAAACAGCCAAGTGCTTCAAAGCGAGGCTATTGGAGAAGGATCCGTCGGAGCAGAAGGAGGAAATCGTTAATAACACCACTACAACCCCAAATCACCCAAAATTTAAAACGTGCACATTACGGCTAAAACTAACAATTATATTCCCAAACATAAAACCAATCATGATCTACTAATTTATGGTATAATTATTCAGGTTTTTGACATAATCCAAGTATCATTGACGAGGTAATTCAATGCAGACAGTAGATTTAGGAAAAAGTGGTATCCACACATCACGCCTAGCTATTGGAACAGGTTCCAATGGTTGGAATTATAAATCTGACCAGACAGCACTGGGACTAAAGGGATTAGCAGATTTGTTCATTTATGCGCATGACTGCGGTATCAGATTCTGGGATTCTGCCGATCAATACGGGAGTCATCCTCATATGAAAGAAGCATTAAAAAGCCTTGATCGCCAGTCCGTAACCATTACATCAAAAACAACATCACGTACCGCCGAAACCGTTGAAGAAGACGTCAAACGTTTTTTACAGGAAATTGGCACTGACTACGTCGACATAGTACTCCTGCATTGCCTCACAAACCGAGATTGGGTCGAACGCTATCCGGAAGCGATGGAAGCCCTCACACGTTGCAAAGAAAAAGGACTCATTCGTGCCCACGGTGTGTCATGCCATGATTTTGGAGCCTTCCAAACGGCAGCATTTTGCGAATGGGTAGAGATCGTGCTAGCTCGAATCAATTACGCTGGGGTTTCCATGGATGCCTCACCACCCGATGTCATTAGGGTAATGGAACACATGGCGCATACTGGCAAAGGAATCTATGGTATGAAAGTGTTAGGTATGGGAAAACTGACACGAGAGGACAATGGCACTCGCCAAGCAATTGAATTTGTGATGGGACTTGATTGCGTCCATGCCATGACTATTGGTATGACAAGCCACCAACAAGTTGACGAAAACCTGAAAATCATCAATGAGTATCTCCCAGCTTAAACTCCAAAGTATGCCCAAGCTTAAAAGAGTAATAGCCGCTACCTTAATAATTATAGCAACACTCCCAGCAAAAGGGCAGTTGTATCCACTGGGAGACAGCGAAGTTTCCAATCAAATTGATCTACAAGTCCCAGAGGAAGAACTACTTGAAATCGAACGAAACGCGGAACTCGAACGAAAGCGAAATCAAAAACGGAAAACGCTACTAGAACGTAATCAACTTATCAAAAAGGAGAGCAGCCTACTAAAACAACTCCAACAAATTGATATTAAGCTCTCTATCACCCAAAAAGAAATAATAGAATATAAACAAAAAATTCAAAATTACACTCTCAAAGCAGAGAAACTCCAATTAGAATTACAAACATTAAAAACACAATACCAACAATATAAAAAACGTCTGGCCAAACGAATCAGAGCCATCTATAAAATGGGATATGGACGACAGACAAATCAGGTATTAAAACTATTGATTAGTTCAGAAAACTTTGGAGACTTATTGAAACGGTACAAATATGCTAGTGCAACTGCTGCCACTGACCAGCAACTGCTACAAACGCTCGAAAACCAACAGACACAAATTATCGAAACCCACACAACATGGCAATCACAAATCAAACAAATTGAAACTGTTTCCAAGGCAACAGAAAAAAAACAACTGGACATTATTCAGCAAAAAAAGGAACGAGAAACACTCCTTAAAACATATCGAAGCCAGCGTGTCGTACACGACCAAACGCTAACAGAGTTGAAAAACGCAGTCAGTGAACTGGAGGAACTTCTAGGCGTTATTTCCAACGAATCCATCGCAGAAAAAGCTGAAGAACTAACTGGTGTGACACGAAATCTATTAGGCAACATACAATGGCCAGTTATCGGTAATATCGTAGAAAACCAAAACCCACATGACCGAGGTCTCACCATTCAGGCAAAATCGGGGACCGAAGTTCGTTGTGTCGCCGAGGGTATAGTCGCCCGCACAATTCCGTCAGTTGTTGGATATGGAAACACTATACTCATTGCTCATGGAAACAATTATGCCACAGTATACACACACTTATCTGAAACTTTAGTAACGACCGGAAACTCAATCACAAAAGGTCAAATTATCGGCAAAGTAGGTGAAACGGGATCCTTGATCGGCGCGAGTCTCTATTTTGAACTATGGCACAACTATGAAAGACTGAATACCAAGAAGTGGTTGACCAAAACCCCTTAATCGACTATGATCTCTAACATTACAATCAGGTGATACCAACACACTCCATCAATCATCAGCAAAACGAGCTACAGTTATAAATCAAATTAACTGAAAAATTAATTTTTAGAGTGTCAAAAACATGGGAAACAGATACGAAACTGTAATCGGTTTAGAAATCCACGCAGAATTATCAACGGCAAGCAAGCTTTTTTGTAATTCTGATGCTAGCTTTGGCGGAGACCCAAACACTAAAACTGGAGTCATCTCTACAGGCATGCCAGGGGTATTACCCGTCCTAAACAAACGAGCCTTGGAACTCTCGGTTCGTGCGGGTTTAGCAACCAATTGTCAGATTGCCAACTATAGTAAATTCGACCGGAAGAATTATTTTTACCCAGACCTGCCCAAAGGCTATCAAATCACACAATATGACCTGCCAATTTGTTATGACGGCCACGTTGACTTTGAACTTGAAGGAGAAACAAAACGAGTACGGATAAATCGTATACATTTAGAAGAAGACGCAGGCAAACTGGTACATGGTGATATAACAGGCAACCCAAACCGAAGTTATGTCGATTTTAACCGCGCAGGTGTCCCTTTACTGGAGATTGTAACCGAACCTGATCTCCGTTCTCCCGAAGAAGCTATTGCTTTATGGCGAGCCGTCAAGGAAATCTTGGAGTACATTGAGATCAGTGATTGTAATATGGAAGAAGGAAGTTTCCGTTGTGATGCTAATATTTCGATTAGACCTGTTGGCAGTAAAGAATTCGGAACTCGCACTGAACTGAAGAATAAAAACTCGTTTCAACACGTTTTGGCTGCACTTAAATACGAACAAAAACGTCAAGCACAGGTCTTGGACGAAGGCGGCAACATAAAGCAGGTAACGTTAAAATTTGATCCCAACACAGGGAAAACATCCCCCATGAGAAGCAAAGAGGAAGCACATGACTACAGATACTTCCCAGAACCTGATCTTGTTCCGTTTGAAGTTAACGATGAAGAAATCAAACAAATACATGGCGAGCTACCGGAACTACCAGCAGAGTTTCGTAAACGATTCACTAAAGAATATGCAATCCCTACTTACGATGCCAGTGTCTTAACCAACACCAGACAAATGGCAGAATACTTTGATCAGGCAGTGAAACTGTCTGGTGACGCTAAAGCATGTAGTAATTGGATAATGGGCGACCTATCAGCCTTACTCAACGATTCAAATACCAGTATTGACAATTGCCAATTCACAACACAACATTTAAGTGAATTAATCCAATTAATTGAAGATGGAACAATTAGCGGAAAGATAGCTAAATCCGTAATTGCTAACAGTTTTGAAAATGGACAAATGCCACGCCAAATTGTGGACGAGCAAGGGCTTTCTCAGATTTCAGACTCCTCAGAAATTGAAGGTATTGTTGATGAAGTGATTTCAGCCAACCAAGAATCTGCCCAAGACTACATTAACGGTAAAAAGAAAGCTTTGGGTTTTCTAGTTGGCCAAGTGATGAAAGCCACCAAAGGTAAAGCTAATCCCAAGCTGGTAAATCAAATTCTAGCCCAGAAGCTCACAAGGGAATAGATCAACAAACTTCTTGCACCAAAAAGGTACACGCACCTTCGTGTACAGGTGTGTGTTACCAATAACCACCTAGAAATAAGCTGCTATTCAATTGAATTCCAACCATATCAACTTAAAGGGCCTTGATCGGATTGAACTGGAATCTTACGTCCAATCCTGGGGAGAACCAAAGTACCGCGCTAAACAGCTAATGTCATGGATTTACCAAAAAGGTATATCTGATTTTGAATCCATGACAAACTTACCAAAATCGTTTCGTCACACACTATCATCTCAAGCCACAATCAGCCGAACTGAAATTGTCACTAGCTCCGTTTCAACTGATGATAAATCCATTAAATACCTGTTTCGGCTTTCGGACGGCAAACAAGTTGAAAGTGTACTAATGTTTGACCAACAACGAATAACTGCCTGCCTTTCATCTCAATTCGGTTGTGCTATGGGATGTCAGTTCTGCGCTACTGGAAAAATGGGATTCTTCAAAAACCTAACCACTGCCGAGATTCTAGACCAGTTTATGGGTATTGAGCAGGAACTAGGCAGAGAAAAATCTATAACAAACGTCGTCTTCATGGGGATGGGAGAACCATTTGCTAACTACAAACCAACGATTAAAGCAATTCGGTTACTATGTAACCCCGAAACGATAGGAATGGCCGAACGAAGAATTACTGTTTCCACAGTCGGACTAGCACCGCAAATCCGCAGATTCGCCAACGAGGGACTGAAATGCAAACTGGCGCTTTCTCTGAATGCAACAACCAACGCAGACAGAAGCCAATTGATGCCAATTAACTTCCAATTTCCAATCGATGAAATCCTTTCCGCTACTAAACATTGGGCAAAAACAACAGGAGAATTAGCAACTTTGGAATATGTATTGATCCGAGGAATCAATGACCGAACTAAAGATGCCGAAAGATTGTGCCAACTGATGGCCAATCTACCCTGCAAACTCAACATAATCCCATTTAATGAGATAGAAGATTCAAATTTCCAAAGGCCTGATGCAAACGCAATTGAAAATTTTCAAAAGATCATAACACAGAATCATTACGTGGCACCAATTCGATTCAGCAAAGGCAATGATATTACTGCCGCTTGCGGGCAACTTCGAACTATTTACCATCAAGCGGGAAAAACAATGACAGGCATGATCTAGGCCAAAGACCTGCATCTTCAAAAATCCGACACATAAAAATATTCAGTTGCCAAGTGACTCAATGCGTGAAGCCCGCAATACAGTTTCTTGAACAATAAACTCGTGTTCAAGCGAACGATCAGGTTCCTTCTCCCCACGAATATCAGCTACAAACGCACGTAGACTGTCGACATATCTCGGACGTTTCTCTATTGGAACAACCTGCCATCCCTTCTCATAACCATCTCGATTTGTGTCCAAACACAACCTCAATTGGGGAGGTTCAAGTGGTTCCATAATAATGCTTCCCTGAGTCCCATAAACTTCTATACGCCTTGAGGTCCCCGAAGCAACTTCTAATGCAGTTGACTCAAGAACAGCCATGGCATTCGAATACTCAAAGACAACAACATTATTATCTTTAAACCACGGGAAATGATCCCCATCATGCCTAAGGTGTGATGTTACAGTATCAGGTCTACCCAACAAGGCAACAATGATATCAATTAAATGACATGCCAAGATAAACAAAATGCCCCCATCACGTTCACCATGCGAATCCCAGCGATCCCAATGTGATTGATTCACCATACCGGACGAAATACGAGCACGAACAGAAAATATATGGCCCAGCCTACCAGACGCAACCCAATCTAAGAGAAATTGAAAGCCTGCATTGTATCGAAACATATAACCAAGTTGTACGAGCAAGCCTTTTTCGTTTGCCACTGCAAGAACTTCCCGGAACGCTTGCAAACTGTCTCCAGCGGGTTTATCCAGCCAAACATGCTTATTATGACTCAAAGCCTCATCAGCAAAAGTAAGATTATCTGACACTTTTCCTTGGATAGCAATACCATCGATAGTTTCATCATTTAACATATCCTCCTTGCACGAGAACCAATTAAGATCCCGATACGGATCAACATTTCCCACTGCTTCCCGGGCTACGGAATCCGGCTCAAACACACCACAAAAATCTACTTCATCACTTTCCTTCATGACCCGAGCCTTACCAGAGGCATGATCATGCAGAACACCATACTGTGCCAGTTTCACCTTCATCTTAACTCCTCAAATTGTAATTACGAGTTTACAAACATAACAGACTATACCTACGGGAACAAACCTAAGCCGTCAGGCAAAAATTCAATTTCTCTCACGACTCTAACAGTGTACTCCCTAAATCGACTTAACAAAACCTAGCGTAGGCACACCCCCTATTCGTTTCCCCAAGGAAATGATTCAATACGCAACAATCGATCACTTACCGGCAACTTAACCTTAGCCCCCAACTTTTTTGACGATTCATGAATGGCAAAACCAATCTCGGTTGCACGTCGTGCCTGATCGACATCGCATTTAGTTCGACCATTCGTCTGAATAGCTTGAACCAAATCTCTAACCATAGCTGGTCCTGCAAACCAAGCATTAGTATCTTGAGGCAACTCAACTAACTGAACTTGATCAGAACTATCTGATGTCCAAAAAAAACTTTGATGAGCATCATTCAAAACAAACAAACGCCCAGTATCACCAATCACTTCAAAACTCATTGGCAATCCACTCCCTGTATAAGCCCCATCTGGCGTGATGTAGAGAACTGTTCCGTTTGATAATCCAATCTGTGCACGGCCGGAAGGATCCATCCGGCGGCGGGAATCTTCCGGTTCAGTTGAAAAATCGTCCACAAACCCACTCGCCCACACTGGCTCAACATCACCAGCTAAGGCAAACAAAGCATCATACCAATGACAGCCATGATTTATCAGGTTCGGTAAACCATAGGCAATGATACTTTTAACCTCACCAATGATGCCATCTGATATCTGATCACACAATGCAACATATCGCTCAAACCATCGACGATCAAGAGCCAAAAGAAGAGGTATGTTCTGACAAGCCAACATAAGGTCATCCATTTCCACTAAACTAGTGACTAGAGGTTTATCACACATAATACCCCGCACACCCAGCCCAGCGGCCAAGACAGATTGTTCAGCATGCATCGTCTGCCGAGTTGCAATACAAATGATATCAGGTTGAATCTCCTCCAACATCTTTGGATAATCCCCATAAGTCGGTATATCCCCCCACACATCATGCCAACACGAAACAAATTCGGTCCGTGTATCCAAATCAAAATCAAAAACAGCCACCACCTCCGTTTCATCTACCTCACAAAAGGCAGTTGCAAAATTGTGACTTCCCGGTTTTCGATTTAACATACGATGACAACCAGCAATTGCCACTGTCAGTTTCTCATTTCTTATACCCATAGTTTCCTCCTTAACAGAACCCAACTACTCTGGGACAACATTGCTGACAAAATCTTCGTTTTGGACCAAAACACGAATATCACGGTTTTCCATAGGAAAATCCACGCGATTATTACCCAGCCGTTCCGACTCATGAAAAGAAAGAACCATTTCCAATGCTGACCGTCCATCATGTCCAGTTGAAATAGAATCCTGATTCGAATCTAGACTGTCAACGATCTCCTCAACCGATAACGGAATAACACATCGTCCGGATCCAAAAGTATTAATCTTCTGATCTTCTGGTACATTAGGAAAAAATTCCTCTTTGTTACCAACATAAATTTTGAACTGGGGAGGTCGTGTATTAGTAACTAGGATCCGTCCTTTGGATCCTATCAGTTCGAACAGATTTTGCGCTCGCCCACCATAAACTCCATTAACAATACACTGCACATCATTTTGAAAGTGAAAATAACCACTTCCTTGGGGATCGAGGGAACCAGAACCAACTAAGCAACCAACCCCCCACTGAACATTTCCCGCAAAAAAGCGCAGCATATCGAAATAATGAGTTCCATTATTAGCTAAACCCGCGCTGAAATGAAGCGTCATCGACTGCAATACACCAATAGACTCCTGAGCTATAAGTTCTTTGACTTTTCGATATTGCCAATCCCATCTACGCCCATGATTGATACTAAGTTTAACGTTGTTCTCCTGACAAATATCAATCATTTCATCAGCCTGACTTAAACTCACAGCCATAGCTTTTTCACAAAATATGGCTCTAGCACCCGACTGCGCAGCTGCAACAACCATATCTCGATGGGGAATCGGATAGGTACAAACACTAATAATATCTAAATCTTCAACGTCTAACATTTCCCGCCAATCTTCGTACAGGCAAGAAACACCCCATCTGGCACCGAAAGCCCGACGACGCTGATCAGACATATCAGCTGCTGCCACGATACGAGTTCTATGACAATAATCGTAACATCCAGCATGTGTGTTCGGATTGCCACGATGTGTTTCTTGCTCCAACAAACTTGCAATTCGACCACAACCAATCACACCAACAGTGTAAACTGTCATTTAAGAAATCCCCTTTGATCTCAAAACGTTAGCCCCATCGTACCAAAAAGCAAACTTGGGTTGCAAGACAAAACAAACAGGTTACAAAAACTGCCATCAATAACCAAGATTTAACAGAGAAAAAACCCTTAGAAACGGATACTAAGCCACCTGCTAAAAAGAGAACCAAACGAAGGAAAAATCACAGAATCAACAGACAGAAAAGAGTTCGAAATCAACCAAGGTGAACGATAAAGGCAAATACTGGCATGTACTCAGATTTCGACTTTGGATTCTAACTTACACATAGCCAAAGTATACAACACCATCCCGGCCAAAATAACTCACGTATTTCAAATTAAAGGCGAGAAGAAAAAAGTATTTACTGACCAAGACCCCGCAGATGCTTATTTGCGTCTGCCTTCCATTCCGCCGGCGGGTTCAGCTTCAAAAACCGCTTCCACCGATCAATAGCTAAAGCCTTTTTATCACTATATTCATACATTAAAGCTAAATTGTAATTCGCAGTCAAATCTCCAGGATCAATTTGCAATGCCATTTCAAACTGTTCTGCCGCACGACCAAGCTGATCCATATTAAACAACGTATTACCATAATTTAGTAAAGAAGGCACATGGTTAGGGTCTAATTCCAAGGCTTTTTTGAGCATCTCTACGGCCTTTTCAAAATCCATCTCATAACTACGATAAAGATCTCCCAAGCGCTGGTAAGCACGAACACATTTAGCATCAATAGCAATCTCTTTTTCATAGTACTTGACGGCTTTACGAAAGTCCTGCTCCCATTCAATAATAGCGCCTAGTTCAACATTGACCCCACTATAGCCTGACTGGATACTTAGAGTTTTTTCAAAAAACTCTTTGGCTTTGTAACGATTATCCAAGTCAAGTTCAGTCATAGCAAGATAATAATGTGCATCTGCATTTTTGGGTTGCAGAGTAATCACTTGTTTAAAATCTTCCGCGATCTTGCTAGATCTATGAAGTGTTTTTCCAATCTGACGATATCGACGTGTAATTAATCCTCGAAAAAAAAACGCTGGCGCGTAAGTCGGTTCCAATCCGATGGTCTTGCCATATTCTTCTACGGCCATTTCCGCATATAAATGATAGTCTTCAACAGTTAGTACATGTCGATCAAGTAAACGCGCATAACGAAAATGCCAATCATAGTGGCTCGGATCATACTGATTGGCCAAACCAAAGTGCTTAATGGCTTTCTCACGTTGATCCCAATCTTCAAAGATCGCAGCCAGATCATACTGTTTTTGCGGGTGATTCGGTTCCAATTGTAATCCGGGCTCCCAAACACGAACAACATTGGTTTCATCCCCACGATCAAAATAAATTTGGCCAAGACGCAAGAATGGTTCAGCTTTGGATTGATCGAGCTCTATCGTTCGCTCATATCGACTTACCGCATTATCAAAATCCCCTTTCTGCTCGTAGAGAAGCCCAGCCTGAAAATGACCATCAATATGATCAGGATCAAGCCTCGTCGTTTCTATAAACGAAACTAAAGCAGCATCATTATCTCTCAAATCTAAGTGGCATAACCCAGACAAATAATGCGCCTCTACATTCTTCGGATCAATTGCGATCAATCTAACTAACATGGCCAAAGCATTTTCTGGATCACTTTTCAGCCTGTAAATCCGAGCCGATCGAATCAAGGCATCTGTATGATTAGGGTCAAGCTCTATTGTCCGTGCATAGAAATGCAGAGCATTATCAAAATCTTCCGTTTCCTGATAACATTGACCAAGCAAGAAAGTTGCGCCCACATCCCCCGAGTCAATCATCAAATACTTATCAAGAGGAACTATTGCTGATTCAAATTGATTAGCTTCAAAATGAGTCTTCCCTAAATCCAAGAAATGAGGTTTTAAGTTTGGATCCAACTCGATGCCCTTTTGATACACTCGGGCAGCATTTTCCCGATCTCCTTGGTCATAATAGAGATCGCCCAGAGGAAAATATACATCAGCATAGCTAGGATCCAGCGAAACTGTCTTTTCATAATGCTTAATCGCCTCAATTGGATTTCCTTCATTAGCTTCAATCTGTGCATAATAAAAATAAGCCAGTGGATCATCAGGTTTAACAATTAGCGACCGCTCAAGTAAAGACCGTGCTTCACCAGCACTAATCTGCGCTGAGTAATATTGCGGTACTTGATCCAAAAAATAATTTTCTAGCGATGAATCAGCGGCCACTGCAGCCTTGTAGTGATCCATGGCCAAATCCGGTTCACCATTCTCATAGTAAAGACCACCAAGCTGAAAGTGTGATAATGAATGTTGTGGATCAAGTAATATTGCACGTTCATATAAATCAATCGCACCATCGATTTTCTGTCGATCCTCAAAAATCACAGCCAGTTCATACCAAAGCTCAGCTGTATAAGGTTGATACTTGGCTGCTTTTTCATATTCCTGTAACGCATCGTCATAAAGCCTATCTATTGCCAGCACCTGTCCCAACTTATAACGTGCCGGAGCAAAATCTTTTTTCTGACCAAGAACTGACTCGAAAGATTCACGAGCCAGATTGTTTTCCCCACGTAGAAAATGGATAACTCCAATCCCGTATTCTGCACGATGATGCCACTCTGTTTTCGCCTTAATCCCAAGTACCGCACGAATTCCAGCTGGTTTGATTTCCAAAACGGTCTGGAACGCTTGAAGTGCTTGATTAAGCTGTTTTTTCTCCAAAAAAATCTGGCCCCGCTTAAAGTGTGCACCATGATAATTGGAATCAATTCGAATACATTCATTCATTTCCTGCAAAGCCAAATCAAATTTTTTCTGTTTCTGATAAAGTCTACCAAGAGCAAAATGAACCGGAAGTAAATCTGGATCAACAACAATCGCTTGTTGAAGCTGTTCAATCGCTAAACCTATATCTGTGTTCTGCAACGCATACGCATAGCCAAGCCCATAATGTATGTTTGCATCAGGCTCCTGTAGCATTATATTTGTTTGGTAAATGGCAATCAGATCCACAAGATGTCCCTGACTGTGCCACTTTAACACCAAACTACGGTGGTTTTTCGCTTTTTCGGATTCCACCGCCTTTTTATAGTCTTTTTCTAAGTCCACTTTCCAATCAGTATCTGCAGACAAAAGCACAGAACTGACACAGATCATAAAAATCAGTACAGAAAAAACAATTATATGTTTAGATTTCATCCCAGCCGGTTCCTCTCACTACCTAATCAAAAACAATGATAGCTAATTGTAGACAAAAGTGTAAAGAAATTTTCTACTCAAAAAAAATTCAGGCTTACGCATGACAAGTGATTTCTGATAGAATATCACCAGCGATGCAAAAACTAAAACCGTATTATGTCATCTTTAAACACACACTGCGACACATGTTAGCAAGTCGCAAATCAATTTTCATACTGGTAACAAGCCTGTCACCAATCTTAATTGCCATAATATTTCGATTAACGAAACACAATACCCGTCAAGTTATCAAATTCATCCCAGACATGACAATCACATTTTTTCTGATGGTAATTACAGTATTAGTGTCGCTATTTTACGCTTCTTCCATCATTGCCGATGAGATTGAAGATCAGACTCTATCTTTCCTGCTCATGCGACCAATTCACAAACCAAAATTGCTGTTGAGTAAATTTCTAGCATACATAGTTGGATCAATCCTGTTCATTACACCTTCACACCTCATCTTTACGCTGATTATTGCCACACACCCAAAAATGCCAGAGAATATCATTTTCCATCTCAGTATGAGCGTAAAGTACCTAGCTGTTATCATCCTTGGGTTGCTCGCTTACGGCAGCATTTTTTTCGTTCTCAGCGTCAGTTCTAAACACCCAATACTATGGGGATTACTTATTGCCTTTGGCTGGGAGAAAATTACTATTGCCATACCAGGTAACATTAAAAAAATCTCAGTCATTCATTACCTACTATCAATTTCCCCCAAACAAAATCTCTCACATAGAACCCAATTTTTACTAGAAAAAGCGGAACTAACCACCAGTTGGATTGCGATTACAATACTTTTAATAATTACATTTGCTGCCCTCTACTGCAGCATACAACTTTTCCACAGAAAAGAGTACCAATAAAATCAAGCCAAACAAACCGGCAATATAACGGGCCATGAGAGAAATATAACGATACAAAATCCAACTCTAAATAAAAACTAGGTTAACGTTTGAGGAAACAATAACATGATGGCCTTACTCACCTATCTAACACTAATTGCCATCCCCCAAAGACAGGAGATCGAACAACCAAAAACATGGCAAGTCACCAAACATCAAGCATCTGGCGGAAGACTATTACTGGTAAAAGATCCTGTACTACTTCAAATTTCGGAGAACCCCAATTTCACACCTAAATGGAAGGAAAAAGCAACCGCCAATAAAGATGGTTACGTCAATCACAATTTTTTTCGTGACGGATGGGCATATTGCGAATACGAATCAGAGCAATTCCAAACAGTGTTCCTCCAAGGACAAGGCTTCCATTCAATTTTTGTCAATGGAGATCGATTCTTTGGCGATTTCTATTCCGCAGGTCTTCTCCACCTAGTTATCCCCTTAAACAAAGGAAAAAACAGGTTTCTTGTTCGAGTAGTACGAGGAGCATTTAAACTAAAACTCATCCGTGCTGCAGGAACCTGTTCGATTAGTCCACGTGACATGCTTTTCCCAGATTTACGTCAGGACACGTTAATCGATAGTTACGGTGCGGTGGTAGTTTTGAACCACACTAACCGAGTCCTGAAAAAGGTCAAGCTTGAATTTGGTGATGACGAAGTATTTGAAAAAGCTGAAATTGAACTTAACCCATTGTTACCCTACGCACTAGCAAAACCAGCTTTCCCAATGAAACAACTCCGCCAACCAATGAGAAATGAACTCAACAGTGCTGGACAATATAGCCTAGTCATCACCTTACTTCATCAAGACGAATCAGATAACAATTCTGTCACAGCAATCAGTTCCACTTTACCCTTACGAACAACAGGACAGCAATATCGCGCCACAAAAAAATCGGAAATTGATGGTTCTGTTCAATACTTTGCTGTTGTGCCTCCTAGAAATTTCGATCCGAAAAAATCATATGCTCTTTACCTCTCCCTTCATGGAGCAGCCGTTGAAGCTACCAGTCAAGCAGCATGTTATCAAGCCAAGCCAGACGCGTTTTGTATTGCACCAACCAACCGCCGCCCCTATGGTTTTGACTGGCAAGAATGGGGTAGAGTAGACGCCCTTGAAACCCTTGATCTGGCAATGAACGAATATCAGATTGATCCCAAACGTATTTATCTAACAGGACACTCGATGGGAGGTCACGGAACCTGGTATATAGGAGCTCTATACCCATCAAAATTTGCTGCCCTTGGCCCCGCAGCAGGCTGGATTACCTTCGCCTCTTACCGAGATACTATCTATGGTGACATAGATTTAAGCCACACTCCATTTGCTTCATCTGACTTGGAAAATGATGTCTTCGGCATGGTCGAAAACTATACTCACCTACCTATCTACATCCTACACGGAGAAAAGGACAACAATGTTCCGCCGACAGAATCCCGCAAAATTGTAGCTAAACTTAAAGAATTCCACCAAAATTTTATTTACCATGAACAACCAGACGCCGGCCATTGGTTTGGCAACGAATCAGTTGACTGGCAACCAATGATAGAATTCTTTCGCCGCCACACAAATCCTATATCACCATTGTCCATTCAATTCAAGACACCAAACCCATCAATATCATCAACTTATGCCTGGACCACTATCTATTCACAAATCACACCAGAAGAATTCAGTAACCTCCAAGCAGATGCCTACCCACGACGCGGACAGATCGCAATCAAAACCGAAAATATTGCACGCCTACAACTAAACATAAAACACATTATGCCGCAAAAAGAAGTGATACTAACCATTGATAACACGGAAATTACCATTCAGAAAGACCTAAACACCAACCTTGTTCGTACCACAGAAGAACAATGGATTCTGACTGGCGAACCAAATCAGTTCCTCAAAGGTGCACACAGGAATGGTCCTTTTAAACAAGCCTTCAACAAAAACATGGTCTGGGTTTATGGCACCAATGGTTCTGACAAAGAAAACCGTGCTTTAATAGCCAAAGTACGTTACGATCAACAAGCATGGTGGTACCGTGGAAATGGCAACGTGCAAATCGTTTCAGACAAAAACTTCAATCTCGACCAATTCCCTAATCAGAACATAATATTGTACGGTCATGCTGATATCAATTCTGCCTTTGACCAACTTCTAGCAGCATCTCCAATCCAAGTTAAACATAACATCATCAAGTTTGGCCAACTCCAATATGAAGGTGATTACGGTATATTTTTCACTTATCCTAGATTCGATACAGATGAAAACTTAGTAGGTGTAATCGGAATGACAACGGAGAAAATGATTCGAGCTAGTCAACAAGCCCGATATTTCATTTCCGGAGTTTCGTGTCCGGATTATGCTATATTTGGAATAGATGTATTAACCGAAGGATTTTCTAGTATTGTTGAAGCCGGCTACTTCGACAACAATTGGGAATTGCCCTATTAAATCATCCTAAATTAAACTTAATTTAGCTTCTGCTCCTTAAAATTTGACAAGACACAATCCAAGTTTCTAACACAAGAAACCATTCCCTTCCAACAGGGTTAGAATTGACAGAAATTAACGAAAATTGTAAAATTAATTTGTAATTATGCTTGTTTTCTATGTTAGGATAATTTCCATAAGGATTGTTTATGCCAAGTGAACAAAAGAAAGAGTCTCCAACAGATACAGTAAGCCATTTTTTTGATGTGGCAGCCAAACAACTTGATTTATCTGAAGAAATCTGCCAAACGCTGATCAAACCTTACCGTGAAATTACGGTTGAAGTCCCTCTACGCCGAAACAACGGGCAACTCGACCTGTACACCGGTTACCGTGTTCAGCACAATGGATCTCGTGGCCCATATAAAGGAGGCATGCGATTCCATCCTACTGCCGACATAGAAGACGTGCGGGCTCTTGCAGCCTTGATGACCTGGAAAACAGCGCTAGTCAATATACCATTCGGTGGAGCCAAAGGCGGTGTCACGTGCAATGCCCTGGAACTTGAGAGAAATGAGCTAGAAAGACTAACCAGAATTTTTACTAGCAAAATTTCGCTTATCCTAGGTCCACAGCGAGACATCCCCGCACCAGATATGGGGACTGACGCGCAAGTAATGGCTTGGATGATGGATGAATACGGCAAACGACACGGCCATACTCCTGAAATCGTTACTGGAAAACCTATTGAATTGGGTGGTTCTATAGGTCGTAATGAAGCAACAGGTCATGGAACATCAGTAATCATCACCGAAGCCATATCTGATTTCAATCTATCCTGTGATAAAGTGGTAATTCAGGGTTTCGGCAACGTTGGTTCCCACGCAGCATTGTACCTTGAAAAAATGGGAGCTAAAATCATTGCTATTAGTGATTACTATGGTGCAATACATAATCCTAACGGGCTGCCAATACAAGAATTATTTCAATATGCTGCTGAACGCCGACCACTGACAGATTACGACGATGCAGACCAAATATCCAACCAAGAAATACTTGAACTTGAATGTGATCTTCTAATACCAGCCGCCATCGGAGGAGTAATTACTGGAGAAAATGCCAATCGCATTCAAGCCTCAGCAATATTCGAAGCAGCTAATTCCCCTACAACCATCTCAGGAGAACAAGTTCTAGCCAATAGAGGCATACCAGTCTTTCCCGATATCTTAGTTAACGCCGGTGGTGTCATCGTTTCATATTTCGAATGGGTGCAAAATATTCAACAGTTCAGATGGGATGCTAACCGAGTTGAAAAAGAAATGAAAGAAATACTGGTTAAAGCTTACAAAAACGTCTCCGAAATACACAAAAGTAAGGGTATCTCACTACGCACAGCGGCATTTATGGTTGGTGTTAGTCGTGTGGCGAAATCGACTGAATTACGCGGGTACCTAACTTAAGAATATCAAAACTAAGTAATAGCTCTACTTTGACAAACTATACGTTATATTACACCTAAAACATGAAAAATCTAGAGGTAAAAGCAAAATGTGTCTCCCGGGATCTCACAATCCAAAACTTAGTTGAACTCGGTGCAAAACATGAGAAGAAAATGCACCAAATTGACACCTATTTTAACGTCCCCGAAGGCAGATTAAAACTTCGTGAAGAGGGATTAGACTTCGCAAGTCTAATTTTTTATCATCGTTCTGATATGGCCGAATCTTGTTATAGCGACTACCACATTTGCCAAATTCAAGACTTAGATTCATTTAAATTAATTCTATCAAACGCTCTTGGTACAAAGGTTATCGTTGAAAAGACCCGAGACCTTTGGTATTTTGGCAATACACGAGTCCACCTAGATCACGTTTCCGGACTAGGTGATTTCATTGAATTGGAAACAGTCCTTCGAAATCAAACAGAAGCATCAGCTTGGTTAGAACACAATCACATCAAAGAAACCCTTAAGATTGTTGAAGAAACTCTGGTACCGGTTTCATATAGTGATCTTTTGGTTTGACATATGATTAAATTCTCACTAAGATACAATCAACAAACAGAATTACACATTTAAACTATTAAGGAAAAGAACTGTGCAAGCTTTTGAATATGTTGCAGCAAAAAGTATCAGTGAAGCAATTGATCTACTTTCAGAAAGAGGAGATCAAGCTCGGATATTAAGCGGTGGCACAGACCTCATCGTTCAAGTCCGCGAAAAACGCCGAAGTTTAGAACTAATGGTTGATGTCAAGCAAATTCCCGAAGTCAACGAAATTTCACACAGTTCCGCTGATGGGCTGGTGCTTGGCGCGTCCACACCTTGTTATAAAATCTATAACGATCCTGATATCAAATCTGCATACCCCGGTTTAATCGATGCCGTCTCAATCATCGGTGGAATCCAAGTTCAAGGCCGAGCGAGCGTTGGTGGAAACTTATGTAACGCTTCACCGGCTGCCGATTCAACCCCCGCACTAATTGTACTAGATGCGACCTGTGTGATTGCAGGACCAAGCGGAACCCGCGAAGTTGCAGCTAAGGATTTCTGTACTGCTCCCGGTCAAACTACAATGGAAAACGGTGAATTCTTAACCTCAATCAAAATCCCAACACCAGATACAAACTCCAGTAGTTTTTATCTGAGATTTATCCCACGAAACGAAATGGATATTGCTGTTGTCGGTGCTGGCGCTTCGGTAGTTCTGGATGAAAGCCACAAATCTTTTGTATCGGCCCACGTCGCACTTGGTGCAGTTGCTCCAACACCTCTTTATGCGGAAGAAGCAAGTAATTTGCTATCCGGTCAAGAAATCTCCGACGAAATCATCAATCAAGCAGCAGAAGCCGCTCAAGCAATTGCTCGTCCCATCAGTGATATGCGAGGAACAGCAAACCAACGAAAACATCTTGTGGGTGTACTTACACGTCGGGCACTGAACGGTGCTGTCAATAGAGTGAAGGAGACTAAATAATGTCAAAGAAAACACACGTGCAAACCGAGATTAATGGAGAAGGCATTGAATTCCTGTGTGAACCACGCCAAAGTCTGCTTGAGGTTCTCAGAGACGAACTCCACTTAACTGGTGCTAAAGAAGGTTGCAACAACGGTAATTGTGGGGCCTGCACGGTTCTTATGGGTGATCGTATTGTGAACTCATGCATAGTACTTGGTGTTGAAGCAGAAGGAGAAAAAATTGAAACGATTGAGGGAATCGCAACTTCTGAAGGCCTACATCCAATTCAACAGAAATTCTTAGAACACGCAGCACTTCAATGTGGAATTTGCACACCCGGGTTTATTGTGTCTTCCAAAGCGCTCCTCGAGCAAAACCCGACACCAAGCGAAGAAGACGTCAGGTTTTGGCTAGCAGGAAACTTGTGTCGATGCACAGGATACCATAAAATCGTTGAAGCAGTGATGGACGCAGCCAAAGCCCTTAATACGGAGGTTGCTGATAATGCCTGAAGACAAAGAATTTAAAGTAATTGGTACAAGACCAATTCGGCACGACGGCATTGATAAAGTAACTGGCCGTGCGGCCTATGGCGCTGACATCCATTTCCCTGATATGTTACACGGTAAAGTCTTACGAAGCCCCTACGCACACGCGCGAATTAAATCGATTGATATCAGTAAGGCATCCTCACACCCAGCAGTGAAATGCATAATCACTTCAGACGATTTACCATTGGTCGAAGATACTATCACAGAATTGGGCGAAACAGTTATCAATCTCAAATATTTGAGCGATAATATTCTGGCCAGCGACAAAGCTCTATATAAAGGACACCCAGTGGCCGCGGTTGCCGCAACTGATCCTTATGCGGCAGAAGAAGCAATTAACATGATTGAAGTAGATTACGAAATCCTAGAACCTGTTCTTGATGTACGTCAGGCAATGGAGCCAGATGCTCCTGTCCTACACGAATCCCTAAAAACAGAATCAATGGGAAAAGGCGAAGACCAATCACAAAATGTTGCCAGCCATTCACAAAGGAAACATGGTGATTTAGAAGCAGGTTTCGCTGCTGCAGACATCATTGTCGAACGAGATTTTTCTACAGCAACAATACACCAAGGCTACATTGAAACCCATAATGCTACCGCTCAGTACAACGAAGATGGTGAATTGACAGTATGGTGCAGTACACAAGGCGCATTCGGGGTTCGCGATCAACTTTCCAAGATCCTCAAAATGCCAGTTTCAAAAATCAAAGTTGTACCGATGGAGATTGGCGGTGGTTTCGGGGGAAAAGTTCAAGTGTATATCAAACCCATTGCAGCACTCTTGGCCATGAAAACTAGAAAACCGGTTAAGATGACAATGACGCGAACGGAAGTATTTGAGGGAACTGGACCAGCACCAGGCTCATATATTCGGGTAAAATTAGGTGCTGATAAAACAGGGAAAATCACGGCCGCTGAAGCACATCTAATCTTTGAAGCAGGTGCTTATCCAGGATCCGCTGTTGGTGCGGGCTCACTCTGCATTTTCGCCCCTTACAAAATCGATAATCTGCAGATTGATGGATATGATGTCGTATTAAATAAGCCAAAGTCTTCAGCCTACAGAGCACCAGGCGCACCAAATGCCTGCTTTGCCTCAGAATGTGTGATAGACGAAATCTGCCAAAAATTAGACATGGATCCAATTAAGTTTCGGCTGATCAATGGTGCTAAAGAAGGAGACCGTCGTTGTGATGGACCAATTTACCCAAAGATTGGTTACCTGGAGACGGTTGAAGCAGCTCAACAACATGGCCACTACGCAGAATCAATTGACAAAACACCTAATGGTAAACTAAGAGGAAGAGGAGTTGCCTCAGGTTTTTGGATGAATGGCGGTGGCAGGTCTAGTGTAACTATCAATGTCAATGCTGACGGAAGAATTAACTTAATCGAAGGATCCACTGATATTGGAGGAACACGAGCATCAATTGCTATGCAAGCAGCCGAAGTACTAGGCCTATCTTCAGAAGATATTATGCCAGCTGTGGTTGATACGGATTCGGTTGGTTATACAGGTGTCACTGGCGGAAGCCGTACAACTTTCGCTACAGGTATCGCCGCTATCAATGCAGCGGAGAATATCAGAGCCCAAATGATCGGAGTTGTTGCCAATCACTGGGAACTTAAACCTTCTGATGTAAAGTTCAAAGATGGCACATTTCTAGCACAGAAAAATGGTGAAGAGCTACAAATGACCTTCAAGGAAGTAGCAGCAGTTGCAGGAGGTCCGTTAGTAGGATCAGTAACTGCAAGTCCAGGTGGAGCGGGTAACGGTTTCGCAACTCATATCGTTGACCTTGAAGTTGATTCAGAAACAGGCAAAGTCGATATTTTGCGCTACACTGCCATTCAAGATGTTGGACGGGCAATCCACCCAAGTTATGCTGAAGGACAAGTTGAAGGCGGAGTCGCCCAAGGAGTTGGTTGGGCTCTTAGTGAAGGATACTTATATAACGATGAAGGTCACATGACAAACGCGAGTTTTCTAGATTACCGAATGCCAACTAGTTATGACCTGCCAAGTATTGAAACTGTACTGGTTGAAGTACCGAATCCAGGCCACCCATACGGTGTCAGAGGGGCAGGTGAAGTTCCTCTCGTTCCACCACTGGCGGCTATCGCCAATGCGGTCTCACGAGCTATAGGCGTTCGAATGACAGAATTACCCATGTCTCCTGACCGAGTACTCGAAGCCATGGGGAGTATCTAAAAAATGGCACTGGTATCTGTTCCTTCTCTTATGCAAGATCTAACCGCAGGCCAAGACCAAGTAAATATTGAAGGCGAAACGATCCGAGAAATTATCCTCAATTTTGACAAAGTTTTTCCTGGCGTTAAAGATAGGCTTTGTGATGGGGATCGAATCAAACCATTTATCGCTGTTTACATCGGAAGTGAGCTTTCACAAGCAGGTATGCGTGAGCTAGTAAGCCCAGATTCAGAAATCCATTTTGTTCCAGCCATTAGCGGTGGCTAACGAACAAACGCTAAACACAAACTAAGCTCCAAAATACAACTTGCATAAGGGAATCAATGGCCTACACCGGACTTGCTGATTTTGTTGAAACGTTGGATCAAGCAGGTGAGCTTCTTCGCATTAAACCAGAAGTCTCACCAGAACTAGAAGTCGCAGAAATAACTGATCGTGTTAGCAAAAGCAAAGATGGAGGCCCAGCGCTATTATTTGAAAACGTCGCTGGCAGTGAAATACCACTTCTGATCAATGCCTTCGGTTCTTACCAACGAATGTCAATGGCACTTGGAGTTAAAGATATACAAGAAGTTGCCGAAGAAATTGGCAACTTAATCAAAATTAAACCTCCCCAAACAATATTCGAAAAAGTTCAAATCCTCAGCACCCTATCCAAACTGACAAAATTCCCTCCCAAACAAATCCGAAACGGCAGTTGCCAAGAAATCGTGTTAACTGAAGAGAGAATTGATCTAGATAAAATTCCAATCATCAAATGTTGGCCGGAAGACGGAGGTAAGTATGTCACATTGCCACAAGTGATAACTAAAGGTCTCGAGCATGGAGACCGAAACATTGGCATGTACCGTATGCAAAAAATTGACCAGCGTACTTTTGCTATGCACTGGCAGATCCACCACGATGGAGCCAAACATTGCCGTGAATATTCTCAGGCAGGAAAAAGAATGCCCGTTGCTGTAGCTATTGGTGGAGATCCCGTGATGACCTATGCAGCGACTGCTCCACTCCCAACCGGCATTGAAGAATTCCTATTCGCTGGTTTCCTACGCAAATCCAACGTAACATTAGTTAAATGTAAAACAATAGACCTTTCTGTTCCTGCTGACGCTGATATTGTTTTTGAAGGGTATATTGAACCAAATGAAACATGTCTTGAAGGCCCATTTGGAGACCATACAGGATACTATTCCTTAGCCGACCAATATCCCGTTTTTCACTTGACAGCGATTACACATCGTCAGAACCCAGTTTACCAAACAATTATTGTGGGGAAACCACCAATGGAAGATTACTATATGGGCAAAGCAACTGAACGTATTTTTCTCCCACTGCTTAAAACCCAATTCCCCGAATTAGTCGATATGAATCTTCCCATCTTTGGTATTTTTCACAATTTCGCTTTTATTTCAATCGACAAACGATACCCATTTCAAGCCAAAAAGATGATGCACAGTTTCTGGGGATTTGGTCAACTGATGTTCAGTAAAATCATTGTGGTCGTTGATAAAGATGTCAATGTTCAAGATACAGACGAAGTGTGGTTTCGTGTAGGTAGCAACGTCGATCCCAAACGTGATATTACCTTTGTTGAAGGTCCCGTTGATGTTCTCGATCACGCAGCTCCACTCCTTGGTGCTGGATCGAAAATGGGGATTGACGCCACCAAGAAATGGCCCGAAGAGGGCTTCCAACGTGAGTGGCCTGAAGAACTACAGATGTCAAAAGAAATGAAAGAGTTCGTCGATAAACGCTGGAAAGACTATGGTTTTCCTAGTGAGCTCTAAATAGCATGACTCTAGAACCAACACAAATCTGAATTTTAGCAGAATAAGGATCCAACAACCTCCAACCCCCTACCTAACAACGGCTCTTCACCTAAAGATTCAAATTAAACCTTCTAAATAAAAACCGTTAAAAAAACTAATTTAAAATGGAATCAAGAAAATGAGACCCTCAAAAACAGACATACAACCTTTAGTTAATCCAGACAATTTTGTGAATCTGAACAATGTCACACATCTTTGTACTGGAGGCGAAGCTCCATGGTTAAAAACTCAAGAAAAGGTTTTCACCGAGTTCGCACAACTGAAGGGATCTGGTTACAACGGCCGATCAAAAATTTATGCCATTGGTGAACAGTGCCGGCAAAAAATGGGACAACTATGGGGAGTGTCAGCACCTCGAATAGCATTTATGCCATCAGCCACCGAAGGCATGAACTGGCTAGCAAGAGGTTTAGACTGGCAAGAAGGAGATAATGTCGTAACGACCAATTTAGAATTTCCATCTGTAGCCTACGCATGGAAAAATCTCAGGCCCCACGGTGTTGAGATACGATTAGTTCCTCACTCCAACTGGACAGTAAAAGAAACCGATCTATTACAAGCTATCGACGAAAGAACCAGAGTCCTCGCCATAAGCCACGTTAGCTTTTATACTGGACAATGCCTGAATTTAGAACAATTATCGGCAGGCATTCGAAATTCCCAGACCCTCTTAGCTGTTGATGCTACACACTCTTCCGGAGTTATAGAAGTTAACGCAGAATTAACAGATCTAACAGTCAGTAGTAGCTACAAATGGATGCTCGGTACACATGGAGTAGCGCCATGTTACTTTAGTGAACGGGCAGAAACCGAAACCAAAGTAACCTGTTTCGGTTGGCACAATCTCTCAGTTTGGCCAGAACAAGGCGCTGAACGACTAACAAATGTACCAGAAAAACCAATGCCAGATAAATTAGAACCAGGGAATCCTGCTATGCTGGTTGTCATGCACCTAAATCAAGCTCTTGCAATACTACTTTCTATTGGAATAACAAAAATTTCTGATCACGCACGTTCTTTATCAAAACAAGTCAGTGATGGACTAAAGGATATAGGATTCAAAGTGATCAGCCCACAGAACTACAATTCTCGTTCAGGAAATACCTGCTTTCAATCCTCAAGCGCCACAACAATACAAAATCAACTAGCAAAACGAGGAATACTATGCTGGGGAGAATACGGTCGTGTACGAATTTCTACACATCTCCATAATGGAAGTAATGATGTGAGACGACTTCTTGGGAGGTTGGCAGAACTACAACTGTAAAACACGTATTCCAGTTTAACAACAAGGAAGGAAATAAGTTAAAAAGGAGTATTTGTAGATGTATCGGAACTCCCCAGTTCCGCACTCAACTCGGGGTCTGGTGTCTCCGGAATTTCGCTAGCAACAGCAGCAGCTTCCAATTTTTTAATGCGGTCAAGCATCTCATTAAAAAGCTCTGGTGTCCGGTCAGCAGCAGTCAACTCTGCCGACAGCTGAGTCCAGTGCATTTCCGTCATATCGTTCCGCGTTTCGACACCATAACGACGTTTGACATAATTCCAAAAATCACTTTGACTAACAGAATTCTGGTCAAACCTAGTTTTAAGCTTGTTCGCTAAAGAAAAAGCCGCTTTTTGCGCGTTTGTCACATTATCGTTTTGATTAGCGTTCGACTCAAGAGACTGATAAGGTGCTCCCCTCGATTTGCCATGTAAATAATAATTCAGAACTTCCTTAATTACTGGCACCGGCAACAACTGTTTGATCGCATTACGTTGGGCCTTATGAATTGCCTTAGTAAAAGCAAAAGGATCCGGACGACTACCAGCGCTTTTCGGCTGTTCGCAGGCACCATATCTTGAAGATCCCGTGATAGAATCAGTGGCCTTAGCTACTGCCAACCAAGATTGATCTCTTTCCGTATACTCAATCTCCGCAACTTCAATACCACCACGACGATTAGCCGCTTCATTAATTCCAGCAAGTGTCAGCCCTTCGACAACTTTTCCCCCCTGTTTAAATGAATAGACATAATCCTTTATTGCCTGACCTGTCATCATTTGTATGATAGCCTGATCATCAACTTTTTCAAGGACCTCGTATTCAGAAACAGGAACGAGTTCATTGTTGGTTTCTTCTGCCATAATTAATTTGAGCTCCAATCTCAATTAAACCATATGATTTATTACTTAAAGCAATATAACAAGGAATACTAGAAATGTCAACGACAAACACATACCTATCAAAGCAAAAAAGCTTGACAATATTCGGCATTTTGGGCTACACTCCAACGTGTATTTGGCCGAGGTGTTGGAATTGGTAGACAAGCTAGATTCAGGATCTAGTGGGCGTATGCCCGTAAGGGTTCGAGTCCCTTTCTCGGCATCGAAAGTTTCTTCCCAACTTTACTAACTGTCTTCAGGCAATCAATCGTTGGTATTGTTTCAAATCGTCCACACTAAACAGGACAAATCTTACCTCTTTGAATTCTTCATTCTCCTCTAAAAACAAAGTAACTGTTTCAATAGCAACAATTGCCGCCTTTTCCATGGGATATCCGTAAACCCCAGTACTAATT
Source organism: Candidatus Poribacteria bacterium (assembly GCA_002709695.1). GTDB lineage: Bacteria > Poribacteria > WGA-4E > WGA-4E > UBA9662 > UBA9662. The sequence continues at coordinate 48,411 of PAQF01000059.1, forward strand.
GAAGGAAAGGCAATCGTCTTAAGTTCATTTTCTACAGCTAATTTCAAACTTTGACGATAGCAACTTGCCAGTAGTTCTGGTTCACCAGACATGCCCCCTTCCCAGATGGGGCCAACTGTGTGAATGACATGATCAGCATAGAGATCTCCTCCAGTAGTAATAACAGCTTGCCCTGTCGGACAACCTCCCTGTTCCCGACGAATTTTGTCGCATTCAGCCATAATTGCTGGTCCTCCAGCACGATGGATTGCACCATCAACACCTCCTCCACCAGCCAATCTTGAGTTCGCAGCATTTGTAATTGCGGAAACACGCTGTTGGGTAATATCCCCTTGCACCAAAGTGATATCAGTTTGATTAACCTTCTTTTCCACTTGTTAACTCCTAATTTTTGGTGGTTTATCATATCATACCTTAAAACCACGACAACTATAAAAAGGTTGTTCTAGCACCTAAAGAAATGGTAGAATCTGGTTTTTGACCCCAACCTGTGGAGGGCTTTTTTAATGTACCAAATAGTAACTATCCCCGGCGACGGGATTGGACCTGAAGTAACCAACGAAGCGATCAAAGTTTTTGACGCGGCTTCAAAAAAAGTTGGTTTCACCTACCAACTTACTGAAACCGATTTTGGTGGTGATCGCTACTTGAAAACTGGTGAAATTTTGCCCGATGCAGCAATCGATGAATTCCAATCAGCAGACGCCATATATCTAGGAGCTATCGGGCACCCCGACGTAAAACCAGGTATTTTGGAAAAAGGAATTCTACTAAAAGCTCGTTTCGAGTTAGACTTATACATCAACCTTCGACCAGTAAAACTATATCCAGGTGTAGAAACACCAATCAAAGATAAAGGTCCCAAAGATATTGATTTTGTTATCGTACGGGAGAACACGGAGGGACTCTACTCAGGAATAGGTGGATTCCTCAAACGCGGCACTCCTGATGAAGTTGCAATCCAACAAATGATTAACACACGCAAAGGCGTTGAACGTTGCATCCGTTATGCCTTTGAGTATACCAAAAAGAGAAATAAAGAAAACAAACTCACAATTTGCGACAAGCGGAATGTTCTAACTTACGCACATGAACTGTGGCAAAGAACTTTTGATGAGGTCGGAGAAGAATACCCAGAGATTGAAAAAGACCACGCTCTTGTAGACGCAACCACCATGTGGATGGTTAAAAATCCAGAATGGTTTGATGTCATCGTAACCTGCAACATGTTCGGAGACATCATAACAGATCTTGGTGCAATGATCCAAGGAGGAATGGGAATAGCAGCTTCTGGCAATCTTCACCCTGGCAAAGTCGGAATGTTTGAACCTATTCACGGTTCCGCCCCCAAATATACTGGGGAAAACAAAATCAATCCAATCGCCGCAATCGCAGCCTCGGGAATGATGCTCGACCATATTGGTGAGTCAGAAGCGGCTATATTAGTCGAGAACGCATTAATCGACTTACTAGCTAGCCAAAAGATTAAAGATTTTGGAGCTGGTAGAATGGGATACACAACCTCCGAAGTTGGCGACATGATAGCAGATGCAGTCGCAACAAGTTAGGAAATTCTCATGAGAATGTCAAAGCTTTTCATTCAAACATTGAAGGAAACACCATCTGAAGCCGAAATTCCAAGTCATCAACTTATGCTGAGAGCAGGGATGATTCGTCGTCTAGCCACTGGTATGTACACCCATCTTCCTCTAGCTCAACGCTCACTGCAAAAGATCGAGGGAATCATCCGTCAGGAAATGGACGCAATCGACGGTCAAGAAATCAATATGCCGCTAGTTCATCCAGCAGAATTGTGGGATGAAAGTGGCCGGCTTGAACCACTTGTTGGCAAAGAATTGGTGGGTTTCAACGACCGATTTGGACGACACTTAGTTCTGGCAATGACGCACGAAGAAGCAGTCACGGATCTAGTTCGAAATCAGGTAAATTCGTATCGGCAGCTTCCACTGATGCTATACCAGATTAAGCTAAAGTTCCGCGATGAACCCCGCCCTCGAGCAGGCTTAATACGTGTTCGTGAATTTGTGATGAAAGATGCTTACAGTTTTCATGTAGACCAAGCCGATCTTGACCAATATTACGACCAGATATACCAAGCCTATCTCAACATTTTCAACCGGACGGGCATCGAGGTTGTAGTCGTTGAATCAGACACTGGTATGATCGGAGGTTCCGCTGCACACGAATTCATGCTGATAACAGAATCAGGTGAAGACAACCTAATCATCAGCGAAAATGGCGAGTATACTGCCAACGCCGAAGTTGCAGTGCACAAAAAAGCCAACATTGATAACGGAATCCCTCTTCAGATAGAGGAAATTGAAACACCAGGCCAAAAGACAATTGAGGAAGTTTCCAATTTCCTGGGAATTCATAAAAGCCAGACATTAAAAGCAGTCTTTTATGTCACAAACGACAGTCTTATTTTTGCTGCTATCCGCGGGGATTTTGAAGTCAACGAGACCAAACTGGCCAATGCCCTCAACACCCCAATTCGGATTGCTTCCTCAGAGGAAGTCGAGCAGTACAATCTCGTAGCCGGTTATGCATCACCAATAGACCTTGAGAACGTAACAGTGATTATAGATGACTCCGTTGCCAACACCACAAACCTAGTCGCTGGTGCAAATAAACCAGAATACCATCTTAAAAATGTCAACTATCCACGTGATTTTAAGGCAGATATTGTTACAGACATAGCCTTAGCACAAGATAACGACACCTGCTACTTCACTGGTGGAAAATTAATAGCTAAAAAAGGTATTGAGGTTGGAAATATCTTCAAACTTGGAACCAAATATAGTGACGCTATGAAGGCCTATTACCTTGATCAACATGGCAAAACGAAACCAATTGTCATGGGATGCTACGGAATTGGAGTAGGAAGATTACTCGCTAGCGTGGTAGAAGCTAACCACGATGAAAATGGGATAGTCTTCCCAGTCTCAATCTGTCCATACGAAATTCACCTAATGTCAATTGGCAAAGATAATCAAGTAATAGAAACAGCAGAAACCCTATATAAAAACCTACAAGAAAACGGATATGAAGTCCTCTACGATGATCGAAACGAAAGTGCAGGATTTAAATTCAAGGAAGCAGATTTAATCGGGTTGCCTATTCGAATTGCTATCAGTAACCGTACACTCCAGAACAATGCTGTTGAAGTGAAACTTCGTAGTGAAGAAGATCGACAAATTATAGGATTGAATCAACTCGACCTGAAACCTTATTTCGATCGTATCACCTAAGATTTCGTTTATTCCCACCTAAAAACAAGTCATAGTAATACTAAGCAATCCCCAATCGTAGCTCACAATAAAATCTCACAACACCAAGCCCATAAACGTCGATAGTACCAGAGCTAATTCAAGAATATACCCAGCGGGATAGAACGGAAACATAAAACTACATTCTTTGAAAGCTTCCTACTCGCGAGGCATAGGATCGCTTCGATTCAATCAATTAAACCAATAGAACACCGAGAACATAGTTAAATTTTCGGCACCTAGTTTACGAATAGCAAACCCCGTTATCAAAACCATCTGCGGATTTACCAAGACAATTGCATGTATACGGAGGCCCAACCTTATCCCACCATTAGTGTCATAACAAAAATATAGAGTCCAAGAACAATGACACTAACCACCAAGACATTCCTAAATACCCACAGAAAATCACTAGAATAATCATTTCACCAAGATAAAGATAACACTGCCATTCGATAACTGACCGGTTTGTCTGTATCGTCAAGTGTAAAATCAAACCCAACTACCTTTTTAAAAACGTCCACTAAATGTGATCATCCCAAATAGACAGAGACAAAAAGCCTCAGTGTACACCAAAGCCATTTCGTCCACTAAACAACTTAACTAACAGAATTCGAAAGGCATACCCCCTAATTCATTGAAAACCGGATACACTTACAACCCAAACGCCCAAAAATCTAACAAAGAGAAAAGATTACCTCCTTTAAACACCCTTCATCGAACCATACAACTAAAAACAGGAAAGTAGAGTTTCCACAGATTACCAAAGCTTAGCAAAAAAACTAAAACAAAACCATGCAGATTAACTTGTAATATAAAGTCAATTAAGGTAATATCAGTGTTTCTAGTTAAAAATTTGCACTTGTACTAAAATCAAAAATCCATTCTTCCTGAGTACCACAATGTATCTCAACCAAACGAGTAGTCTTCCGTCTAATGGATTCTGAATTGAAAATAACAAGAATAAAACAAAAACCTAAAGTAGGAGATTAAAAGTACAGCATATTATGATTCGAGTTGACAATATTGCATTAAAGGAAAGGCTTAGAAGCAAAAAGAAAAAAGTAGCTGAAGATCTAGGTATTAGCAGACAAGCCTTTGCACAGAAACTTGAGAACCCATTACGATTCCGTTTAACAGAAATTAACGCACTCATTGATTTAGGATATGGAGAATGCATCCGTATCGACCAAAGTTCAGTAGACCAATTAAGAACCCGGTCATCAAAGAAATTGTGGAGAATACAATATAAAATCTCATTTGTACCCGAGCATGTAGACGAAGCTCTAAACTTGTTTCAACAATACATTGAGCCAGCCAATGCTACAACTGACATTTCCACATACAGGATCTTAGGCACAAAAAAATGGGATCTTATTTGTTTCATTGAAACCAAGGATGTTCACCTCGAAGCATTAGAACACTTCGGCCCAGAATCAGCAAAACTCGAAAACTTCTGGGACATTCTACCAGCAGATGATATTGTAAACAGGTGGGTTCGGTCTTTTCTTGAGGTTTGCCAAAGCAAGGAAAAGGCCCAAGATATCTGGACTAAATGGCACCACCTAATACAAGATACCGAATATGAAATTTTCAGACCACTTTTTTAAGGAATGTTAATACAAATACTATTACTAAAAAGATCGGCTCAACTAACAATTGCGAAATCTCATTGATCTAAAGTTCCCAAGGCTCTGGGTCAAAGTTGAGTTGCTCTCCCAACCAACAATAAGCAATGCGCAATGACTCCTCTGTTGGATGATGACCAGCAGCATGATCAAAGAAACCTATAGATTCGTTCGAACTGTAAAGTTTATATACTTTTTGTGCCTCTAGGATATATTGCCAACTAGCTGGCCTATCTGCCTCTCCACCAATTAAGAAAAAAGAACGAGGGGCACATAAAGCAAGTAAATGATGATGTGAAAGCGAAAAATCTGGTGATAATATTTTTCCACCCAAATACCAAGGTGCATTCCAATTGGAAAAATTGAATCCGAGCCCAAAATCCGACCCAACAACAGCCCTGACGCGTTGATCAAAAACAGCAGTGTAGAAAGCCATTTTTCCTCCAAGGGAGTGTCCCATCACTCCTATTTTCCCTAAATCGATGTTAGGTTGCTCTAAAAGCAAACCAATAGCTAAACTAGTATCCCACACCAACTTGGCAATTCCAGTCCAATTCGGATTTTCTATCAACAGTTTGTTGGTTGCCTGCTCCCACCAAGCAAAACCAAAATTATTCTCTGCAGGCACCATATTGTAAGGAAAAGCTTGCGTACAAACAACAACATAGCCTTGCTGCACTAAATGATACCCAAACCGTATACAAGGATCATCAATAATAGGTTGATAGGTTTCCAGATCTAATCCTACCATTCGGTCGGGACCGTAAAATGGAACTACTACCCCAGGGCAGGGTGAAAACGTAACCAATTTCGGTTCCATCAACAACAAAGTTTGAAACGTATCAGGCCCCGTAGACTGCTTGAAGATAGTTCCCGTATAGGTTGGCTGTTCGCCCCCCCCAACAGGTTCCTGTTTCCGATCAAAACTGCCAAAAGACGGAGTTCCCAAAACAACCTTCCAACAACGAAGCAAATCGACACGCACACCCAGCCAATTTTCCATCGTTGGCATAACACCCAATGGGAATTGGTGTAATAACTTCATCAACGCCAAGATCACCATACTGTGGTTGACTGAATTGTCGTGAGATCCTATTATCTTCCATGATTCTTTCAAAAAACCCAGAGAACTTAGGTCACACAATATCTATCAATCATATCCATCTCAATTGCAATACCAGCCCCTAGTTTTTCTAGCACCTTCAATTTTCCTGAAAAAATCCGTTAATGATTCTACCAATGGAGAATATTCCAAAAATTGAAAAATGAAACATAAACCAACAAGGAATTGGGAATTACAGAGGCGAAATATGCTATAAAAACTACCGAGATTCCTGCCTCCTCATCTGGAGCTCAAATGGCTTTTTAGAAGAAGATCTAACATTAGCATGAGGATACTAAATTGCCAACGGATCACCAAACGTATCCTTCAATCAACGATAGTCATCAAATTCTCTTGATCAACCGGTGACTTTTCTCTATTGTTCAAATTAACCTTCATAAATGGCTACAACTGACAATAGATTTTAGAAACAATATCGGACTAGATACGTTTCATATAACACTACACACCTACCCCTCAGAATTTCATACTTTTGATATCTAATAACTGACCCTTAACAGGAATAGCTACTTACTTCAACTGAATGATTCTTTGAAGAGAATTCATTCATGGCCTAAACAGGAAAGTTCAGACATTAATCGGATTTCCAAAATTCAGGTTAACTCTATCAAAATAATCCCAGCAATCACGCAATGGTAACCAAGGAAAATTTAATATGAACGATGAAAAATCCCAGGCCACTGATTCAGAAAAAGGGGCAGGACTTGTTGCTGAAGGACTACTTGATAATTTTGAGAACAATCGCGAATTAATCAAGCAATGCTTAATAAGTTATATAGAAAGAAATGACGACCAACTTCTAGAAACTGGTGCTAACCTCGAGGTACTGAAAGGGGACCATAAGGAAAAATATATAGCCGCGAAAGGAACAGCAGATTTAAGTCAACATCGAATGTACGAAGCAGGTGTTAACTTAATCGTACACGCGTACAGCCATGAATCCATTGACTCAGAAGCAGTTAAAAACCATATCAAGAAAGAATTGGAGCAACGACTCCTCGGCAAACTTGAGCTCGATTTGGTAAAATCTGGCAAATATTATAACGCCATTGTTTCATGGGATAATCCAATATCAGTTGAAGAATACAGCCTAATCAAAGCAACCAGAGTATAGCAAAAACATAAAACCAATAAATAGCAGTTACTAATTATTACCAGCTCACAACGTTTTCAATCGAGCCGATTCATCATCAGACAACACAGATGCACCAGCTTTTGCATTCACCCTAACTTGACTAACTGACGTTGCTCCTGGAATTGCAACAGGTTCAACATCATGAGAAATTACATACTTAAGACCGGTTGCCACCAAATCGACGTCAGAACTAGCAAGAGACTTTACTCGATCCAGCTCAACCAACTTCTCCTCATACTCCATCCGACCTGACTCACCCTGATTCCACTTATTACGAACAACATCCGTAAACACAGTATCAGCATCGTATTTATCGGCTAAAATGCCCATTGCCAAAGGACCACGTGCTAAAACTCCAATTTTATTTTTCTGACAGAATGACAGAAATTCCTTCTCAGCAACACGGTTAATCAAAGAATAATCTACTTCAACAACAGCGCATTTACCATCTGAAGTTGCGTGAAAATTCTTGAGAACCTGAAGATCATTTGTTGAAATACCATATTCACAAATAAAGCCCTCCATCCGAAGAGCCTCAAATCCAGCAATATATACAGAGGGATCTTGAATATCACCTTCATGACATAGCAAAACATCAATCCAGTCACTCCGTAACCGCCCAAGACACGCATGCCCACACCCCCGAATCATATCTACCGTCGTTTTAGGAATACCTTGTCCAGTTCTTTTCCCCCAATTCCCCACCTTGCTGACTATCCGCACTTGATCTCGAATTCCTTGAAGTGCCCGACCAAGTCTGATTTCACTGAGTCCATTAGGAATCCCATAAGATTCAGCAGTATCAAACAGGTTCATTCCATGATCAAATGCTGTCCTAACAATATCATGTGCGGTAGAATCTTCCATTTCTCCCCACTGATTACCAATATTCCAAGTTCCAAGACCAATCACTGAAACCTGCCATCCAGTCCTACCAAATTCACGATATAACATTTCTTCTCCTATACCGGAAATGCCTACATACAACTATAACAAACAACGTGTTTCGAATAATATTAATCCCCCCTAATCATCTACACCTCAATTATACTTAAATAACACAGCCTTGTATAAACACAGAATAACCAATGGCCAAAAATCGAACGAAGAAAACTGAGAAGACATTGATCTATACAATAAATGTAACCCTGAATAGGAAATAATCAGAAAATTCGAATAGGAAGAAGACTAATGCATTCAGAGAACGATTTTGTCATGTATACCCAGCAATTTCACAAGACAGCGAATACAACGATATTCAGAAAAGCGACTAAAGCATCACGGAAAGATATAGCCTAACAAACACATTACCAAAGTAACATGTTTGTCTAAATTTTGAAAATATTCGATTTTAAGATCTGTTTCTGTTGCCGCGAGGTCATCTTATCAGGACTAATATAATCCAATTTAAGTTTCACCTGATCGATTTGTTCTTTCAATTCCAAGATAACTGTCTCGAATCTAGTTTGCACAATTCCTACCCTTTCCAACTGATCACGCAAACCGTCATTTTCCGCCTCAACCTGAGCAAGAAACCTTGCATTCTCTTCTTGCTGCTGCTTTTGCTGATTAATAAGTCTTGCTTTCTCATTCTGAAACTGTACAATTAGTTGCTGAGTTTCTTGCTGTAATTTTAAAATTGCATCAGTACTCACTTCATCAACACCCTGTGTAGAATTTCTGCCCCTCTGCTCTCCAGAACCCAGAGAGGAATCGGGGGACTCAACTTCAACAATCCAACGACCTTTGACCTTTTTACCTAACAATTGCCCCGTGTTAATTCTACGGCGAACTGTCTGAGCGCTCACGTCGAAATATTCAGCAGCTTGTTGAATCGACATTTCAATTGACATAATAGAATACCGCCACCTAGTTTGAAATACAATAAGCTAACTCTTATCACCCAACTCGCATTGTATCACATGCTAAATTGTTTTGGGAAGAGAGTATTTTCTCTTAGATCGAGAAATTGAATAGCATCCATCAGACACTTTTAAAAAAACTCCACAATCTCAAAAGGTACAATATGCAACTCAGAATGCTCCGTCCTAATTTAAAAAACCAGAGAATTACAAAATACGCACCTATCAAGAAGGCGGATACATTGGGCAAAAATAATCAATGCCTCCTTTGGTGGAAACCGGATCGAAAAAGACACCCATAGCGAGATCATCGACCACCCCAATTTCTCCTCGAAGAACTAGTTCTTCATCACTCAAAACAAATAACCTATCGGTACCACTTGTACATGGGAAAAAAACACCCGCGACACAGAAATCGGTTATCTGTATATGGTAAGTGTCAAACCACATCATTCCGGTCACCGTCTCGGGAAATGGGTGTCTCCCGCAGTGATTCATTATTTTTGTAATCACAGTTTCAAGTGTGTTATCTTAGACATAGATGACTTTCAGTTGTAAAAACATACTTAAATCTCGGTTTCGTGCCAATTTTTGTAGATACTAACCATCCAAAACGGTGGAAGGCTCTATTTCATCAGTTAAAATTGCCTGTAGTACCAGACCAAACTTGCTTAATGCGAAATGAATTAAGCAACTCAATTCTCAAAAAAATATATACCTAAAACTATCTTTGCCACCAAAAAGCAAAAACACAATCAGATAGCAAAAGTTACAACTACGGATAAAACCTTCTTGATCTCCAAAACAACAAGGACCAACAACGTGACCGAAAAAAAACTCAGAAAAGACTTAACCTTGCATTATCAGCAACCGGCACAAACTTGGAACGAAGCAATCCCTGTTGGTAATGGAAGGTTGGGAGGAATGGTATTTGGCCAAGTGAAATCCGAACGCATTCAGCTCAATGAAGAGAGTCTTTGGTCAGGAGGTCCCCAAGATGCTGATAATCCTGAAGCTTTCCACAATCTTAATAAAGTCAGAGACCTTTTACTAACTGGCAAATTTTCCGAAGCTCAGAATCTAGCATTCCAAACGATGATTTGTCAAGGAGGAGGATCCGCAGATGAAACTTATGGTTCTTACCAAACACTTGGAGATATCCAACTTGAGTTTACCAATCATACATCCACACCCACTAATTACTACCGAGACCTAAATCTAGATACAGGTATCGCCAGTGTAAGGTACCATCTAGGAAACGACAAATTTAAACGTGAAATACTATCTAGTTGGCCAGACCAAGTCCTAATAATCCACCTTACCTGTAACAATCCAGGTAAAATCTCCTTTGATGTTAGACTCTCAAGGGGCATAAGAAATTGGGAAACTAATCCCAGTCCTACCTCCCACTCAGCAGGACACAATCAGGAGGAATTTATTAAGGCTATTGTAACTTCTGACCATTGCCTCATACTTAGCGGACGAACCTGGAAAAACAATGGAATGACATTTCAGGCGAATTTACAGATTATACACGAAGGTGGAACAATCACAACCACAAACCAAGGCCTTTCAGTCCAACAAGCGGACAACGTCACCCTATTACTAGCAGCAGCAACTGATTACTGGAAAAAAGATCCGCAAACACTCTGCATAAAACATCTAGAACAAGCGTCAAAAAAACATTATTCGGAACTGCGCGACTCCCACACCAACGACTACCAAAAATTATTCCACCGGGTCTCTATTGATCTCGGCTCCACTGAGATCAATAATCTACCAATCAATGAGAGACTAAAACTTATTAAAGAAGGACAAGATGATCCCCATCTGATATCCTTGTATTTTCAGTTCGGTCGCTATCTCTTAATTTCCAGTTCTCGACCGGGAACACTACCAACCAATCTACAAGGTATTTGGTGCGACGATTTCAAAGCCCCATGGAACAGTGACTACCACCATAACATTAATGATCAAATGAACTACTGGCCAGCAGAAATCTGTAATTTACCAGAATGTCATCAACCTTTTCTGAAGTTCATTGACTCACTCCGAAAACCAGGCCGAAGAACAGCAAAAGTCCATTACGGAGCACCAGGTTGGGTTGTACATACCATTTCCAATATCTGGGGCTTCACTTCACCAGGCGAGCATCCTTCTTGGGGACAATTTACCGCCGCTGGGGCATGGCTTTGCCAACACTTGTGGGAACACTACCATTTTAATGGTGACCACGATTTCCTCGCTTGGGCGTACCCTATTATTAAAGAGTCAGTCGAATTTTATCTTGACTTCCTCATAGAGGAACCAACACACAGATGGTTAGTCACCAGCCCATCTAATTCACCAGAAAACAGTTTCCGCACGAGTGACGGCCAAATTGCCAACATCTGTATGGGACCATCAATGGATATGCAAATTCTCTGGGATCTATTTTCAAATTGTATTGAGGCATCCAGCATATTAGACATAGACGATGAGTTTCGCTTAAAATTGGAAGATTATCGCGCACGACTAGCACCATTACAAATCGGCAAACACGGTCAACTACAAGAATGGCTGGAGGACTACGATGAACCAGAACCAGGACACAGACACATGTCACACCTATTCGCTTTACATCCTGGCAAACAAATCTCACTTCGCGGCACCCCCGAACTAGCTAGAGCTGCCCGTGTCTCACTCGAAAGGCGCTTAGCAGACGGTGGGGGTCACACAGGTTGGAGTAGAGCTTGGATTATCAACTTTTGGGCGAGGCTTGAGGATGGGGATAAAGCACATGAGAATATCCAAGCACTATTAGCAAACTCTACCTTAACAAATTTGTTCGATGATCACCCACCATTCCAAATTGACGGAAATTTTGGTGGTACAGCAGGGATTACGGAGATGCTTTTGCAAAGTCATGCGGGAGAAATCAATCTGTTACCTGCACTACCATCAGCTTGGGCAAACGGCCACGTTAAAGGTCTAAAGGCCCGAGGAGGTTTTGAAGTAGACATCAACTGGAAAAACGGTCAACTTTCCCAAGCCACAATACATTCATGCTTAGGAAACCCATGTTTAGTCCGAACACAATCACCTATACAGCAAGTAAATATCAATGGCAATAGTACCGAAACAAAAGCCATTGAACCACTACTCATAGAATTCGCTACCACTGCGGGCGGAACATACTATTTGAATGTAGACTAACAATTCACCTAACCTACCTATGTTAAACACAAAGTGTAACTTTTTACGCGCAACGCCAAATCGCTTCTTCAAGCCTACAACACACCATACATAATAATATAAAGATATAACTAATAAACACTCAATCGGATTTTCTATGATGAACAAACATCAAACTGCATGTTCAAATAAAACGTAAATCAGCTAATGCAAAAAAACGACAAAAAAATAATATTTGGCTGGTGTATGTATGATTGGGCAAATTCTGCTTTTGCCACAAGTGTTACCACAGCAATCCTCCCAGCCTATTTTGGCGCTCTGTTTCTTGCCAGCCATGGAGCAGCTGGATGGCGAGGCTGGTCAGGTGAATCACTGTGGGCATTCGGAGTAAGCTTTGCCACGGCAATTGTTGCCTTATCAAGCCCCGCACTAGGTGTAATAGCTGACCACTTATCATTAAAAATGAAATTCCTTAAGATATATGCCTTTGCTGGATCTCTTTGCACGGTTCTCTTATTTGTGGCAACTTGGCTTCCGGGATACGACTGGATGTGGCTACTTGGTCTCTATATGTTAGCCAATATAGGATTCGCCGGTGGGAATGTATTCTATAACTCACTTCTACCATCGATTGTAGATGCAGACCAATACGATAATATAAGCAGCAAAGGGTTTGCTTACGGATACCTTGGCGGTGGTCTTTTGTTACTCATTCATCTCATTATTATTACTGCATCCGGAAACAATCCTTTGATAATCCGTCTCTCACTTGCTTCGGTAGGCATTTGGTGGTTTGGTTGGGGATTACTGACCTTCATACTGGTGCCTGAGCCAAATTCTACCAATACTGATAACAACATCCTCAGCACAAGCTCAACTATTAAGATGGCCTTCAGTGAACTCTGGGAAACAGCACAAGCAATTCAGAAATTTAAAGTGCTTTTTACCTACCTGCTAGCTTTTCTGTTATTTAACGATGGTATTCAAACCGTCCTCTCCGTCGCAGGGATTTATGCAGCCATAACATTGGGTGTGTCCTTAACTTTTCAGATGGCTACGATTCTAATATTACAGTTCGTCGGCGCACCAGGCGCAATTGTGTTCAGTAAAATTGCTAAAAAAATTGGAACCAAACCAGCATTATTCATCACTTTGTTTATCTGGACGTTGGTCGTTCTACTTGCTATTGGGATGTCGGCACTACCTCCTATAACTCCAGCTGAACACGATTACCAACTAAAAGAGAACAAAACCGAAACCGAAATGCAAAGAGAAACAAGCTATATTGTTGTTAAAGTTCCGAACCTCAAAAACGAAGGAGCAGATGCAAATTGGCAAGTAAAAGCCGGCAAATGGAACGTAGATGATGTTCTGACATTTAGCCATGCTCAACGGTTGAAAGAGTCTACTATACAATCACGATTTTCTATCCACATTACAAACGGCAAACTTGCAGGATCAACAATAGGCAAAGACCACCCTAGCCAACTTGGAGATGGCCTAATCGACTTTATTCCATCCACTTTACGTACCTATATTTGGCAACCACTCCGACTTTCTTCTAGCTTCCAATTCCTGCTACTGGGTATATTTGTAGGGTTCGTAATGGGTGGCAGTCAAGCACTTTCTCGAAGTCTGTTTGCGACTATTATGCCCGAAACACGTAGCGGGGAATTCTTCGGGTTCTTTGGATTTATTGGTAAGGCAGCATCTGTTATCGGACCATTATTGTTCGGTTTCACAGCACGTATATTCGACCGACGGGTTGGTATCCTAGTCATCCTAGCAATTATTCTAGTAGGCATTCTGGTTTTAAAATTCGTAGATGTTAACGAAGGACGTCGAGTTGCCGAAGAAGAAGATAAACAACGTCGCCAAGGAAAAATAAAGACGTAAGACCCCAGAAGATAGATCTCTCTGTTTTATAATTATCAACTATGGAAAAATCACGTCCATTTTTTTTCAAGTATAACGAGTTTTTTATCGCCCTAATAGCCCTAGTTTGCATTTTTTCTATTGCCACATATTTAGGGAAAAACGGATGGGGAAAGCAATCTACCAAAGGGATAGGGGAACCTTCTCGCTGGTGCGAGATGACTCAACCAGGATTAGTTAGAGAACCTATCAATACGTTTTCTAATCTTGGTTTCATTATTATTGGATTGTTAATATTAACTCAGATCGGTAGGGATAAAAATCAAACAACCCAACCAACAAATAACCCAATTATCGGCCGTGACTTATATGCACAGTTTTATGGTATTGCTACCATCTTCCTTGGCCCTGGCAGCATGGCTATGCATGCAACTCATACCAACTGGGGAGGTTGGATAGACCGTGTCAGCATGGTCTGCTACATCACATTTCCAGTGTGCTACAATTTAGCCAGAGCTTTTAAATGGTCAAAGAAAACTTTTTCAATTGTGTACCTGATCACTAACATAGCAATTGCTACCAACATGGCAATGACGACTTTCTTCGACATTGGTTTCCGTCATGATTTTTTTGGAACCTTTATCGGATTCTGGATTGTAACTGAACTAGCGATCTGCTTTCCAAATTCACCTCGATTTTACATGCTAATTCCTGCCTTGCTTGATATTTCATTAAGAGGAATAAGTCATACTCTCGTTTTATGGGTTTTCCTCGCTGCTGTCCCCATCTCCTGGAACAACCCAAACATAAAGAGAAGATACCTACCTTGGTTCTGGGTTGGCAATACGCTTTTTGTCGTAGCCTTCATTATATGGCATATTGGAGACCGAAGACATGCATGGTGCAACCCTGGAAGCCTAGTACAAGCACACGCCATATGGCACATCTTAACCGCTCTTTCAGCTGGGGCTTTCTACTTGTATTTCCGCACGGAAAACACAACTTAGTTGTTTCGTTTCCAAAAACCGCGAAGGATAATATATAACAAGAGTTTTCAATCACTACAGATCAACCAAATGGAACTCATAAAGACTATGAAACAGCAAAATTTTACTCATCTTACTAACCACAACCAACTAGAACTCAGATTCCGCTTGCTGAAATCAACTATTTCCGTAAAAACGGATTTGCTGTTGTTGAAGACGCATTGTCTGATAAAGAGGTTGAGCAACTTCGACAAGAAACTACTAAGATCTGTCGAGGGGACCTTGGACAGGTTGGACGAACATTATGCCTACATTTTCCTTACAAAATTTCGTAGATCATGTTCGACGTATTATTCCATCCTGGCATCGTAGATAATCTGACAAAAATCATTGGACCAAACGTCAAGTGAGGGATTACAGTCGTAAGGTATCAGGCTTACATTAATACGGCCATGATAGCAGAATGCTATTTTAAAAATGTGTTTTTGGGGCAGCAACCCGAATCAGGCAAAAGCGAATTTTGAGAGAACAAATGCCAAGACATTCTACAGATATCATCTATGACAAAATGCCAAGAGAGGTTCCTCCATGAATTTTGTAACGTTACTTAGAGAACAGCCAGATATTGTCAGAAACTATCATAGTATCGGTTGCAATCTACTGAGCTGTAAAGGAACTGTAGAACAGATTGTTGTCTCCAAAGGAGCAGAAGCAACAGCCCTGAATCGCTTTTACAAGGCTTTACAAACGGCCCATGGTGCGATTGTCGGCCCATGGTACCGTCCCCCAATCGATCCCCATCACTGGCAGACCGCTAAAAATTTGCAAGTTTTTTCTGGGACTTTTGATAATCGGTTTGCTAATTGGATCGATGTTGAGGCATTGACCTCAACAGGCATTACCGTCATTGATACGTCACGTGGAATGACACCTTCGGTGGCCGAATTCGCATTAGCTATGACACTAAATCTGATTCGCCACATCCCTGAGTCACTGAACGCCACACAAAATGGTGATTGGCGAGGTGATGTAACATGGAATCACCCGGACTTCGTCTATGGTGATTTAACTGGTCGACAAGTTGGTCTAGCCGGATTCGGTAGTATCAATCGGCGTTATGCTGAATTACTTGAACCTTTTCAATGCACTGTTCAGAGTTACGATCCCTTTGTAGCTGATCATGTATTAGATAATCACAATATCCAGCGTTCTGAGTCTCTGGTCGAATTAGCAGAGAAATCAGAGATATTTGTCGTGGGTCTCCCACCAGTACCAACCACTCTGGAAATTATTAATCGAGAGGTTATTTCCGCCTTACCAAAAGGCGCGTTGTTTGTTTTAGTTACACGCATGGCAGTAGTTGAGCAGGAACCCTTATGGGAAAGGATTCGGGCTAATGAGTTGGCGGCTGCTATTGATGTCTTTGATCCTGAGCCACCTCCCAAAGACGCTTGGTTTCGTCGACACCCGAATGTACTAGTGACCCCCCATATTGCAGGTGGAACCGACTTTTGCCATCGACGGTGTTTCACCCATGCTTGTCAGGATACTTTATCCGTCATTAAAGGCAAAAAACCAACATTTCAAGCGACTCAATGGGACCAACTCTGTTATGCAGGCCAACTGAAATCTGAGCAGTAAAATTCGCTTGTTTTGGAGGGAGTAGAGCCACTGCCGGACAATTCGCCCTGATGGAATATGGAAAATGTCATTATTACCTGTCACTATGCAGGTCTTTCTCCACGCTATGATGAACGTGCGATGGCGTTGTTTCCGGATAATCTGGGCAGGTATGCCGTGGGAAGCCTTCTGCGAAATGTGGTAAAAACGAATTTAGGTTATTAAGGATAACATGGGCAGATCCTGATGATATTCCGTACTCTATTCAGATGAACGATGATCAGTAAAGGTTACAGCAGATAATTGCCCCCTGAAACCAAGACCAGAGAATAAACTTTAATTAAAAAGAGGTAGTTTACGATGAGTGTCTTGACAAAAAAACAGCATTTGCAGTTTGAAGAGGAGGGCTACCTGCTAGCCTCAGGCTTGATTCCTAATCATATTTCAGAGCGGGCAGAAAAAGCGATGTGGCGACTTATGGAAATGGATCCAAACGATTCCACGACTTGGGGGCATAGACCTGATCTCGCCACTCAATTTGAGACTATGAGTGGATTGTCTGTTTTAAATGGCATTCAAGATCCCGATATTATGTTCTGTGTAACACCTGAGTATTTGAAAGCGACAGCTGAACTACTGGGCGAAGAGTCTGTGCATCCACCAGATTCCGCCCATATGCAAAACAGAGTACCGATTAAAACTCAATGGTCTTTGCCAAGAGCGCATATCGACGGCCTGCCCACAGAACATATGCATAGGACGTTTCCTGGTCCTTATCGTATTGCCAGTCTGGTTTTTCTCAACGACATCGATCATAAAGGTGGTGGAACAGCAGTGTTTCCAAGATCTCATCATCAGATTATGGAGCTTGCAAAATCTGATGTTGAAAAATACGAATATATTATTTCGTTGAATCGAGATTTGTCTGCGCTGGACTTGGGAGAGGCAGTCGAGTTGACACCACGACGAGGAGATGTTTTGTTTTTCACCTATTGCTTTGGTCATAATGGCACAACCAATGTGGGAAATACGCCTCGGTGGATGATGCGATATATGTGTTCGTGCAAAAGCTGTCACACAAAGTGGCCAAAGATAGATAAGTGGGGACTCTGGACACCTTAGAAGAAAACAAGGTAAAATTGTCCTAGTCATAAAAGCAGGGTTTCGATAATTAGGATTATTTAACCATTAAAAGGGCTAGTTGTTTCCATAGGGGTTGAGATAACCCCTACCATCACACCCATCGTTTTACCCGAAACTGCAATCATGATAGAATGCCTAAGCTAGTCCCTTGAGAGTCGAATTTGCGCTAAAGATTTAAAGGGCGATCTAACCCCCCCGCTTTTTCAGCGATGGCAAGCGGTCAAATTAAAGGTACGGAAAATAAGGAATTGAATTAAAAATTAAGAACTTAAACTATGCAACTGTTCATTAAAGTGTTGAATTCTCCTTAAACTTTCAACCAGACGTAATTCATAAAGAGGTCTTATAAAATGAAACAGATTTTTTGTTCACTATTTGTTCTGATTCTACTGATAGTGGGATTTCAACATCAGTCTATCTTGGCAGCGAACATCAATCAAGGTTTGATTTTATATCTTCCATTTGAAAAGGCGGGTAATCCTGCTGATTACTCTGACAACCCTGCTAAGCCCAAAATAAATGGGAAATTAGAGCATGTCAACGGCAAATTTGGGAAGGGACTCAAGTTCAACGGCAAAGGGGGAAACGTCGTTGAAGTACCATCAGTGGCCAAATTGGCTGGGATGAAAGCAATAACAATTGCTGTTTGGATCAAGCCCAATGGAATTAAAGGTGCCGATGGAATGTCGGTTGCTTCCAAGCGGATTGGTCACCAAAATGGAGATTGCTATAATCTCTTTACTTGGACTGGTCAGAAAATGTACGCACGCGTCAATAGCAAGGGCCAAATTGGCTCTAACACGATTCTCAAAGATGGGGAGTGGTATCATGTCGCTTTCACTTTTGAAGGTGGTGGTAAGATCAAACTATATCTCAATGGTATCGAGGAAGCATCAATTGCTCATCCAGACAAAGCGGTGTTGGATGATAACGAATCACCGTTGTGGATTGGTGAACTCAATGCGGGTCGAAATTTCGCTTGGAACGGAATTTTAGACGATGTTGCCATATGGAACCGGGCACTCAGTGAAAAAGATATTCAGTCAGTGATGAATAAAGGGCTTCAACTCTTATTGGCTGTTGATCCGATCAACAAATTAGCAGTAACCTGGGCAGAGCTCAAAAAATGAGATCCTAGCTGATCACCCATGCTCGTTTTTGATTTAAAGTTGATGTTGTGCATATTGACATTGAAGAGATTGTGGCATATCCAAATGCCCTGATGGAAGTAAGGTGAGGAAATAGGATATGAATGTTGCCATGATCTTGACTCAATTTCACCACACTAAAGAAGCAAATGACACTTGCTAACGCAGGTCAGCACACCCATCCTTTATCAATTCATAATGGCACTGCTAAATCTGTTAAGACTAAATAACATTAGGAACAAACCCCATCATTCCATATGAATCAATTACGGTTGATTTAAGATCAGATTACTACTCTTGCTATCGATCAACCGATCTCCGGCTTGAATCAGTTGATCGATGGCCGGTTGATCTAATACATTTCGCATGATTAAATAGCCCTAGCTGTTAAAATGATCAATAGCCTCCATCTCCAGAGGGTACCAACAAAGTTCATTATTTAATTTCATCGCCAATATTCCTATCCTATATAGATTCACCCCGAACATTATTGCTAAAGCAATAAAAAAAATCTTGCTATTAATAATGGTGGAATGCCTTTAGGTCCCCCCAAGTTGTTGTGAGTCTATCCTTGGCAGAGACAGACATAGCTTCTTCCAGACCTTTGGAGGAAATATCGTTGAGTGTATCAGCAGATAGTCCCTTATTAAAAATCCCAACTTCGTCAATCACACCTATATAATCCCACCCAGCTTTTTTGTATTGGGCCAAATAGATAGCCCCACCATCTGCGTGATTCGTCAGATCTGGTTTGCCTACCTTGGTCTTAGCAACCACTTCATTATCAACATATAAGAGTAGTTGGTTTTGATCAAGGGTCAATGCGATAAACATCCACTTATCCACTTCAGGTTCACCACCCCGATTTAGACCAACTGCGGGTTGGATTCCACCACCGCTGACGATGCTCGCAAAAAAGTCCTTGGGACCAATAAAAATTCCTGGGTTATGCCAATTCCTTTCGATTACCCGGGAATGGTCACCATCATGTATTCGCATAGGTTTTATCCAAAGGCAGTAGGTAAACCCATCGAGATAGTCATCTGTACTTTTGGTAGCGGCGATTTTGACGTGGTTGGTACCATTAAATTCAACACCTTTTCCACGTTGACCATCATCTGTCCATTCTGCACCAACCAATTTGGCGTGATTGCCATTTCCGGAAATATCTTTTGCCGTTTCCCCTTTACCTTCATCAAAGAGCCAAATCCCAACAATGGTATCTTTATCAAGTTTTGCCAGTCCAATAGGGGAACAAATGATATGTACCACAACCAACCAATAAATCAAAGTTAAACGTTTCCAAAACATATAATCACCTTTCTTGAAAAACCGCACCTAACGTATATCATATCTTAATATGGTTGCTACAAAAAACGGGCAGGAAGCTAATCCGTGATAGTATTATTTTCCCGTATTTAATTAAAAACTTATACAATCTAGCCACCTAAAAATTTTGTCAGAAATTGCTAGTTCCAAAATAACGACAGCTCTCTTTAAGGCAAGCGACGTTGTAACTGTGGTGGCAACTCGATACCAAACTTCTCTACCAACAGTTCCATGTCACAAAAATCCTTCTCCACTGGGATATAACCATGTGCATGACACAGCACCTGCACTGTTGGTGATAGGCATTTAACACTCATTCCGTTGATGACCCCATGCCCACTGAATCCTTCCAATGGGTAGACCCAATCCTCTCCGTCTTGCATTCGGTACACTCCATTCCCGTCATCATCGAAGCTGACAGCGTGTACATCAACCTCGAGCCCTACACAATTCGCAAGCACAAAAGAGTTTGGAGGTTCTCCCTCTTGGACTGAGAACCCCTTCATTTCCAAGAGTTCTTGGAGCTTCGGAACATCCATGATAGATACGATAATATCAACGTCCTTGTGTACCCGAGTCTGCGTCTGTAGAAGCGCATCGACACCCCATCCACCATCAAGCCATACCTGTATCATGTTACTTTCGAACAACTGTAGCAATTCGACCAGCGATGATGATGTCATCTCGGGTTTCGTCGATTTTAAGCTCATTCTGTTACAACTTCCTTCGCCTCAAATCGAATTCACGTGCGTTTGGAACTTCAGGTATTCGTAACCTAGCAGTTATACAAAAGTCTTCACTTAAATACAGAATAGACAACCTTGGATGGGTAAATTTAAAAAACAGCTTAAATCGAAGCTATCTTCTTTACACACTGACAGCATCGCCCATCGTGTAGTTATAACCGCCGGCGCGGCATTGTACCAACGCTATATTTCTTCGGTTTGTTTTTCGGCAACAGCTTCATATTATGAAAATCGACGAACTCTGTAACGAACGACGATCGTCGATTTCATAGCCATTTTTCAGTTTACTCGCCCCCCTGGATTATTTTGGATCTGTGGCGTTATAGCCGTTTTCATGTGCTGCGCTCGGCACGGCAGCACTCCCACTCCTCTACGCTCATCGCGCCGGCTACCACGTGGCTGTTGTCGCCACCTTGATCCGAATGGCGCAGCGATTGGGCACGGGCTGCCGCATCCTGCTTGCCAGGCTGCAGGACGTCCAGCTCTCCTTCAACAAGATGCCGGTAAAGCAATTGTAATTCCGGGGAAAAATTCTCGTAAACATCTGGCGGCACGTAGG
Organism: Candidatus Poribacteria bacterium; assembly: GCA_002709695.1. Classification (GTDB taxonomy): domain Bacteria; phylum Poribacteria; class WGA-4E; order WGA-4E; family UBA9662; genus UBA9662. Next base: position 70,029 of record PAQF01000059.1, read on the forward strand.
TCCTCAACGTATTCCCTCCCGAGTGCCCATTCCCGAACTCATTACCTGACAACCACCACGGCGCGTAACGGCACACTACCGCCGTGCGCTCGCACTCGCTTTGGTTGAGCGCACCCGAGTGCCAGGCCCGCGTGTCCTGCATGAAAACCGATCCCGCCGGCGCCGAGACCTGTAATTCCCCTGGTATAGGCACCCATTGGTCGATGCCGTCGTCAGGGCCGCGGGGGTTGCGCGGATCCTTATGCGACCCCGGGACTACCCAGGTACCGCCGTTAAACGGGGTCACATCCTCAGGGCCGAGGTACCATACCGTCGACAACGCCATGCAGACGTTGGGAAAGGGTTGCGCGACCGCGCCGCAGTGCTTCCACGGTTGTTTGTCGTTGGTACCGTACGCGGTCAAATCGTGCGGCCAGTCCGAATGCCAGCCGCGCCGCCGTAGTTGCTCTTCGGAGATTGGCTTTTCTGACGGTAGCGACGACTTGTTGACTTCGGTCTGCATAATGCGGATGTGCGGGTCCAAGATAGCCCGGGCCACTTTGAGCACACGCGGCTCCGCCAGATACTTGGCAAAGACCTCGCACCGCGCGATATCGCAGATTTCGGCCTGGGGCGGCAACGGCGGATCTGCGTGCCAATTGTCTAATCGCTTGGGGATGTCGTCGATCTCAGCGTCGGGATTCCTCTGGCGCTCCAA
>PAQF01000060.1 GCA_002709695.1 Candidatus Poribacteria bacterium
CCGTAGACTATTGTCCAGCGTGTTGGGCTGTCAAGTTTACGGGCGTTTACGGCATGGGCTGCGTGTGTCCACATTAGTATGGCTGTCCCTTTAGGAGCTTCCAATATTTCGATTTCTAGTGGCTTTCCGGTTACTGGATGTTTCTTGCCGTTCAACCATCCACTGCGTAATTCTTGATCTGTTCTGCCATCGATAGCAGGATCTCGGTAGTGATGACTGCCAGGTACGACTTTTAAGGGGGCATCATCAGTGGAGAAGCCATTGACATAAAAGAAGATACGTACTAAACCCAGTTCAGGTTGATCATCGGCATATGCGTGGCTATGCCACCCAAATCCTCCATGTCCGGGAGGGCGGTTGATAGTAGAACAATGGTCAAAGCGGATATCAGGTCCAAGGACCTTGTGTATCAGCTCCAGCATTTGTGGGTGGGCGATTAGACTGGTCAAATAGCTGTCATATTCGGCGGCATGACCACTGTGGTGACGTAGTTGGGGATCTGTGGACTCGCGCAATGGTTGGATTCTCGCTAGAGACCGGGTGAGTTGTTTACAGGTTTCTGAAGTTAGTATACCGGGCAGAAAGAAGTGCCCATCTCGGTCGAGGGCCTTTTTTTCTGTTTCACCAAATTCGAATGGATGAAAAATATCAGTTCGATTCATATGATTTAACCTCGTAGCTGTGTGTTTTTTAAACGTGTATTTGTAGCTTCTAAGTGACTTGTCTTATAGGGCGAAGGGAGCTTTATTATGAACTGAGTGGTTGTTGTCATACCGATGTGGGGGGATTTTGGTGAAGCTTTCCTAACTTAAATTTATGCCTGTTTCCATCCACATATATGGCGTTTAGTATACATAATTCACATAATTCGAATTAAGTTTTTCCATTATGAAGCGGTTAAGAATATCTATTATAGCACGACAATTGAAGTGGGGCAGGGCCTCAGGCTACTTCTCAGTTGCATTCAAATAAAGAGGTAAGCTCGATGATTGTAACTTGGATGGGGAAAATCTTAGATAGATAGATAGAGAATAAGTTGATAGGTATCGACTTTATTGTTTTCAATCGAGATCTTGCAGAGTAAGCAGGATTATAGATGCTTTGGACCGGCAATTTTTCAAGACTACAATTTCCTTACATGGTATTTTTCACAGTAGTTATTCTGGACGGTATTTTATCTTTAAACGCTGGAGGCAGGTTTTCATTGGAATCTATGTGGACTGTGAATGGATCGTCTACACTAACCGTTTTCTCAAATACCCATAACTTAAATTTCTAGAGTAGAAAGGTTCATTGTCGCATATTGGTATATAAGTCGACTGCCAATAACACGAAAGTGTTTCGGATGTCTCTATTTCCTGATCTGACTCAATCTTCTCTTGCCCAGTCACCCCAGATTTTGAGATACCTAGGTAGTGATAATTCACCTTTTCCGTCTACGTCCATCTTTTCGAAAATCTGTTTGGCTAAAATCTTGTCCTCAATTATTGAATTTTCTACAAATTCCTCTTCTGTCAATATCCCATCACTATTTTTGTCCATTTTGTTAAATATTTCCTTGGCTTTGTCTGTTATGGTTCTATTTTCAATGTATTCTTCGACTGTTATCGTTCCGTTGCCATTTCTGTCTGTAGCATTAAATATTGCTTTGGCTTTTGCTTCATCTTTCCACCGAGACTGGTTGATATACTCCTGTAAAGTCACTTTCCCGTCTCCGTTTGCATCCAATCTTTTGAAGATTCTTTTAAATTCATTGGTTTTTTCTGGATTTTCGGCGTCTTTCCCTTTTGAGCCAAGAAGTTTCAGCAGGTATTTGTGGTTGTTATCTTGCTTCTTATTTCCCATGTCGTTTATTTTCTCTATGATGTTGCGTAGCACATATTCTTTTGAATATCAGCAATGATAATCAATTTAGTAAAGGGGATTAGTTCGTTCCGTTAGTTATTGCCCAACCGATTTTTATTTTCGTACCTCATGATTAATATTGGAATGGGGTATATTTCCGTCAGGTAGTGTCATGTGTGCCATTCCCGGTAACTGTCTACGTATCTGCTTACCAAGAAAAGCGATGTTTTTCCCATGAATAACTGTCGATATTTCTGTGGGTACCCACATGTAGTTATATATTCAATAGTTGCCAAGGCTACCTTGAGTTGTAAGTAGTATTCTGTCAATGTGACACCAATGAACGGTGGTTGTGACGATAGGAAGTTTGTTTTTATCTCGAACAAGCAATTCATTGTTTGGTCGAAAGCCCTCGGGAATGGGGGTGTTAACGAGATACATTGTCAATTTTTCTTCGCCTGTGTTTTGGAAAGTGGAATTCAAGTTTGCGGGAACAAGAACGGTGATTCTTTTAAAGAGGTCGACAGTCTTTTTCCCTGTGGTAGTAGTACCTTTTCCCGAAAGAATGAATAATATTTCCTGTTTACCTTCGAGGCTTGTTGGTGTCGTTGAGGCTCCAATATCGAGAATAGCGTATGTAAAGCAATTGACATACTCAAGGAATACTTCCTTTTGTGGTTGGTTTTATTGATTTGCTTGGGCTGAGAATATTACGTTTTTACAGGAGATCCGTGAGTGTGGTGAGGCATCGATTCCTTCCAGTTTTCTATATACATGTTAATGCCGGTGTCTTTTCAAGTGTATAGGGATTTCTGTCTAGACTTAGCATGTCTTTAGGCATTATATTTATGTTCCTAATTTAATGGAGGGTGATTTTTTTGCATTGTATGGTAATGCTTTTTACATGTCAATAGGGGTGAATTTGGTACGAAGATCGGGGAGTAGGCAGATTAAGATTTTCTCGGAATTTCAGGGTCTCCTTGCTAACCTTTTTAAACTGATTATGTTAATCTATGGTTTCGTTAGTGCTCGTGTTAGTATTAACAGGTGAGTTTTAGTGACATTTATGAATGTGGAAATGCAACTTAAATTCACATTTTTGGCTCGGAATTGAAAAGTTTTCTGCAAATTTTGGGGTGCCATTCCATACTTTTAAATTATTAAATATTGATTTAGTTTTTCAAGGTAAACCAAATTATGAGTAGATTACATCTATCAGTTTTACAACTACATTTATTCAGCTTGTTTCTATGCACTTTGGTTGTTGCAGACCCTGTTATTACGGATGGTTTGGTTGCTTATTGGAGTTTTGACAAAGATACAATCAACGGGGGAGTTTTCAAGGACCTATCGGATGTAGGGCAAGATGCGAAAATTGTCGGTGTCATCAAAACAGTCAAAGGTAAGTTTGGTGATGCTACTAGGTTTGATGGTAATCAAAATAACTACATCCAGGGTGCAAAAAATCTGGAAGTTTTCAAGAAAAAACCGACCAAGTCGATTAGTGTTGAAGGTTGGATTATAGATGAAGGTTTTATTGAATGGGGTGGTTATGTCGTTTGTGCACAAGATAATGGGAGTTTTGAAAAAGGTTGGGTTTTCGGGACTAATAATCAGGTGAGTTTTGCTGTCTCGACTGATGATCCGGATGACGGGGATGGAGTTTTGACCTATGTTAAGCCTGCCAAAAACCCAGATCGAGGAGAATGGTTTCACATTGCTGGTACCTATGACGGCGGGACAATAAAATTATATATAAATGGAGAAGTTGTTGCCGAAAACAAAAACCATAAAGGTGATATCAATTATCCCAAAGCGAAAGACGGAAATGGGGAAAACGATGCCGAATTAGTAATTGGCCAATATAGGGATAAGAATGAGTTTTTTCCTCACAAAGGACTGATTGACGAAATTAAAATCTATGACCGTGCTCTATCAGAAGCCGAAGTCAATCATAATATGAAAGCTTCGGGGTTATCAGTTGACATCCGGAATAAATTGACAACTCGATGGGCTAAAGTCAAAAAGCTACACATCTAGATAGTTTGATGAATATTAGTTTCCAAATAAACTTCTCAATCGTATCTTCAAATTAGGTTTGACCCAAAGATAATAGTTAAAATCAGCCAGATTATCCTTGCCAGTTTTTAATTATGATTCTATGGGATTGATTTTTGCCGTCAAATCATTCTGACCGCTATCAGCCTAATATTGTTATCTCGCTCATTATTTACAATATTATCAATAATGTTCTCAACGATCTTATCTATTGGAATTCCAGTTGGGATATTTAGATAATACTGATACAATTGTTCAGATTCTGTGTACATCTACTTGTAGCGCAATGAGGTTCGGTCATGCCATTGGTTATGAACTGCAATAAACCTCCTGAATCTAAACCGGCTGTAGCTTATTTTAACAATGTGGAATAGGAGATGTAATTCCCAACATCCTGCATTTGACTCCTGTTGGATTTCCCCGTGTTGTTTGCGAATTGATAATGGATAGCCACTTTGTCCTGAGTTAGCAAGTTTTATTTGTCCTTTTACTTAGTCAAACTGGGCGATTATTTTTGTTAAATTCATATTTGTTGCTGTTACACTTCCTGTAAGTTCTATGTGGTTTCCCAGATTTTTAATTAGGATCACGACCCCTGATTTTGTGTAGCTTAGAGGTCCCTGAACTGATTTTTGCAAGTCCAACTCCATTAGTTCTATATTTGCAGAATGGGTCAAAAATTGGTATATTCTGGGACATCACCGTTAATTTCTAGGAACAAGCTAATTTTATAAGTCAGAAGAGGAGAAAACCTTGCGTGCTTTAATGATGCAACTTCAAGCCGATGGTAAACGGGAGAAAGTTTTGGTTGATAATTGGGGCGATCTGCCACCAATTGAGGCAGATCAAGTTCGAACTGAGACTTTGTTCTCAGGGTTAACCAACGGAACCGAACGTAATGGCCTGATTGGAGGAAACTATTCCCCCTCGGATCAATCGTTACCAGCAGGCAGTGGCTATCAAAATGTAGGTCGTGTAATTCAGGTGGGTTCTGAAGTACACGACCTAGAAGTTGGTGATGTCGTCTATTCCAGTCAAGGCCACTACGAATATTGTACTTTACGTCCCCATAAACTAAAAAACCTGATGCCGCATGAGCGGCACGACGGATTACTCATTAAACTGGACTCTCGGGTAGAACCAAGACACGCAGCTCTTTTTGGCGTTGCCTCTGTTGCTATGCGTTGTTGTCGTAATGCAGACTTGCGGATAGGCGAGCGTTTCTTGGTTATTGGTGCAGGGATGGTTGGCCAAATGGCGGCTCAGATTGGCAATGCGATGGGGGCACGTGTAACTATTTGCGACGTCGACCAAAAACGGCTTGATATTGCCGAATCGGTAGGTTCCGTCGAAACAGTTTTCAATGTTTCTGGGGACGGTTGGGATAGGCAAGTTGAAGATGCTAGTTATGATACCATTTTGGATGTTGCGGGTGTGGTTGGGGTGGAAGATAAATTGATTCAGGCTACCAAACACGGAGGTAACATCTTGTTTATTGCGGGACGGTTTAAGGTAGAATATACTTTCAATTTAGGCCAGCATCGTGAGGTCAACATCAAGCAAAATAGTCACTTTGACAAAGACGACCTAGAAAATTTGCAGCGATTGTTAGCCAGAGGTGCAGTCAACATAGAGCCTTTGATTCTGGATGTTGTGCCTGTATCAGAAGCCAAGCTGATTTATGATCGTTTACGAGATCAGCCACAGGAACTACTAGGTACAGTTTTTGATTGGAGATAATTTTTGTAGGAGATAAGGATTGACTATGACCCAAAAACCAATTCAGATGGCCGTTGTTACAGGAGGACATAGCTTCAATGTGATTGAATTTCATCGGCTCTTTCGACAATTAGAGAACATCGAGGTTTATATTCAACACATGGATGATTTTGCTTCATCGTCAGCCGAGATTCGTCATAGCTATGATGTCATACTCTTTTATACCATGTTGTTGGATGGACCCACTGACGATGGGCATCCGTGGTATGCAGGCAAACCCAAGTCGGTTTTAGAAGAATTGGGCCAAACCGGGCAGGGCATCTTCATGCTCCATCACTCAATTTTGGCTTATCGAGAATGGCCGATTTGGAGCCAGATTGTAGGTTTCTCGGATTTGACCCATGACGTAACCATGGCCCAAACTTTGTTTGTGGAAGTAGAAGACCACGAACATCCAATTACCAGTGGGGTTTCTGGCTGGGACATGGTCGACGAAACATACAAAATGTGTGATCCTGAACCAGACAGTCAGATTTTGCTGACCACTAAACATCCTACTAGTATGCGGGTTTTGGCTTGGACACGGCAGTACAAAAATAGTCGTGTCTTCTGTTATCAGTCTGGTCATGATAACCGCACTTGGGATAATCCAAATTTTATTACCATGTTATGGAGGGGTATTGAGTGGTGTGCTAGGCGGATTTAGGGAACATTGTCATCGATACTAGATGACGTGTAAAAGTAAAAACTTGCTGGCTAAGTCAGATTTTCAGTGGAAGACTTCTTTCAAGGCACACTTTGGGAACGTTAGCGGTCATGCTAGAATACACTTTAACTATCAATTTTAATGTTTCTCGGAGGAGGATGTCATGTTCAGGTTGAGTTTGGCTGTATCCATGTTGGCTATGGTGTTCTTAGTTTCTCTGATATCCTTGTTGCCAAAGGCATCTGTTTGGGCAAAGGAAATCGACCAGAACACAATGTCACTCTGGACTTTCGACGAGTCTAAAGGGAATACTACTGCTGACTTGTCAGAAAAGGGACATAACCTCAAAATCGAGGGAAAATCTAAATGGATCAAAGGTAAATTTGGTAATGCCTTATGGTTTGATAAGGACGCTTTTGTTGCCCATGATCCGGGTAAAGCCATTGAGGATTTTAGTTTCGAAAATGCATTCAGCTTTGAATTTTGGATCAATATCGAATCAATAGTGCCCAAAACAGTTTTTGGCCTTCCAAGGAAGGAAGGGGAGTACGTTTCTGCTTTCCGAAAAGAAGCCAAAGGTTGGTGGGTTGATTCCTATATTAACAATGGTGGTTGGGTTAAAGCTACGTCGGCAGATATCAGCAATTATGGGGAATGGCACCATTACGCGACAACATTTGATGGGAAAGAAGTCAAGGTTTATATCGATGGTAAGCAAACTGTATCTACTAAGGCCAAAGGTCCACTTAACAAAACAGGGGCTCCCTTTCGTCTTTCCAATAGCTGTTGTGGGGGAAGGTTTTTTGTGGGTGCAATTGATGAGATGCGTGTTTCAAATATTGCTCGTACAAGAAAGGAAATCCAAACTTTAATGGAACTTGGTGTCAAAGGGTTTCTAGCCGTTTCCTCAAAAGGAAAGCTAACTACTACTTGGAGTGAAATTAAAAAGCAATAGGTCGTACAACGATTAGAACTGAGATTGGAACGGGAGGTCGTTCGGTTAAATTGATTCAATTATTGACTCAATCGCTGGTTGGCTTTGTTCTGCCAGTATACACTTCAGGCTGGGTTTCTGGATTCCAATGTGGATGCTCTAGACCCTGACCTCTCTAAACTGCAATCTCAGGTTTTAAATTTGTTCGATTTTTAAAATATCTCTTTTTTCTGTTGTAATGAGAGAATTGGTTTGCATTCACCTGTCTTTCCTTCCCAAAAAGATTATCCCACCAATCCATACATAGGTATTGTGTTTGGAGTTCTCCTTATTCCCTTAAACATTTACTGGATTGCCCAGTTAGAAGTCGTTCGATATACACACCCGACCTTAATTGTCCCATTTTTCAACGTTGTCTTCATTCTGCTCTTTTTTGCTATTTGTAATTATGTGGTGATAAAGATCTGGCGCAGACCTTTGTTAAGTCAATTGGACCTGATCGCCATCTACTTGATGTTAAGTGTTTCTTCAGCTATTGCCTCAATAGACTTTTTGCAGGTTTTAGTTTCTAATATGGGACATGCTTTTTACTTCGCTACTCCAGAGAATGAGTGGAAAACTCTATTTTGCGATAGTCTTCCATATTGGTTAGTAGTCAGTGATAGTAATGCACTGGAAGGTTATTATAGTGGAGGAACAACTCTCTACTCTTCACATCACTTTAAACCATGGATTGTGCCAACTCTGGTTTGGACCGTTTTTATTCTGGTTCTGTTTTTCATGATGCTCTGTATTTGCCGTATTGTTCGTTGGCAATGGATTGAAAAGGAAAAACTCACCTATCCGATCATTCATCTGCCATTAGAAATATCGGCTGGAAAACCGTTTTTTTTTCGCAATAAGCTGATGTGGATAGGGTTATTCTTAGCTGCCTTAATTAGTTTAAATAATGGTCTGCATTTCTTTTTTTCCTATCTTCCTGAAATCCCTGTCAAGCGACGTGCAATTTCACACTTGTTCAACGATAGACCTTGGAATTTGATGGGTGGCGTAAAACTTTCGTTTTACCCTTTTGTGATTGGGGTTAGTTTTCTAATTCCTTTGGATCTTCTATTTTCATGCTGGATTTTCTACTGGTTATATAAAGCTGAACGTTTGCTCATCGGGGCAATTGGTTGGCAAGGGCTCAATCGGTTTCCGTATCAGAACGAACAAGCTTTTGGTGCGGTTGTGAGCGTGACATTTTTTTTGCTTTGGATGGGGAAGAACCAGCTGAAGGATGTCGTCTTAACAGCCAAGTCAGGAGGAAGTTCAAAATCTCCACCTGAACGTGCCGCTGTGTTTGGTTTGATTGCTGGATTTCTGTTTCTACTATTGGTTTCAATACGAGCTGGTATGTTAATCGTAGTAGTCCCGATATTTTTTGGGTTCTATTTTCTAATTTCGTTTTTTATTACCAGAATGCGTGCTGAACTGGGTTTGTGTGTGCATGGATTGGGTGGTTTGGAACCCAGACGGATTATTCTGGCTGGTATTGGAACTAAAGCTCTTAATAAAGAGACATTGGTTGCTTTTTCACTCTATGGTTTTTTCAATCGTGTATATCGAAACCATCCAATGCCCCACGTGCTTGAAGGGTTCAAAATGTCGGCGGTTGTGGGCTCGTCCGCAAGATGGCTCTCCTTAGCAGTACTATTGTCTGTTCTAGTGAGTTCGGTGGTGGTTTTCTGGGTTTATCTTGATCTGTACTATCGGTTCGGTGCGTCGTCTGGTTATTTTGGTGTTTGGACTTTAGGTTTTGGGCGTGAGACTTTTACTCGACTTCAAAACTGGATCCATTTTTCAACTGAGACTGATCAGGTTGGACTCTCGTTTATGGGTATTGGTTTTCTTGTCGCCTCGGTGCTAACATTTCTGCGGATGCGTTTTTTCTGGTTTCCATTACATCCTCTTGGGTATGCGATGGCAGGAGATTGGGGGATGTCCAATCTGTGGAGTTGTTTTTTTTCCAGTTTTTTGATAAAGTGGGCTGTATTCAAGTATGGCGGGTTAAAGTCTTATAGAAACGCAGTTCCATTCTTTTTAGGAATGGCATTGGGAGACCTAACAGTTGGTAGCCTTTGGAGCCTAATTGGAGTGTTTATGGATGAAACCATATATCAGCCTTTTCCTTGAGCTAACATTAGATTTTAAATGGAGATTTTAGTGTGAAGAAATGACACTGAGATCCTTTTTATAGCCCAGATAGTTTCAAACCAAGAGAGTCTAAAAAATGAGTAGGTCTGTCGGCTTTGTGGTACTGGTTATTTTATTAGCTTTTACAGGTTGTACCCAGCAACCGCAAGAAAAAGAGATTCAAACGTTGATCCAAGATTTGGGGCGTGAGACCCCACGATTCCCATGGATGAGAACAACTCCCCGTGAGGTGGCAAAAAAAAAGTTAGGGGAAATGGGTAAAGATGCTGTTCCTGCTTTGGCACAAGCGTTATCTTGGGAAAACTCAAGCATTCAAAGCGGAGTTACAGATACATTAGCGTTAATAGGGAAAGATGCTGTTCCTGCAATGATACAATTATTGCAGGATCCATCGGTAAAGTTATATGCGGCAAACGCATTGCTAGAAATGGCAGCAAAAGAATCTGTACCTGAGTTGGTACACATATTAAAAAATGGACGTTCAGAACTTCGTGCTAGTGCGGTGGAGATCTTGGGCAGAATCGGATCAGAAGGTATACCTAAAAGGTTGATACCGAAAACAGAAAGTAAGACTGGAAAATATTTTGAATTTTATTTTATGTTGCCAGATATTGTGTCTGCACTACAAGAAGCTTTACAAGATGATGTCCTTGGCGTTCGGGGTCAGGCAACGAATTCATTAATTCAGATTGCCATTGTCAAAAAGACGCCAGAAGTAATAAATATAGTATTGCCGGTTTTGAAACAAGCGTTGCACGATGATGATGCAGATATACGGAGTAAAGCGGCAAATGCGTTAATGCAGATTGGAACACCTGAAGCCTTTCAGGCAGTGTTACCTGTTTTGACACAAGCATTAAAGAGCGAAGACTCCACAGTTCGTGTTAAAGCAGCGTTGGCATTAGCTCATATGAGAACACCGGAGTCAATTGAACTAGCAACCCGAGTAGTTTCCGACCTTATACAAGCGTTACAACAGCCAGATTTACGGATTGCTGCAACAGAAGCACTACAGAAAATGGGTATTTCCAAAGTATTGGAAAAGGCCAAGGATCTAAAAGAATAAACGGCATAAATTGCATCAAAATCAGTACCTGTTTTCTAAGTGATTTGTGCATTCTAATATTGCTTAGAATGTCATCCAAAATTTCCCAATCCTTTTTATGATTATAACTTGTTGCTTCATTCTCATTTTACCATGCAGGTTGGAAAAGCCTTTTTAGGGAAGAGGGAAGATAGTTTTGTTGTTCCAGATAGCCTCGTTTAATTGAGTCATGTCCAGATCAGTATCACTTAAGTTAGCATTTCTTAAATTGGTGTGACTCAAGTTGGATTCTGTTTAAGTTGGTTTCTTTCAAGCGAACTCCTCTTAAGTTGGCCCCACTCAAGTTTGAGCCTCTCAAATCGTCCCCGTTCAATTTTGCCCTATTTAGGCCTGCACCTCTCAGGTGTGCATTAGGCTGAATTTCATAATTTTTGACTGTCATTATAATTGATTTAATTCAGTTGTATTTGGAGTTCAGTTAGAATATTTTATCATGTTTCCTATGTCTGGGGAAAAAGCAGACAGCTCAAGGAAAGCCATAAATGAAAATGGTTGACTTTCTAAAAACTCTAACATAAAATGCCATCAATTAAAATATTTTGCATCAGAAACTATAGAGCGTTTATGGTTTTAGTAATTGTTTTTTTTGACGCTTTTTCGAGGAAGATGTCGCTTATATTCAATATTTAGTTCTCGGGGGAACTACTCCATGAAAATGTTAAAGTTCGCTTTCTTTTCACTACTAATTTGTTTTGTTTTTCACGTTAGTTTTAACCATGCTAAGGCTGCAATTACCGAGAAGGACATTGTTGCTGTATGGTTGTTTGATGATGGATCTGGTAATATCTTAAAAGATTCTTCAGGAAATGGGAACGATGGCAAATTGATCGAAGGCCCAACTTGGGTTGATGGTAAATTTGGAAAGGCTCTCAAGTTCGATTCTAAGAAGAAGCATCGGGTTAAAGTTGAAAATAGCAAGTCGCTGAACTTAACCGATCAAATTAGTATTTTAGCTTGGGGGTTTGTCAGTGATAAAGCGGGGAATCGCCGCTTTCTACAAAAATCGACTCCAGGATCGGATAACCAATATCGTTTACTGCGAGAAGGTGGATTTTTCCGTTTTGATGCGGGGCCAGGTGTGAGTAATAGTCGTGTTCAGTCCAACATGTTTAAAGATAATGAATGGCACCATGTAGCTGGAGTCTATGATGGTAAAACTACTGCTATTTATATTGATGCTAAACAAACTGCCTCTCAAAAGTCAACTGGTAAGATGCAACCTTCTGACGGTCCTATTTTTATTGGTACTAAGCATCCCAATGCTCCAGAAGGCGACTATTGGGTGGGTATGATTGATGAAGTAGCTATCATCAATAGGGCTGTGACGACAGCAGAGCTATCTCAAGCGATGAAAGGATTTGATAAAATTCTGAATAGTGGTACGACTGTTGAGGCCAGAGGTAAATCTGCAACTATGTGGGGACGAATTAAGCATTCTTACTAGGAAGACCAGAAAAATTAGGAAAATAAATACAGATGAAAGAACAGAATTTAGGGGCTCTGCTAATTTGTTGCTTCTTAGTTTTTGCCGCTTTAGACGGAACAGCGAAAATCAAGAAAGACGAAGTTGTCGCTCTTTGGTTGTTTGATGACGGACCAGGTAAAATTTTGAAAGATTCTTCAGGAAATGGAAACGATGGTAAATTAATCGAGGGACCAGCTTGGGACAAAGGTAAATTTGAGAAAGCGCTCAAATTTAACTCGGCCAAACGACAACGGGTAAAGGTCGAAAATCATGACTCCCTGAACTTAACCGGTCAAATTAGTATTTTAGCTTGGGGGTTAGTCAGTGATACAGCGGGTAACCGGCGATTTGTGCAGAAATCAACTCCAGGATCGGATAACCAATATCGTTTACTGCGAGAAGGTGGGTTTTTCCGTTTTGATGCGGGGCCAGGTGTGAGTAACAGCCGAGTTCAATGTCCTATGTTTAAGGATAATGAGTGGCATCATGTGGCTGGCATCTATGATGGTAAGACCACTGCCTTGTACATTGATGCTAAACAAACTGCCTCTCAGAAGTCTACCGGTAAAATGGTTCCTTCTACTGGACCGCTGTTTATTGGTACTAAGCATCCTAATGCGCCAGAAGGTGACTACTGGAATGGCTCGATTGATGAGGTTGCTATTATTAATCGGGCTGTGACGACAGCAGAGTTAGCGGATGCAATGAAAGGTTTCAGGCGTCAATTCTTTTCTGTTGATTTAACAGGAAAAATTGCCGTGATTTGGGGTGATGTTAAAGGGAATTATCCCTGAAGATCATTGGTTTGCTAACTGAAATATATGTTAGCTTAAAAGCAATTTTTCATAAATTTGTACATTGGTCATGTTTATCTGGGGATTTTAGTTTCTTATTAGTATTTTACACAAATAAAAGAGAAGGAAAAGGAGAATGGAGATGAGCACCCATCAATCGGATTCGGTGGAGTCTAGTTCAGTTTCTGAATCTTATCGTGCCGTGGCCTTTGCTGATGCTAAGCCAGAGCTTGCGGCTCCTGGAGCTACACCCGAGAGATTAGCGTATTTGAAAGAGCATGGTTTTGTCATCATTACCGACTTTGTTGATAATCCAATGATTCCAGTTCTCCGTGAGGCGGGTCGCCGCGTTACCGAGGCATGTGCGCCTGAGCATGGCTATAGCAAGATCGACTGTTCCAAAGGTTACGTACACCGTGCGAGAGAAGATGAGCCTTGGGCAATCCGAGGTATTATTCATCCTGCTTTTGAGGAGCCTAGTTTTGCCGAATTTCACGGTTCTCCAGATTTTCTCAGCTTCGTTCACTCATGGTGTCATGGGCTCGAACCCGAGGATTTAGTATTGAGTGGTATGCTTCTGTGGTGTAATCCTCGACGCTATGAGAATGGACCTAGTTGGCATCGAGATACGACGTGGTGGGGGACCGGGAAACCTTACTTTGCACAGAAGGATGACCGTGGTGATGGGCCTGAGGCCTACTCTGAGGAGGTTGAAAAACTCCGCTGGGAGGAAATCCGTAAAAAAAACATACAGTCAATTACCGAAAGGAAGGGCGTGAGTATGTTCCTAGCTCTCACTGACGACGAATGTCACGAGCTTATACCTGGTAGCCACGACCGATGGCGTACACCGTTTGAACATGACGTTCTTCTCCCGCAAGCAATGAAGGATCAAGGAGTGCCTTACACACCCAGCTGGGATAGAGTCTCTTCATTGCCAAATCAGGTTGCGATTCGTCTCAAGGCTGGGGAGGCTCTTATTCGCAATGGGACAACGATCCACACTGGACACACTGTTCCTGATCGCGAGCGCAACACTTTGTCAATTGGTTGGTCGAAATGGTCAGGTCCGTTTACAGAGGAGCCTTCGGTGGCGGACGTGAGGCACGCATGGCAACTTGATCCTGCTGTACGAGAGGCACTGCCGCACAATTGGATGAAGACAGCATGGGATCGTTGGGCTGAAACACAGAAACTGGGGGATACCCTCGAAGATCGATACCCTGGCTTCGATATGGTCCGTATCAAAGCTGGAGAGATAGTTGGTTGGCGAAGTGAACTGGAGCATCAAGCGGCAGCCGCAGGTGAGGCTTGGAAACCTTCCCAAACTGCGGTATGAGTCAGTGTTAATCTGAATAATAGCATGGTTAGATTGGGGAAATTGCTGAGATTGGAATAGGGGTAATTAACCTACATGTGCTAGCCTCTGTTGTGTTAGGTTTGTGCGCTAATTACTGAATTTTTGGTTAGTGGAATTTTGTGTGATTCAAGCGTGTTACGGTTTGGCTATTATGATTTCCCACCATCGAAGATTTGAAATGGCTGTTGAGTACTTTCCATTGACCAACTGATTTAATTGTTTCCCATAACGTAGGGAGTTTTTCTTCGGGGAAACTGAAATCTTTTTTTCTGTGGAGTTTTCGTAATCTGTATGTTGTGATTGCTAGACTGGGTCGTCTGTCCGCGTAAAGACACACAGTTTAATCCCTACACTAGGTGCCTGAAAAAAATGTGACGTCCTTTCCACCCGTTAGCTTTTTTTGTATAGTTTCCTTTGTGTTTCGTATGTGCCCCAAATGTATTCAGAGCGACCTCAATTAAATTCAAACGCGTGCTGACGGTTGCTATGTATTTCTTGTTATGATGGCGCTTTCTTGAGGATATTATCATCTGGTTGGTCATTGGGATTGACCGGAACCATTCTCCACCTTTGTTTTTACGTCTGCATGCTCCTTGTTTCCGATTCATAGCGTCGCATACCATCAAAATTACTTGTAGTACTTAATGTTAGGTACGGGTATGTTTTTCAGATGAATCCGTTTGAATAGAGATAGAGCAACTTCTTGTTTGGTTTTGGCAGGTAGGTAATTATATACTTATGTGTTTTATTTCAATAACTTGAATACATGTATTCAAGTTATTGAAGTTTATCTAGGTGAACTTACAAACTCTGCTAAGCGTTTATGCATTTGTCTTAGATTAATAAAAAAAAGGAAGGTATTCAATGGTAAAAAGAAATTCCCAAACATTAGTTATTCTGTTCTTAATTACTTTACAGGGGATTATTCTGGTTTCATCCTGTACTCGTCTGACTTTACCTACAGAACAAAATGAAGGTATTTTGGTCACAGGTTCAGCGACTGTTAAGGCTCCACCTGATTTAGCCACTTTGCAAGTTGGAGTTCAGTCGTTCGCCGAGACTGCTCAGCAAGCAACTGCTGATAATAACCTCAAGGTTGAAAAAATTATTGCTTCTATGAAAAATAAAGGTCTTACTGATGAGGATATGGAAACCAACTCATTCAATATTTCCCCACAAAGAGAATACAAAAATAATAAACCTCCAGTTGTAATTGGGTTTAATGTTACTAATATGTTGGCAATTAAGATCAGAGACTTGGGTCGTGTGGGGGAATTAATGCAAGCTACTATAGACAATGGTGCTAATACAATAAATGGGCTTACTTTTTCCGTCGAGGACCCAACACCACTCAGACAAAAAGCTCGACGTGCTGCCATGGAAGATGCCTTATCAAGGGCTGGAATTTTAGCTGAAGTGAGTGATGTGGAAGTAGGAAAGCCAATTAGTATCCAAGAGCTGTCCTATGGAGGGCCTGTGGTTCGATCGGAAAGTGTGGCCATAGCAGAATTTGCTATGGATGCTAAGGTGCCAATTCAAACCCCGAATGATGTAGATACAAAAATCGATTTACAAGTCAGGTTCGAAATTAAATAATAGTTTATCTGTGTTGTACCTCATCACGATACTGATTAATTTCTGAACGGCGATATTTGCCTTTTGTATTTAGTGTGGTAGTATCGAATCGATAATCAGGCTTTTTTAGTTTAAATTGAATACACAATAGACAGCTATTTGTACAGTGCCATAAGCGGCACGAGAAAAAAATTGGTGGATAGTAGTGTTGGAGAAAGTTTACTGTTTCTCAGCTTTAATGTCCTCGGTATTAGTTTTTGTTTTTCCACCAGCTCAGTCATTTTGTTGAGTTTTACCTGTACTTCTTCGCGTTTTTGTGGGTGTTTACCATTCTTGTCTGCTGTTGATGGTATAAAGTGTTAATCCTAAGACATTAATATCTGATTTCCAAAACTCATTTGAAACTAATTTTCTTGATGACCTCAAAAATCTTGTAACTCAAATTTCTAAAGATGTTAAATCTTAATTAGCTCCGTTGCCTTCATTAAGATCGCTTGTGATCCAGAACAGTTTAGGTAAAAGATAAACAGAAATGGGTAAACAGAAATTCATAGAGGGGATATGCAGAATTCTAAAATCGATCTTTCGGGTAAAGTTGCTTTAGTCACTGGTGGTGGGCGTGGGATTGGTGCCACAATTTCACTGGCGCTAGCACAAGCTGGGGCTGATGTGGCCATTAACTATAATAACAGCCAGCTGGAAGCTAATAAGGTACGAGACAAAATTGAAATGCTAGGTCAGCGTTCCTTGGCTATTAAGGCCAATGTTGGAGACACTGCTCAGTGTAAGATATTAGTCCAGAAAACCGTGGAATTATTCAACCGAGTGGATATTTTAGTGGGTAACGCGGGTATTAGTCAGCCACATCAAATTGTTGATACACCAGACGAAGAATGGGAGCGGGTCATGAACGTTAATGCCCGTGCCACTTTTGCGCTTGCACGTGAACTTTTGCCTGGTATGCTCCAAAGAAAGTTTGGACGGTTTATCACGATTTCCTCAGGTGTGGCCGTTTATGGGATAGGTGGTAGGTCTGGTGTCACTTACGCCGCATCCAAGGCAGCTTTGATCGCTCTAACAAAGGGAATTGCTCACGAAGGCGCCCCTTACGTAACTGCGAATGTGATATTGCCTGGTCCTACAAACCGACAGTTGGCCGAGGAGAGGACCAAGCCTATCCAGATTCAGGAAAACGAACCTGTTAACTGGCTTGGCATTCCAATACCAATCAGCCGAAAAGGAATTCCCGAAGATATTGCCCACACTGTTGTTTTTTTTAGCTCGGATGCCTCTGAATACATTACGGGGCAATCACTTCATGTTAGCGGAGGACTATTTATGCCTTAATCAGTAATAAGGTAGTTTTCAGATTGACGGTAGGATAAGGAAAGGCGAGAGAAAAAGTAAGATTACAATTGACCTATCATACAGAAGGAAGAAGTATGCGAAGGATAAATTTGTTTTTGTGGAATTAAAGCAATCCGATGAAAGGTATAATCACAGAATTAGTTTTGGGAAAGGGCATTGATGCAGTTTAATGAAGTTAAATTTCAGTCGTTCAAATCGAGGACGTACCTTGGCAGTCCAAGTATTATTAGGTTACTGGATGGAGATCTACTGGTTACTCACGATTATTTCGGTCGAGGTTGTCCTCGTAATCATGAAGATGAAGAGCACCTAACAAGTGTTTATCGTTCAGGTGATAATGGGGAATCGTGGTCAAATATTACCCACATTTCC
>PAQF01000061.1 GCA_002709695.1 Candidatus Poribacteria bacterium
GGATCGAACTTGGTGATAGTATTCTTTACAATTCGGAGGATGCGGCAAAATCGACATGGGCAGTGGTAGCCTTGCCTGAGACACGAATAGTTAGACGTATCCAAGTCTATTCGAAAAATTTAGTTCAAGCTACTGTAATTCTATCTGATGGTAAAACAGAGAGTTCTAGAACACTCCGTTTTAAGACAACAAGTAGCGGGTCGCTCAAGATGGCTGAAACAAGTACTGGATTGACAAAAGCGAGGATTATAAAGATTCGTGCACCTATAGCGAGATCAAAGAGAGGTAGTATTAGACAAGATATAAATTATCAGGTCAACGAAGTCTATATATCAGGTTATTGAAATTTTAGTAATAAGCCCAAGAACCTGATACTATTTCACTCCCAATATTGTACACACCGGCGGCAGGTATAATGCATCGGATAATTTTGTTCCCGAGTCTTCTTTATAGATATATTTTTCAGTATTTGGAAGTTGAGGTGGATAAGAGTGCTGAGAGTTCAAAACGGAACTCAAAACCCAACACATGGAGGTAAATGATATTTTCATGGATTGAATATAATTCCCTATTGTATATGCCCAAAGATTAAGAAAGAATTCGTCTGTGGAGTTTGGGGCTGAATGCGCCATCACAAAAAAAGCTTAACTGTCTCATTCAGTCAAAAACGATTTTTCACTCATTGGTAGAAAGCCTTGTTAAATTTAGTGTTTGATCATAAAGATTTATGGAACGTCAACCCCCTCGGAATAATTCCTGTCTACATTAATTGCAGGGATGGAAACAAGTTGTCACCCCCAAATGGATTTGATAATGATATGTTTACGAGAATTCTCTCACACCTCATCTCCAAGGAGCCAAGAGGAAATATTGTCTCTGTGGGTTAGCCACTGTGTGGTCAGTTCTAGGCTTGATGGTGGAGAACCTCTCTGACGAAGAAAGTAAAAGAGCTTAAAGATCAACAACACCACTCATTCTTGGCCCACCTGCCCCTAAAAACCCACGACTGGCTCCTGATGCTGTGGGGCTGACCCAAAAGGAGTAAAGCTTCCCTGAACATAAGCTGAATTTGAATTGGACAGGCCTGCTAGTTAATGGCGATAGGTCTTTAGCGCCATGCCAATTGATACGAGTTTTAACCCGGTTAGTCTGTACTGGTTGACAATTCTCCGCAGAGAAAGGTTCGATAACCTGTCCCTTTAGGTCTAGTATCTCTACCTTTAACATGCCCATCGGATTGTCGATATTGACATGCAAGAACTTTCCACTGAAAACCACAGGGCGGGTGGTTAGGAAGCCACCCTTGGAGTTGGCCTCCATAGAGGCAAATCCGTCACGCCTCAAGGTCGACAAGCCAGTATTTCCTCCCGCGTACATGGCGTTGTTTTGTTCGAAAGAACCAGTCTCTCCGGGTTTAAGATTCGACCCTTGACCAGAAAAGGTGCCGTAGTAAAACCAAAGTTCGTCGTCCACTACCAGACACAATCCACCAGCAGCATGAATATAGCCGTAGTTCCAATCTTTCCATCGCCGACTGCAAGCGATGAAGGCAGAGCGCTCCGGTCGGTGCCAATGAAAACCATCTCGACTGAATCCCAACTGGAGGTCGATGATTTTTGGTCGTCCAATCTTCGCACACACTGGGTTCTGTGGGCCGTAGAATATGCCCAATCCTCCCAGCAAAATACTTTCATAAGCAACTGCATTCAAGTCGTACAATTGTGGCCTATCTCCTACTAGTGGGTCAGGCAGGTCCAAACGATCGGTTCGAGCCCATTTGACCTTTTGTTGATCTTCCCATCTTGCCGCCTGTCCGAATTCCGCTGATTCGCGATAGGCCCGGGCTCGATAGGACCAACTTTCGCGGATACTAAAGACAAACTGTTGCCGAAATGGGTTATAGAAAAAACTGGAATTGTCACCGCAACGAGAAGTCTGACCATGTTCGTTCCAGTGAATGCCATTGGGGGAGGTATAGACAAACCCTGATTGCCCTTGGGACCATCGGAAATAAAGGAACATCTTGAAGCGGACCTCCGGCTTAGCTTGGTGATCCAACCAGACGAGGCAACCATCTCGCTGATAACTGGCTTTTGGTGCTACCACCGCGTTGGTTCCAGGAATAACATCAAGTTTGGGTCTTTCCCAGTTTAGACCATCGGTGCTGGTAGCCAAGGCAGTACCATCAAACCAACCTGCATGGTACCACATTTTAAACCTGTTATCTTCCGGATCGTACCAAACTCCATCGTTGAAAGGTGCCGCCACCGGACAATAGCCTTGATTACACTCTAACTCTGTTTCTGGCACCAATACTGGCGAGGCTTCGTGTGGTTTTGCTGAATGGTAAACCCGACATAGCGTTGAATGTTCGATTAAAAAATCGTCCACAAATAGTTGTCGTCCCATATCGATTGGGATGACAGAAGGAGGATTATTCAGATAGGGAACTGGTAGCAAAGCTTCGTCCGATTCTATATGCTGTGGTGGCCAAACGCCTGGGGGGACAATCCCGTTATAAGGAGATTCTTTTTCAGTCATTTTTGCCTCTTTGTTCTTGACTGTGCTTTGAGTTAAAAAGGGAAAATATCTTCCGTGTAACATCCCGACCAAATTGGGGATAGTAAATTACTGTTTAGCTAATTTACGTTTGCTGTCTTGGTTCTAACCAACACAAATCTTACAAGCGATTCATTCGTCCTTATTATCTGAGTTAGTGATTGTTTGTTAATTCGATTAGGGTTACGAAATCTATGGGCTTTCAGTCGCCCTTTTTAGAGGCTTCTATTTGTTTTACGAAAGGTTTATTTGGAATTCCTTTGACACTTAGGAAATCATAGATTTGGATAATACTATAACGTAATCCCCGGTTCGATAAATTCACACTATAACTTACATTTAGATGAATAACATGAATTCGAATTGCAATTACTAGATAATAACATAATTCAAGAAAACAAAGATGATTGGTTTATCTTCAGGGATGATCGTAGCCTTTTTAGAAATATTATCTGATGAAGCTTTTGATTTTTACAATACCCAACCAGATCAGGTTCTATTTCTCTCCAAATGAAACAAGTTATTATAGTTCTTTTGGGTTCCCAATTTTCTGGAATATTCAAAACTTGTACTCTTGTTTTATTGCAGGTCGGTTTTATTAATTGGCTTAAGGACGATATCATTACTGGGAAAAACACCTAGTTTTATTAGAGTAACGATCAAAACCATTTTAGCAGTCCACTTCCATGATCTCAACTAGGAGAACATATAGATTTAGAAGGTCTCCACCTCACAGAATGTCCCGTCGCTCTTGAGATGAACTTTCTAATAATAATTTAGTTGACACAACTGACTACTGCAAATGTTATACGCCAGATTTGCTGTGATAAAATCCTGCTAATATTCCATCGATTTACCTCAAAGCAGCAATCATGATAAAATGCAAAAGCTGGTTCCTTGATAGTCGAATTCAGGCTTAAGATGTAAAGAAAAAACTTTAGGACTAACTTGCTTTTTCATTGATAGCAGATGGTCAAACCATAGATGGAGGAAATAGCGGATACTAGCTGTGAGCTGATTGTGTAATTGCTTGACTTCTTTTATTTGCTTTGCTATCTTTCGGGATTGAAAATAGATATGTATCAGAGCTTAATATGAAACTTTTAGAACAAATGTGAATTCTAATGGAAATCATCTTGCAGAAGATAAATAGAACTGTGTGCTTGTATGTTGTGCTTATGTTCGTGCTTTCCACAAGATTTTCTCTTGTGGAAGGCAATTCAACTAGTTTTGATCAGGTAGTGCTTCCATTCCTAAAAATGTATTGCTTACGTTGCCATGACAAGCAAATACACAAGGCGGAGTTCCGTGTTGACACGTTGTCTCATAGTTTCGAGAACAACTTGGTTACTCAAAAGTGGGCTGAGCTGATAAACCGGATGAACGCTGGTGAGATGCCGCCTGAGAAAGAATTGCAGCCGACAGCAGATGAAATTGGGAGGGTAGTTGATTGGATTTCCAGTAGGATTAGGGAAAGTGAGGCGGTACGGATGGCTAAACGTGGCCCTGTCGTTCATTATCGTCTAAGCCGGGCTGAATATGCTAGTACTGTTTATGATCTGTTGGGTGTACATTATGACGCCCAACTGCCAGGTGCACTCAACGAAGATCCTCGTTGGCATGGGTTTGAGCGCATCGGCAAAATGTTGTCTTTATCTCCATCACATGTTAATCGCTACTTTAAAGCGGCCGAGACCGTTTTGATGCGGACCTTTCCTGAAAAACCTATTGTACAGACCAAGGGGCAACATGATGCCAATAAAGGACGTGAGAAATGGTTGTCTGAGCAAGGTGTTTCCGGTCGATTTCGTTGGGTTTACTGGCCTGGTAGAGTTAGCCATCATATCCATATAGGCAATCAAGGTGGGCAGTCGCGGGTTCGCATTCAACTCAGTGGTTTGCGTTCCTTAGATGGTAGGGTGCCGCACTTGACTGTCTGGGATTTTGTTCTTAAACGGTCTATTTTCGATAGGGATATCGCTGTGCCAGAAGAAAAGCCAATTATCGTTGAGTTCATAACTTCATCGAGCAGTTTCCAAATTATGAATGATGTAACGAGTGTGTCATTGCCAAGTAGGCATACATTTAATAATACCAGTGGGGATTTTATTAATACGAAAGAACATAGGTTTAAGAACCCTACGGGATACATGCTTGTTGACGATGATGGTAATCCTATTTATCCTTTGTTGCTTATTGATTGGATTGAATGGGAAGTTCTTGTTGCAAGTGAGTCAGAATTGAAGAATCGTGATAATCTTGTTCCTTCCAAAGAAGGTGATTTAGACGAAGCTCACGAGTGTCTTAAACGTTTTGCGGGCCGTGCTTGGCGCCGGCCCGCGACGGATGCAGAGATAGATAAATATGTGGAAATTGTTGAGCGTGAACTCGTTGCCGGCGAAGGCTTCAGGTCCGCCCACTTTGCTGCCATGGTGGGGGTACTTACTTCGAAGAACTTCTATTATCTTGTCGAAGGTTCAGCTACAACACCTCGAAACTATATTAACGATTGGGAACTTGCCTCACGGTTGTCGTACTTTCTCTGGGGGTCAATGCCTGACAAGGAGCTTTTCACTATCGCGAAGGTTGGCAGGTTGAGTGACCCTAGTGTGTTACGGGCGCAGTTGACACGAATGTTGCTGGATCCGAAGATCAATCGGTTTACTGAATCGTTTCCTCTACAATGGCTACAGCTTTATAAAGTTGGTATGTTTCCTCCTGACTCTGAACTCTATCCTGAGTACGATAGATGGCTCGAGAGGAGCATGGTACTTGAAACGACCAGTTTTTTTCACGAAGTATTTTCGAAGAATCTGTCGTTACGCGAGTTTCTGATCTCCGACTGGACGATGGTGAACCCTCGGTTGGCTAGACACTACAAGATGCGTCCGTTATCAGAATCCGGTTTTCAGCGTGCGGTATTGCGTCCAGAGGACCATCGTGGTGGATTGTTGACGCAAGCCTCGATTTTAATGCTTACTTCCGATGGGACACGCCATCGCCCTGTACATCGTGGAGTGTGGGTTTCGGAAGCAATTTTTGGCAAAACGCCGACACCGCCACCACCCAATGTTGAGCCACTAGAACCAACCCCGGTTGACCAACCGAAAGCCACGATACGTATGCAGTTGGAAGCTCATGCGACCCATGCTATTTGTGCCTCATGCCATAAGAAAATAGATCCGCTTGGTTTTGCCTTTGACAACTACGACGCGATTGGTCGCTGGCGGACAGAGGAAGTTGTAACTGTTAATCAAGGAACTAACCTTCCTGTGAACGCCAGCGGCACGATGGCTGATGGCCGTACCTATGATGGGCCAGATGAATTCAAGCAACTCCTCGTACAAGATCTCGACCATTTTGCTCAGGCCTTTGTCGAACAACTTGCTACTTTTGCCCTGCGTCGAGTGATGACAATTGATGATGCTAAACAGATCAAGGAAATTACTAAAGCGAGCAAACGAGATCACTACAAGCTAAAAACCATTATTGAAAACTTTGTCATGTCTAGCCTATTTCAGAAACTTTGACCTCAAAGTAATAAGGAGATTATCTGTCATGAAGTTTATCCGTCAAAATTGGCTTATTAGTCGTCGTCAGGTTCTACGTGGCTTTGGAGTCTCGCTTGCCTTACCCTTACTTGATTGTATGCGGCCGTTGCGAGCAGTTGCGGCAAGGCAAGGATTCAAACCAAGACGTAGCGCTTTTATTTATTTGCCTAATGGTGTAAACACATTAGATTATCAGATTGCCGAAGAAGGAATGGATTATACGTTCACGGAATCGCTTCGCCCGTTAGAGAAACATCGCATGAATATTACACCAATTAGCGGACTTCATCA
This sequence comes from Candidatus Poribacteria bacterium, assembly GCA_002709695.1. Classification (GTDB taxonomy): domain Bacteria; phylum Poribacteria; class WGA-4E; order WGA-4E; family UBA9662; genus UBA9662. Next base: position 6,402 of record PAQF01000061.1, read on the forward strand.
TCCTAACGGTCTTGGTCATGATCATAATTGTCGTAAGATTTGGCTTACTGGTGGGAAGTTAGGACAGGCAGATAGAAACAGCATTTCAGTAGATCAGTTAATAGCCCAGATGACCGCACCACGTACGCGTTTTGCTTCCATGGAATTGAGTAACAAAGGAGGGGCACTCTCGTGGAACCCTGATGGAATTCAGCTACCTGCACAGTCCAATCCGGGAGTTGTATTCCGAGAGTTTTTCGAGGAACCTAAAGATGGAATTGCAAAGCAGCGGCGTAGTCTCCATCGTCAAGGCAGTATCCTCGATACTATTCTGCATGAAGCCAAGGTATTAAGTAATCAGCTTGGTAAAAACGACCGTGGTCGGTTAGATCAGTATCTTACCTCTGTCCGTGAGGTTGAGATACGTACTGAACGTGCCGACAAATGGCTTGATATACCAAGACCAAAGCTTACTGACGAAGACAAGTCACGTGTGAACCAGGATGTTCCTCAGCAGATGGTCGGAGAGTATTTTCGCACCATGTATGATCTGATTGTATTGGCATTCCAAACGGATATAACACGTGTTGCTACTTTCAGTACAGGCGAGGAAGGCCAAGGATTACCGATTCCTGAAATAGGTCTTAAGCAAGATCGGCATTCATTATCGCACCACAATGGTAATGTCGAGTTAATGAAGAATTTAACCTTGAGCGACACATTCAACATCAAACAATTCAGCTACTTTCTCGATCGACTTAGCGAGGTTCAGGATGCTGATGGTACAACACTATTAGAGACAACGATGGCACTCTATGGTAGTGGTATGGCGTTTGGCCATAGCCACGGCAACGCCAATTTGCCGATTGTCTTAGCTGGCGGTGCTAAACTAGGTTTGAAGCATGGTCGACACATTGATTTTAACAAAACATCAGCATTTTCTGGTTACGATCTGGCTAATCCTAGTAATCACTATAACATCTGTCATAATCCTGTGAATCAACAGGCTCACCTGAGCAATCTACTTCTTACTGTTGCACAGAGAATGGGGGTTGAGACGGACAAATTCGCTGACAGTAATGGGGTTATTTCCGAACTACTAATTTAAAAGAGCGGAAGTGGTAGAGAGACGTGGCCTGTAAAGGGTCACCTCAGGACTAGTTCCCACAGGAGAGACAAAGGGGTAGTGCTCTTATGAAGTTGCCTTTGAAGTTTAAGTTGCTCAGGATATTAGGGGTTATTAGTAGAATTCTAAATTGCAGGTTGTTCCTTGTCCTAACTTCAGAGCGAGGTGTTGTACATCCTTTCCAAATTTTCACTGGGATTAGTTTCTACTGTCATGTACTTAATTTTGTGCTTTTGTGTATATTAGTAGAAACTTCGTTTTCTGCTGAGAATCAGAAGGACTATATTCCTAAGCTTAACGAGTTTCCACCACCGGATACAGGCGTCTACATTGCAGGAGAACTTGTGATGGTGGACCCGATCAACCGGCGAGGTGGCCTTCGTCTAGACGGCGATTTTAACGATGACCGGTATGACAAGGCTTCCGCTCACCGATTTGCGATGCTCCCCTATGGAATTATCTGGTATCATGGAGCTCCAGCGGAACTTCGGGATATCCCCATCGGTACGCATTTGCATGGCCGTTTTTATCTGCCTCCAGAAGGTAATATGACGATTCCTCCTCCAGAGGGGCCTCCGCAGTACGTTCCTAAACATAATCATGCTATTTTGTTGGAAGACGATTTCAGCTTCTACCAGCGGCGTGGCCAAGCGTGGAATATTCTGTCAATTGAGTTGCGTTATGGCTCATCGAAGGAGGGATTTCCTGGATTAAACGAGAACGGGGATTGGCGAAAGGCTCCAGTGGAGGGCAAACTAAAAGTAATCCCTGTCGGTCACATGGTTAAAGACGAATTGAAGAATGAGCGGACATTTGAAGTCGACCGTTTTACACGCATTTGGAAGGGAAATGGCGTCATCGAATGGGAAGATATCGCTCCAGAGAATGCTTGGACTATGAAAGACAACGTCAGGTCGGTTTTCTTGGCAACTCAGGTTGTGCAGGTAGGTCTCACATGGGCTCCAGAGTGGAAGAATCGTCAATTTCACGTTGCTGACCTTTGGTTTGATGAGGAGAGCCGCAAGCTAGCCACTAAACACCAGACTCGAGTTCATCTCCGTTATCAACTTCATCGAGGTCTAGCGGCGGTGGTTGAGCAAGTCAACCATCAAGGGCTGGGAAAGGGTATCGTCATCATTACACTGTTTGGTGGTATGGATGATGGTCTCTACGATGATTTTCAGATTAGTTCGGCTGTTACGCTTTGTGCCGCTGAAGAAACGCTTCGTACTTACTGGAGAAATCATGACAATAAAGAAGGTTTGATCATCGATATTAAACATGTTGAGAGTTCTCCTCTTGGCAGTAGTGGTATTCAGCTTCATATTCAGGTTGACGAATTGTTGGAAGGCTTTCGTCGTGGAAGGTTTGTTCGCGTAGATAGGACTCATTGGCCTCGCGTGAAATTGCCTCCGGAAGAACGAGTTCGGTAGTGTTTGTAAGGCAAGAGCCAGAAACTAATCGTGATTTTCCTGAAGGGTATGGAGTCCAGCCTTAAAGGAAAGCCATTGAAGTAACTGATATATTTTCGAAATAACTGAGACAGATCTGTTTCGTTACCTGCAAAGGAAACACTCTCTGCGAAGGCTTAACCTGAAAGTGGAACTGGATGTGTTCTCTAGGGGTACAATTGAAGTGACATTGGATCAGTATTTATCCTCTCTCTGTTTTAGAAAGGGTAAAATTAGAGAAGGAACAGCAGGTCAACGAAATCAAATAAATAAAGAAACGAAGTTCCTATGGGAGAAAATTAATGAGGTTTATTGTTTGGATCATTTTTGTTGCAGCTCCAGTTATAGTATAGGGGGAATGTTCTTTTTTAGCGATTATGACATTAAAATTTACATACACCCAGCATCGGTTTTTCTGATTTTCTTTCCAGCTTGGGTAGCTGTATTCGTAGGATTTTAAGGTTACTTGATCAAATCTGGATAGCCACATTTTGGGACAATGCGCTGAAGTTTGGAAGGCATCTAGAAAATATGTGATGGCTTTCAGTTTCCTGTTAATTTTTCTACACACCATTGCAATGCTTCGTAACATGGAAGATGCGAGTTCAATCGGCCTTTTGGTGGCAGTGATTCTATTGTCTATATTTTAATGCTCTTTTCTGTGGATTTGTAGGCTACCCCAATAAAAAGTTTACTTGAAGCCAAACAATAGATGTCGAATGATAAAACCTGATGATTAGCTACAATGATATGAAGGAACCACAAGGGGTAGAAATTACTATTGCTTAGGTCTATTTAAGGTTCAGCCCTAACTTGTTCCTACATTGTAATGTGAGTTGCCTCTTGGTTCAAATGGGTATGGTTTTGATTCTGCTGTTTATGTTAAGTGGTCAGGTAAACGGTTATCAACAGAAAAAGAGTGGGAATTTTCTGGTCACAATTGATAACTGTTGTTTGGGCTGAAAGAATTAGAGTCAATAAGTAGGTAGCAGCAAACCAAATAGATTCAACAACCACCAACGTTTATTCACCGCCTAAGCCCTTCGTTCTATCTATTCAAAAGTAACTGGCTGTCCGATTTCGGCACTTCGCAGGAGCCCTTCCATCATTTTTTGTACCATGAGTCCATGTTTCAGTGGGGCTTCGCAGTCGATTCCGTCCAAAATGCAGCTGATGAAATGGTTAGCAATTCGGTCCCAAGACCTCATCCGCTCCGTAGGTTTCAATTGGATGTCTTCTTCTTTATCATCATCGCAACGGTAGGCCATCAAAGGTTTTAATTTAGCCCCAGCTTCGGTACCAAATAGCTCCATCTGGAACTCGCCCGGTTGGTGAGACGCCCAGAAACTTTCGATTTGCAAACCGACACCATTATCAAAGGTGATAAATCCGCCTGCATAGTCGTCAGCTTCGAACTGTTGAAAAATTTCTTTTGTGTACTTCCGATCCCAACCGTAACCTCGGCCGTAGGGGCCGAACTTGGCCCCTGCAGTTCCGATAACGTGTACTGGTTTGGGCGTGCCTAGCACCCACCAAACTGCGTCTAAGGCATGGACACCCATGTCACGGAAAGCACCACCACCTTTTTTGATGAATCCAAGATTCCAAGCTGGAATGCCGTTGCGGCGTACACTACGGGAGCGTGCATAGTACAGTTCTCCAAAATAGCCGTCTCGGGCGAGATGACCTAAGTGCCGACAGTCGTTACCAAAACGGGTAGATAACGACATCATATTAACCACACCGGCATCAGCAGCAGCTGCTACCATGTCCTCCCCTGCTGTCTCCGAATCAGCCAAAGGTTTGGTAATCATCACATGTTTACCATTTTTGACGACTTCCAAGCCAATCGGTACATGCCACTGGTTGGGTGTGCCAACAAAGACAGCGTCAATGTCTGGGTCTTGGCACATCTCTTTGTAGTCGGTGTAATATTTGACCGAGTCCGGCAATTCTTTGGCAAAATCTTCCATCCTCGACTGATCGAGGTCGCAGAGAGCGACCACTTTACCTCGTTTATTGTTGGCTAAGGCCATTCCGTTAGCGCGACCAATACCCATACCTACAACGGCTACATTGACACAATTTTTCGACATAGTAGCTTACTCCTTAATTTGTATTGTTTTTATCCGTATAGGAATTGCTTGCGTAACCAATGTTGTCCTTATTCAACCAACGAAGTGCAGGAACGAATTAAATCGACTTCACAAGGGATTAGATTATAAAACATGCAAACAATTTGGTCAATCAAATCCTGATTAGGTATGATCTGTGTCGACCTTAATTGTCAATCAGCATCGGTGTTAGCATGATTGGTTTTTGTGTGAGAGGCACTGCACATCGTCTATTTTCGATTTCTTTGTGGGGGATTGAAGACACAAATGGTTAGAAGCAAGAATTGGATACCGACAATTGAAATAAGCTTTTGAATGTACGATGATTCTGAAATAAGTATCATACCACCCCAGAATTATCCAACAGCTATTACTAAATGGGGCAGTATATTCTGCCATCCATCAGGGTGTAGCTTAAGACGAGCTCCTACTTTTTACTGTGTACCTGCCTACTTGCTCAAAGTCCCACTATTTTACCCTGAAATTGTAATCGTGATAGAATTTGAAAATGAATTCCTTGAGAATTCATACTAAAGATGCAAAAGGGTTCGATGATCAGCTGTCGCAAGCGGTTTGATGCAGTTTAAAGGTGTTATGCGTAACTACAGGACTATCCCACGGTTTGTGGAAATGATAGACCTGTTACACACGCCTAGATTGTGTTACAATCCTGCTGAAAGGCAGGAAAAGGTCCAGCAAATCAGGGCTACTTATTTGAACTGGTATAGGAACTATCTTGAAGTTAGTAATTAGATTTTCAGCTTACGCTCAGAATGGCAGTCAAAATGGATCAAGCAAATAGATTAATTTGTCATATTGAGCACAGTGAAGGATCTCTAAGTATATCACAGGAGGGTGTATGAGTTACACTGTGTTAAGTAATGAGCAAGTCGAACAATTTTTGGACCAAGGCTATGTGAAAATCGACAATTGTTTTAAAAAAGCCGATATTCAAGACTGGATTGATCTTGCCTTTAAAAGATTGGGCTATCAGCCAGACGACGCTACAACTTGGATCGAAAGCAAAGTGCATCTTCCTTCTATCAACCATATAGACGTTGCTGATTTTTCTCCTAAAGCTTGGGGGGCAATTTGTGACCTGATGGGCGGAATGGATCGCATCAAAACCCCAGTTCAGTGGCGTGACGGCTTTATCATGAACTTTAACTTAGGTGCCGATCAACCATGGCAATCTCCTTCACCGAAAGTTGGTGGCTGGCACAAGGATGGAGACTGGTTTCGGCACTATCTGGATAGCCCAGAGCAGGGATTACTGACTGTCGTTCTTTGGGATGATATTCAACCTCGTAGCGGAGGAACATTTCTGGCTACTGACTCAATTCGTCCCATTGCACGGTATCTGGTTGAGCATCCACAGGGACTAACACCGACAGAGGCGAAATTTGGAAAATTGATCGATCAATGTCAGGATTTTCTGGAAGTTACAGGAGAGGCTGGTGACGTCTTTCTACTGCACCCTTATATGTTACATGCCGCTTCCCAAAACCCGTCCGGAGTCGTGCGTATTATTACCAATCCGGCGGTCTCTTTCAAGGAACCAATGAACTTCAACCGTTCCAACCCAGACGATTATTGCCTTGTAGAACGCACCGTTTTGCGGGCATTATCGGTCGATCAACTGGATTTTAAGATCACACAGGGACGAGAATTGATCACTCCCGAGCGGGTTCATCGTCAGCGAAAAATGATGGAAGAACAGATGGCTCGGTTGGAATAGAGGTGCACCCAATAACTTACAAGCTAACTCCAACTTTCTTTGTCTTTATTGATTATTATTGCATCAAATTTTGAAACAGCTGGTACCTGATAACTCGGTGATATGTTGTTTAACCTAAGCCTCGTTCATCGATAGGACGACAGAGGTTTTTGTCTGTAATTGATCCTTAAAGGTCCATTAGTATGTTCGGTGTATCCATCTATTAAGATATTGAGTTTGCGTTTGCACTAATCCTTGAAAACCAGAGATTTCGAGACTGGGTTAGACTTGTAACCTTCTACGACTCAATAGCTGTAGAAATTCTATTATTGGTATCCAAGTGAATTAATTGCTATGTTCTCTATGTTGGTTGTTTAACCTTTTTTGAATAGACGGTATAGAATCACTACTTTGTGCTACAATAGACCAACTTTCTTAAAATAGAACATGCAGTTTTTGGAAAGCACAGATCGATTTGTGCTTTCTATTTAGATAATGAAATTAGAGGATTCGATGTTTTTGGATTTTAAGTTTTTTACATGGTTGAAATATACTGTTTTTTTGCTGATTTTTTCCCTTTTGCTAATTGTTCAGGCAAGCGGAAAACTTAGCTTGGAAGACAATATTGGTATTTGGCATTTGGACGAAGGCAAAGGCAATGTGGCAAAAGATACATCATCCAATAAACATGAAGGGGAGATCAAAGGAGCCAAATGGGTCAAGGGGAAATTCGGTCAAGCACTGGAATTCAAAAAGGGAGATACTGTTATTATCCCTTTGGGTAAAGGGGCGGTACGAGATAAAATGAGCGTCATTATGTGGATCCAGTTTACTGACGTGAGTGCCCAACAAAATTACTTCTCTGTCTGGGATCAAAGCAAAAACCGTCTGGTGCCTTATAAGGATCCAGGAAATATGCTCCGTTGTTGGAGCAATGAATGGAATGTTGCCAGTGGGGTTTCAGCCAAAAAAGGCCAATGGTATCATATTGCTAATGTCTACGATGGCAAGAAGGCTAAAATTTACATTGATGGTAAAGAAAAAGCGTCACAAGATGTACCAAAATTCGAGATGAATGATGAGGACCAGACAGCTTGGTTGGCCACAGATCAAGGCGGTTGGCATTCAGCATGCATCATTGATGAATTTATCTTCTTTAGCCGTGCTGTCACTGCTGATGAGGTTAGTGAGATCTTCAGTAAAGGAATCGATGTTGGCACAAAAGTAGATAGAGTTTCAAAACTACCGACCATCTGGGCAGATCTAAAAAAATAATTGCCAAGGCTCATTGGGTAGCTTATTGGTCTGTCATAATATTGGTACCAGTTGAGGGCGTGTGTCGGCTCATGATGGATTACAAGATGCTACTTTGAGGGCACTCAGGTGTGGAATAATTACTGACGTGGACATAATGTCGATTGTACCCGCTAGACGCAAACAATTGCAAGTCGAGGGCTATTGTATCCTGAAGGGTGTAGTTAACGATGATCTCCTCAATCGAACACAGGCCTGTGTGAATAATGCCATTGCTGCCCAGTTGCCTTTACAACCGAAGAAAAATCAGTCACCTGGCCTAATGCTTGCGGCAGAGCACTATCCAGAACTCTCTGGCATAATAGGTAACCCGGTTGTTTGGCAAGCATTAGGCCAAATGGGGCTGAGCGGAAGTGCTTTTTGGAAAGCGGTTGTAATTAGCAAGCCACCAGCCGGTCCCCGTTTGTATTGGCATCAGGATTGTCTGATGTGGGACGACCCGAGATCCTATAGTCAGATTTCGCCCATGATTTTCTTGATGTATTACATGGAGGATACGACTCGTAAAAATGGATGTTTACGGGTATTGCCTGGGACCCACCGAAAACGGCATATACTGCACCAAATGGGCGAAGCACATACCCCTGAGATTAACGATATGGAAAACCCGGATGATCCACGATTCCTGAATTACGCGGGTGAAAAGGATGTACCGATGTTTGCGGGAGATGTTGTCATTGGAGATGCCCGCATGTTCCATGCTACGCACGAGAACCGGTCTGATGAACGCCGCACAGTTATTACTGTCTGGTATCATCCCTTGTTTGACGGTCTTCATCCAAGTACACAAAGCTGGATTCACAAGCAGTTTAATGAAAGGCATGGACACTGGCCGGAGTCAGCACTGGCGGAAATTTCGGCAGTAATCCCTCGTTATGATGGAGATGTCTCACCGATGAAGTATAATCGTTTCCCAAATGAACGCTTAACCTAGAGTAGAGGGAGCCATGTGATGATGATGTTGAGGACATTTTTGTTGCTGGATTTGTGGGACTGATTAAAACCAGTTCTTTCAGCAATGAACTTTTAGAAGAAGTTAATAGAGATTTTGAGGAGTAAAATGGCTAGTCGAGCGAGGGAAATGCGAATCGTCGAGACGTTTGTTGATTGCAATGATGTCCTCGGAGATCAAGTACAGTTAAGATCCCGCGCTGCCGAAAATGGTTATCTGTACTTCCCTCGTTTGCTCCCTGTGGAAGATGTATTAACAGTGCGCCACGAGATTTTGCAGGTCGCGGACTGCCATGGTCTTCTTAGAGAGGGCATTGATATAGATAAAGGCATTCGCAAAGAGGGTGTGTATATCGATTTGGAGTACGATAAACCGACCCCGCCTGAACTGAAACGGTTTTACAATGATATACTGAGTTTACACAGTTTCAACGCCTTTCCCCATCATGCGATAGTTATGGATTTGCTCGAATTACTCCTTGCAGAATCTACTTTTGTACATCCTCGCCATATCTGCCATGTCCTCTTTCCAGGTCGATTTGACCATACAACAGAGCCACATCAGGATTTTCATCCAGTGCGTGGTACCAGGGATACTTGGACCGTTTGGGTCCCGTTGGGCAACATCGAATCTGACCTCGGTGGAGTGGCCATCGCCCGCGGCTCCAACCAGCTTGGTTATCTTGACAACGAGTTCGTTACCTCCGGGCAATTGCTGGATGACAAAACCGTGTGGCACTGGAATCCCTTTAGTTGTGGGGATGTGCTTATGTTTCATAGCTTGACGATCCATCAGGGGCGTGACAATGTGACTGATGATACCATTCGTCTTTCCACCAGTGCCCGTTATCAAGCTATCAGTGAACCAGTAGATGCAGCCGCGCTGACACCTCACTGGGGATGGGCCGATTGGGAGGAGCTCTACGCCGATTGGGAGCGGGACGATCCGCTCAAATACTACTGGCGGTCGCTTGATCTCAACACACAGACATACCGATAAGAGTATACTGAAAGAGCGTGACTGTATGCGCAAAAGCTTGTTAGCTCCACACCTTCATGCGTTTTGAAAATGCTCGGATGTAAATCAGAACCAAACAAAAGGGAAAGTTCTATTTTGTACAAATTTAATTTTAATATTTTGGGGTAATTCGATCTACCATGGTTGAATTACACCCCCCGACTTTTAGGTGCTAATTTACCAGTTCAAAACGACTGGAACCGCCGGTTACCTCGGTTTTCGGAGGCAGATCTCGCATTTAGTCAATACCCTTCGTCAAAGATTTGGACCGTCTTAGAAGGAAAACTATCATTTTCAAAACTAAACATATTCCATAATTGGGGTTTGGCAATGTTTGTTTTTAGTTATAATTTGGAGAGTATCAGTTAAAACCTAATCAATACAAAATAACTATGAAAGCCGAAAACTGTTTTTTTGAATTAGTCCCAAAAGTGGTACCAGCGGATAGGGAAACTATGATCGAAATTCGATCACTTTTCGATCATGTCCATTTTACTTCCGAACGGCAATATGAGGTTACCTACTATCCAGTAGAAGAAATTTCGCACCAAAGTAGTTGGCCGGAGCAACATAGGAAAAGGCTAAAAGTAGTAGATGGTATCTTGCGGATGTCACAATACTTTGAAGGTGAACAAGAGCATGTGTTGTCTGTAGAAGAGATTTGGGGGAAAAACCGAAGGTCAGTGGGTGAATTTCGGCTCTACTCAGCTCAGCCTGATCTATTCGGCCGAAAGCCTTACAAGGGTGATATACATATGCATAGTCATCGGTCCGATGGGAGAGAATCACCTGGATATGTAGCAGGATGTTGTCGACGAATCGGGCTTGACTTTATGGCTCTGACTGATCATCGGAAATACAAACCTTCTTTGGAGGCACAGCAAGCCTACGCTGGGATTTCGACAGATCTGCGTATTTACCCCGGTGAAGAGGTACATCCTCCCAACAATCCGGCCCACATAATTAATTTTGGTGGTAGTTTCAGTGTCAACGACCTGTTTGAAGATAAAGATAGATACCAAGCTGAAGTCGATCAAATCGATCAGCAACTCGGCCCTCTTCCCGCTGGGGTAAATCGTTATCAGTATGCCTCTTGTTGTTGGTCTTTTGACAAAATCCGACAAGGTGGAGGGTTAGGTGTTTTTTGCCATCCTTATTGGTTTACTGGGAACCGTTATTCACCATCTGGTGCGTTAACTTCCCATTTGCTGGAGACACAGCCGTTTGATGCTTATGAACTACTGAGTGGTTACGATCGCCAAGAGGTCGATTCTAATACTTTGCAGGTGGCACGTTACTACGAGGAACGTGCTAAGGGGAATGAGATGCCAATTGTTGGTGTGAGTGACGCACACGGTTGCGAAACTGGATCACTATTTGGCTGGTATTATACGATCGTTTTTTCGACTACCTTGGAACACTCAAACCTGATAACCAGTATTAAGGACCTTTTTTCAGTTGCAGTTGAGTCTATCCCCGGTGAATCTGCCCGGGTTTATGGTCCCTTTCGTCTTGTTAAGTACGCGCTTTTCCTCTTGCGTGAAATACTACCGCAACAGGATACGCTCTGTCTAGAAGAGGGGCGTCTGATGCTGGCACATGTGGCTGGAGATTCCTCTGCGGCAAAACTTCTCGGGAATTTATCCGGACGGACCGCAGAACGATTGGCAAACCTCTGGGCATAATCGGAATAAAATGTGTCAATAAATGACTGAGATTGCTTTCTTGAAACTGTGGTTGAATAGTTGTAGATCTCAAGTGGTCAAATTTACCTTGGTGAGTAGCTATGAAAACTGAACAGGTGATGAAACTGAAATTAGAGAAATTGTTGGGTCATCGGCCACAAAATATCGTGGTTATCCAAGTTGATGATCTAGCTTGGCATCAACTTGGATGCCAAAATCAGAGTGGATTCTACGAAACTCCTCACTTGGATGCTCTAGCCCAAAAAGGGTGGCGCTTTTCCCAAGCTTACAGCGCAGCACCTATTTGCTCTGCTTCCCGAGCCGGCCTGTTAACTGGACAGTCACCGGCTAGGTTGGGATTGGAGTTTGTTACCAAATCCAGTCAGGCAACATTTCCTACTCACACCAAGTTACTTCAACCCCCTTATACCCAGGAACTGCCATCCTCAATTCCGACTTTGGGTGATCGCCTCACTCAAGCTGGCTATATCACCGGATTTGTAGGCAAATGGCATTTGACTCAAGATGGTGTTTCCTACTTGGCTTATGGAGACACAAATGGTCCAGAGCAGAGAGGGTTTTCTTGGACTCGGGGCCAATTTGGAGCCCATCCATATGCCTGCACCGACCACACTTTGAAAGACTACGAATCAAGGGTGTTTCCAACTGATAGTAGTTCCCAAGCCGCAGTTCAATTTATCCGTGATAATTGCCAGCAGCCTTTTTATCTTCATTTTGCCAGTTATTTTCCACATGTGCCTTTACATACTCCTTGTCGGTGGTTACTAGAAAAATATCGGCATAAGAATCCTTCCCTAACCAAGCCGCAAATCACCTATGCCGCCATGGTGGAAAGCATGGATCATTATATTGGTCAGATTCTCCAGGAATTGGAGCAGCAAAGTTTAGTCTCAGAAACACTGGTCATTTTCACGAGTGATCATGGTGGTGATCCAAGGCATGATATAAACGGTCCTTACCGAGGTTGCAAATGGACACTATATGAAGGGGGGATTAGAGTACCCTTCATTATCAGGTGGCCACAGGTATTAAAGCCCAACCAAGTCTGTGACCAACCTGTTGGGGGCATTGATTTGATGCCAACCCTTTGTGATTTAGCTTTTATTGATCAACCGGAGATTTGCGATGGAGCAACACTAGCTCCATTATTGTTGATGGCAGAGGATCAAATTGAGCGAACGGTTCCTCTGTTTTGGCATTTTCCTTACTACCATCCAAAGATAGGTTATCAGGGTACAACTCCCTGTGCTTCTATTCGCAGTCAGGATTGGAAATTGATACATTTTTTTGAAGATCAACGCTCTGAACTGTATCAATTGGGAGCAGATGTAGCCGAAAGGAACGATCTAGCTCGCCAAGAATACAAGACCAGTAACCATTTGGAATGCCAGCTTTTCTCAGAGTTAAGACAGAGGAATGCCAGATGGCCTAAGCAGAATCCAGACTATTTAGATTTTTAGACCAGCTGGCGATTTGCATATCTATTCTATTCTTGAAACCGTCTATGTCTTGTTGATTGGGGTATGTGTGATTTATCTCTAGGGAATTCAAAAGGGCGGTTTTATTCTTCATATGTTCGTAATCTGTCTTAAATTTTAAATCGGTTCGGTCGACCAATGATAAATTTAGATTACAGTAGATAAACCGTATACGGGCAATCAGGTGGATATCGAAGATTACTTTGTGAGTTGACTAACCCCTTCTTTGATATAAACGATTGTATCTAGGGCAATATTATTAAGTCTATCAACTGTTCCACTGGGCCATGAAACTTCTAGCAGGTCTATCTGCTTGAGATCTTTTCCAAGACCAAAATGGACACGCATGTCATTTTGAGACATATAGCTAGAACCACTGCGCACCTCTGAAATCAATGTTTGATTTTTAGTGATTATTCTTACTTTAGCACCAATTCCATCACGATTGCTTGCCGATGTCGGTTGAGTCCCGATCGTCTTTACTATCAACCAATGATTATCTGTTTCACTGTCATTTCGCAGTAAAGTTGGTCGATCGTGAGCATTACTAATTAGAATATCCATATCTCCATCATTGTCATAATCTCCAAAAGCCACACCACGACTAGCTTTCATTTCTTTGGGGATGGACTCAGTTTTCACAAACCCACCTCTTCTATCATTTATTAGTAGATGATTGGGTTGAAGGTAGGAAGAGCCTGTGTCATATTGCTCTATTACGTCTTGAGTATGCCCATTTGCCACAAACAAATCTCGAAAGCCATCATTATTGAGATCAACGAGACCAGTCCCCCAGCTTACGTATGGCAATGTAAACCCCAATCCTATTGAAAAAGAAATATCGTTGAAGAACACATATTCCTCATTTCGATAGAATACATTAACCTGTTTTTGAAAATTGGTCATAATTAAGTCAAAATCTCCGTCGTTGTCATAATCTGCCAAATCAAGTCCCATACATCCTTGTAAATCTCCATTCATATCACTGGCAACTCCTGTTATCCATGCTACGTTGGAAAATCGGCCATTATTGTCGTTCTGATACAAAAAGTTCTCCGTTGCATCATTTGCCACAAAAAGGTCAAGGTCTCCATCGTTGTCATAATCTGACCATATAGGACTCATACCTCTTCCAATAGGATTGTAAAGTCCCGATTCTTTAGTGACATCGGTGAACGTGCCATTACCATTATTTTGGTATAAAATATCTGAGACTCCTGCGAATTGTTCAGGGGGACAATAAACTTGAATGTTACTGCCATTAATTCCTTTATGGATACATGGTTGGTGGTTTTCAACTCTGAAGTTGCAATAGTTGGTTACATATAAATCTAAATCTCCATCTCTGTCGTAATCTCCAAATGAGGAACCGGCACTCCATTGGGATCCTTCTACTTGAGCACTTTGAGTTACATTAGTAAAGGTACCATTACCATTATTTTTATACAGTACATTTGTGCCAAAATTTGTAATGTAAAGATCTATGAAGCCATTGTTATCGTAATCACCTGCGGAAATCCCAGTACCATAGCCCGTGTCTCCAACACCAGCGGATGTGGTTATGTCGACAAATTTACCCTCTCCGGTATTTCGGTAAAGTCTGTTTCCTGAAGCTTTTTCTGTGTTTTCTTTCCTAACAGAAGTTGCATTAACCAAGTAAATATCCAAATTCCCATCGTTGTCATAATCTATAAAAGCACAACCTGAGCCAATTGTTTCAATAAAATATTTTTTTCCTTCTCTGCCATCTTGGTGTTGAAAACTTATGTTTGCTTCCTCTGTAACGTCGGTAAACTGAATATGTTCGGTTGGTTTGGCTTGGTTAAATTTCTGTCCGGACAAAAGGAGAAGTATGAAAACGAAAACATGTTTCAAAAGTTGGTCAGGGATCAAAGAATTTCCTGTCGGGTTTATTTAGTTGGGTTAAGCGCTTAGTCCAAGGTGACTATTTTGACAAAATCACTTTTTCAAGCCCATTTTTCTTTGGATCGTTTTGATTACTCATCGAAATGTGGTTTGAGATGATTCTAATGTTTGATCGAGGCCTTTTTTGTTTGGAGGTAAAAACTTAATCTTGGGAGAAAGTGAAAGGCGGTTCAATTTATAAATGTTTTTGAGCCTAATGAAAACGGTAGTCGTTTTAGAGCTTGCGGATCTCGTTTTGGTTCAATCATTCGGTTCCGTTCAGCATAATGCTGCGAGAAATGACTTTTCTGTTTCCTTTTTCTATCGTTTGATTTTGAGGATTTATTAAATGCAATTATATAAATTACAAGGTTTTGCTTTTACCTGATTCGAAAATCTGTATGGTTTTGTTTACAGACACTTGCTTTATTTCATAGGTGAACCCATTTGTAAACGTAGCCGAGATTTTCCCAATTATATTATAATCACCTAAACCAAAATGGAGGATAAAATCATTTTGACACAGATAACTCGTTCCACTTTTGACTTCAGCAACTTGTACCAAATTTTTACAGATGACTTCGACTCTGGTTCCTACTCCTGACCGATTACTGGTTTCCCCAATAATTTGAACTTTTATCCAGTTCTTTTGATTCCCTCCATCATTCCGTAGAAGCTGTGCTTTTCTGTTGCTATTGGTGATCAGTATGTCTATGTCACCATCATTGTCATAGTCTCCGAAAGCGGCGCCTCGACTCGATGCCTTTTGATGTGAATCATTGCCAAAAGAAATAGCAACTTCCCTGAAAACTTCATTCCCTAAATTTTCAAACAACTGATTAGGTTGTGGGTAAGTTTTTTCAGGATAAATTTGGTTGATATTATCACAAACATGTCCGTTAGCAACAAAAAGATCTTTATCGCCATCATTATCATAATCGAAAAAGCTTGTTCCCCACCCAAGAGTAGACAAAGTCTTTTCTCCTATACCAGAGATATAAGTGATATCAGAAAAAAAACCGTTTCCTTCATTTTTGTAAAGAATTGCTACTTCATCCTGAAAATTAGTAACGATCAAATCTAGAAACCCATCATTGTTGAAGTCACCAAAATCGGTTCCCATTCCACTTCCCATTTCTCCGTTTTCACCTAACGCAACACCTGCGTAAAAAGCAACATTTTTAAACTGTCCATTTCCATCATTTTGATAGAGGTAGTTATCGTTAGTATCATTTGCCACGTAAATATCCAAGTCTTTATCGTTGTCATAGTCACCCCAAACGATCCCTAGACCACGACCTCGTGTATTGTAAACACCAGCGGCTTGAGTAACATCGGTAAAAATTCCATTCCCATCATTTTGGTAGAGTAAATCGGATTCTCCTTGAAAATCCTGAGGTTGACAATATGTCTCGATGTTGTTGAAACGACATGTTTTATGTTTTTCGAAATCAAATTGGACATAGTTTGCAACGTACAGATCTAAATCTCCGTCATTGTCGTAATCGGCGAATGAGCATCCAGTTCCCCAGCGTGAATCACCAACACATGCTTGATCTGTTACATCTATAAAAGTACCATCACCATTATTTTTATACAGGATATTATTTCCATAGTTTGTAACATATAGGTCAACGTAACCATCATTGTTGTAATCTCCTGCACAGCACCCAACACCATAACCTGGGTCTCCTACTCCAGCTTTCTGAGTAACATCGGTAAATGTCCCTTTACCGTTATTTTCATACAATTGGTTTATCGGTGTTTGAACAGAATTGTGTCCGGGTAGATCAGCACTATTGACAAGATAGATATCAAGATCATTATCGTTATCGTAGTCAAAGAAGGCTGCACCTGATCCTAGTTCTTCCAAGAAATAAAAACGTCCGCTTCGGCCATCTTGGTGTTTAAAAACTAAACCTGTTTCATTTGTTACATCGGTGAATGTGACAGCATCTAATGGAAATGAAAAATTAATGTATAAACTAAAGGCCAGAAAATAACAAGTCTCATTTATTCTCATCTTGGATTGCTTCTTTAATTCGTTTGCGATTATCAATGTATTCTGACTGATAGGGTTGGATTTCCAAGGCTTTTTTAATTGCTTTTAGAGCGTTGGTATAGTTTTGTAATTTATACATGGTAAAGGCCAATGTGTTCCAGTAGGAAGCAATCGGTTCCGAAGGCTTCGCGTGCGTTACCGCATGTTTGGCAAGTTCAAATGCCTGCTTAAAATTCTGATCTATTTGCAGGTAATGTAAAGCTAGTGTATGGCAGGACGGAGAGAAATTGGGATCAATCTGCAATGATTTTTTGAGATATTTAATCCCATCTTCATAGTGTTCAAGGCGAAGGCAAGCTGTCCCTAAACCATAGAATGGATACGAATTATTAGCTTCTATCGCAATAACTCGTTCAAATTCTTCCTTGGCTGTTTCAAAGTCACTTGATTGTAAGGCAATTGATCCGAGTACTTGGTGTCCTTGAGCAGAATTGGGAGTTAGCTTAACGAATGATTGATAGTAACTAATTGCTTTTTCCATGTTTTGTTGCTGAAGCGCGATTGCGCCAAGTCGAGCATAAGCAGGAGCAAAGTCAGAAGCCATATCAATTGCCCGCTGATATTGTTTAATTGCTTCTAGTACATTATGGCTTTTTAGTGCTGATTCTGCTAATTCATACTGCGATTCTGCTTTCATAAATTGATATTTTTTAAGGTGTTTATCTCCTCGATTTTGGTCTCCAATACGATAGTAAACGGTTGCGGCTCGATAGTAAGCACTTGTATTGTTTGGATCCTTCTGAATAGCTTGGAGATATTCAGAAATTGCTTTTCGAAACTTGGCCTGTTGTTCGTGAATTAATCCTAATTGATAGTATGGTAGAGATTGACTTGGGTCCAGTTCAATTGCGGTTTTGTATTCGATCTCAGCGTTATTGAACAGCCTTTTACGTGCGAAGACAACACCTAAATTGTAGTGGGCAGCTAAGGAGTGAGGGTTAAGTTCAATGGCTCGTTGGTAGTGCCTTATCGCTTGGTCAAGCTCTCCTCTTTTGGAGTAGTTAGTCCCAAGTTCAACATTCGCTTCAACAGACCTCGGGTTTTCACTGAGTGTATGCAGGAGATATTCAATTGCTTTTAAGTAATGGCCTTGTTTTTTTGCGTCAATTGCTTCTTGGATATTAGTGCCTTCCACAATACTGCCAAACGATACAAGCAGAAAGTAAATTACAACACTGATATACTTAGCTCTCTTTTCTGGAAAAAGGTCTTTATCCTTGGTAACGCTCATTTTTATATGGTGAAACTAATGGTCCAGCTGGAGGTGGAGAAATTAGTTCTCCGTCTTTAACCCAGTTGCAATTTCGATCTGCCAGTTCATTGATCAGATAGCTTTTCCATTTACTGACTTCGGCTTGATAATTGGGGTTGCCTATGAGATTATTACACTCACCTGGATCAGTGTCTAAATTGAAAAACTGCATGTCATCAATACGTGGTAACCAGATCAGCTTGCGCTTCCCATTGGTTACATATTGCATCTCCTGTTCTTGAGAATAGCAAGTGGAATGCTCTCCGTGAATGTATTTACGCCAGTTTCCATTCGATTCTCGGCTCAACAAGGGTAGGATACTTTTGCCATCGACTGTTTTAGGGATTTCAAGTCTTGCTATGTCTAAAACGGTTGGCATAATATCACGTAACTCGACTACCTGATCTGCAACTTTACATTCAGATTGAGAGGCATTTTGGCTAGGGGTTACAATAAATGGAATACGGGCACTCCCCTCATAGGCGTACGTTTTTCGCCATAAATGATGATCACCCAGCATCTCACCATGATCGGAGGTAAAGACGAACCAAGTATTAGCAAATGTATCAGGTTGATGTCGTCTTAACCAGTTCATTAACCGGCCGATTTGCGTATCAATGAAAGAAATTGATCCGTAATAACCGGATCGAGCGCGATGGATCTGTTGCTTTGATTTTTTTCCTCGCCATGCGTTAGGATTCACTGCATCTTGTGGACAATCATGTCGATCAGCCCAATCAGCGACTGAAGGCTCTGGCAATTTACTGTGATAGTACATATTAAAGTAGTGTTCTGGTGGGACAAAAGGGGAATGGGGTCGTGCAAAGGATATATTTAGAAAGAATGGGCGAGATCTATCCCTTTGAGAGATGAAATGTATAGACCTATTCATTGTCCAAGCGGTTGGATGGAGATATTCTTCCGTATGCCAAGGACGAGAAATCCATGAATTCCAGTCAACTCCGTGATCATCTGGAGTGAGATCACTTTTTTTTTCGTTATCAAACCAAGTTCGATACTCATCTTTGAGTCCATTGGAAAGCATTCTACCCGATTCATCGAGTTCATGTGTTTCAAATCCCATCTTTGTACGTTGAGGTGTAAAGTGACCTTTGCCTACAAGATGTGTCTGATAACCAGCTAAAGCGAGCTCACCTGACATTGTATGTGGGAAGTCGTTTGGTATAGGACCTTGTCCTGCACCCATACCTAGGATTCCGGTATGCCACTGTTTCATACCAGTCATAATTGTTGCACGCGATGGAAGACAGGATGGGCAAGCAGTATAAGCATGGCGAAATCGTGTCCCTTGTGCTGCTAAAAAATCCAGATTTGGGGTTTCTATATACGAATTCCCATCTGCCCCCAAGCAATCTCCACGCATCTGATCTGTCATGATTAAGATAATGTTCGGTGTATTCATAATGCGGCAATCTTTCCTAGTTAACTTGCGTTGCTGCGCATGGTGTGCCAAATTTCGGAACTGCGTAAGGTAAATGAGTGCTGCCTCGGGCTAATATCTGATTACTGTTACGACATTCTTCTAGTGGAGCTCCCCAATGTGTCCAAGAACGTGCGTTGGCATAATGCCCGACGAAGGCTCGACGAAAACGAGTTTTTGATGTATTCGAATGTGATCTATGAATAACATGACCACCAAAAAATGCTACATCACCTGATTTCATAACTGCAGGGACTTCGTTGTCCGAATACTTGGCTGCGATTTTGCCAAGGTCATTAAGATTAACATCATCATGACTAATGTTTTGAGCGTCATAGCATATCGGTTCATGTTGTGTTCCTTTGACAAACCAGACGCAACCATTTTCTTCGTCAGCATCATCAAGAGCGATCCAAGCACCGCAGAGTGTATCAGGACGTGTTGGGATATAGTAAGAATCCTGATGGTAACCTTGTCCTACTTGCTCTGGGGCTTTAAGAAAAAGCATTGTTTGCATGGCCATCACATCTGGGCCAATTAGCCTTTCCAAAACATCCAAAATACGGGTGTGAAGCAAATATCGTTCGTGAATTTCTAGTTCAAGATGGAGTTGATGTATACGAACATATCGTTGTTCGATTTCTTCAATTGTTGCATTGGGAGATGGAGGGTCGATTCGTCCTGGTACAGTAACTTCCCCTTGCATAATGTCAACTGTATGATCGACAAGTTCTTGAACATCCCTTTGATTAATTAATTGAGGGATTATTAGGAATCCGTCTTCATTAAAAGCTTTCTTTTCTTCGACGGAAAGGACGTATGCCATATTTACTCCTTTTGGTATGTAACCCGTTGACTGATCTATGACAAACTCTTGTAGCTTAGGCCGTTTAGATAATTACTGCTCTATTCCGTGATTGTGTGAGCTTCTTCCTTTTTGATATTTGTACATCATATTTAGTGTTGAAAGTTAAATCGTTGCAGAAGTATTTAACTTCTAAAATGGGGATGTATGTAAAGAGCAAGTTTCCCTTAATTAGGCTAATCAGGACAGCTTAAATCTTATTTGTCTTGCGTACAGATTATACTACATCCTCATATTAGATTCACCACTATATTCTGTTGATGGTTATTGGTCTGAACTAATTGAACAGATTTGTGAACTAGCTCGCATCAGTGTTTGATATTTTTATTGACGAGCTGCATTTAGAACTGATACAGTGCGACGCTAGTACTAACATGTTAGTTTTTGTCGTTGTAGATAAACCGAATACTCAGATAGCAATTGACTGATTTTGAAGACGGAGAATCGAATCTTGTTTAATATCTGGATTATGGAAATACTATTTTTCGATGGGAAAAGAAGACATTGGCATTTAATAGATTGCATCGTTTAGACCTAAGGATTGCTTTGTTGGCTCTGACTGCGTTTACGTGCGTGTTGTGCATATACTTTATCTTTTCAAAAAATCTAGTAGCTAAAAAGAACAACCAATTTCCCTTGATATATCCGGCCAAACTTCCTTATAAACGGATTGGAAACATTTGTCAAAATCGAATTAGAGAACCTTCTGGTATTACCTACCATCCTAACCGGAAAAGTCTATTTGTTATTGGTGACGAAGGTCATCTCTATGAAATAACAACGGATGGTTATTTAATTCGCTCTAAACGTCTAAAACGAAGGGATTTCGAGGGAATCACAGTCGATCCATTTAGCGGGCGGCTGTATACCGTTGTTGAGGGTGATGATGCAATTCTTGAAATAGATCAAAAAACTCTGCGGGTTATTCGAAAGTTTGAAATAAACCGAAAATTTAATGGTCAGGAATTACTGAAGAAGAAAGGGACTGGGTTGGAAGCAATAGTCTTTGTGCCTGATATATCGCATCCGGAAAGAGGCACATTTTGGGTGGGCAATCAATCTTTCGATCTTCGATCAGGTAAAGAACCTTCAATAATTTGTCAAATCAATATTCCACTTCTTTCATCCAGGAAAAAGAAGACTAAGGGGAAGATCATCGACTTTTTTCTTATGAATGCAATTGACATTTCTGGACTTACCTATGACATAAGGCGTAATCAACTGGTTGTTATCAACGATAAGCCCAATTTGCTACAGGAAGTAGGGTATGATGGAAAAGTTCTTCATCAATATCAGTTACCGGGAAAAGGTCAGGAAGGTATTACGCTGGATACTATGGGATATATTTATATTGCACAAGAAGACGGAAAGGTTATCAAATTCAAAACCCGTTAAAAAAGAGCATATGAGGTTTTGAAAAGAAAACTGAAGCTGGAATCAATTGGTTTTTCACAAAAGATGGCTTTATCAGCCTTCACTGATGCCTCAATCAAATCCGCGTGCGTGTCCGTGGCAGATGCAATGACAACAGCTTTAATATCAGGATTAGACAATGGCTCGTCGGTGCTGGTTACGGCTAGCGTACCATAGCGTCTGGCCAGTGTTTCAGCACGACTCTTGTCGCTGTCCACGATACAGGCAAGTTCAGCACGATCAGAAACTGCTATGTTTGCCGCGTGGAGAGAACCCATTCGACCGGCCCCGATAACGCAAAATTTCATGTGTTTATCCTTTCCTTCGCAACTTCAACCTTAGTCCATTCCCCACCTTTTTCCTGCGATGTGGATGTAACTTCTATACGTGCCAAACCACATGATTCCATCGTTAGCTTGATAGATGTCGGTGACTTGGTTATCTCCTAAGCCATTGGCTGTGGATAGCGAAAAGATCGACAATATCCTCGATCGATAGAGGCTCCAAGTTAGAGTCCCACCTTGGGCTGTTTTGATGGTATCCCCAACTTTAGGATTCATATTGGCTTCACCATCAACATTTTTCAAGTAGTCTTGATCGATGTTCCTACCAGAGAAAGAACCTAGTATCAGCCAATCTTTGATGAAGTTACCATCTATTTGATTGACTTGTGCTGTTGAGTGATAAGTGGCAAACAGGCATAAAGCTGGAATCAGGACCAGGTACCATTTCATCATATTGCTCGTCAGTTATGCTGAGAATTCAGATGAAGCATTCTATCATAACTGTTGTCTTAGGGGAAAGAGGCAGGTCGACCTAATTCTGTAACCTTAATAGTGGAACAATAATCAATTGCGACAGCAGGCGGTTAAGATTACCCCCCAAAGAATTCGCTAACTCTTCCGAGGCTATCCGATCAGCTTCAAATGAACTCCTAGCCAACGCTTTAGCTCGCGCTATTAAAGTCCGTGTCGTTTCAATGGCTTCGATATATTTTTCTATCAAGTTAGACAACTGAAGACTAATGCTGGTCTTATACCAGTTAGATTTCCAGCGATGAAGTTCCTTTGCTACCGATTTATGTTGCTTCCACCAACCAGCCTTTTCTTGTGGACTATCGGTTTGACCACGTTCCTCACATAATCACTGCTGAATTGGGTCAAGACGCCAAACAATCAAGTTCCCCCAGCCGATCTCTGTCTCAAGACCAGCTTCTAGTTGTTTCCGGGTCATCTCCTTGGGTTCGGCGCCTTCCGGACCAAGACGGGTAACCCTGTAACGCCTAGCGGGCAAATGGAAGGCAGACAACCGTGTCTTGACTGGTGTGGGATCGGATTCCTCATCTGTCTTCGTCCACCACAGGAAATGTTGTTGCTTCTCAGGAATTTCTCGATGAAGCACAAGATATCGCGTTTCGCCCAAGCGCAGATAGTTGGTGACATACTCGCCGGTGTTGGGATGGACTCGCACCCAGCGTCTGGAACCCGTCCAAGTGAGCAGGTCATCGATGAAGAGAGGTTCTGCCTGCGTCATGTAGTATCCGACATTCAGCGGACGAACGAATAATAGGATCTCCCCATTACCGTAGGAGAAGCGGACAACGGCTGGCTGTCCGTTTTCGAACCGGGCCTCAATCTTTGCTCCCGCGGGGATATCTACTTGCTTCGGAGGGCAACCCACTAAGTGTAGAACCTTCTCCCGGATAAACAGGTTCAGCTCACTTTTTGCTTCAATTTCATCCTGTTGGGAATATCGCGTTTTGGCCGTGTCAACCCAACCGAAGGAAGAAAGCAGACCTGTGGGTTCCTCGCCTTCACCAGTAAAGCGACTTGCTGCCGCAGGGTCAAAGAAAACAAGACGACCGCCCCTTCTTACAAAAGCTTTCACTTTCTGAATACCTTCAGAATTGATTTCAGGTCTCGTAAGGATCAAGCACTTGCGACCATCCCATGCTTCCTGCGGGTAATAATCACGTAGCATGTGATTTGGAACTTGGGCTCGGTAACGGAACAGATAATAGAGAGACTCATCTGAATAGCTGGCAAAGTCTATCTTTGGAATCTCCGTGGCTGACATTTCTGCCAGCACAGCACTCCAGATGCTCTGCCTTTCCAGTCCGGATGATATTGTCGGAGTTTGATGGCCCGGATGCATTATGTTGTAGAACATGTTCATATGCATACTTGCACCTCCGAAAAGTAGCATGCCTGCAACTATCTGATCCGCGTCCCACTTGCCTCGCTTCGGCCCAGGGACAATAGCTTGGTATTCAGCCTGCCAGATGCTCTTATTCAGAAAAGCACGATCAGCATAAGAAATACATTTTACAGGGGTATCCCCATGACCGGTACTCGCATATCCACCGCTTGTGAAAACCTCTCTCAGATAGGAATCCTCGTCAATCCCCCAGTAAGGATGATAGAAGGAAGTCGGTCTGGTATCGCCTTCTGCCCGAAGTGTTCCGCTAAAGAAGTCTACATAGAATTCGCGAACCACTTCATTCTTGAAGGCCATCACGTCACGATAATATAGAGTACTTTTCCATGCCTCCCTGTCTAATTCTGGCATAGGAATCATAACATCATCCCAAGAGGTATATTCAGAACCATAGCGCTCATTGACCTGTTTCAAGGATAACACGAGCTTCTCCTGCAGAAAGCGACGAAACGCATCTTGGGATGAAACCGAATAACCTGCGAACCCCCCATCGTGATCCACAAAGAATATATCTGTCTGGTAGTTCCATGCCACTACATCCATGTCGTTCTTAATATGATCATAGACTCCTACGAGAATCCGGCGAATCAGATCCCGATAGATGGGGTTACTATGGTCTGGAAAGTACTGACAATTCCACAGTTCTTTGCGCCAGTGTGTAAGACCTTGGTAATCCTCCTGACACTCCCATGGTAACCACTCCGGATCCCAGCGATGGTTTGGCGGGGCAGGTGCGATTACAGTGACCAAACCGGATTGGCGGGCGTAACTCAGCCGCTCTTCCAGGTTGCGGGTGCGCACAAATCCAGGCAGAGGTGCGATTTCCCACGGATTAAGCAGCATCTTTACACCGGTGAGGCCAATCTCCTTCCAAATCGTACATGACTTGTCATAAACTTCATGAAAAGGCCCCCATTCTGCGTCTGTCCATGTCCCTTTATCACCAGTGGTCATCAGCCTTTTCCCACTACCAACAAGGTCACTCAGTATTGGCTGGCACTTAATCTTTTTGCTCGTTGCTCGTTGAACATCACGGACGGCGAATTTCAGCTTCTGACGATCAAGCACCTGTTTGCCGTTAAGCAATTCAGCAATAAGAAAATATGCATCTCCCTTGTTTTTCACTTTCCATGACCATCGCAGGTCACAAAAACCATCAGCTGCATCAACAGGGAAAACCTGTTCACTGAGAACCTCGTCGGGCAAAGCATCAATACGGCGGTTCTGGCGGATTACCATTCTCAACTTAGTTCCATCAGGAAGTTTCCTTTCCTCGTGAGGAGTAATTCTGACAAGAAGCGCAACCTCATCCTGCGCTGGATAAATGTGATTCTCCTGCCCCGTGTCTAACCGAAGGACCCCCACGTCTTTGGCATCGTTCAGGCGAGGCAGGCTCTTCCAATCCACAGATGCCGGTGCTCCCAATTCTCCTCGGATAACGGCCACCCGGACTCTCTTTTCTCCAGCTAGGGCGCCGTCTGCACTCCATGCCCGCAGTTCTATCCAGTATGTGCCTGTCCGGTTCAGGTCCAGTTCGACTCGCTCCTGATAAGCCTGTTCTAGGTTAGGCCGTATCCATGCCAGATTCTTAGAACCAGCCATAAAAACAGGCCCTTGGTACACGTCTCGAACCGTCCACCCGAGGTAATATTCCTTAGACTCATTGATGACCAGATCAACTGGTATCTGGGTCTTACCCGACCCGTATGGGTTTAGTCCAAGCAGGTTATTCCAGCCTTGAATGTCTTCGTAACCTAGGTACATCTGCCAGCGAGTGTGGTTTAGATAATCAATGGTATCGGCCTCAGCATCACGCAGGTAACATTGACCATCGGTCTTTGCGGCAAGAATCACCTTGAGTCCTGTAATAGCCTTTGGTCCCATGGGTCCACCGCCGGGTGCTGCTTTACCTATTCCTGGAAACGAATCTCGCAAGCCGCCTACCCAGACACTGGAAACCTTACGCCAGTTGACTCCCGCACCAAGGTTAGCTTGAAATGGCCGCTCTATACCATCGGCACCTTTGATAAGCCATTGAAAGCGCAGGTAAGACACCTTCTCCAAGCAAGTGTAAATGTTTATTCTCTGTGTCCTCTTTGGAAGAGGAATCGGCTCTACGGGCCGAAGCACGAAAGTGTTGTTAATATCACCCTTGAGTTTCAGCCTGAGGACCCCACCACCAGCCTGGATGGCTTTGGCCGTACCAGCCTGTGGCTTTTCCAGAACCCAATTTATCCCGAATGGACCAAGTTCTGAGGCCGGTCCGAATCCCTGTGCCTGCGGATCGGCCAGCGGGTTAGTTACGGCCTCCTGTGCATCTACTCCCGAGTCGTAGTAGGGTGCGGGCTGTTCGGCAGAAGACGCAATGGCAACTACGATGAAGACTATGACCATAGAACTGGCGACTCCCAACACTCTCACGATTTTGATCCTTCTCCTGAGGGCAAGATTGACTGAATCCCCTTCCAATAACGGGCATTAGCTCAATTGTCCTTCGAACCCCAAGTTGTAGAGATATAGGAGCACATCATAAGACGAAATTTGGAAGCTGTCAAGTAATGATCAACCAGGTTAAGCTAGACCGGTGAGAGATAAACTAAGAAGAGACTAACCTTGGTCTGGACTCCTGTCAACCACTGACACGACAAGGGCTGATTGTTCAAGTCGATGGGGTTGTTTTTGTATCAGTCATTCGGAGTGTTGTATCAGAAAACAAGAGTCTAGTTGCGAGAAGGAAAAAGGTTACCAGTTAGGGATACTGATGCCCATCTGATTATCCTGTACAGATCTTTACGCTGTCTTGGTACCTGTTCTTTTGCGCTGGATTCGCTTGGTCCAAAGTTATGCCAAAAGAGGCCTTTTTGTATGGATGGGTCTTTATGCGATGACTCAACCCCGAGAAACAATGATCAGATTCTTTTGAGCTACGACAATCAAGCAACAATGCGTGCAAAATCTGCTCATTATCATACTCAGGCATATCAACGCAAAATTCACGGACCGAACTGTTAGTAACACGATTAACCCAAATTATGCCTATAACCCGCAGGGACAGATCAGCATCCAAAAACCCCGAAAAATCTGGTAACTCCCTACTCTGATCTTTGAATCATTATATTCATCTTCATATTCGCCTTGTACATAAGTTTTTAACTTAAATACAACTCTGCCTACCTGTTATAAACGCTAATTACCTTGGGCTCTGTTCTGTCTCCAACAGTGACTGCGACAATATATGCTCCCGTTGGTACAATCTCGTTATCGCTATCCATGCCACTCCAAGACAAAGCATTTCTTCCTTCTGATAAGATTCGGTCGTAGGCTAGCAGTCGAACTAAATGTCCCGCTACATTGTAGACTTTGACCGTGGCTGAAGCCGGCTTATTCAGGTTAAAGGAAATGGTGGTTTCAGTATTCAAAGTGTTTCCCCTCGGTGAAAACGCTCGTGGCTGACAAGTAAGACTCCCTTTAGCTATCATGGCTGAATCATCTGCTTTCACTTCATCAACTGCCATTACCCCATACCTTCCAAACTCTGTGATTGCAACCGATACCTTTTGGATTCCAGATTCTACTGTCCCTCCTTTTGACTTCCAGTCGCTTCCATCCCATGTTTCCAATACATCCCTCCGTTCGGCCCATCAATCCACATCTTTCCATATAAAGCGAAAACCTTTCGCCTTGGATCATAAATCACGTCAACAGCATCAGACATCGAAAGCAGAATATCCCAAGATTGATCCAGGTCGCTATCAAATGGAACTGCCTGACCATAATTACCATAAGATGACTTCAATAACGGAGCTCGAGAATGTTTTTTCCAACGAATACCATCAGCAGAAAAAGCAACGCACAAACCAGGATATTCATTTTTCTCGTCCTGAACAAAATCAAAATAAGCCATTTTATAATGTTGATTTGGATCCTTTTCATTTGGGTCAACAATAACTGAGTTGACATATCGAAGTGAATGACCTCCATTCCCAATTAACACAATATTAGTTTCTTTAATTTCATTAAAATTAAAGAGATTCAGATCAGGTTTTATAAAATGAATACCATCATCCGATTCAGCATAACAAACAATACATCGATGAGTTGCCTCCTCTGCTCGATCACCCGCAAATGACTGGTACCATAACTGATACTTGCGTGTAAGATGATTCCGATATATACTCGTCCAAGCAATAGCTGTTTCCCATGGTCGATCTGGCGTAATCAACGGGTTAGCATGATGACGAATGGGAGAGTTCAGTACACGTCGTGTACCGGAACGATAAAGTATGTCATGATCATCTACGAAAAGTATGGTTGAAGACATTTCTTGATTCCTCGCTGATTTTCCAAGAATATGGGATTAGTCGGCTTCTGCTAATCCGACTAATCCCAGCCCACCTGACTAATGCCAAACAATATATGTTGGCATCTCTAAAGCTAACCCAAGTAAACTCCATAAACAACCGAGTGTATAATCCCCCAAAATCAAACCCATAAAAAAGGGAACAGCTTTCCTATATAAACGTACTCCTCCGATCTTCAGCACTGCAGCTTTGACCATCCAACTGAGCAGGGCAGTAAACCACAAACCAGAGAATCCTGTTCCTGTAACCAATACGTAACCTCCAGGATGAAGTGGCCACCACAAAAAACAATTTTTCATGATTAACAAAACAATTGTAAACAAAAAACTGCTAGTTATTACTCCAACTTCGGCAACATTAGAATTACGTGGATGAACGATCCATGCCTGTAAACGATTGAATGATTCCCATCCCATGTAAACCAACCAGCCCCGCGCTTTACTTGCAGCTCCCATCTGGTACATAATGTGAAGATAAATCCAAAAGGTGAATAAAACACCAAATATGATAGCTATAATCATACCTATTTGTAGTTGACGGTAACCAATTTGGGTTCTCTCAGCAATACGGTAAGCTTCTAATTCACTTGGCATAGGATGCGCACGAAAACAACGCACAAATGGGTAAAGAAAAGTTAAGCCGGTCAGGTTGTTGGTTCCAAGGCGGCGTGTTCCTAAAGCTGTCACCATTGTCCTACCAGGATCAACAAAAATCATTTGGTGTATAGGAGGGCCAACTTCAGCTCGTATACGTGTCACTCCAATAACCATTGGAAAATATATCATTAAGAACAATAAGATCACCCAAAATGACATACCCATCTGATAACAAACAAAAATCAGGAACACCAATCCAAGTGCTATTATCATCATCGCCATTCTATAGGTCATCGGTTCATTTTGACCTGCCAAGTTGTTATCCTCTAATGAATCATGTTTGCCAAAACTACGAGACAATAGTCGTAAATAATAGCGACGACCAGTCCATAAAGGAATAAACCCGAACGCGATCCATGCGCCTGCTTGCTGTTCGAGATGATAAATGTTTTGTCCACCGATAGCATCACTTATAATCAATTGAACACGACCCAAAAGATAAAACACCCAACAAGAAAAAGAGAGATCCAAAGGAGTAAAAAACATTAAACCGATTGCGAATGGATAAAAAGAAATGTGAAGAGATCCCATCGCACTCCATGGCCTTGAACTGAATCGACCAAGTGATAAACCTTTAATTGGTAAAGAAGGAATAGTAGGAAAGAGGTAATTTAGTCCATTCAACAATTCAGCCGCCCCAGCTAAGCCAAACCCAATCCACATCCAGTGACTAGTAAAAAATTTCTTGGAGTTGCTTGTCATTGCAATTGGAAGCTGAACAATTGGATAGCTGAGTTTTTCATTCTCAGTCCACTGCTTCCGCAAAAGCACAGTTAAAGCCAGTAAAACCAACCACAAAGCGATGACAAATGCGGACCATGTAACAACAATAGGCAACCATCCACGCAATCGCTCGTAAGTGTAAAGTGTTGACCCACCTTGATAGTAACCATGCAGAATCTCTGGGTTCTTAACAGCAATCCAATCCCAAACGTGGTGACCAAATAATTGTCTCCACTCGTTTTCTGGCGAAGCGAACCAAAACGCATGGGTAATAACGGGTAACAAATAACCCATCATCGTGTGACCACTGATAGTAGTCAACATAACAACCATAACGTACATGGTTTGTAAGTCTGCCTGTGACATAAGCAAATGAGGCATGGTTTTCTCCAAAAACAAATTGATCAAAACCAAAACCAGTAAACTAAAAACCGCATTAAAAAACAGAGAGGCAATCGTCATTTGTGTCGAATGCCA
This sequence comes from Candidatus Poribacteria bacterium, assembly GCA_002709695.1. Classification (GTDB taxonomy): domain Bacteria; phylum Poribacteria; class WGA-4E; order WGA-4E; family UBA9662; genus UBA9662. Next base: position 36,628 of record PAQF01000061.1, read on the forward strand.
AACCTCAGTACCCATCAATACCCAGAAGCTATTGAAGCCTACCAGAACCAAGCCAATTAGCAGTATATGGATTTTAACGCGTTTTGGTTTCATGTGATTGCCAACAGTGGGTAAATTGGAAGGCCATAAACGATTGAACCCAAACCTATAAATTATTGTAATGGGCAATATTTATTTTGATTAAGCAGAAAACTACTAAGTCGAACTCTGTCTTACTTTTGAATCGCATATTGAATTTGACAATTTTCAATCATCACGGTGGCTGATGTCCCATCAGTTCGAATACCATACCAGTCTGATTTTCGAGGCTTCCGTGACCTGATGGACAGTCGTCGATTCTCAGCATCAGAGGTCAGAAGAACCTGGCGGTCAGGCGTTCCTTCTACAACCAGTTTCCCACGAACAATAAGCTCACAGAGACTGCTATCCGCACCACTTTGGAAATGATCCCATGTAGCAAATTTTACAGTTGTCCCTGCTTCTAATATGAGTGTTGCATCTCGGCTAACAATGACATCACCAATAATATGGATGGTTCCTCGCCAACGTTCAGTTCCACGAATCAGCACGGCTTGGTGTCGGTTTGAAAGTTCTGTTTGGATAGCTTCCGACCATCCTCCCTCAGTTCCTTTATCCCAGCGATTAATTTCAATCACCTCCCCCTGAGGGGTTTGTTTTTTTGATTTACAATCGTGCCACCACCAGAACCATATTCCATCAGGTGGAGTTTCCCATCGGGGCTGTATCGCATAAATACCTCGATCTACCCACCCAGGCTGTAAAGTGTAATTGACCTGTTGATGCATATTAATGTGATTAGGTTGAAGTGGACCTTCAGAATTCCAATCATATGCCTGAAGAACCACCTCAATTCTCACATCCAGATTTTTGGAGGCTTTGGCATGGCCACGCATAGACCTAATCGCATGATGGATAGCTTCATATTGTGCTTCTTCAACATATGTCGGAGGCACTCGCGCCCAAATATAAGCATCCGGGCTGATCATGATGGTATCAGCACTTTTCAGGAATGGAATTACCTGACTCCGTTTTCGATAGGGAGAAATATCAATATAAATTGGACGTGACGATACCTCCGCGTCTGCCTGAGAAGCTTGGATCAACGCAACAATTGACTCATATCGAGCTGGGTTATAACGCTTTGCCGAACTATTAGGTTCCTCAACGACATACCAACCTCCTATTGAACCCGGACAATTAGCAGCTTCAAATTCTAAAATAGCCGTAACAAAAGACCTTAAATCAACATCATCCTGATCCAATGGGAACATCCCATAAATTTCTCCGACTAATACTTTTAAACCGCCTTGGGTTTTTTGATATGCTTCTAGCAAATAAGTGCTGTAAAAAAATAGTTTCCAGCCTAGTGATTCCCCATAATTATTCTTCCAAGCCTGTAAACGTTCAGCTGCCTCAGGATTTGCTTCTAACCAATCTTTTAAACCAAACCAGAACAGCTCCCCCTCAGCATTACGACTGTGTTCTCGTTGAAAATAATGCGTGACCAGACGACAACCGGCCGAATGAACTTCTGACAAATCATCTCTCACGTCCTGATAACCTAAAGCTTCATCAATTGAAAAGTAGACGTTGAACATACCAAATCCATTGATTTCAGCTAAAATCGCAGCTGGCTTCAGAGAAAAAAAACAGATCGAGATTAGAAGAGAAAAAATCCTCACTGTGGAACCGACTTCACCTTGATCCAAATTAAAGTTATTAGATGTCAAAAGAGGTACGGGAACATTCTAACGATATTCCGTAAGTTCCAACAACACACCATCTGGATCCAAGAAATAGCAAAGAACTTTATGGCCTTCACGGTGTGTAATGACGTCGGCAGGCACAACAACAGGTTCACTGATCAGCTCAGCGTTCGCACCCTTCAAACGTCTGACAGCTGCATCAATATCATCTACCTGCAAAGCGAGATGCCGAAGACCAAGCGTGTTTGGCCGAGAATTTCCCGGAAATTTATCACCAGTGGGCGATCCATAACAGAGTAACTCCAAGCGAGGCCCCCCAGCGGGAGCAATGACATACGCAACGTGAGCTCGAACGCCTTCAAGACCTACGATTGACTCGACCCATTCCCCTTCTAGATAGGCTCTACGAACCTCTTTGAATCCCAGTACTTTCGTATAAAAGCTGAGAGATCTTTCCAAATCAGAAACAACAATATTTATATGATCAACAGTATTAATCATCAATTACTTTCCTATTTAGTTTCTATTACTCATCAGGCAAGCTAACATATTACCCCAAATTATATCTGGCAAAGTTTGGATTTCCAAAGGTCTCGGTAGACTCATAGATTTAGGCAGGGACAGCATTCAATAAGCTGGAAATAGCCATGGCGAAGGGATCTAAGGGTAGGCGAATCTATGCTGCACTCCCAAACTGGTTCGATTAAAAGCAGATCAGAAGCTCTTGTATTTTAGTTTTAACTCAAATATCAGCCACAGGTTCTTTGCGTCTACTTTAGGATCATCCTCATATGCGAAATCTATTTGAACTAAACGCATTACTTCGAAACTAAAACGGTAAAGACCGAGCCATATGCACCAACATACCGCCCACTACATACAATTCTCTTTGACTCCACGATTTCCATGCGGTAAATCTAAACCATCAAAGTCACCTTCAACTTTGATGAAACTCCTAAAATAAGCCCTAATCCTCATTCAAACTCCGTAAATATTAAGGTTTACTCACCCCACCCTAACCGACACGATAAAGGAACAAAAGAACAATTTCATTTTATCAACTAGCATTCTTTTTACGTTTGTATGTGCCAGCATTTCTTTTTCTTTTCTCACCGGCTTTCCATTTCCATGACCTTCGGCTCAGCAGCTTATCGAGACCAGATGACTTGATATACTCAACAAGTTCTTGCTCAGAATACCCTAACTCCCTCGCAATCTGATCGATTGCACCACCATACCGCATCATTATAACAATTGTTTCCCTATTGGAATCTAAACGAACTAATGTTTTTTTCATTCCAAAACTACCTCCATAGTGTCCCAATTCGCATATGAGCCCCGAACAACCATCACCAACTACTCTAACTTATAACCCATGATGACATCTTCCCAGAGTTCCATTTTATTGTTTTTGCGAGATCCATAATCAATAAGATTAACGAGATCCGTAAAATGTAGTATCTTTAATTGGAATATGTGGTCCAATACCACTATTATGACTACCTTTTGTAGTCTCACGCTTGGTTTTCCGATCCTGAACGGCATTTTGACATTCATGTTCCTCATCCGTACATGTACTATCCACTGGTACGCCCTCATCACCTGACACACAATCATACCCGTTTTCAATTAGATATTGTTCAAGTTCCTCACCACTTACATCTGCCAAAATCAAATTCTCTGCCAACAGTACACATGGTTGATTTTCCTGACCAGTTTTGTCTACCATCTCTTGAAAATTCTCTGAAATATGTAGCGGCTTCTCTTCGTATTCAACACCATATTTCCTCAAAACTTCCCTAACACCACGACTCCAACTACACTGCTCTTTCAAATATGCAATTGCACCCATTACCCTATACCTTTCTATTTTCATACAACAAAAAATTCTGCATTCTTTCCTGTGAAGCTTTCCCATTCTTCTGGAACGTCATCTTCAGCAGGACAGCCATCTACATAAGCAATATCTTTCACATCTATAGTTCACAAATAACATATGTCATTATCCTACTACTTCCCTCAATTTTCATAGCACCTCAAGTGCAACGATGCTGCAAACGTGGATGGTTGGGATTCACCTCTTTCCTATATCCAGCTGGTCAAATTCAATCAAGGATTGATTAAACGACTCCAACTACTTAAATTAACAATTGATTAAGATCTAGAAGGCACCAAATACTAAAGTTAAAAATACACATAACCTATTATACTTTAATTCCAATTTAAATACATGTTGACATCTATATTTTATTAGGACTCAATAACTTCTTTTTTGTTTCTAATGAACATGCTATTGGGTCCGCAACCACATATCCCCAAATAAATCCATAGAAAATGGTAATTGAAGCAACGGCAAGATAAGGACCAAATTTCCCCAAATCTTCTAAAGTTCCACTTCCTAGCATTGCAATCAGACCGATCATAAATCCCAAAAAACTGAAGGCAATAGCATATCTTTTGGATGCTTTCCAAAACTCAACACCTTTAGCTAGAGTTAGGTCATCTACATCCTTTTTCCAGACTGATGTGAGAGATGAGATAAAGTATCCTTTAAACCCCACTATCATAACTCCAATAGTAGGCAAAATAGTAATAAAAGCTGACGGTGGGTCAATAAATTGTCCGATACCTCCGGACACGAACATCCCAGTAACAATAGGTGTGACAACAAGAGTAATCCAAATAATTAGGTTCATTTTTTTATTTATCCCTTTTTTAAAAGTGTTAGGCAAGGGTAAGAAATTGGTTTTCCTTTGACGAAGTAAACGACAAGATTATATTAGAATGAAAATAACAGATCAAGAATCATGGGATGAATTGTTCAACAGGTAATTTCTAAATGTAATGGAAAATGTATTACGTGCAGTTAATGAGAAGGATAAGAGATAAGTTCAGTTGTATGATAGTGATTTGTTGACAGATTCAAGTTGTATCTAAGTTTTTAACTTGGAATACAGAATTAAGAATTAGTAACTTCCCTCATTGACCGAAATCTGGAGATATTAGGCTTTTGGTGTAACCATATGATGCAGTTTCGGATAATTCCTGTGTCTCCGGTGATAGTCTCTCCCAAACTTCCTCCGGAAAAGGATGCTTGCGACCACTGTCATTTGAGAAATACTGCGTTTTGTAGCGTAGAATCAGGAACCTACGATCCCGATCAGTTGGCTTCCAGATCTGCACTCCATGTACCACCAGTTCGGAGAGAATAACAACATCCCCAGCCTTAGGTGTTACATTGACCAATGCCGGATGAAGTGGCTGGTCAGGAGCTTCCGGATCCTGGAAAAAGATACCATCAGGTTCAGTATGAGTATAAGATATTTGCGGGCGTTCAAATTCGCTCTTATGTGAACCGGGTAACACAATCACCCCACCATCACCAGGATTAACATCAGTAAAATAGAAAAAACAGATGAAATCATTACAGTGGATGCGA